>NZ_JBVIMX010000011.1:0-216652 GCF_055579625.1 Streptomyces sp. NPDC032721 | reverse complement strand
GGGGAAGGGGGGGGGGAGGAGGAGGAAGAGGGGGGGGGGGGGGGGGGGGGGGAACAGGGGAGAAGAACCCCCGGGGGGGAACACCCCCCCCCCCCCCCCCCCCCCCCCCCCCCCCCCCCGCTGCTGGTGCGTCACTTGTTGAAGAGGTCGATGATCTGCTGCACGCACAGCACCACGAACAGCAGCCCGGCCGCCGCGAGCAGTACGTTGCTGAGGATTCCGTTGCGCCACTCGGCCGGTGTGCGCGAGGAGTTGAGCAGCCACAGCAGGGTGAGCGCGAGGAACGGCATGAAGAACGCGCCGAGCACCCCGTACACCACGACCAGCCCGAACGGCTGGTCCAGCCAGAGCAGCGCCATCGGCGGGAAGGTGAGCCAGAGCGCGTACGCCCGGAACGGGACGGACTTCTCGCGCTTGCCCTCCGCGACCTCCTGGGCCGTCCCCAGCTCGACCGGCGCGCCCACGCGGTCCTTGCGGAACCGTTCCACGAAGTCGGCGAACATCAGGCTCACCCCGTGCCACACCCCGATCAGGGACGAGAACGAGGTGGCGAAGAAGCCCACCAGGAAGAGCTTGGCCGTGGTCGCCCCGAAGCGGTCCTCAAGGATCCTGCCGAGGTCGATCAGCCCCTTGTCGCCCTTGGTGAGCGCCAGGTGGGAGGAGTGCAGCAGCTCGGCGCCGACGATCAGCATGGCGACGACGAAGATGCCGGTGGTGATGTACGCGACGCGGTTGTCGAGGCGCATCACCTTCATCCAGGAGGAGTTGGTCCAGCCCTTGGCATTCACCCAGTAGCCGTACGCGGCCATGGTGATGGTTCCACCGACGCCACCGATGAGGCCGAGGGTGTAGAGCAGCGACCCGTCCGGCAGGACGGGCGCGAGGCCCGCGAAGGACTTGCCGACCGACGGGCCGACGCGGATCGCGACGTACACCACGACCACGAACATGACACCGACCAGCACCGTCATGACCTTCTCGAAGACGGCGTACCGGTTGAACCAGACGAAGGCCAGGCCGACCAACCCGCAGACGATCGCCCAGAACTTGAGGCTCGGCCCGTCCGGGAACAGCGCGACGATGGGCAGGGCGGACGACGACATGGCCGTCGCCCCGTAGATGAATCCCCAGATGACCACGTACACCGCGAAGTAGACGGTGGTCCACTGCCCGAGGGTGCGCCAGCCCTCGAAGAGGGTGCGGCCGGTGGCCAGGTGCCAGCGGCCGGTGGCTTCGGCGAGGGCGATCTTGACGACGCAGCCGATGACGGCGGCCCACATGAGCGTGTAGCCGAACTTGCTGCCCGCGATGAGGGTGGCGACGAGGTCACCGGCGCCGACACCGGTGGCGGCGACGACGATGCCCGGCCCGATGTACTTCCAACTCGACTTGCGGGGGCCGGTATCGGCGCCCGCACCCGGGGCCGCTGTCGCGCCTCCGGCGTCCCCCGCGCCCCCGGTGCTTCCTGCACGGCTTCCGCCGCTGCCGCTGTCCTGCAATCCGTCCGCCATGGCGTCCTACCTCCCGCTCGTCCCCCTGAGTGATCTGGATCACCAAAGCGGGCGAGGCGGGGCGGGCGCAAGGGCCCTGCGGAATTCGTCTCCGTATCGAAGTACGGGCAGGTCAGGCTTGGGGGTTACGTCCCGCGAGGTAGACGTTCGTGACGTACGCGATCTCCGCCAGCCACTGCTGGAGGACGGGGGCCTTGCGGGCGTTCACGACGCACTCGAAGAAGCGCCCGTCGGGGACGACGACGGCGACCATGAGGCGGTGCCCGACGGGGCTGGGCCGGAACTGGACGGTCCGGACGTGCGGCCAGCCGAAGTCGAGGGTCTGGCCGTTGGTCTCGAACGAGACGCCGGCGGGGTCGATGACTACGGCGGAGGTCTTGTCGGCGGCGAGGAAGTCGGGGCCGGGAGGGAGGGGTGCCGGGATGGGTGCGGGGGTGGGTGCCGGGAGGGGTGCGGGCCCGGGGGCGGGCGGCGGCGGGGAGTAGTAGGGGTTGGCCGGGGGCCCGCCGTAGGGGTTGTACGCGGGGGGCGGGCCGAAGCCGTCCGGGGGCTGTGACATGGGGGTCAGTATGACGGGCAGGGGTGGTCCGGTACGGGTGGGGGGCGTGGGGCGGGCCCTCACTCCCCCGCGCCCCCGCACGCGTACCGCTAGATGACCAGGCTCAGCAGAGCGGCCACCGCGAAGCCCGCGACCGAGAGGACGGTTTCGAGGACCGTCCAGGACTTCAGGGTGTCGCGTTCCGAGATGCCGAAGTACTTCGCGACCATCCAGAAGCCGCCGTCGTTGACGTGCGAGGCGAAGATCGAGCCCGCCGAGATCGCCATGATGATCAGGGCCAGGTGGGCCTGGGAGAGGTCCTGGCCGTCGACCATGGGGACCACGATGCCCGCCGTGGTGACGATCGCGACCGTCGCCGAGCCCTGGGCCACGCGCAGCACCACCGAGATCAGCCAGGCCAGCACGATGATCGGCAGGCCGACGTTGTCGAAGGTCTCGGCGAGTGCGGCCGCGATGCCGCTGCCCTTGAGGACCGCGCCGAAGACGCCGCCCGCGCCGACCACCAGGAGGATGTTGCCGACCGGCTTGAGGGAGGAGGTGGAGACCTGCTCCAGGGACTTGCGGGACCAGCCCCGGCGGATGCCCAGCAGGTAGTACGAGAGGAGCAGCGCGATCGTCAGCGCGACGAACGGGTTGCCGAAGAACTCGATGACCGAGCGCAGGGTGGACTCGTCCATGGCGATGGAGGAGAAGGTCGCGCCGAGGATCAGGACCAGCGGGGTGCCGATGATCGCGAGGACGGTGCCGAGCGGTACCGGCTTCTCGTTCGGCTTGACCCCGGCCGCGAGCTGTTCGGCGGCGACGGCGGCCTTCGCTTCCTCCGCCGCTTCCAGCATGTCCTGCGGTACGGGTACGAAGATCCGCTTGCCGATCCAGGACGCGTACGCCCAGGCCGCCAGGACCGCCGGGATGCCGACGACGATGCCCATCAGGATGACCCAGCCGAGGGAGACCTTGAAGAGTCCGGCGGCGGCCACCGGGCCGGGGTGCGGGGGCAGGAACGCGTGGGTCATCGAGAGGCCCGCGAGCAGTGGCATCGCGTAGAGGAGGACCGATTTTCCGGAGCGCTTGGCCGCCGCGTAGACGATCGGGGCGAGGACGAAGATGCCGACGTCGAAGAAGACCGGGATGCCGAAGACCAGGCCGGTCATGCCCATCGCGAGGGGGGCTCGCTTCTCGCCGAAGAGGGCGAGCAGGCGGGAGGCCAGTACCTGGGCGCCGCCGCTGACTTCGAGGATCGCGCCGAGCATCGTGCCGAGGCCGATGATGATCGCCACGTGGCCGAGGATGCCGCCCATTCCCGATTCGATGACCGAGGTGACGGTGGACTTCTGGACGGTGCCGAAGAGCTCCGTGACGGAGAGGCCGGCGGCCAGGCCGACGGCTATGGAGACGGCCAGGAGGGCCACGAAGGGCTGGATTCTGACCTTGATGATCAGGATCAGGAGGAGGGCGATGCCCAGGGCGGCGACGGTGAGGAGGCCGGGGGTGCCGGGGATCAGGGCGAGGAGGCCGCCGGTGTGGGGGGTTTTCGGGGGGTCGGCGGCTGCCAGGGGCAGGTGGAGCAGGGGGGATGCGGGTGCGGCTGCGGCTGTGGCTGTGGCTGTGAGGTGCATGTGCGGTCAACTCCGGGGCTTCCGGGGGCCTTTGGGGCAGGGGGGAGTGCGGCGGGGCTCCTGCCGGAGGGGCGGGGGCTTGGCCGGTGCATGCGGTTCAGCGTGGGGGGGTGGGGCTTGGGGGGTGGAGCTGAGGCTCCGGCTCGGCAGAGGCGAGCGGGGGGGAGGGCGGCGGAGGTGGGGCGGGGGTGGGGGTGGGGGCCGTGGCGGAGGTGGGGCGGGGGTGAGGGGTGCGGCTCCGCCGGGGGCCGCCCCCTTGCCCGCCCGTTCCGCCCCCGGGGGGCGGCCCCGCCGCCCAAGGGAGCGGCGGTATGCCGCGCCGCTCAAGGGGGCTCGGCGGCGTTAGCCCAGGACTGCGAGGGCGTCGATTTCGATGAGGAGGCCGGCGGGGAGGCCTACGTAGACCGTTGTGCGGGCCGAGGGGGCTTCCTTGAGGTCGGCGAAGTACTCGTTGTAGAGCGCGTTCAGCTCGGCGAAGTGGGCGGTGTCGGTGAGGTAGACGCGCATCATCATGACGTCGTCCCAGGTGGCGCCGCCCTCTTCGAGGATCGCCTTGACGTTGGCGAAGGTCTGGAGGGTCTGCTCGCGCAGGGTCGGGCCCGCCGGGGTCGGGGCCTGGCCCTCGACGGCCGGGAGGAAGCCGACCTGACCGGCCACCTGGAGGATGTTCCCCTTGCGCACGCCGTGCGAGAACTTCGCGGGCGGGGCGGTGTGGGTGGAGGGGGTGATCGCTACCTTGTCCAGCTTGCTCATGAACTTGCCTTTTTCTGTGGGGTGTTGGCACCGGAGGGGGATTCCCCGGTGCCCGAGTACTCGCGGCTGATGGCGTCAGCCGTACGACGCACGAGAGGGAGGAGGGTGAGGAGTTCCTCGGCCGTGACGACGACGTTGGGCGCCGACACCGACATCGCGGCCACCACGCGGCCGTCCGCACCCCTGATGGGGGCGCCGATGCAGTTGATCGACTCCTCGTGGCCGCCCAGGTCGGTGGCCCAGCCCTGTTCCCGTACCAGGGTCAACTCCTTGAGGAACGCTGCGGAGTTGGGGGTGGAGCGGGGGGTGTAGGGCGGGTACTCCAGTTTCTCCGCGATGGTCCGGCGCTCCTGTTCGGGGAGGTCGGCGAGGAGGAGTTTGGCGACCGCGGCGACGGTGATCGCGACGGGCTTGCCGATCCGCGAGTACATCCGTACCGGGTAGCGGCTCTCCACCTTGTCGATGTAGAGCACCTCGCCCTCCTCGCGGACGGCGAGGTGGACGGTGTGTCCGCAGCCGGCGTTGAGCTCCTGGAGGTAGGGGTGTGCGATGTCCCGTACGTCGAGGTTCTCGACCGCTTCCTGGGCGAGGGCGAAGAGCTTCGCACCCAGGCGGTAGCGCTGGTCCTGCTGCCGGTGCACGAGTCCGTGCTCGTGCAGGGTGCGCAGGAGGCGCAGCGCCGTGGACTTGTGCACGCCGAGCCGGTCGGCGACCTGGCCGAGGTCGGCCGGTCCCTGTGCGAGCAGGGGCAGGATGCTGAGCGCCCTGTCTACGGTCTGACTCATGCCGTACGTACCTCCTGGTGCTGCTGCCGCCCGGTCCAGCCGGGGCCGAGACGAAGTGTCTCCCAGGCGTCGGGGGCCAGTGCGGCCAGTGCGTCGGCGTGGGCGCGTTCGGGGGGTACGGCGACGTCGCCGGGCACGGTGAGCGCCGCGGCCGCCATCAGGTGGCCGTGCCGCAGCCGGGCGGGCAGGCCCAGGCCGCGCAGGGTGGCGGAGAGGAATCCGGCGGCGAAGGCGTCACCGGCGCCGACCGGGGCGACGACGTCCACGACGGGGGCGGGGACGTGGTGGCTTTCGCCGCTGTCCCGGTCGAACACGGTCGCGCCCGCCGCGCCCTGCTTGACCACCAGTACGGCCGGTTCCGGCAGCGCCTCGCGGACCGCGTGCGGTCCGCCCCGTACGCCCCAGGCGGCCGCGGCCTCGTCCTCGCCGACGAAGACGAGGTCCGAGTGGCGGGCCAGGTCGAGCAGGACCGGGGCTCCGGCGCCGGCGGCGCTCCAGAGGCCGGGGCGGTAGTTCACGTCGAAGGAGAGCAGGGGGCGGCCGGCCGCCGGGGCGCACAGGGTGCGCATCAGGGTCAGGCAGTCGGCCGACAGGGCGGCGGTGATGCCGGAGAGGTGGAGCACCCGGGTGGCGTGCAGGGCCTCGCGCGGGACCGTGTCCGGGGACATGGCGGAGGCGGCGGAGCCGGTCCGGTAGTAGATGACCTCGTGGTCCGCGTGCTCGCGGTCGTCCGCCGTGCGGAAGTAGACGCCGGTGGGGCGGGCCGGGTCGCGGACGACGGAGCCGACGTCGACCCCGTAGGCGCCGATGGCGTCGAGGAGGTGCGTGCCGAAGCCGTCCGTGCCCACCCGGCTGACCCATTTCGTCGCGTGCCCGGTCAGGGCGAGCGCGCAGGCCACGTTGGACTCGGCGCCACCGATGGTGCGGACGAAGGACGGCACGTCGGCGAGACGTCCCGGGCGTGAGGGGAGGAAGGTGACCATGGACTCGCCGAGACAGACGACGTCGGTGGTCACGGGACCTGGCCTCGTACCTGTACCTGTACCTGACTGTTGTGCGGACACGGCTCGGATGTTAGACATCGGTGAGCGATATACGCAATGGCCGTTGCATTATTTGCAACGGCGGTGGATGGAGGGACCCCGTCATGGGAGTGCAGCAGACAGCAGCGGAGCTCGCACAGGAGCTCGTGACCCATCGGTTCAAGGCGCTCCCGGCGGATGCCGAGGCGGCCGGGCTCACGGTCGGCGAGCTCGCCGCCGAGCGCCGCGGCATCTTCGACGGCGGCTTCACCACTCCCCTGCTCGCCCTCTCCGCCGAGTCCCTCGACCACAACCTCGCCCTGCTGGAGACGTACTCCGAACGGCACGGCCTGGCGTTCGCCCCGCACGGCAAGACGACCATGTCCCCGCAGCTCTTCGAGCGTCAACTGGCGCGCGGCGCCTGGGGAATCACCGCCGCCGTCCCGCACCAGGCCCGTGTCTACCGCGCGTTCGGCATCAGCCGCATCTTCCTCGCCAACGAGGTCGTCGACGCCGCCGCCCTGCGCTGGCTCGCGGGCGAGCTGGACGCGGACCCGGACTTCCGGTTCGTCTGTTACGTCGACTCGGTGCGCGGCGTCGAGCTGATGGACGAGGCCCTGCGCGCGGCGGGCGCCTCGCGTCCGGTGGACGTGGTGGTGGAGCTGGGCGCGGGCGAGGGTGCCCGTACCGGGGCGCGGACCCCGGCGGACTGCGCGCGGGTCGCCGACGCGGTGGCCGCGACGGGCACGCTGCGGCTGGTCGGCGTGGCCGGTTACGAGGGCGAGGTGCCCAAGGCGGACGGCGAACGCGTCCGGTCCTGGCTGCGCGAACTCGTCACCCTCGCGGTGGAGTTCGACCGCGCGGGCCGGTTCTCCGCCGACCCCGGCCTCGACCTCGACGAGATCGTGGTGAGCGCGGGCGGCAGCGCCTGGTTCGACGCCGTCGCCGACGTCTTCGCCGAGATCCCGGAGCTGTCGCGGCCGGTGCTCAAGCTGCTGCGCTCGGGTGCGTACGTCTCGCACGACGACGGCCACTACAAGGAGCTCACCCCCTTCAACCGCGTACCGGAGGAGGGCGAGCTCCAGCCCGCGTTCCGGCTGTGGGCGCAGGTGGTGTCGCGGCCGACCCCGCGGCAGGCGTTCGTCAACGCGGGCAAGCGCGACGCGGCGTACGACCTGCATCTGCCCGAGGCGCAGGTGGTGCGGTCCGCCCGTGACGGCAAGGTCCGCCCGGCGACCGGCATCACCGTCACCGGCCTTTCCGACCAGCACGGTTGGGTGTCCACGGACGAGGGCGCGGACCTGGAGGTCGGCGACTGGGTCGGCCTCGGGCTCTCCCACCCGTGCACGATCTTCGACAAGTGGCAGCTGATCCCGGTCGTCGACGCGGACGGCACGGTCGTCGAGTTCATCCGTACGTTCTTCTGAGCCGACGAGAAAGGACCGTTTCCTCATGGATCTCGCGATACGCGGTGCACGGGTCGTCGACGGCTCGGGCGGGGACTCCTACCTCGCCGACGTCGGCATCACGGACGGCCGCATCGTCACCATCAGCCGCACCGGTTCCGGGCGCGGTGAACGGCTGACCGCGCGGCGGGTGCTGGACGCCGACGGGCTCGTCCTCTCCCCCGGCTTCATCGACATGCACGCCCACTCCGACCTCGCGCTGCTCCGCGACCCGGACCACAGCGCGAAGGCCGCCCAGGGGGTGACGCTCGAAGTCCTCGGGCAGGACGGCCTCTCGTACGCGCCGGTCGACGACCGCACCCTCGCCGAGGTCCGTACGGCGATAACCGGCTGGAACGGTGACGGCTCGGACATCGACTTCGACTGGCGCACGGTCGGCGAGTACCTGGACCGGCTCGACCGGAACTTCGGCGGGCAGGGCATCGCGGTCAACGCGGCGTACCTGATTCCGCAGGGGACGGTACGGATGCACGCCGTCGGCTGGGACGACCGGCCCGCCACCCCCCAACAGCTCGACCGCATGCGGCAGTTGGTGGCCGAGGGCATGGAGCAGGGCGCGGTCGGCATGTCGTCCGGGCTGACGTACACGCCCGGCATGTACGCCGACGACGCCGAGCTCACCGAGCTGTGCCGGGTGGTCGCCTCGTACGACGGCTACTACTGCCCGCACCACCGCTCGTACGGGGCCGGGGCCCTGGAGGCGTACGGGGAGATGGTCGAGCTCACGCGTTCGGCGGGCTGCGCGCTGCACCTCGCGCACGCCACCATGAACTTCGGCGTGAACAAGGGCAGGGCCCCCGACCTGCTCGCCCTCCTCGACGACGCGCTGGCCGGCGGGGCGGACATCAGCCTCGACACGTACCCCTACACCCCCGGCTGTACGACGCTGGCCGCGATGCTCCCGAGCTGGGCCAGCGAGGGCGGCCCCGAGTCGATCCTGGCGCGGCTGCGGGACGACGGGACGGCCGAGAAGATCCGCCACCACATGGAGGAGATCGGGTCGGACGGCTGTCACGGGGTGCCGATCGAGTGGGACACCATCGAGATCTCGGGGGTCGCCGACCCCGGTCTGGCGGGCTGCGTCGGCAAGACCGTCGCGGCGGCCGCCGCCTCGCGCGGGGAGGCGCCGTGGACGACCGCGCGGCGGCTGCTGATCAACGACCGGCTCGGTTCGACGATCCTCCAGCACGTCGGCCACGAGGAGAACGTGCGGGCCATCATGCGCCACCGGGTGCACACCGGCGGCAGCGACGGCATCCTCCAGGGCTACAAGCCACACCCGCGCGCGTACGGCACCTTCCCGCAGTATCTGGGGCGGTACGCGAGGGAGTTGGGCGTCCTCTCGCTGGAGGAAACGGTCGCCCACCTGACCTCGCGCCCGGCCGCGCGGCTGCGGCTTGCGGACCGGGGGCTGGTGCGCGAGGGGTACCGGGCGGACCTGGTGCTCTTCGACCCGGAGACGGTCGCGGCGGGCTCGTCCTTCGAGGCGCCGAGGACGCTGCCGGTCGGGATTCCGCATGTGCTGATCGACGGGCGTTTCGTGGTTGAGGGCGGGCGGCGGACGGACGTGCTGGCGGGACGAGCCATCCGCAGGGCCTGAGGAAGCGCCTGCGGCGGGCGATGCCACTCCCCACTGCGCTGAATTTGCGACTGCCGCCGCGCGCCGCCGGAAGCGTTGTGCGGTGTCGCGCCTGCGGCGGGCGATGCCCCAACCCCGCCCCTTCACCTAAACCGCTCCGCGGGGCCAGGGGTTCGGACCTGCGGGCCGGTGGTGGGTTGCTCGCGCAGTTCCCCGCGCCCCTAGGCACCTAGGGGCGCGGGGAACTGCGCGGCCAGCCACGAACCCACCTGCACTTTGACCACCGGCCGTGGCCGGGCCCGCCACCTCTGCCCCACCCCGGGGGCCGGCAGCCCACCCACCCCCGCCCGGACCGCCCGGGCCGGGGTCTGGGGCAGCGCCCCAGTTTCGGGAAGGGGCGGGGAGGGGAAACGCCCCGCGCAGCGGACCCCCACCCCCACCACCGCCCCCCACGCGGCGGCAGCCGCAAATGTCACAGCCGGGAAGGGGCGGGGAGGGGAATGGCCCCGCGCAGCGGGACCCCCGCGTGATGTATGCCACGCCCCCTCCCCCCACCGGAAGGTTTCCCAGCCGCCCGCCGGGCCGCACTTACGTTTCCGCCAGCCAGGGCACCCTCGTGCTTTGCGATGGAAGACGCTTCCGGAGCGGTTCCCCCACCGGCCGGGGGACCGAGCGCCTAATCCCCGGCACCACCCGCCCCACCCCCGTAAGCTCGCCGCATGCAGGTGATCCAGTCAACGAAGCTCGCCAACGTCTGTTACGAAATCCGGGGACCGGTGCTTGAGGAGGCGATGCGGCTGGAGGCGGCCGGACACCGCATTCTCAAGCTCAACACGGGCAACCCCGCGGCCTTCGGGTTCGAGTGCCCGCCCGAGATCCTGGAGGACATCCTCCGCAATCTCGGCAGCGCGCACGGCTACGGGGACGCGAAGGGCCTGCTGTCCGCGCGCCGTGCGGTGATGCAGCACTACCAGACCAAGGGCATCGACCTCGACGTCGAGGACATTTACCTTGGCAACGGTGTCTCCGAGCTGATCCAGATGTCGATGCAGGCCCTGCTCGACGACGGCGACGAGGTACTCGTCCCCGCGCCCGACTATCCGCTGTGGACCGCCTCCGTCTCCCTCGCCGGCGGCACCGCCGTGCACTACCGCTGCGACGAGCAGGCCGACTGGATGCCCGACCTCGCGGACATCGAGCGGAAGATCACCGACCGCACCAAGGCTCTCGTCATCATCAACCCGAACAACCCCACGGGTGCGGTGTACGACGACGAGATGCTGCGCGGGCTCACCGAGATCGCCCGGCGGCACAACCTCATCGTCTGCTCCGACGAGATCTACGACCGGATCCTGTACGACGGCGCCACCCACACCCCGACCGCCGCCCTCGCCCCCGACCTGATGGTCCTCACCTTCAACGGGCTCTCCAAGAACTACCGCGTCGCGGGCTACCGCAGCGGCTGGATGGCGGTCTGCGGGCCGAAGGCGCACGCCTCCTCGTACATCGAGGGGCTCACCATCCTCGCCAACATGCGGCTGTGCGCGAACATGCCCTCGCAGCACGCGGTGGCCACCGCGCTCGGCGGGCGGCAGTCGATCGACGACCTGGTGCTGCCGGGCGGGCGGATCCTGGAGCAGCGCAACACCGCGTACGACCTGCTCACGCAGATTCCCGGCGTGACGTGTGTGAAGCCGAAGGGGGCGCTGTACCTCTTCCCGAAGCTCGACCCGAACGTCTACAAGATCAAGGACGACCGGCAGATGGTCCTCGACCTGCTGCGGGCCGAGAAGATCATGGTCGTGCACGGGACCGGGTTCAACTGGCCGGAGCCCGATCACTTCCGCATCGTGACGCTGCCCAACGCCAAGGACCTCGCGGACGCCGTGACCCGTATCGGGAACTTCCTGGACGGGTACGGACAGCACTGAAGCGGCAGCAGCCGCAACAGTAGTAGTGAGAGTGGTCAACTTTAGACTGGATCTAAGCTAGGATGACCTCCTGGCAGTCGTTGAGTTCCGTCGACTGCCGCCCGTTCGACGATGCCGGAGGTCATCCCATGTACGAGCCGATCCGCACCAAGTCGGTCCACTCGATGACCGAGGACTCCTCCCGCTTCCCGCACCGCACCCGCGAGGAGGAGCTCGACATCCAGCTCGCCGGGCACCTCTCCGCCCTGCTCGCGGTGACCGACGAGCTCGGCCTCGGCACCGCCGCCGACCGCATCGCCGTCCAGGTGGCGCGACTGCGCGGCGCCCCGCCCGCCCGGCACGCCGGGCACCGCCGCGAGACCCCCGCCGCCCTGCACCGCCGCGCGCACGCCCTCGCGGGCCGCGCCCTGGTGGTCGCGGCCTCGCGGGCCGACACCGCCGCCGCGATCCTCGCCGCCCAGCGCATGGACGTGCACCTGGCGGCCGCCTCCACCGCTGACCCGGTCAGCCCCTGATCGGCCCCGGTCCACGGCCGCGGAGGCCCGTGGACCGGGTGCCACCATTCCGGGTGCCACCGTTCCAGGTGCCGCCTGCTTCAGGTGCCACCCGTTCCGGTTGCGTTCTGGGATCGGACGTACACCCCGCGTTCACCCAACTCCGTCCGGAACGTGGGTTTCCGGGGGCACTGTGCCCGTGTGAGACGCATCCTGGGAATCGTCCTGGCGGTGCTGCTGGTCGGCGGTGTGGCAGTAGCCGTCGTGGCAGGCCGCGATGGAAAGGACACGGGCACAGGCCCGGGCACGGCAACGAAGACCGTGCGTGGAGTGATCGGATCGGAGAAGGCGGAGTTCTTCGCCGATCCCGACGTGGTGCAGGCCCTCGCTGCCAAGGGCTACACCGTACGGGCGGAGACTTCAGGCTCTTGGGCCATGGAGCAACTCCCGCTCAAGGGTTATGACTTCGTCTTCCCGGCGAGCAAGGCGCCGGCCGATGAGCTGCGGAAGAAGACGGGGCTCGGAGGCGGGCCGCTGCGGCCCTTCTATTCGCCGTTGGTCGTCGTCGCGCACGGCAGCGCGGCGCGGGTACTGGCCGACGCCGGTCTCGTGACGCTGCGGGGGAAGAGCTCGGGAACGCTCCGGATGGAGAAGTTCCTGGACGCCGCCGAGCGGGGGCGAACCTGGCAGCAGCTCAAGGGGGCCGAGAAGTACGGGGAGTTGGGGGGTTCGGTCTTCGTATCGACGACCGATCCCGGGGCCTCCAGTTCCGGGGCGCTCTATCTGGCCGCCGCCTCCTACGTGGCCGACGGCGGGCGGGTCGCCGACGGTCCCGCGGCCGTGGCCCGGACGGCTCCGCTGCTGCGGAAGCTGGTCTCCGTACAGGGGGCACAGCAGACCAGCAGCGACGCGCCGTTCCGGGACTTCGTGAGCGGTGTCGGCAATCCGCTGGTGCTCGTCTACGAGTCGCAGGTGGCTTCGCTGCTGCTGCGCAAGGACGCGGCCGGGGATCTGGTCGTGCTCTACCCGGACACGACCGTGAGCAGCGATCACACCGTGGTGCCGATCACCCAACCCGGGCGCGAGGTCGGGGAGTTGCTGGTGTCGGATCCGAAGCTGCGGGCGCTGGCCGTGCGGCACGGGTTCCGGCCGCAGGGCGCGCCGGGCGAGTTCGTGACGGCGACCGCTCCGTACGCCTCGTATCTCAACCGGACACTGACCGGCGTCCGCCAGGCTCCCGTGCCCACCTCCGAGGTGCTGCACGAGCTGGCGCGGCGCGCACAGGGGGGATCGTGATGACCACAGCAGAGACACCGCTGGTGCTGACACCGCCGGAGCCGGTGGCACCGGTCCGCGTCGAGCAGGCCGCCGGGCTCGTACCGGTGACGGACGCGGTACGGGAGGAAATGGCGCGCCGGGCCGCCGAGTACGTCGGCTCGCTGGCCGGACTCGACGCCAGGTCACCGGAGTTCGCCACCCGGATCAACGAGATCGCCGCACTCGGCGGCGGGGAGATCCGGGGCGCCTCCCAGCAGTCGAACCGGATGCTGGACCGGACCCTGCGCTCACTGTCCGGCGACGGCGAGGACGCGCAGTCGCGGGTCGGCGGTTCGCTGGTCGAACTGCGCAGGACCGTCGAGGACCTGGACCCCCGCGACACCCCCGCACGCGGGGCCCGCCGCCTCCTCGCCAAGCTGCCCGGCGGCAACCGGCTGCGCGACCACGTCGCCAAGTACGCCTCCGCGCAGGGCACGTTGAACCGGATCGTCAGCTCGCTCAAGGGCGGGCAGGACGAACTGCGGCGCGACAACGCCGCCCTGCACACCGAGCGGGGCCGCCTCTGGGACACCATGGGCAAGCTCCAGGAGTACGTGGTGCTGACCGAGGCGCTGGACGCGGCGGTCGAGCAGCGGGTGGGCGAGGCGGAGGCCACCGACCCCGTACAGGCGGACGCGCTGCGCGTCGACGTGCTGTTCCCCGTACGGCAGAAGCACCAGGACCTGCTGACCCAGCTCGCGGTCTGCGCCCAGGGGTACCTGGCGATGGATGTCGTACGGCGCAACAACGACGAGCTCATCAAGGGTGTCGACCGGGCCGCGACCACGACCGTGACGGCCCTGCGCATCGCGGTCATGCTGGCCGCCGCACTGGAGAAGCAGAAGCAGGTCGTCGACCAGGTCAACGCGCTGCGCGGCACGACGGAGGGGCTGATCCGGGACAACGCGGCGATGCTCTCCTCGCAGAGCGGCGAGATCCAGCGGATCGCGGCCGAACCGGCGGTGGGCGCGGAGACGCTGCGGGTGGCGTTCCGGGAGATCTTCTCGACGCTGGACGCCATCGACACGTACAAGGCCCGGGCGACCGAGGCGATGGCCGCGACCGTGGAGTCGCTGTCCGGCGAACTCGCCGTGGCCAGTGGCTACTTGGAGCGTTCGCGGGCCACGGACGGCACCGAGGGGGGTCTGCGGTGAGAGTCCGGGCGGTGGCGGGGCTGTGCGCGGCCGTGCTGATCGGGGCGCTGAGCGGCTGTTCCTCCACGGGTACGGCGAAGCCTCCCGACGACGGTGCGCCCCGGGCGGGCACCCTGCGGGTCCTCGCGTCGAGCGAGCTCGCGGACATGGTGCCGGTTCTCGAACAGGCCAGGAAGAGTACGGGTGTTGAGGTGCGGCCCACCTGGACCGGGACGCTCGACGCCATCGAGCAGATCGCGTCCGGCAAGGCCGACAAGTCGTACGACGCGGTGTGGCTGTCGTCCAACGACTATCTGCGGCTGCGCCCCGAGGCGGCCGGGAAGGTGACCTCCGAGACACCGGTGATGACCTCGCCCGTCGCGATCGGGGTACGGGACGCGGCGGCGAAGCGGCTGGGCTGGTCGGGGGGCGAGGTGACCTGGGGCGACGTACAACAGGTGGTCGCCGCAGGGAAGTTGACGTATGGGATGACCGATCCGGTGCGGTCGCACTCCGGGTTCTCGGCGCTCGTCTCGGTCGCCTCCGCACTGTCACGGGCGCAGGGCGCGCTCAGCGACAAGGACGTCGCGGCGGCCACACCGAAGCTGAAGAAGTTCTTCGCCGGGCAGGAACTGACCTCCGGGTCGTCCGGCTGGCTGGCGCGCGCCTACGCCCGGCGCGGCGAGGTCGACGCACTGATCAACTACGAGTCGGTGCTGCTGACCATGAACCGCGACGAGAGTGCCGGGCTGACGGTGATCCGCCCCAGGGACGGGGTGGTGACCGCCGACTACCCCTTCTCGCTGCTGACTTCGGCGTCCGCGCGGGCGAAGGAGGACGGGACGAAGCTGACCGGCTATCTGCGGTCGGCGGCGGCCCAGCGGGAGATCTCCACCAGGACCTTCCGGCGGCCGGTGACCGGCGGAACGGCCGCCGTGCCGGGCGGCGCGCGCCGGGAGCTGCCGTTCCCGGGGTCGCGGTCGGTCGCGGACGGGCTGCTCGCCAGTTACGAGAACGAACTGCGGCGCCCCTCGCGGACCGTGTACGTGCTCGACACCTCCGCCTCGATGGCGGGTGACCGGCTCACCGGCCTGAAGGCGGCGCTGGGGCGGCTCACCGGCACCACCGATTCGCCCGTCGGGCGGCGGTTCCGGGACCGGGAGACGGTGACGCTGATGCCGTTCGGATCGAACATCAAGGACGTGACCACGCACAGCGTGGACCCGGCGCGACCCGCCGCCGCACTCGACGCGATCCGCCGGTCGGCCGGGTCGCTGGAGGCAGCGGGCAGCACCGCCGTCTACAGCAGCCTGCGCGCGGCGTACGAGCAACTGGGCCCGCGCGGCGCCACCTTCACCAGCATCGTGCTGATGACCGACGGCCAGAACACAGCGGGCGACTCCGCGTCGGACTTCGACGACTTCTACGCGGCCCTGCCCGCCGAGCAGCGCCGCACCCCGGTCTTCCCCGTCCTCTTCGGCGACTCCGACCGCAGCGAGCTGGAGCACATCGCCGAACTGACCGGCGGACAGCTCTTCGACGCGACGACGGGCTCGCTGGACCGGGCCTTCGAGGAGATCCGTGGCTACCAGTAGGGGGCGGGTGTGGGGGTTCCTGGAATCCGGAAAGAACCTCGCCGGTTGCGCGGGCGGCCTCGCCGGGCTCGCGCTCACCTTCACCGGGGTGGCCGGCGCGTACTGGCCGCTGGTCGTCGCCGGGCTGTACGGGGCGGGCGCCCTGCTCGCCCCGCCCGAGCGCGTCGCCGTACCGCACTTCCCGGACGCGGCCGAGCAACTGGACGTACTGCGGGGCGACTTCGGGCGGCTGCGGGAGTACGTGGCGTCGGTGGAACTGCCACCGGCCGCCTCGGGCAGGCTCACCGAACTGGACGCGCTGCTGGCAGCCCTGGTCGGCCACGGGGAGTGGGCGAGCGACCCTGACTCGTTCCACATACTGCGCCGCGCGGTCCGCGAGGACGTACCGGAAGCGGTGGACACGTACCTGCGCGCCCGCTGGTGGACCCGCTTCAGCCCCGGCAATGAACCCCCGGAACGCCTGCTGGAACACCAACTGCAACTGTTGCAAGAGGAGTTGGTGGGAGTGGCGGCAACACTGCGCGACGCGGTGGACCAGGAACGCGAGTCCCACGCCCACTACCTGGAGGAAAGGAGGCGGCCCCCGATGCCGTGAGGGGGCTTCGGGGGCCTTGCCGCTGCTCGTTCCGGGTTGATCCCACAGGTCAGGGCGGATTCATATCGATTCGAGTCGCGGCCCTCGTACCCCCTTCCGGGTGTTCGTGCACCCGGAAGGGGAGAGGGTTGGCCGGCACCGGGGGACAGGCCCGGTGCCGACACGTACAGCGGGAGCCGTTACCGGCTCACCGGCGGTGTGCCCAGCCGCGCACGCCGTTGTGCGGGCCGGATCCACCACAGTTGGAGGGGCCTCGGCTCAGCCCAGGCGCTTGACCAGCGCGCGGTACTCGTCCCACAGCTCCTTGGGAGCGTGGTCGCCGAAGGTGTTGAGGTGCTCGGGGACCAGGGCGGCCTCTTCGCGCCAGGCCTCCTTGTCGACGGTGAGGAGGAAGTCGAGGTCGGCCTCGGGGAGGTCGAGCCCGTCCGTGTCGAGGGACTCCTTGGTCGGCAGGATGCCGATGGGGGTCTCGACGCCGTCGGCCTTGCCGTCCAGGCGCTCGACGATCCACTTCAGTACGCGGCTGTTCTCGCCGAAGCCGGGCCAGACGAACTTGCCCGCGTCGTTCTTGCGGAACCAGTTCACGTAGTAGATCTTCGGGAGCTTGGACTGGTCGGGCTTGTCGGCGCCGACCTTGACCCAGTGGTTCATGTAGTCGCCCATGTTGTAGCCGCAGAACGGCAGCATGGCGAACGGGTCGCGGCGCAGCTCGCCGACCTTGCCCTCGGCGGCGGCGGTCTTCTCGGAGGCGACGTTGGCTCCGAGGAAGACGCCGTGCTGCCAGTCGAAGGACTCGGTGACCAGCGGGACGGCGGTGGCGCGGCGGCCGCCGAAGAGGATCGCCGAGATCGGCACGCCCTTGGGGTCCTCCCACTCGGGCGCGATGATCGGGCACTGTCCGGCCGGGACGGTGAAGCGGGCGTTGGGGTGGGCGGCGGGCGTGCCGGACTCGGGGGTCCAGTCGTTGCCCTTCCAGTCCGTGAGGTGGGCCGGCGGCTCCTCGGTCATGCCCTCCCACCAGACGTCGTTGTCGTCGGTGAGCGCGACGTTGGTGAAGACGGAGTTGCCCCACATGGTCTTCATGGCGTTGGCGTTGGTGTGCTCGCCGGTGCCGGGCGCGACGCCGAAGAAACCGGCCTCCGGGTTGATCGCGTAGAGGCGGCCGTCCTCGCCGAAGCGCATCCAGGCGATGTCGTCGCCGATGGTCTCCACGTTCCAGCCGGAGATCGTGGGCTCCAGCATGGCGAGGTTGGTCTTGCCGCAGGCGGACGGGAAGGCGGCGGCGACGTACTTGGACTCACCCTGCGGGGGCGTGAGCTTGAGGATGAGCATGTGCTCGGCCAGCCAGCCCTCGTCGCGGGCCATGACGGACGCGATGCGCAGGGCGTAGCACTTCTTGCCGAGCAGGGCGTTGCCGCCGTAGCCCGAGCCGTACGACCAGATCTCGCGGTCCTCGGGGAAGTGCGAGATGTACTTGGTGGAGTTGCACGGCCACGGGACGTCGGCCTCGCCCTCCGCGAGGGGGGCGCCGAGGGTGTGGACGGCCTTCACGAAGAAGCCGTCGGTGCCGAGCTCGTCCAGGACGTGCTGGCCCATCCGGGTCATGGTGCGCATCGAGACGGCGACGTACGCCGAGTCGGTGATCTCCACGCCGATCGCGGACAGCGGCGAGCCGACCGGGCCCATGCAGAACGGGACGACGTACATCGTGCGGCCGCGCATCGAGCCGCGGAAGAGGCCCTCCTGGCCGTCCTTGCCCTGGAAGATCTCCCGCATCTCGGCGGGGGCCTTCCAGTGGTTGGTCGGGCCCGCGTCCTCCTCCTTCTCGGAGCAGATGAAGGTCCGGTCCTCGACGCGTGCGACGTCGGTCGGGTCGGAGGCGGCGTAGTAGGAGTTCGGGCGCTTGATCTCGTCGAGCTTCTTGAACGTGCCCTTGGCGACGAGCTCTTCGCAGAGCCGCTCGTACTCGGCCTCGGACCCGTCGCACCACACGACACGGTCGGGCTCGGTGAGGGCTGCGATCTCGTCGACCCAGGAGACCAGCTCCCGGTGGTTGGTGGGGACGGTGGTGGGAGCCGCGATGTCGCGCGCCACGATTGCTCCTAAACGAGGGAATTGTTGGTTTCTGCCCCGTGGGGGCTGCGACCCGGATGCTTCACTGCGTATTCCCTGGCGCTCATCCGGTGCCGACCGCACTCATTTGATCATCCGGGTGTTCCGCCCATATGTCCAGAGGGCCGCCCACGTGAGCATCGCCACTCCCCCACACATGCCCCTTACGTGAGCATCACCACTCACAGCCTGTACTTACGGAGCCGTAGGTAGCATTCAGGGCATGACGCCGCATGCCGTGCCCGCCACTCGGGTCGCCGAGACCGACTCCCTCCTCGATCCGATCAAGCCGCGGATGCGCGGCTGGCTGCACGCCGGAATGTTCCCGGCGGTCGTGATCGCGGGGATCGTGCTCATCGCGCTCGCCGACACCACCAGAGCCCGGCTCGCCTGCACCGTCTTCGTCCTGACCGCGTGCATGCTCTTCGGCGTCAGCGGCGTCTACCACCGGGGCACCTGGGGCCCGCGCGGCGAGGCCGTGCTGCGCCGGCTGGACCACGCGAACATCTTCCTGATCATCGCGGGCACCTATACGCCGCTCATGATGCTGCTGCTGCCCGAGAAGACCAGCGCGACCATGATGTGGGCGATCTGGCTGGCGGCCGGGGCGGGCATCGCCTTCCGGGTCTTCTGGGTCGGCGCCCCGCGCTGGCTCTACACCCCCTGCTACATCGCGATGGGCTGGGCGGCCGTCTTCTTCCTGCCGGACTTCATGCGGGAGGGCGGCGTCGCGGTGCTGGTCCTGGTCGTCGTCGGCGGACTGCTCTACAGCGCGGGCGGCGTGATCTACGGCATCAAGCGCCCCAACCCCTCACCGCGCTACTTCGGCTTCCACGAGGTGTTCCACTCCCTCACCCTCGCCGCCTTCGCCGCGCACTACGTGGCCATCGCGCTGGTGGCCTACTAGGGCGTGTCAGTGATGGCCGACAATGGCGCCATGGCCGCCCCCCGTACCCCTGCCGCCGCCCCGGACACCCGTCCCGGCCTGCGGGAACGCAAGAAGATCAAGACTCGTCTGGAGATCCGCCGGGCCACCTTCCGGCTGGTCTCCGCGCAGGGCTGGGACGCCACCACCGTCGAGCAGATCGCGGCGGAGGCGGAGGTGTCGCCGAGCACCGTGCTGCGGTACTTCCCGGTGAAGGAGGACATCGTCCTCACCGACGACCACGACCCGGCCATGGAGAACGCCCTGCGGTCACGGCCCACCGGCGAGCCGCTCCTCGAATCGGTACGCGCCGTGGTGACGGCGGCCCTGCGCAGGTCCCTCGACGAGCAGCCGGACGAGGTGCTGCTGCGCACCCGGCTGATGCTGGAGGTGCCCGCCGTACGGGCCCGGATGGTGGAGAGCGTGAGCGCCACCAGCCGGATGCTCGGCCGGGTGATCGCCGAGCGGACCGGCCGGGAGGCGGGCGAGCTGGAGGTACGGATCTTCGCCACGAGTCTGCTGGCGGCCGTGCTGGAGACCACGCTGTACTGGGCCGAGCGCGGGCAGCGGGACGATCTGGTGGAGCTGATCGACCGGATGCTGCGGACGTTCGAGGGGGGCCTCACCCTTGTCGACGGATGAGGCCCCCGGTGGTGCGGTGCTCAGTGGTGCCGTGCTCAGTGGTGCGGTTTTGGGTTGGGCTTCTTACCGGCTGCCGGGAAGTCGCCCTTCCCGCACGCCTTGCCGTCCCCGTTCCGGTCGAGCCCGTGCCGGTCGCGCCGCGCGTCCAGCGGCCCGTACCCCTTGGACTTGAGCCACTCGCACTTGTCGACGGCCGACTCCAGCTCGGGGAAGTTCCACGGCACGCAGGTGCTGACCTTGCCGTAGGCGTGGTCGCAGCCGTCGTAGCCCTCGCCGATCCTGATGCCCTGCGGGGACTTGGCCTTGCCGTCCTTGCCGACCTTGCCGGTTTTGGCGCCGCCGTGGTGCTGGGGCGGGTTGGGGGCGGCGTTCAGTTCATCGGCGTAACTCTGCACCCGCTGGGCGGCGATCTGCCCCTGCGGGCCGATCCGCACCCACTTGGAGACCGACGGGACGCCCTTCGTGTCGACGACGGACAGCATGTACCAGCCGGGCGGGGCCAGGTTGGGGTTGCTGGTGAGGGAGAGGTCGATGGTGTTGCCGTCGACGGTCATCGGGAGGTCGACATAGCGCTGGTTGGGGTCGGAGGAGTGGGTGACGGCGGCCGGGCGGATCAGGCTGGCCTTGACCACCGGGGTGTCGACGGTGATCCGCTGGCTGGAACCGTACGCCCAGTTCGGTGAGGCGAGAGAGGTGATCTGCGGGCGGGCGCCCTTGAAGAGGTACGGCGGCTGGTAGATCGACACCCGCTGGTCGAAGGAGCCGTCGCCCGGGTTGTCGCCGACGCTCAGCACGCGCCCGTCGGGCAGCAGCGTCGAGGACGAGTGGTAGGTGCGCGGGACCGGGTCGGTGGCCAGGCCCGGCGCGAAGGTGTTGGTGGCCGGGTCGTACATCGAGGCCTCGAAGACGGGGTCCTCGCGGTACGTGTGCAGGGCGCCGCCGGTCTCCAGGACCTTGCCGTCCGGGAGGATCACGGTCGAGAGGTAGACCTTGCCCTCGTCGCCCTTCTGCGGGGTGCCGTCCTGGTAGGTGCCCTGCGGAAGGTCGGGGCCCGGCCGGTACTCGGGCGAGGCCGCCTTGAGGTCGATCAGGTCGACGAGCCGGTGCGCGTCCGGCGAGACGGTGTGGTTGCCGCCGCCCGCGGTGAGCACCTTCTGGTCCTGGGCGGGCGGCAGCAGCAGGGACGCGGACTGGTCGCGTTCGTCCTTCTTCCGCAGGCCGGGGACGTCGGTGATGGTGTTCTTGTCGTAGTCGTAGACGGACGCTCCGGTGCCGGGCAGCCCGGGGCCGAAGGTGTGGCTGCCGCTGTAGAAGAGGCGGCCGTCCTGGAGCAGGATCATCGCCGGGTAGAGCCCCCAGAACGCCCAGGACTGCTTGGCCTCGCCCATCGGCAGCCACTTGTTCTGCGCGAAGGAGAAGTGCTCGTTGACGACGGTGCCCGACGAGTCCTCGCCGAGGCCGCCGAGCGCGAGCACGTCACCGTTGCCCATCGCGGTGGCGGAGGGGTACCAGTGGCCGGAGAGCAGGTCGTTGGTCTTGACGTACTTGTTCTGGGCGGGGTCGAAGAGGTAGCTGGTCTTCAGGCCCTTGTAGCCGACGGTGCCGTCGGCCGACGCGTAGTCCTTGTTGCCGCCGACCACCAGCACGCGCCCGTCCGGGAGTTGAACGTGCCCGGCGCAGAAGAAGTCCTCGGGGGTCGGGATGTCGGTGTACGTGCCCGCGACCGGGTCGAAGACGGTGGTCTTGAAGGTGCCCGCCTTGAAGGCGTCCCGGTCGTTGCCGGAGCCCGCGATGAGCAGGACCTTCCCGGTGTGCAGGAGTACGGAGTGGATGGCGCGCACCGGTGAGGGGGCCGTCTGGACCGTCCACTTTCCCTTGCACTCGGGGCCGGTGCCGCCCGTGCCGCCCGTCTCGCAGGGGTCGGGCGGTTCGGGGACGGTGGCGTCCGTCATCGCGTAGTCGTCGGTGGTGAGGGAGCCGACGCCGTAGAGGGCGGCGCCCCAGGTGATCTGGTCGGTGTTGGCCGGTACTTGGGGGGTGCGGACTTCCTCGCGGGTGTACGCGGCCGCCTTCGGCAGGGTCTTGAGGTCGGTCCAGAACACCCAGCCGGCCGTCCTGTCGTGCCGGAAGAGGGTGAGGGCGACGTCCGGCGAGGTCGACCGGTACCAGAGCGAGAGGTCGTACTGGTGGCCCTCGGTGACCTTCGGCGCGCAGGCGTTCTCCAGCATCATCGTCTTGCGGTCGCCGTCGGTGCGGCGGGTCAGGTCGATGCGGACGGCGCGGCTGCCGGAGTGGGCGTCGGCGGTGACGGCGTAGCTGAAGTCGTTGTTGCCCCAGCCGGACTTCTCGTAGCACTGCGGGAACTGGGTGCCCGTATCGAGGGTTTCCAGGCCGGGATTGGTGACGAGATTCGGGGCGGCGTCCGCCGGTGTCGCGGTGAGCGGGGTGAGTCCGAAGGCGGCGGCCAGGAGGGCGAGTGCCGTGACGATTAAACGAGTTGAGCGGAATTTGGTGGCTGTTGGTCTGCCGCGTACAGGTCTTGTACGTACAGGTCTTGTACGTATGAGCCGGGTGCTGCCTCTCACTGATTCCCCCCTGCTTGCTGTTGCTGTTGTCGTTAGCTGTTGCCGTTGGCGCTATTTCCTGACCTTGAGGATGTCGATGCGGCCGTCGCCCTCGCCGAAGCTGGCGACCGGGTCGCTGTGCGCGAACAGGTCGCGCAGCGTGGGCAGGTTCTGCCGCTCGCCGCGCAGCGCGGGGGTGGACACCAGGTAGTCGATGTCCCGCCAGCCGCGCGGGATCTTCGCGGTGACGGCCGGGTCCTGGTCCAGCTTGTAGTGCCAGATGGCCCCGGTGCCGGGCCGGTATCCGGCGTCGACCGCGTCCAGCCACAGGACGCCGTCGGTGACGACGCGGGTACGGGCGCGGTCGGCGACGGGGGCGTTGCGCAGCCAGTTCGAGGCGGCGTAGTAGACGGCGTTGTCGTCACCCGTGACGGTGGCCCGGTTCTTGGCGTACCAGTGCGGGGTGATCGCGACCGCCACCGCCGCCAGCGCGGCGATACCCACCAGTGGCCGGACGAGACGGAAGCGGGTGGCCCTGCGGTGCCGGGCGGGCAGCCGGACGAGCAGGGCGTGGCCGAGTCCGGTGACCGCCAGCGCGAGGAAGGGCAGCAGCTGGGCGACGTACATCTGCGGCAGGTAGCCGCCGGGCCTGATCCCGACCAGGGCCAGTACGACGACGGCGAGCGCGACCGGCCGCAACCTGCGCACCGCGAGCGCGAGTACGGCCGCCGCACACCCGCCGACCAGCAGGTACGGGTCCCTGGCGAACCAGTCGAGGATGAGCCGGTGGGCGTCCGTGCCGGCCTCGAAGGCGGAGCCGCTGCCCTCGCGGCCGCCCAGCTGGAACTTGAGCGTGCCCAGCAGCGAGACATGTCCGGCGCCGGGCAGCAGCTCGCCCTTGAGGGTCGCGTACAGCGGATAGAACAGTCCGGTCAGGACCAGTCCCGAGCCGAAGCCCGCGAAGGAGAAGGTGCGGGTACGCGGATGGCTCCCCTGCCACAGGGCCACCAGGAGCACCGGCAGCAGGACGGCGATCGTCTCCTTGGAGAGGATCGCGAGGGCGAAGGCGGAGCCCGCGGCGACGTGGTGCCAGAGGTGGCGGCGGGGCGAGAGGGCGAGGGCGAAGGCGGCCAGGGCCCAGACGACGGCGAAGTTGTCGAGGTAGATCTGCCGGTGCAGGGTCACCGCGAGCGGCGACAGTGCGTATGCGAGCATCGCGACGGCGGAGGCGGGCCGGTTCAGGCCGATCCGGCGCCCGACGACGAAGACCAGGACGGCCCCGGCGGCAACCACGGGCAGCATCGCGATCCGGCCCTGCACGAAGGTCGGCAGGTCGGGGAGGAGCCAGGCGGGCAGCCAGGAGAGGCCGGCGAGCTGGATCCAGCCGAAGGGCGGGTGGTCGTACCAGTAGGTGTAGTGGGCGAGTTCACCGTTCTGGACGGCCCAGGCCTGGGCGAGATAGGTGCCCTCGTCGTCATTGGGGAACGGGTAATTGCCGATGTTCCACGCGCGGACGGCGACGACGACGAGCAGAAGCGGGGTGACCCACATGAAATCCCGCTGGAACAGCCGCCGAATGGGGCTGATGGCCGGTGCGGAATTTGTGCTGCGAGTGACAATTCCCGGTATGCCGCTCAAGGAATCCGGAATTGTCTCCACCGACACGGATGTGGATGCCGAGTGCCCAGTACGTAAATCCCGGCCCGTCCTATCGGGTTGAGCACCTGGGCGCAGCACGGCATTGCTCATGAGAACCCCCCCCCCCGCTTGCCCGAGTACCCCCCTGGTCCTCGGAGCCCAGCACCGACCCCCCGGCCTGGACATACGGCAGCAGCATGACACACCGGCCCACAGGGCATAAGAAGAATCTTCCATTCCGGAAGTGATGAAGATCGAATGCGCATTCCGCTTGCCGGCGGCGCACAGCCACCCCCCTAGCCACCACATAGTCACCTCATTGCCGCACGTTTAAGCGACCTGCTAACTTCCCGGACGGGGACGGGCCGTGGGGATCGGCCCGAGGGGGAAAGAGGGGGAAATTCGTGGTTTCCGCTGTCCTTTTAGTGGACTCGCTCGTTCTGATGGCGACCGCCGCCGTCACGCTGTGGTGGATGGTCCATGCCTGGCGTACGCCGGAAACGCTGGAATCGACGGCATTCGCCGAGCCGGACGGACAGCACGGAGTGACGTTCTCACTCCTGGTCCCCGCCCGGCACGAGGAGGCCGTGCTGCGGCACACCGTCGAACAGCTGCTGAAGATCGAGCACCCGGGGTACGAGATCGTGCTGATCGTCGGCCACGACGACCCCGGCACGGCCGCCATCGCGCACCAACTGGCCGCCGAACACCCGCAGATGGTCCAGACGATCGTCGACACGCACGAGGTCAAGAACAAGCCACGCGCCCTCAACACGGCGCTGCCGTACGCGCGCGGCGAGGTGATCGGGGTGTTCGACGCGGAGGACATCGTCCACCCGGAGCTGCTCAGCCATGTCGACTTCGCGTTCCGCAGGGACCGGGCGGACGTCGTCCAGGGCGGCGTACAACTGGTGAACTTCCACAGCAGTTGGTACAGCCTGCGCAACTGCCTGGAGTACTTCTTCTGGTTCCGCAGCCGGCTGCACCTGCACGCCCGCAAGGGGTTCATCCCGCTGGGCGGCAACACCGTCTTCGTCCGCGCGCAACTGCTGCGGGAGACCGGCGGCTGGGACGGGGACTGCCTCGCCGAGGACTGTGACCTGGGCGTACGGCTGTCCAGCGGGGGCGCCAAGGTGGTCGTGGCGTACCACGCGGCACTCGTGACGAGGGAGGAGACACCGGACTCCCTCTACGCCCTCTACAAACAGCGCACCCGCTGGAACCAGGGGTTCCTCCAGGTGCTGCGCAAGGGCGAATGGCGGCGCCTGCCGGGCTGGAAGCAGCGGGTGCTCGCCCGCTACACCCTCTCCACGCCCTTCCTCCAGGCGGCCACCGGGATCATGATCCCGCTCGGGCTGCTGCTGGCCTGGGTGGGCGGCGTATCGCTTCCCATCGCGCTGGTGGCCTGGCTGCCGATGGTGCCGATGGCCGCGATGATGGTCTTCGAGGGGGTCGCGCTGCACGACTTCGGCCGCGAGTACGGATTCCGGATCGGCTTCTGGAACTACGTGAAGCTGCTGATCGGCGGCCCGCTGTACGCGGTGGTCCTCGCGGCGGCGGCGCTGCGGGCGGTGTGGCGGGAGTACACGGGGCGGCGCGACTGGGAGCTGACGTCGCACGTGGGCGCACACTTGGAGGCGGCGCCGGTGGTGCGCGCGGGGAGTGGCGGACGGTCCGGGGAGGTCCGATGACGACGCCGGATCCGCACGATGCTCCCGGGGAGCGGGACGGGGGCGGGGGCGGGGGCGGGGGCTTGTGTCCCGTCGACGTCTCCGTCGTCGTACCGACCTTCAACGAGGCGGGAAACGTCGAGGAGTTGCTCCGTCGGCTGACCTCGGCGCTGGCGTACTCGCCGCTCACCGCAGAGGTGATCTTCGCGGACGACTCCACGGACGACACCTGCGAGGTGATCGAACGGGCCGCCGTGGCCTGCCTGTTGACAGTCGTACTGCACCACCGTGCGGCTCCGGTCGCCGGTCTCGGCGGCGCGGTGGTCGAGGGCATCGCCCTGGCCCGCGCCCCGTGGATCGTGGTCATCGACGCGGACCTCCAGCATCCGCCGGAACTGGTACCGGAGTTGATCCGCCGTGGCGAGGAGACGGCGGCGGAACTGGTGGTGGCGAGCCGGTACGCGGCGGGCGGCAGCAGGGCCGGGCTCGCGGGCGGGTACCGGACGGCGGTGTCAGGCGCCTCCACGCTCCTCACCAAGGCGCTCTTCCCGCGTGCGCTGCGGGGGCTGAGCGATCCGATGAGCGGGTTCTTCGCGATCCGGCGGCGCGCGGTGGAGCGGGCGGGGGGTGGTGGTGACGGTGGCTCTTCGGCCCTCCAGCCGCTCGGCTACAAGATCCTGCTGGAGCTGGCGGTACGGTGCCGGCCGCACGGCATCGCCGAAGTCCCGTACGAATTCGGCGAACGCCATGCCGGTGAGTCCAAGTCGACGCTCCGCGAGGGGTTCCGCTTCCTGCGCCACCTGGTGACGCTGCGGACGTCGGACGCGCGGGCCAGGCTCGCCGTCTTCGGGCTGATCGGCCTCTCCGGCTTCCTGCCGAACCTGGCTCTGCTCTGGTTGCTGACCTCGCCCGGGGACATGCACTACGCCCCCGCCGAAATCATCGCCAACCAGGCGGGCCTGCTCTGGAACTTCGTCCTGGTCGACGCGCTCCTCTACCGCACGCAGCGCGGTGACCGGCCGTGGCCCGCCCGCCTCCTGACCTTCGCGGCGGTCGGCAACCTGGACCTGCTGGCGCGGATCCCGCTGACCGCGCTCCTGGTGACGTGGGCGTCCTTGTCGCCGGTCGCGGCGACGGCGCTGAGCATGGCGATCGTGTTCGCGGGGCGGTTTCTGGTGGTGGACGGGTGGCTGTACGGGAGGGGGGTGGGGCGGGGGTTGCCTCCCGCGCGGTTCGAGCGGGTCGCGCCTGCGGCGGGCGAGTGCCCCTCCCCGCCCCTTCCCTGAACCGCTGGCCGCGGGGCCGGGGGTTCCTTACGCGCGGGCCGGTGGGTGGTTGCTCGCGCCCGCGCGGCGGAGCCGCAAATCGACACAGCCCCGCGCCCCTGAGTACTCAGGGGCGCGGGGAACTGCGCGGCCAGCCACATCGAACCCGCACCTTGACCACCGGCCGTGGCCGGGCCCGCCACCTGCCCCCCCACCCACAACACCCCTCAGCTCCGCGTCGCCCCCACCTGCTCCCCCAGCACCCCCGCATCCGAAGTCGGCGCCGCGCACACGAAGTGCCGGCACACGTACGCCCCCTCCGGGCGGTCCTTCAGCAGCGGGAATTCCGTTCCGGGCGCGGGGCCGAACGCCACCACCGCTCCCGGCGCCGTGCCCAGCAGCGCCGTTCGGTGCAGGGTGCGGGCCGCCGGGTCCGACGCCGCGCCCACCACCGCGACCTCCCGCGGCCCGTCCAGTGCCGCCTCCGCGACCGCCAGACCCCACCCAATGAAGCGCGGGGCCCTCGGGCCGAGCGCCTTCACCACGCCCAGCGCCCCTTCCGCCGCCTGGCGGTGCGCTTCGGAGCCCGTGTGGGCGGCGTACGAGAGCAGCGCGCCCGCTGCCGCCGTCCAGCCCGACGGCGTGGCGTTGTCCGTCGGGTCCTGCGGGCGCCGGATCAGCTTCTCGGCGTCGTGTGCCGTGTCGTACAGGACGCCTCCCTCCCCGACGAACCGCATCAGTACGTGGTCGAGCAGGAATCCCGCGAACTCCAGCCACGCCCCCTCCCCCGTGACCGACGCCAGTGCCAGGAAGCCCTCCGCCACATCGGCGTAGTCCTCCAGCACGCCCGCGTTCGTGCCCACGCGCCCGTCCTTGGAGGTGCGGAACAGCCGGGCGTGGTCGTCCAGGTGGAGCCGGACCAGCAGGTCCGCCGCCTCCGTGGCGCGTTCCACCAGGTCCGGGCGGTCGAAGTACGCGCCCACCTCCGCGAGCGCCGCGATCGCGAGGCCGTTCCAGGCGGCGACCACCTTGTCGTCGCGGCCGGGGGCGGGGCGCTCCGACCGTGCGGCGAGCAGCCGTTCGCGGATCGAGGCGATGCGGTCGGCGTCGGCCAAGGTGGCGTCGGTCTGCGGGAGTTGGAGGACCGAGGAGCCTTCCTCGAAGGTGCCGTCCGCCGTCACGCCGAAGTACTCCGCCGCCAGCCGCGCGTCGTCCTCGCCCAGTACCTCCCGCAGCTGCTCCGGGGTCCAGACGTAGTACGCGCCCTCGACGTGGCGCCCCGTACCGTCGTCGCTGTCGGCGTCGAGGGCGGACGCGAACCCGCCCTCGCCCGTGCGCAGTTCACGTACCAGGAAGTCGGCCGTCTCCAGCGCCACCCGCCGCGCCAGGTCCGAGCCCGTGGCCCGCCACAGGTGCGCGTAGACCCGGCACAGCAGCGCGTTGTCGTAGAGCATCTTCTCGAAGTGCGGGACCACCCACTCGCGGTCCACCGAGTAGCGGGCGAAGCCGCCGCCGAGCTGGTCGTAGATGCCGCCGCGGGCCATCGCCTCGCACGAGTCGGACGCCATCTGCAGGGCGCCCTCGGAGCCGGTGCGCGCCGCGTGCCGCAGCAGGAACTCCAGGGCCATGGACGGCGGGAACTTGGGCGCGCCGCCGAATCCGCCGCGCACCGCGTCGTACTCCCGGGTCAGCCCGAGCAGCGCCGCCGCGAGCTCCTCCTCCCCCGGCAGCGCGGAACCCTCCGGGGCCCCGAACGCCAGCGACCGCTCCCCCAGGTCCTTGACGATCTTCCCGGCAACCTCGGCGACCTCCGCCCGCCGCCCGGTCCAGGCGGCCCGCACACCCTCCAGGACCTGCGGGAACGACGGCATCCCGTGCTTGGGCTCGGGCGGGAAGTACGTACCGAAGTAGAAGGGTTCGGCGTCCGGGGTGAGGAAGACGGTCATCGGCCAGCCGCCCTGGCCGGTGGCCGCCTGGACGGCCTCCATGTAGACGGCGTCGACGTCCGGGCGCTCCTCGCGGTCGACCTTGACGGAGACGAAGTTCTCGTTCATGAGGGCGGCGGTCGCCTCGTCCTCGAAGGACTCGTGCGCCATCACGTGGCACCAGTGACAGGCGCTGTATCCCACGCTCAGCAGCACGGGGACGTCCCGCCGCCGTGCCTCCTCGAAGGCCTCCGGCGACCAGGGCCACCAGTCGACCGGATTGTCCGCGTGCTGAAGCAAATAAGGCGAGGTCACACCAGCCAGCCGGTTCATGGGAACCAGCCTCTCACAGGGTCCCGGGCAGGTCCCCGAACGCGTCGCCGGGATCCCGCACGGGGCGCCCCGCGCACCTCGCCGCCACGCGCCCCCGACCGCACCGGACTGCCGCCCACGGATTCCTGTCCCTGCCCAGTCCCTGTCCCGCCGCCTTCACCCGCTCACTCGCGCGGACGCCTGTCTGGCAGGACACTTGACACAGCCGGGCAGGCGCTTCTGAGGGGGACGCATCATGCGGGAAAGCCATCGGGTGGAAGCTGAGCGGTTGTTGGTACGGGCGGTCGAGGAAGAGGTGCGGCGGTCCGGGGGGCGGACCGACGGGCGGGCGCTGCTGGTGCGGGCCCGGGGAATGCTGGACGAGCTGGCCGCCCCGGCGGCCGAGGAGTACGCGGCCTACGTACGGGCGCTGGACGCGGCGGGCGCCGGGCAGAAGCCCCTGTCGGAACGTTTCAGCAGGGCAAGTGTCGGAACTCCCGTACTGGTGACGGCAGTTGCGGCCGTCGCCGCCGCCGTGGCCGATCTGGCGCTGGGGACCGCGACCGGGACCGCGCTGGCCGCCGGTGCCGTGGTGGCCGTCGCGGGCGCCGGGGCGACCGTCGCCAAGGTGACCGCCTCGCACTGGCCGGCCGCGCACCGGCGGGCCGGGGCGTTCGGACAGCCGGGCGGGCCCGAGCAGTTGAAGCTCCAGTGGCTGACCGCGCTGGAGGTGCGGGGCGTACGGCCGTACCTGGACCAGCAGCGCATGATGGCGGCGGCCGCCCGGGTGCCGGGGGCGTCGAAGAAGCCGGTGCCGGGGCAGCTGGGGGTGCCGAAGGGGACCAACCGGAGTGCCGCCGCGCGGCGCAGGTCCGTACTGGAGCAGTCGTTCGGGCACCTGCCGGAGTCGGAAGGGACCTTCGCCGGGCGGCGGACGGAGATGGCACAGATCGCGCGGTGGGTGCACGCCGCACGGGCGAGCACCCAGACGCGGCCGACGGTGGTGGTGCTGTACGGGGAGCCCGGATCGGGGCGTTCCACGCTCGCCGTGCGGGCCGCGCACGGGCTGCGGGACCAGTTCCGGGGTGCCTGCGTGGTCGATCTGCGCAGCGGGGCGCCGGGGCGCACCGAGACGCCCCGGCCGACCAGGGACGCGCTCCTGCACCTCCTCAACCGGCTCGGGGCGCCGCGCGACCAGCTCCTCTTCCGCGACCAGCGGTCCGAACGGGCCAGCCAGGAACAGCAGTTGAAGCGGCTCACCGATCTCTACCACCAGCACCTGACCGGGCTTCCGGTCACCGTCGTACTGGAGGACGCGAGCGATCCCGAGCAGGTGCGGACGTTGATCCCCGAGCGGTCCGACAGCCTGGTGCTGGTCACCGCGCGCGCCCCGCTCGCCCTCCCCGACGACACCCCGGCCTGGGTGCACCAGCTGGCCGTGGAGCCGCTCGACGAGGCGGGCGCGGAGGAGCTGATGCGGGTGGAGGCCGTCGAGCCGGACGGGCGGTACGGGCCGTACGACGGCGAGGCCGCCGACCGGGTGCGGGAGCTGTGCGGCGGGCTGCCCCTCGCGCTGCGGATCGCGGCCTCCTCGCTCGGGCAGGAGCGCAGTGCGCGCACCCTGGCGAACGACCTCGCCGCGTACGGGCCGCGCGACGCGCTCGGTCCGGTCGAGCGGGCGCTGTTCCTGCGCTACGCCGACCAGTCCGACCAGAGCCGGCGGCTGCTGCGGCGGCTGTCCCTCGCGGGGCGCGCCAGTCTCGGCGCCGCAGCGGCGGCGGCCCTCCTGGCCACCGACGAGCAGGAGGCGCGGCGGCTGCTCGCGGAGCTGGCGGCGGCGGGCCTCATCGACCACGTGCGGGGCAGCCGCTACCGGCTGCACGACCTGGTGCGCTCCTTCGCGTACTCCCGGCTCGTCGACGAGGAGGAACCGGCCGAGCGGACGGCCGCGCAGGAACGTCTCATCCAGAACTACGGGGAGCTCGCCGACTCGGTGATCCGCCTCGTCGACGGCAAGAACTCCACCCGCGCCGACCACTTCGGCCCCTACGGCTTCACCTCGCTGGACGCGGCGCTGCGCTGGCTGGACGACGAGTCCTCGTTCATCACGGCGGCGCTGCGGCACGCGGAGGGCGTCGACCAGGGCCTCGTGCTCAATCTGCTCGGCGCGCTGTGCGACTACTGCCTGCTGCGCGGCGACCTGTACCGGCTCGGCGAGATCAGCGAGCTGACCCAGGCCGTCGACCAGGGGCTGCTCGTACGTTCCGTGCAGTGGCGGACCGGCATCGCCGCGCGGCAGCTCGGCGAGCTGGACAAGGCCCGTACGACCCTCAGCTCCGTCGTCGACCTCTACTTCGAGGCACAGCACGAGGCGGGCGCGGCCAGGGCGCTGGGCTCGCTCGGCATCACCCTGCACCACCAGGGCAACCTCCCCGAGGCGGCGGCGAAGCTGCGCGAGGCACTCGACCTCCAGTCGGCGCCCTCGCTCGCGGGCGACCGCGCGTGGAACCTGCACGCGCTGGCCGCCGTGGAGCGCGACCGGGCGTCCCTGGCGGTGGCGCTGGAGCTGCTGACCGAGGCACTGTCCCTGCACCTGGACAGCGAGTCGCTGCACGGGCAGGCGTGGGCACACTTCCAGCTCGGCCAGGTGTACCTGCGGATGGGTGAGGTGCAGCGCGCCGAGGTCGAGCTGAGGGCGGGCCTCGACCTGTACGGACGTACCCGCGACGACCGGGGCGAGGCCTGGGCCCTCACCCAGCTCGCCCGCGCCCGGCTGGTCGCGGGCGACCCGGAGCCCGCGGCGGACGGCCTGCGCCAGGCCCTGTCCCGGCACCGGGACAACGAGGACGCGCGCGGCGAGGCGTGGACCCTGTACTACCTGGGGCAGGCGCTGGAGGAGCGCGGCGACCACGACCAGGCGGTACGGGAGCTGGAACGCGCGCGGACGATGTTCTCGCGGATGCGCGACGTGTACGGGCTGGCCTGCGCGCGGCACCACTCGGGACGCGTCACCCGCGACCAGCGCGCCGTACAGACCGGAAACCTGCGCAACTCCGGCTTCGCCCGGCAGCTGCTGACCGACGCCCGCCAGGACTTCCGCCGCATCGGCGTCGCGCACGGCGAGGCCTGGACGGTCCTGGAGCTCGCCGTCATCGACGCGGGCAACAGCCGGCCCGGGCAGGCGCTCGCGCTGTGCGACGAGACCGTGGAGCTGTTCGCCTCGTACGAGGACAGGCGCGGCGGCGACTGGGCCCGCTTCCTGCGCTGCACCCTGCTGCCGTACGCCGACCCGGCGGGCCCGGACACGGGCAGCGAGCGCGCGCTGGCCGAGCTCGCGGCACTGCTCGCGGACCCGCACCCGACGCGCGACGAGCGCCTGAGCGACTGCGCCCAGGCGTACCGGGCGGTGCTGGCGCGGGGGCCCGACCCGGCGGCGGGGTGGCAGGCGTGGCGGCTGGGGATGGTGCCCAACCGGCATTCGCGGGAGGTGATGGGCGTGCCGGTGGGGGCGGTGAAGCAGCCGTAGCCACATTCACCGCCCCCCGGCAGCGGGCTATTCGCCCTTGGCCGGGCCCTTGGCCGAGCCCTTGGACTTCTTGCCCGAGGGTTCGGCCGCCGAAGCCTTGGCGGCCGGGGGCCCCGCGGCCGACGGCTTGGCCGACCCGGCCACCACCTTCTCCGCCTTGCCCTCCTGCGCGGGGATCACCGCGTCCGGGTCCGGCGCCTCCTCGAAGGCGACCTTGCCCATGTGCCTGTTCATCGACTTCATCAGCGCCCACACACCCACCGCCAGCGCCGCGAACACGAGGAACCCGAGAATTCCCGGGGTCACCTTGTTCTTGTCGAAGGTGTCGTCGGCGGCAAGCTGGACGAACTGAGTCATTGCCAGGGAAACGTTCACCTATGCATTGTCGCGGATGCCCGCGAAGAGGTCGCTCTCGGGGAGGGAAGTCGGCACCAGAGCCTTCGCGAGCTCGTACTCCTCGGTCGGCCAGATCTCCTTCTGGATCTCCATGGGGATGCGGAACCAGCCGCCGTCCGGGTCGATCTGCGTGGCGTGCGCGATGAGCGCCTTGTCGCGGATCTCGAAGAAGTCGGCGCACGGCACGAAGGTGGTCAGCGTCCGCTCCTCGCGCTCGAACTCCTTCCAGCGCTCCAGCCACTCCCCGTACGGCGACTCCATGCCGCGCGAGAGCAGTGCCTCGTGCAGGGCGACGGTGCGCGGCTTGTTGAAGCCCTGGTTGTAGTAGAGCTTCAGCGGCTGCCAGACCGGCCCGAACTCCTCCTCGGAGAAGGCCGCCGGGTCACCGGCCCCTTCGAAGGCCACCATCGTGATCTTGTGGGTCATGATGTGGTCGGGGTGCGGGTAGCCGCCGTTCTCGTCGTACGTCGTGACGACCTGCGGGCGGAACGCGCGGATGGACCTCACCAGGCGGCCGGCCGCCTCGTTGACGTCCTCCAGCGCGAAGCAGCCCTCGGGCAGCGGCGGCAGCGGGTCGCCCTCGGGCAGCCCGGAGTCGACGAAGCCGAGCCACTCCTGCTTCACCCCGAGGATCTCGCGGGCCTCGGCCATTTCCTTCTGCCGTACCTCGTGGATGTGCTCCTCGATGTACTTGTCGCCCTGGAGCTTCGGATTGAGGATGGAGCCGCGTTCCCCGCCCGTGCAGGTCACGACATGGACGTCCACCCCCTCGGACACGTACTTCGCCATGGTGGCGGCACCCTTGCTCGACTCGTCGTCGGGGTGGGCGTGCACGGCCATCAAGCGCAGCTGCTCAGACAAGATCTTGATCCTCGGTGATCCGGGCGCCCTCGGTGAATCGGCGCGAATGTGCGGCTCCTATATTGTCTGCTCCCGCAGCTGCCAGGGATAAATTTCCCCCTCGGCTGAGACGGGAATATCTGGCTCACGCCGCCTGCCGGGACTGCGTCCCACCAGGTCTTCCGCGATCGGTACCAGCCGGGTTCAGACCTGCCCGGACGAGCATCACACGTGCGGAATTCTTGTCCCGGGGCGAGACGGCTCCGCATGCGGTGCAGGTGTAGGTACGTTCACCCAGCGGCAGTGCGTGCTTGGCTCTCGCTCCGCACTGTGCGCAGTCCATCGTGGTGTACGCGGGGTTTACCAGGTGCACGGTACGTCCGTGCTTGTGGCCCATCTCCACCAGAGCCGCCTTGGTGACGCCGATGGCGGCGTCTGCGGCCTTGCGGGCCATGGTGGTCTTGGCGAGGAACTTCGGTCTGAAGTCCTCCACCGCCAGCGCGTCGTGGTCCCGGACGACGGACTTCGCCCATTTCCGGGCCGTGTCCTGCCTCTGCCGCGCAACCTTCTTGCAGAGCTTTGCCGCCTGCCTCGTGGCCCTGCGGTACCCCTTCGAACCGGGCTTGCCTTTCGGCGGCCTCCTGCGGGCCATCTCCCTCTGCCGGAGCGTGAGCTTCGCCGCAGCGTTCCTACCGTGCTCGGCATGGGGAAGGTCATAGGCATCACTGCTGGTGGTGGCGGTCTCCCTCACTCCCCAGTCGATGCCGATCACACGTCCGGTGGCGGGGAGCGACTGGACTCGGACGGGCACCACGAACGAGGCGTACCAGTGACCGAGGGTGTCCTGGAAGACACGCACGGACGACGGTTCCGCGGGGAGACCCCTCGACCACACGACAGTCAGGGAGATACCACCCGCGAGGTGCAGACGCCCGTTCCTCAGTCGGAAACCGCGCCGGGTGTAGCTCAGCGTCGGCAGCGCCTTGCGCTTCTCCTTGTTTCTGGGCAGACCCGCACGACGCCCGCCCGGGACACGGTCCTTCATGTCCTTCAGTGCCTTCGCGCGTGCTTTTCCGAAGTCCCTGATCACCTGCTGCTGCGGAACACTCGTTCCAGATCCACCGGCACCGGTCCCACTCGCCCCGCATCGCCGTGAGCGCGGTGGACGACACTCGGAGCCTGTAGGTGTACCGGGCCTGCCCGGCCCCGCTCACCGCCCTTGGTGTCGCCATGGTGTCAGAATAGCACCATGACCAATGAAGTCCGGCTGACTCTCCGCCTCCCCCGAGGCCTTCACGACCGACTGAACGCGCACGCCAAGAGCGAGCACCGTTCCCTCAACTCCGAACTGGTTCACATGCTGGAGATGGCCCTCCGAACGACAGGGGTGGACACCGAACCACCGCGCGACAACCGCAACGCCTCAACCTCACCGCACGGGAATCCCGACCGCACTGCCCACTGAGGGCCGCATGCCGTTCAACCCCCGCACCACCGTCGCGGCGGCGGTCTGGTTAGCTTCGGAAGGAGGCGTTCGCTCCTGAGCGCCCTCACAGCCGGAGGATCACCACATGAACGCGGTACGTGACGAGGCGACGGGTACCGGCGGGGTGCCCGAGGGGCGCTACGGCCGTACCGCCGACCAGCAGGCCGACCGCAAGCTGAAGATCCTGGGCGGGGTGCTGGGAGTGCTGCTGCTCCTGCTCGTCGGCTGGATCGGGTACGGCTACATCACCAAGCAGCAGATCAGCGCCGAGCTGATCAAGTTCGACCTGAAGTCCTCGGACACCGAGGTCCGCGTCCATCTGGAGATCCGCAAGGGCTCCGACACGACCGGGACCTGCACGGTGCGTGCGATCGCCCGGAGCGGCGCGGAGGTCGGCCGCAAGGACGTCCGGATCGACCAGCGGGGCGAGTCGCGGATCGACGAGATCTACCCGATCCGTACGACGGAGAAGGCGACCAGCGCGGAGCTGGTGAGCTGCACGGCCGACCGCCGGTAGCCACACGGCCGCCACGCTGCGGCGCACGCCGGTGAATGCCGGTGAACGCCTCCTCCGGTAGCCCTGGCGCCCCCGGTTCGCCACCCCTTGATCCGCCGCTGACCTGCATTGATACAGCTCTGACAGTTTTACTCCTCCCCCTCGGGGCATCGAATTGTTAGGCTCGTGGTTTCGCCCGCCCGTGGAGGCACATCCTTCTGGGGTAGGGCGATGCTTTGTTATCCGTAACTTCGAGGAGCACCTGTGACCCAGACCAGCGACGACGTCACCTGGCTGACCCAGGAGTCGTACAACAAGCTCGTGGAAGAGCTGGAGTACCTGTCGGGTCCGGCGCGCGGTGAGATCACTGCGAAGATCGCTGCTGCCCGCGAGGAGGGCGACCTCCGTGAGAACGGCGGGTACCACGCGGCCAAGGAGGAGCAGGGCAAGCAGGAGCTCCGCATCCGCCAGCTGAAGCAGCTCCTGGAGCGCGCCAAGGTCGGCGAGGCCCCTACCACCAGCGGTGAAGCGGCTCCGGGCATGGTCGTGAAGATCGCCTTCGACGGCGACGAGGACGACACGATGACATTCCTGCTCGCCTCCCGCGAGTACCCGAGCGCGGACATCGAGACCTACTCGCCGCAGTCCCCGCTGGGTACCGGCGTGATCGGCAAGAAGGTCGGCGAGGACGCCGAGTACGAGCTGCCGAACGGCAAGAAGGCCATGGTCCGCATCCTGGCGGCGACGCCCTACCAGGGCTGAGTCTCCGTCGTACGTAGTCGTACGCAGTCGTACCCAGTCGTACGTACGAGAGCCCCCGGCATCCACTGTGTGCCGGGGGCTCTCGCGTACCTACGGTTCAGACGGTCGCCGAGCGGTACTTGCGGACGGCGAGCGTCCGGAAGACCACGATGATCAGGACCGACCAGATCAGCGAAGCCCAGATCGCGTGCTCCATCGGCCAGGCACCGGTGACCGAGACGGGCCTGCCCTCGATGGTGTTGCCGAAGAGCTCGCGGGCCGCCTGCACCGTCGCGCTGAAGGGGTTCCACTCCGCGACGTGCTGGAGGAACGTCGGCATGCCGTTGACCGGCACGAACGCGTTCGAGATGAACGTCAGCGGGAAGAGCCAGATCAGTCCGCCCGAGGTCGCCGCCTCCGGGGTGCGTACGGACAGGCCGATCAGCGCGCCGATCCAGGAGAACGCGTACCCCAGGAGCAGCAGCAGGAGGAAGCCCGCCAGCACCTTGGGGATCGCCTCGTGGGTGCGCCAGCCGATCAGCAGCGCGACCAGGGCCAGTACGACCAGGGTGAGCGCGGTCTGCACGAGGTCGGCGAGGGTGCGGCCGGTGAGGACCGCGCCGCGCGCCATGGGCAGGGACCGGAAGCGGTCGATGAGGCCCTTGTGCATGTCGTCGGCGATGCCGGCTCCCGCGCCGGCGGTCGCGAAGGTGACGGTCTGCGCGAAGATGCCCGCCATCAGGAATTCGCGGTACTGCTGCTGGTACTGGGCCGGGTCGGCACCGGGGATGACGATCGAGCCGCCGAAGACGTAGGTGAAGAGCACCACGAACATGATCGGCTGGATCAGCCCGAAGATGACCATCTCGGGGATGCGCATCATCCTGATCAGATTGCGCTTGGCGACCACCAGTGAGTCGGTGACCGACTGCGTGAAGGCGCTCTTGGGTGCCGGGGCCGGGATGCGGTCAGCAACGATGCTCACTTCTTCGCCACCTCTCGCAGCGACGGGTCCTCGGACGCACCGTCGGACTCGGAATCCTCGACCTCCGCCGCGTGGCCGGTGAGGGAGATGAACACGTCGTCGAGGGTGGGGCGGCGCAGGCCGATGTCGTCGATCTCCACGCCCCTGGCGTCGAGTTCGCGGATGACCTCGGCGAGCAGTTTGGCGCCGCCGGTGACCGGGACGGTCAGTTTGCGGGTGTGCTGTTCGACCTTGGTGTCGCCCTTGCCGAAACCGCGCAGGACCTCGTCGGCGAGTGCGATGTGTTCGCGTTCGTGGACGACGACCTCGATGCGCTCGCCGCCGGTGCGGGCCTTGAGCTGGTCGGAGGTGCCTCGTTCGATGACCTTGCCGTGGTCGATGACGCAGATGTCGTGGGCGAGGTGGTCGGCCTCCTCCAGGTACTGGGTGGTGAGCAGGAGGGTGGTGCCGCCCGCGACCAAGTCCTGGATGACTTCCCAGAGTTGCTGCCGGTTGCGGGGGTCGAGGCCGGTGGTGGGCTCGTCCATGAACATCACGGGCGGCGAGACGACCAGGGCCGCCGCGAGGTCGAGGCGGCGCCGCATGCCACCGGAGTACGTCTTGGCGGGGCGGTCGGCGGCGTCGGCGAGGTTGAAGCGCTCCAGGAGTTCGGCCGCGCGGACCTTGGCCGCCTTGGCAGGCATCTGGTAGAGCCTGCCGACCATCTGGAGGTTCTCGCGGCCGGTGAGGTACTCGTCGACGGCGGCGAACTGGCCGGAGAGGCCGATGGAGCGGCGGACCTCGTTGGGATGTTTCAGTACGTCGATCCCCGCGACGACGGCCTGGCCGCTGTCGGGCTGGAGCAGAGTGGTGAGCACTCGGACGGTGGTCGTCTTGCCCGCCCCGTTCGGCCCGAGCAGGCCGAGGACGGTGCCCTCCGGGACATCGAGATCGACGCCGTCCAGAGCCTTTACGTTGCCGAAGGTCTTGACCAGACCCTCGGCGTAGATGGCGCCTGGCATAAGGGTTCCCCCAGTTTGTGGGTGGGTTCCTACGCGAATTTTAGGTTTGCCGGGCGATCGGCGCCCGGCGAAGCTCATGCGCGAGACACACCATAACGCGATACATCGCGTCTGGAGAAGGGGTTGCCGGGCATTGTCCGGGGATTGCCGGGCTTTGCCGGGGAGTGGCGGCGGAGGTCGCGCAAGGCACCTCAGGGTGCCCTCTCCGGCCCTACGGCACCACCAGATATCCCGCGTCCCGGAGCGCCTCGCGGACCTCCGTGCAGTGCTTGGGCCCCTTCGTCTCCAGCTGCAACTCGACCTCCACTTCGGTGAGTCCAAGGCGCGGGTCGGTCCGTGCGTGGCTCACGTCGACGACGTTAGCGTCCGCCACTGACAACACTCCGAGAAGATTCGCGAGCGATCCCGGACGGTCCGTCAAGCGCAACCTGAGCGACAGATAACGACCGGCGGCCGCCATTCCGTGCCGCAAAGTGCGCTGCATCAGAAGCGGGTCGACATTCCCGCCCGACAGGACCGCCACCACCGGGCCCTCGAAGGACTCCGGCCGGGCGAGCAGTGCCGCCACCGGGCTGGCCCCGGCCGGTTCCACCACCAGCTTGGCCCGCTCCAGGCAGAGCAGCAGCGCGGACGACAGCTCGTCCTCGCTCACCGTCCTTACCTCGTCCAGGAGTTCGGCCACGATGCCGAACGGCACGTCGCCGGGGCGGCCCACCTTGATGCCGTCCGCCATGGTGTGGAGCGAGTCGAGGGAGGTGGGCCGGCCCGCGGCCAGCGAGGGCGGGTAGGCCGCCGCCCCCTCCGCCTGTACGCCGATGATCCGCACGTCGGGCCGCAGCGCCTTCACCGCGACCGCGATGCCCGCCGCGAGCCCGCCGCCGCCGACCCCGACGACGATCGTCCGGACCTCGGGGCACTGCTCCAGGATCTCCAGGCCGACCGTGCCCTGTCCGGCGATGATGTCGGCGTGGTCGAAGGGGTGGATGAAGACCGCCCCGGTCTCGCGCGCGTAGCTCTGCGCGGCGGCCAGCGTCTCGTCGACGACCTGCCCGTGCAGCCTCACCTCCGCGCCGTACTCCCGGGTGGCCGCGACCTTCGGCAGCGGTGCGCCGACCGGCATGAACACCGTGGAGCGCACCCCGAGCAGCGAGGAGGCCAGGGCGACGCCCTGCGCGTGGTTGCCCGCGCTCGCGGCGACCACTCCGGCGGCCCGCTGCTCCGGGGAGAGCCCCGCGATCCGGATGTACGCGCCGCGCAGCTTGAAGGAGCCGGTGCGCTGGAGGTTCTCGCACTTGAGGTGGACCGGCGAGCCGACCAGGCCGGTGAGGAAGCGGCTGCCCTCCATGGGCGTACACCTGGCGACCCCGGAGAGCATCTTCTGGGCGCCGCGCACGTCGTCCAGGATCAGGGCGGGAGCGGGGATGCCGGGAGTGCGGTAGTTCATGGCGGCCAGTCTGGCAGGTTCGCCGCAACCGCGAAGCCGCACGTCGGCCGTGCCCCACCGGCCCGGCGGGAGCGTTCGGCGGCCCGGCGCAAGGGCCTTTCGTCACGAAGTTATCCACAGGTTTGCGCAGCGCCGGTACGGGTCACGCGCCATCCGCGTACCCTTGGCGCACCAACCGACCACCGCACGAAGAGAGCCCGAGCCATGCCCCCCACCCAGGACATGACGACCGACCCCGCCGCCGGTCTCCTCGACGCCCTCCAGCACCAGGTGGCCGTCTTCGCCCGGCGTGCGGAACAGACCCGCCTCGGCGGCGTCGGCCAGGTCCGCAACTCGATGGACCGCGCGGCCTACCTGCTGCTCAACCGGCTCGACCAGGAAGGCCCGATGGGTGTCAAGGCGCTCGCCGCGGGCATGGGCATCGACTCGTCGACGGTGACCCGGCAGGTCGCACCGTTGGTCGACAGCGGCCTCGTGAAGCGCACCTCGCACCCGGAGGACGGGCGCGCGGTGGTGCTCCAGCTGTCGCCGCGCGGCCAGGCCAGGCTCGACGAAGTGCGCTCCTCGCGGCGCGAGTTGATGGCGCAGGTGACGGACGGCTGGAGCGAGGACGAGCGCGCGGCGTTCACCACGCTGCTGACCCGCTTCAACTCGGCGCTCTCCGCCCGCCAGTCGGCGAGCACGGCCGAGGCCCCGCCCGCTTCCTGACCCCCTCGCGCAGGCTCCCGGCGCCAACCCCTTGACCTGACCTGACCACTGTCCTCATATGAGGAGCAGCAGGGCGGAGAAGGAGCCGGGGAGTCAAGGGTGAGCGAGCGCGAGGCGGCCCGACAGAGGCGCCACGCAAGGGAGTTCGAGGCTTTCGTCGCGGGCGCGACGGGCCGGCTGCTGCATGCCGCGACCCTGCTGACGGCCGAGCCTGCGGACGCCAACCCGCGCGCCCAGGAGCTCCTCGCCGCCGCCCTGGCCACCACGTACTCCCGCTGGGAGGGCCTGCGCGGCGAGGACCCGTACGACCGCACCCGCCAGGAACTCGCCGCCCGCTTCGCCCGCAGCGCCTGGCACCACCGGAGCTGGCACCACCGGGCCCTGCGCCACCGGGACCGTCCCGGCGGACTGCTGCGGTCGCTCACCCCGCAGGAGCGGCTGATCGTGGTGCTGCGGCTGTACGAGGGCGTCCCCGAGGAGCAGACCGCCGCCCAGCTGGGCCTGCCCGCACAGCGGGTGCGGGCCCTCTGCGCACGGGCGGTGGCCCAGGTGTACGCGGAGCACGAGAGCGGGCGCGTACGAAAGGAGAGACCGGCCCCGGAGCCCCGCCCGGTGGGCGCCCGGTGACCGCCGCCCGCAAGCAGAAGGAGGACGAGGTCCGGCTGCTCCTGGAGCGGGCCCCGCACCCGCCCGTACCGGCGGATCTGCTGGCACGGGCGTCGGAGCGCGGTGTACGGCGCAGGCGCAGGCGCCGGGCGGTGCGCCGGGTGCTGTGGTGCCTGGCGGTGGTGGTGCTGGTGGCGTTCCTGGTGTGGGCGTCGATCGCGGAACCGTGGCTGGCCCCACCGGCGGACAGCACGCCGCCGGTGGGCGGGCTCTAGCGGGCTCCGGCAGGCTCCGGCAGGCTCCAACGTGCTCCAGGAAGCCCCCGACTCCCCTATCCGAGCGCCTGCTTGAGGTCCGCGATCAGGTCGTCGCCGGACTCGATGCCGACGGAGAGCCGTACCAGGTCGGCGGGCACCTCCAGCGCGGAACCGGCCACCGAGGCGTGCGTCATCCGGCCGGGATGCTCGATCAGCGACTCGACGCCGCCCAGCGACTCGCCGAGGGTGAACAGCCGCGCCCGGTTGCACACCTCCACGGCGGCCTCCTCGCCGCCCTCGACGCGGAAGGACACCATCCCGCCGAAGGACTTCATCTGCTTGGCGGCGACCTCGTGGCCCGCGTGCTCGGGCAGCCCCGGGTAGAGGACCTGGGTGACCTTGGGGTGGACGGTCAGCATGTCGACGATCCGGGTCGCGTTCTCGCTGTGCCGGTCCATGCGGACGGCGAGGGTCTTGATGCCGCGCAGCACCAGCCAGGAGTCGAAGGGCCCGGCGACCGCGCCCATGGCGTTCTGGTGGAAGGCCAGTTCCTCGGCGATGCCGGCGTCGTTGGTGACGAGCGCGCCGCCGACCACGTCCGAGTGCCCGCCCATGTACTTGGTCATCGAGTGCACGACGACGTCGGCGCCGAGGGCCAGCGGCTGCTGGAGGTAGGGGCTGGCGAAGGTGTTGTCGACGACGAGGCGGGCCCCGGCGCCGCGCGCGATCCCGGCGACGGCGGCGATGTCGGTGATGCCGAGCAGCGGGTTGGAGGGCGTCTCCACCCAGATGACCTTGGTACGGGGCGTCAGCGCGGCCCGTACCGCCGCCGGGTCGGAGGTGTCGGCCACCGACCATTCGACGCCCCACCTCGACACCACCTTCGCGAACAGCCGGAAGGTGCCGCCGTACGCGTCGTTGGGGATGACCACGTGGTCGCCGGGCGAGAGCAGCGTACGCAGCAGGCAGTCCTCGGCGGCCAGCCCGGAGGCGAAGGCGAGGCCGCGGGTGCCGCCCTCCAGAGCGGCGAGGTTCTCCTCCAGGGCGGTACGGGTGGGGTTGGCGCTGCGGCTGTACTCGTAACCGCCGCGCAGTCCGCCCACGCCGTCCTGCTTGTACGTGGACACCTGGTAGATCGGCGGGACGACGGCGCCGGTCAGCGGGTCGGCGGTGTTGCCGGCGTGGATGGCGAGGGTCTCGAAGGCGCGCTCTGCGCCGCTGTCGTGGCTCATGGGAGCGAGGGTAGTTCGCCGTCCGGCGTGCCACGTCCGTTGTCCGGGACAATGGCCGTATGGAGATTCTCTGGTTCCTGATCGCGGCGATCCTGCTGGGCGCCGCCCTCGGTCCGATTCTGATGCGCAGGCGGGGCGGCATCCGGCTGGCCGCACCGGGGTCGCCCGACGCGGCGGACCCCACGGACTACGGCTTCGCCCTCCAGGAGGAACTGGACGTCCGGCTGCCGGGCCCGGACCAGGACCTCCTTGACGTACTGGAGGTCGTACAGCGCACCCAGGACTGGCGGGCGGCCTCCCAGCTGCTGGCCGGAACGCCCAAGGAGGGCGAGGTCCGCTGGCAGCGCGTGCAGTCCTTCGCGGGCGCGGCCTCGCTGGAACTGGCCCAGCGGCCGGGCGAGGGCGGCCGGTGGCTGCGGGACTGGCGGTCGGAGTCCCCGAAGGACGCGGGGGGCGCGGAAGTTCACGCGGAATTCTTGGTCCAGCAGGCCTGGCGGTCCTCGTCGTCGGGCAAGGACGACTTCCGCATCATCCTGGAGGAGGCCCGCGGCCTCTGCGAGCAGGCCAGGCTGCTGGCCCCCGGCGACCCGGTCCCGTACATCATCGAGCTCTCCATCGCGCGCGGACTGGGCTACCCGCGGCCGGAGTTCGACCAGCTGTGGGCGAAGGTGCTCGACCGCGCACCGACGCACCTGGGCGCGCACCTGGTCGCCCTGCACTACCTCTCCGAGAAGTGGCACGGCTCGCGCGCCGAGGCGGACACCTTCGCGACCCACGCGGCCTCGCGCGCCCCGCAGGGCTCGCTGCTCGCCGCCCTGCCCCTCTTCTCGGTCTACGACCACCTCCCCGAGGTGATCCTGGTCAACGACTTCTACCGGAGCGCGGTGGTGAGCCGGGCGATGGAGGGCGCGCTCTACGCCGTGCACGCGGCCCGCCCGGACGACCCGATGCTGGCGCACGTCCGCCACATGCTGGTGCTCTTCCTGGTCCGCTCGGAGCGCTGGCAGGAGGCGGTCAAGCAGATCGCGGCGGTGGACGGCTACGTGGGCGCCCTCCCCTGGACCCACAACCCGGACCCGGCGGCGGACTACACGCTGCACCGGAACCTAGCGGTGGCGGGGTACGAGGCGAACGGGGGCAGCCCGGCGACGCTGCGGGGCTGACCCGGTACGAGGGGCCGGGGCGGGGCGGGGAAACCCCGCCGCGGGAATCCCCGCCGTCCCCGCCGCGTTGTACTGGCCGAACACGCCTGTTGTCCCTGGAGGAACCATGCTCTTCGGCCGTACGCCGCAGCTCCCGACCCCCGAGCAGGCCCTGAAGGGCCGCGCGACCCCGGAATTCGACGTCCCGTCCCGGCACACGGTCCTCGGCAACCCGCTGTCCGGCCCGTACCCCTCCCACCTGGAGGTCGCGGACTTCGGCCTGGGCTGTTTCTGGGGCGCGGAGCGGAAGTTCTGGCAGGCCAAGGGCGTGTGGACGACCCTGGCCGGCTACCAGGGCGGCAGCACGGTGAACCCCGCCTACGAAGAGGTCTGCTCGGGCCTCACCGGCCACACGGAGGTGGTCCGGGTGGTCTTCGACCCCGCCGTCACCTCGTACGCCACCCTGCTCAAGCTCTTCTGGGAGTCCCACAACCCCACCCAGGGCTTCCGCCAGGGCAACGACGTGGGCACCCAGTACCGCTCCGCGATCTACACCCACTCCCCGGAACAGGCCGCCATCGCGGAGGCCTCCCGCAAGGCGTACCAGGAGGTCCTGACCAGCTCCGGCTTCAAGACCATCACCACCGAAATCCTCCCGGCCGCCGCCAACCCCTTCTACCCGGCGGAGCCGTACCACCAGCAGTACCTGGACAAGAACCCGGACGGCTACTGCGGCATCGGCGGCACGGGCGTCACGCTGAAGGCCCCGTTCGAAACCAACTGGGGCGTCTCCTGCCCGACGGGCCTGGCCCCGGCCCCGACCCCGGCGGACAACTGACGGAAGCGGATCAGGAAGACGCCTCCCCCGGCGCCGCTTCCTCGCCTTCTTCGCCTTCTTCGCCCCCCTCGCCCTCCGGTCCGTACATCCCGGCCAGCAGGCGTTGACCCGCCGCCTTCAGGCGGTCGTCGTAGTCCGGTGCGAAGGTCTCGGTGAGTGTGGTTTCCAGCGTTCCGGAGAGTGTGTAGATCGGGGACCAGACCGCGCGGTCCGACGCCAACAGGGCGTTCAGTGCGTCGGATTGGTAGATCGCCCGGTAGAGCCAGTCCGAGAGCACCAGGGCCTGGTCGCGGGTGAAGGTGATGGATATGGGTTCGTCTGACACGCGAGCACGGTACCCAAACGTCTCATGGGGCCCGCCCGGCGGATGTTGCCGGGTGGGCCCCTGTGCGTGTGGGGCGCGGGGTCAGGGCTTGAGCGTGAAGGTGAAGTCGCCGGAGACCTTGCCCGTCAGGCGGATCGCCGCGACGGCTCTGCCTTCGTCGATCAGTCTCTCCACCTCGCCCCGCGACATCCCGAACACCTCGGCGATCAGCCGCACCGGACGCACAGGGATCCGCGCCCCGAAGACCACCGAGACGTCGACGGCCTCGTCCGACCCTTCCCCGTGCTGAGGCGGTACGTCGGCGTCGAGGCGCCAGGCGCCGGCCCAGTCGAGGGCGATGCGGTTGAGGCGGAGTACACGGGGGTCCTGGAGCAACTCGGCTGCGAGAGCGGGGTCGTTGGCGTGCAGGCGATCCAGAACCTCGGGGCGGATGGAGCGTACGTGCGCCCGGTCGAAGACCGTGAACTTGGCGGTCTCCCCGCACGAGGTGCAGTTCGCGAGGAGCCATACGTCGAGGAGCTTGTGGTTCGCGTTGACACGGAACTTGCCGATCGCCCGGAAGCGGTCGGCGGCGCACGTGTGGCAGCGGCGGACGATGAGAGGCAGGCAGGTGGGAACGACCACCCAGGTCATAGACACAGTGGCACACCGGTTTCAGTGAGAAATCCGCAGCGAAAAGTCGTACGGCGCACGAGGTGCGGCGTACTGGGAATCAGCGCTTGGGGTGTCTCACTTGGTGTACAAGGGCACTTCCCTGCCTGGACGACGGACTGCCGCAGCAAGGTAACGGCCCAGGGCCTCGTGGCTCAAAGGGTTTTCGAGCGATGCCTGAGACTCCTTACGTCACGCCCGCGGTGCGGCCGGTTCCAGGAGGTTCGGTGAGTCAGTACTTCGACATGGGGGACGAGACCCTGTGGAATCCGTCCGACGACGCCGCCCTGCTCTTCTGCCGCCAAGTGGAGGTGTTCGAGGGTGTGTTGGGGGTTCCGTCGGGCATCGGAGTCATGGAGAACGACGAGTGTCAGGTCGATCCCGTCGTCTTCGGCGCCTTCGTCCACGCCCTGCTGGCACGGCACCGCGCCACCGGCCACGCCATCATCCTCGCCCTCTCCGAGGGGTTCGTGGCGACCGTGCTCGTTCTCGCCGGGCGGGCGGGGGTCGTCGTGGACTGGGGGCGGCTCGCGGGCGGGACGACCAGTGGCGAGGTGTGGGACGTGCAGGTTTCGTCGGTCGGTGGCGTGTCCGTGCCGCCGGAGGGTGGGGCCTGGCAGGAGGAGTTGGTCGGGCGGGCGCGGGAGTTGGGGCGCTTCATGCCTCGGTGAGGGGGTTGTCCCTTCGGAGGGGGTGGGGGGCATCGCCTACCGTTTCGAGTACGCGTCGATACGAGGAGATGTCCCAGCCATGCCGCAGCACCACATACACCCCGAAGGGACCCCGCCCGTCAACGGCTACAGCCACGCCGTGGCCTTCGGCGGGCCCATGGTCGTCGTTTCCGGGCAGGTTCCGGTGGACGCCACCGGGCAGTTGGTCGGCAAGGGGGACGCCGAGGCGCAGATCCGGCAGGTGTACGCGAATCTGGCGGCCGCCCTCGAAGCGGCGGGCTCCGGGTTGCGCGACGTGGTCAAGCTGACCGTGTTCCTGACCGACCTCGGCGATCTGGCCGCCTTCCGCCGCGTACGGGACGAGCACCAGGATCCGGCCCGGCCGCCCGCCTGCTCCCTGGTGCAGGTGTCGGGTCTTGTCCACCCGGAGTTCCGGGTGGAGGTCGAGGCCTGGGCCGCGGTGGGTGAGGGGGCTTGAGCGGCGAGAGCGGGCGGCGGGTCCTCAGGTCCGGGTCGCCGCTGGAACCCCGGATCGGTTTCTCGCGGGCGGTCCGGCAGGGTGCGTACGTCGCCGTCGCCGGTACCGCGCCGATCGGCGACGACGGTACGACCGTGGGCGCGGGGGACGTGTACGCCCAAACGGTGCGGTGCCTCGACGTGGCGGAGGCCGCGTTGAAGGAGGCGGGGGCCTCGGTCGGGGACGTGGTGCGTACGCGCGTCATGCTCACCGACGTGACCCGCTGGGAGGAGGCCGCACGCGCGCACGGTGAGCGGTTCGCCGACGTACTGCCCGCCTGCACCTTCGTCGAGGTGTCGCGGTTCATCGAGGCCGAGTGGCTGGTCGAGGTGGAGGTCGATGCGGTCGTCGGGTGAGGAGGGCCTCGCGCCCCCGGCCGCTGCCGTCCTCGGTGTGCTGCTGGCCGGGGACGGGCCCGTGCTCGCCGCGCTGCGGGCCCAGGTTCCGTACGTACGGGTGACCGGGCGGTGTGCTTGTGGGTGCGTGAGCGTGGATCTGGCCGTCGACCGGGAGGCCGTGGCGGCGGCTCCCGGGCACGACAGTCCGGTGGCCTCCGCCTTCTGGCCGGAGTCCGATGACGCGGCCGGGGTGCTCGTCTTCACCCGGGACGGATATCTGTCCGGGCTGGAGATCCATTCCTGTGGTGAGGGGCCGGAGGCCGAGTGGCCCGATGTGCGGGGGCTCGTGCGGGAGGCGTGAGGTGTGACGGGCGGGCGTGGTCAGCCGAGTTCCAGTGTGGTGATCGCGTAGACGCCCGTACGGTCGAAGTCCGGGGGCGTCGGGGTCGTGTACATGCGGGACGTCTCGAAGCCCGGGGTCAGGCCCAGTTGTTCCGCGAGGTGGATCGCGGCGGGGTTGATGTCCGGTACGTCCAGGGAGATCGGGGTGGTCGGCGCCTTGTCGGCCAGGGCCGTCAGCAGGGCGGCGGCGATGTCCGGGGTGGCCGCGTGGAACGGGCCGATGCGGGAGGCGGCGGGGCAGGCGCGGATCGTGCCCATTCCGACCAGTCGGCCGTCCTGGATCGCTGCCAGGGAGTGCCGCTGGGGTGCGGCCAGCCAGGCCGCGAGGAAGGTCTCCCGGGGGGCCGGGAAGAAGTGCCGGTCGTACGCGGCGAGGTGGGAGAAGGGGAGCGTCGTGGCGTCGACGAGGGTGACGCCGGGCGGGGGCGTGGCGGTGCCGGCCGGGATGCCTTCGTAGCGGGTGTTCGTCCAGGCCGAAATGAAGCCGGATTTACGGTAGTTGGGCTGCTGAGCCACTACGCCGTCCAGGCCGACCGTACGGCCGGAGAGGCGGGCCGTGCCCGCGTTCCAGACCTGGATTCCGTAACCCTGGCCGCGTACGTCGGGGCGGGCCAGGTAGAGGCCGAGGAAGCCGAAGTCCGCTCCGTAGCGGATGACGGAGATGCAGGCAACCGGGGTCTCGTCGCCTTCGCGGCGCGCGACCAGGAAGCCCGTCGGGTCGGCGGCGAAGAAGGGCTGGGCGTCGGCCAGGCCCGGGTTCCAGCCCTCGGCCTGGGCCCAGGCGCGCATCAGGTGGAGGTCCTGGATGCTGGCCGGGGAGACCTGGACGGTGGCGTTCCGGGGGTCGGCGCGCCGGGATTCGGGATTCCGGATGTCGTCGTCCTGGCTGCCTCCGTCCTGGACGCCGTCATTCTGGGAGTGGCTCGGAGTCTGGCTCGCGGGGTGCACTTTGGCTCCCTGTCGTTGCTGAATGGGGTGCCTGATATCTGGCCCGTGCGCGGGCCGGTTATGCCGTCGGGAAGGCGCGCGCCACGTCCAGCATCGAGTGCTGGAAGACTCCGAAGTGGTTCACCCCGGGGCCGTGGTCGGTCACCTGCACCGCGGCTCCGCGCTGCTTCAACTGCCGTTCGCAGCTGCGCGTGTTGGCGATCGGGGCGTCGGTGTCGCCCGATGCGCTGTAGAGGGTGACCGGGACCGGCGGCGTCCAGGCACAGGTGGTGTCGATCTCCCGGATCGCGTCCCGGAACGCGCCCTTCGGGTTGCGGAGGTTCTCGAACCAGGTGGCCGTGAAGAGTTCCGCGAGCGTGCCAGGGAGCTGCGGAACGATCTCCTCCTCCTTGTGCGTGCCGTCGAAGAGCGCCTCGACCCTGGCCGCGTACGGCGCCCGGAACACCTCCGCCGGGTCCCGGTAGAAGGGCGGCGAGTGGAGGCGGTTCTGCGCGGTGATCACGTACGCGAGCAGGATGACCGCACTCCGGCCCGGCACCCTGCCCTCCACCGACGCCGGGAGCTGCTCGTTGAGGATGTCGTACGGGCCCGCCCCCGTGCGCAGTCCTGCCAGGCGGGCGTACGGGACCTGCCCTGCGGCCACCGCCCCGCCCACCGCCATCGCGACCTGGCCGCCCTGCGAGAAGCCCGTGACGTACGTACGGGGCGACAGGCGGGCGCCGGTGCCGGGGAGGGTGCGGACCGCCCGGAGGAGGTCGAGGGTGGCGGAGACGGCCGACGCGTTGTCCATGAACGGGTGCCGGCCGGGGCCCTCGCCCAGACCGAGGTAGTCGGGGGCGAGGACCGCACGGCCCCCGGCGGCGTACACCTGCGCGGTGGTGCCGTCCGGGCCCTGCGGGGCCACGGAGGGGGCCCGACCGCGGAAGGTCATCGAGCCGTGGGTGTGGACGACCGTGGGGAGCCGCGCCGCGCCGGCCCGGGGCCCGGCAGGTCCGGCGGGGAGGGCCACAAGGCCGGAAGCAGTGGTGCGGGTTCCGGTACCCGCAGCGCTCGTCCGGTAGACCACCCGCCACGTCGCCACGTCGTACCGCGTCACCGCCCGCAGCTCCGCCTCCGTCCCCCGGAAGCCGTGCTTGAGGGCCGTCTCGACGAGCTGGGCCCGGGTGCGGACCCCGAGCGGTACGACCGACACCACCCGCGGGCCGGACTCCGCGGTCGCCGACCGCACGGAGACGGAAGGCGTGTCCGCGCGCGGTGCCGCCCCCGCCGGACCGGCGGTGGCGCTCAGCGCGGCGAGTGTCACCGCCGCCCCGGCCGCCACCGCCCGGATCGCCCAACTCACTGGCACGCCACGCCTGTTGGGGTTCACTCGTTCCTTGCGCGTCATACCCCACCAGACCGCTCAAGCGGTGCGGAAGGTTGAGCCGGTTCGCCCGGTTCTTCCCTTCGCCGCAGTACCGCGACGGCGAATCCCGCCGCCACCAGCATGAACACCCCCGCGCCGAGCGCCGCGTAGTCGAGGCTGTGCGTGAACGCCTCGCGGGCGGCGGCGAGCAAGGGCTCCGCCTCCCCGGCGGGCAGCCGCTGCGCGGCGGCGAGTGCCCCGCCCAGCGTCTCCCGTACCGCCTCCGAAGCGCCGGGTGCCGACTCCGCCATGTCCCGCGTGTAGACCGCCGCCCCGATGCTGCCCAGGATCGCCATCCCCAGCGCCCCGCCGAACTCCGTCCCCGATTCGAGGACCGCCGCCGCCGCGCCCGCCCGCTCCGGCGGGGCGGCGCCCAGGGCCATTTCGTTGGCGAGGGTCATCGCCGTGACGATGCCGCCCACGTAGATCGCGCAGCCGGTGAGCACGAACCACAGCGGCGAGTCGACAGCGACCTGGGTCAGCCAGCCGAAGCCCGCCGTCGCGAGGAGGAATCCGCCGGTCATGACGTACGCCCGGTCGAACCGGCCCGCCAGCACCGCCCCCACGGGGGCGCACAGGAGTGCCGCCCCCGACGGCACCAGGCTCCACAGTGCCGCCTCCAACGGCTGCATTCCCCGTACCGACTGGAGGTACTGGTTGAAGAAGACCGAGAAGCCGACGGTGGCGAACATGCCGAGGAGGTTCGTCAGGACCGCCCCGCCGAAGGTCCTGCGGCGGATCAGTGCGAGGTCGATCATCGGGTGGGCGAGGGTGCGCTGCCTGCGTACGAAGAGGATGCCGACGGCCACGCCCACGGCGACGTACAGCAGCGGAAGCGGCTCGACCCCCGCCTTGGCCGTCTCCTTGATGCCGTAGACGACGGGGAGCACGGCGGCCAGCGACAGCAGCGCGCTCAGGATGTCGAAGCGGGCGCGCGCCGCGCTCCTGAACTCCGGGAGCAGGAGCGGTGCGAGGACCAGCAGGAGGACCATCGCGGGCAGGTTGATCAGGAAGAGCGAGCCCCACCAGAAGTGTTCGAGGAGTATGCCGCTGAGGACCGGGCCGAGCGAGATGCCCGCCGCCATGACGGTCGTCCACAGGGTGACGGCCTTGGTGCGCTGGCCCGGGTCGCGGAAGAGGTTGCGGATCAGGGCGAGGGTCGACGGCATCAGCGTGGCACCGCCGATGCCGAGCAACGCCCGTACGGCGATGAGCATTTCGGGGGTCGAGGCGTACGCGGCCGCCAGCGAGGCCGCCCCGAAGGCGGCCGCCCCGAGCATCAGCAGCCTGCGCCGGCCGATGCGGTCGCCCAGGGCGCCCATGGTGATGAGCAGTCCGGCCAGGACGAACCCGTACACGTCCAGGATCCAGAGCTGCTGGGTGGCGCTCGGGGCCAGGTCCTGGCTGATGGCGGGGATCGCGAAGTAGAGGACGGAGACGTCCATGGAGACGAGGAGGAGCGGCAGCATCAGGATGCCGAGCGCGGTCCATTCCCTGCGGCCCGCGAGGGGCGGCGGGCTGGTCGGTGCGGTGGTCACGGTGGACTCCCCGAGTGAGTGTCTGTACGGCGTACGCCGCTGCATGCGTACGACATAAACAGGGCCACCGTCGCTCGGCAATGAGTGACCTAGTACACCGATCCACTGGCCCAGTTGACGCCTGGTGCACCACCTTGGTGCACTAGTGCACTACCCGCCTACGAGTACGCTGCCCGCATGACCGCTCCCACCACTCCCTCCGCCCGCATCGCCGAGGACATCCGCCGCCGGATCTCCTCCGGCGAGCTCTCCCCCGGCGACAAGGTGCCCTCCACCCGGCGCATCACCCAGGAGTGGGGGGTCGCCATGGCCACCGCGAGCAAGGCCCTGGCCGCACTCGCGCAGGAGGGGCTGGTGCGGGCGGTGCCCGGGGTCGGCACGGTCGTCGTGGACCCGGCGGGGGCGGCGGCCCCGCCGTACGACAGGACGCCCGGCACCGGCGGTCTGACCCGCGCCCGGATCGTCCGCACCGCGCTCGCCATCGCCGACGCCGAGGGCCTGGCCACCCTCACCATGCGCCGGGTCGCCACCGACCTCGGGGTGTCCACCATGGCGCTGTACCGGCACGTCCCCGGCAAGGCGGACCTGGTCCATCTCATGTCGGAGGCGGTCTTCGCCGAACGCCCCCTGGAGGACCCGCGCAGCACCGGCGACCTCCCCGGCTGGCGTGCCCAACTCGCGTACGCGGCCAACTGGTTGTGGCAGATGTACGAGCGCCACCCGTGGATGGCCCAGGCCATGGCCTCGCTCACCCGGCCGACCGCCGCCCGGGAGGCGATGCGGTACACGGAGTGGGTGCTGCGCGCACTGAGCGGGCAGCACCTCAGCCCGTACGAAATGCTGCACGTCCACCTCACCCTGTTCGGGCACGTCCAGGGGCTGGCCGCCGCGCTCGAACTGGAGAACCGCGCCCGGCAGGACACCGGGATGACCGGGGAGGAGTGGATGGCCTCCAACGAGCCGCGCGCGGAGGCCGTCCAGGCGTCCGGGGCCTATCCGATCCTCGGCGGGCTCTTCCGGCAGGACGAGTTCGAACTCGACCTGAACACCCTCTTCGCCTTCGGGGTGGAACGCCTCCTGGACGGGGTGCAGGTCCTCATCTCCCGCAACAGCGAGGCCGGTTGACGTCCTACGCCTGCATCTCGCGGAGCTGCGCCGCCGTGACCTTCGGGTCGTAGTCCTCCGGTACGCCGTCCACCAGGATGATGTCGCCGGGCAGATGGCGGGTGCGCAGCGGGATGATCTCCTGGTACGCGGCCGACTTGTACCAGCCGCGCGCCCGCTCGATGTCCGGGAAGGCGACCAGGACCGGGGAACCGTGCCACTTCCCCTCCACCACCTCGTGCTGCCTGAAGTGGACGAGGAAGCGGCCCCCGAAGGGGCGGAAGGTGTCCTGGATGCGGTCCATGTAGACGAGCACGTCCTCGTGGAGCGGACCGTCGGCCGGGCCGATGTGGGCGATGGCGTACGCGGTCATGGTGTCCTCGTTTCCGGATTTCGGAGGGTAAGTGGCGCTGTGTTCCGCCGGGTTCAAGACTGCCGCAGGACGGTGGGGGCGTCGATTACCCGGGAGGTAGGTTGGCGGGATGGATCTTGCGAGTGGTGGGAGTGGGGACGGCGGCGGGGCGCGGTTCGTGTTGCGCCGGGCCGTGGCCGGGGATGCCGGGGCCGCCGCGGACGTGTGGCTGCGGTCGTACGACGCGGCGCTGCCGAGCGTGCGGCGGGCGCACGACGACGACGGGGTGCGGGACTGGTTCCGGTACGTCGTGGTGCCGGACTGCGAGACGTGGGTCGCGGAGGACACGCAGGGCGCGGGAAGTTCGGTCGTCGGCGTCATGGTGCTGGACGAGGCCGGCATCGACCAGCTCTACCTCTCCCCCGAGCTGCGCGGCCACGGCCTCGGTGACCTCTTCGTGGCCAAGGCCAAGGAACTGCGGCCCGCGGGGATCGAGTTGTGGACCTTCCAGGTGAACGAGAGCGCCCACCGCTTCTACCTCCGCCACGGTTTCACCGAGGCCGAGCGCACGGACGGCGCACGCAACGAGGAGCGGGAGCCGGACGTCCGCTTCGTCTGGAAGCCGTAGCGGCACACCGCCGAGACACACACCGCAGAGACACGAAGGGCGGGCGGCACCCCGGGAAGTGGGGTGCCGCCCGCCCTTGTCAGCCGTACGTGCGGAGAGCCGGAGAGCCGGGGCTCAGGCCGCCGAGCCCGCCTTCCAGGCCGACCAGTCCAGGTTCCAGCCGTTGAGGCCGTTGTCCGGCTTGATGGTCTTGTCCGGGGAGTTCTTCACGATCACGACGTCGCCGACGATCGAGTTGTTGAAGAACCAGGAGCCGGGCGTGTTGGGGTCGTTGGCGCCCTGGGTGTCCTGGAGGCCGACGCAGCCGTGGCTGGTGTTGGCGTTGCCGAAGATGCCCTTGCCCCAGTAGTTGCCGTGGATGAAGGTGCCCGACGTGGACAGCCGCATGGCGTGCGGGACGTCCTTGATGTCGTACTCGCCCTTGCCGTCGTCGTCCGTGAAGCCGACCGTCGCACCGTCCATCCGGGTCTCCTTGAACTTCTCGGAGATCACCATCTTGCCGTTGTACGTCGGGTTGTCGGGCGAACCGGCCGAGATCGGGATGGTCTTGACGACCTTGCCGTCCTGCGTGACGGTCATCTGCTTGGTCTTGGCGTCGACCGTGGAGACCTGGTTGCGGCCCACGGTGAACTTCACCGTCTTGTCCTGGACACCGGTCACGCCGTCGGCGCCCTCGACGCCGTCCAGTGCGAGCTTCATGGTGACCTGGGAGCCGCCCTTCCAGTAGTCCTGGGGGCGGAAGTCGAGGCGCTTGGCGTCGAACCAGTGGCCGACGACCTCCTGGCCGCTGCTGGAGGTGACGGTGATCCCGCTCTCGACGGCCTTCTTGTTGGTGATGGCCTTGTCGAAGCGGATCGAGACCGGCATGCCGACGCCGACCTTGGAACCGTCCTCCGGCGTGAAGTTGCCGATGAAGCTGTTCTTCGGGGAAACGGTGGTGAATGACCGGTTCTCGTGCGCGGAGCGCTTGTCCGCGTCCTCGGCGGTCGCGGAGAGCTTGTAGACGGTGGCGCGCTCAAGGCGGCCGTCCGGCTCCCAGCTGGTGCCGTCGGCGGAGATGGTGCCCTTGACGGCCTTCCCGGCGGCGTCGGTGAGCTTGACCTCGGTGAGCTTGCCGTCCTTGACGGTGACCTTGGTGTCGTTGTTGATGCCGACGTTGGTGGCACCGGACTTGGGGGTGATCTCTATTCGGGCCTTGGAGGTGTCCTTGGCGGCTGCGGCGTCCGCCTGCTCCTGCGACTTCTTCGCGCTGTCGGCGTTGCCGTTCCCGCCGCCGCTCCCGCCGTCGTCGCTACAACCCGTAAGCACCAGAACGCCGCCGAGCAGCGCGGACGCGGCTATCAGACCCTTGCGCCGCTTGCTGTTCGTGATCACACGCTTCTCCATCGTTGCCGATACCCCACGATCTCCCCGGGGGCTGCTACCCAGGTACCCAGGCGACCGGCCGCCAAGACCCCGACGGGCCCGCAGATCCCCTGTCAATGCTGTTACAACCCCCGATGGGGCGCTGCCGTTCCACTTTCCGCGAAAGTGTGGCCAACGCCACTGTCGAGGGCGTCCGCCCTGAGTCACTCTCCCTTCCGACGCTACGCCGCCCCTTTTGCCCCCGCTCGGGCGGGGTCGCGCCGCGGAGGCGGGACACGGGGGTGCCGCCGGAGTGACGGCGGAGTCACCTTGCGTGGCTTTTGAGTTGCTTTGTTGGGGCGGAACGAAGAGTTCCATCCCCACATCCCTTTCCCAGGACCCGCTGCTTTCATTAGCATCGGCACGTACGACCAATTCGCGGGTGCCTCAAGGGGGATCAATACCGTGGCCGCACTCCGACCGCTGCTGACCGCCACCGCCGCCGGTGGGCTGCTGGCCGCCCTGTGGTTCGTACCGTCGGCGAACGCGACCGGGGAGACCCCGGAGCAGGCGCGGGAGTTGCGGCAGCAGGCCGCCGGCTCCCCGGCCGGCAAGCCGGACGGGCCGAACCAGCCCTCCGCGCAGACCGTCGGCTCCGGCCCCGCGGCCGGTACCGCCGCCACCGGTTCCGCCTCGGACCAGCACCTCGCCCTCGCCGACACCGGCAGCGTCGACACCACCCCTTACCTCATCGGCGGTACGGCGTTCCTGGGCATCGGCGCGGGCTTCATGACGTACTCGATCCGGCGCAGGGGCGCGGCGGGCGGCGGGGCTCCCGCCTAGGGCCGCTAGGACCGTCTAGGGCTCCGGCCGCTGTTCCTGCTGTTCCTCGTCGAGCGCGGTCAGGAAGTCGTTCATCGTGGTGTGCAGATCGCCCAGGAACACCTCGAACTGCTGGAGCTGCTCCGCCGAGTAGCGCGACAGCATCGCGTCCACCCGCGCGCCGAGCGGGGTGAAGAAGTCGTCGGTGAGCTGCTGTACGTGTTCGCTGCCGCGCAGCGTGACGATCCTGCGGTCCGGGTGCTCGCGGGTGCGGACGACGTGTCCGGCCTTCTCCAGCCGGTTGAGCAGGGCGGTCGTGGCGCCGGAGGAGAGGGCGATGCGTTCGCTGAGGCGGGCCGGGGAGAGCGGCCTGCCGCGCTCCTCGCCGTACAGGATCTGGACGAGCGCGTTGGCGTCGGTGAGGTGCAGGCCGAGCCAGGTGGCGAAGCGGCGGCCGATCTCCTCGTAGTCGGCGCCGTAGCCGCGCAGGCCCTCGGTGAGGCGGTCGCGCTGGGTGTCGGACCGCTGCTCGTGCCGCCGCTGGAGGGGTCGGGGGTCCGTCGGGTCCGTCGGTTCCATCGGTTCCGAGGAGTCCGTCGGGTCCGTCGGTTCCGGGGAGTCCGTCGCTTCCGTCACGTCCATCGAGGCATTCCGCTTTCTCTCCCGTACCGGCTCACCGGCGCCGCTTCTCCCCCGCCAACCTACCGGCCGCCGCCCACCGGGTCCGCGGTGCGCTCCTCCTCTGCCGGGGCCGGAGCCGCGGCGCGTACGGACACCGACGGGATGAGCGCGGTGGCGATCAGTCCGAGGACGAGGAATCCGGCCGCGACGTAGCCGCCGAGGGTGATGCCCTCGGTCATCGCCCAGCGCGCGGCGTCCGCGACCGGCGCGGTCTGCGGCTGCTGCGAGAGCGGGCCGATGGCGGCGCCCGCGCTGTCGGTGACGGCGTGGGTGAGCCGGCCCGCCTGGTCGGCGGTCAGGCCGCCCATGCCGTCCAGCCGGTCGTCCAGTTTGTTGCCCAGAGTGGTGAAGAACAGCGTGGTCAGTACGGCGATGCCCAGCGCGGAGCCCAGTTGGCGGAAGACGCTCTGGATGCCGGAGCCCTGTCCCGCGCTGCTGTCGGGGATCTCGGCGAGGACGACGCTGGTCACCTGGGCGGTGGCGAAACCGACGCCGATTCCGTACAGGAAGAGCACCAGCGCCACCGTCCACCACGGGCTGTCGGTGGCGGCGATCAGCCCGAGTCCGGCCAGTCCGACGACTTCGAGGGCGAGCCCGATGCGGAGCTGGACGAGCGAGCCCAGCTTCGCGGCCAGTCCGAAGCTCGCCCCGCTCGCGACGAAGCTGCCGACCGCGATGGGCACGAGCGCGAGCCCGGCCTGTACGGCGCTGTAGTCGAGCGTGAACTGCAGCCACAGCGGCAGTACGGCGATGATGCCGAACTCGCCGAGGCCGATGATCAGCGTCGCCACGTTGCCGTTGCGGAAGGACGAGATCGAGAAGAGCGTCACGTCCATCAGCGCGCGGGACGGGTCGTCGCTCCTGGTCAGAGCCACCTGCCGGACGACGAAGGCGAGCATCGTGAGGGCGGACAGCACCAGCGCGACCAGGACGGGCGAGGGCCCGCCCGCCCAGTGGAGACCGAACAGGTCGAGCGGCCGGGTCGTCGCGAACCACCCGTAGGTGCGCCCTTCCACCAGCCCGAACGCGAGCAGTCCGAGGCTGACGACGGACAGCAGCGCGCCGATGACGTCGATGCGGCCCTTGGTGCGCGGGGACGGGGCCAGATAGAGCACCGCGCCCACCGCGATCAGGATCGACAGCGGGATGTTGATGCCGAACGCCCAGCGCCAGGAGGTGTGTTCGGCCAGCCAGCCGCCGAGCAGCGGGCCGAGGGCGGAGGCCGCGCCGATGGTGGAGCCCCAGACGGCGAAGGCCTGGCCCCGGGCCTTGCCGGTGAAGGTGGCGTTCAGCAGGGCGAGCGAGGTGGGCAGGATCATCGCGCCGCTCGCGCCCTGGAGGAAGCGGGCGGCGATCAGCAGCTCGCCGTTGGGCGCGAGTCCGGCCAGCACGCTGGTGGCGCCGAAGAGCACGACGCCGGCGAGGAAGATCCGGCGGGCGCCGACGAGGTCGGCGAACCTGCCGACCAGCAGGAGCAGGGCCGCGAAGACGATCGCGTACGACTCCTGGACCCATTGCGCCTGGCCGGAGTTGATGTCCAGGTCCTCGATGACGGACGGGACGATCACGTTGACGATCGTGGTGTCGACGACGATCAGGGCCACGCCGAGCGCGATGGCGATGAGGCCGAGCCAGCGGCGGGTGGGGGTGTTCTTCGGGGGTGGAGCTTGCTCGCTCACGATTCCTCCATGGTGAAGTAATTCCATGGTGAAGGTAATTTGCAGGCAGTCAGAAGTCAAAGCGCTGTCGGGGTGAGCATGCGGAAGGGGCGCCCGGCTGACTACGCCGGACGCCCCTTCGGTGGTGCCGTGCTGACTACGCCAGCGCGCCCGTCACCGGCTCCACAGCCGAGACCAGCGCCCCACTGCGTACGAACGCGTCCGCCGCCGCCAGGTCCGGCGCCAGGAAGCGGTCCGGGCCCGGGCCCTGTACGCCCGCCGCGCGGACCGCCGCGATGACGGCCTGCGAGGCGGGTGCCGGGGTCAGCCCGTGGCGCAGTTCGATGCCGCGCGTGGCCGCGTACAGCTCGACGGCGACGATGCGGGTGAGGTTGTCGATGGTGGTGCGCAGCTTGCGCGCCGCCGACCAGCCCATCGAGACGTGGTCCTCCTGCATCGCGGAGGACGGGATGGAGTCGACGGAGGCCGGATTGGCGAGCCGCTTCATCTCGCTGACCAGGGCGGCCTGGGTGTACTGGGCGATCATGAGCCCGGAGTCCACACCGGCGTCGTCGGCCAGGAAGGCCGGGAGCCCGTGGCTGCGGTTCTTGTCCAGCAGCCGGTCCGTGCGGCGCTCGGCGATCGAGCCGAGGTCGGCGGCGGCGATGGCGAGGAAGTCCAGGACGTACGCGACCGGCGCGCCGTGGAAGTTGCCGTTGGACTCCACGCGGCCGTCGGGCAGCACCACCGGGTTGTCGACGGCGGCCGCCAGCTCCCGCTCCGCGACGGTGATCGCGTACGAGATGGTGTCCCGGCCGGCACCCGCGACCTGCGGCGCACAGCGCACCGAGTACGCGTCCTGGACGCGCGGCGCGTCGTCCTGGTGGTGCCCGGTCAGCTCCGAACCGGCCAGCACCCGCAGCATGTTGTCGGCCGAGGCGCCCTGGCCCGGGTGCGGGCGGATGACGTGCAGCTCGGGCGCGAGCACCTTCTCCGTACCGAGGAGGGCTTCGAGGCTCAGCGCGGCGGTGATGTCGGCGGAGGTGTAGAGCCGCTTCAGGTCGGCGATGGCCATGATCAGCATGCCGAGCATGCCGTCGGTGCCGTTGAGGAGGGCGAGCCCCTCCTTCTCCTTGAGCTCGACGGGGGCGATGCCGTGCTCGGCGAGCAGCTCGCCGGCGGGGCGGACGGTCCCGTCGGGACCCTCGGCGTCGCCCTCCCCCATCAGCGCCAGCGCGCAGTGCGACAGCGGTGCGAGGTCGCCGGAACACCCGAGCGACCCGAACTCGTGCACCACCGGCGTGATCCCGGCGTTCAGCACGTCCGCCATGGTCTGCGCGACCTCGGGCCGTACGCCGGTGTGCCCGGACGCCACGGTCTTCAGCCGCAGGAACATCAGCGCCCGCACCACCTCGCGCTCCACGCGCGGCCCCATGCCGGCCGCGTGCGAACGCACGATGTTGCGCTGCAGCTGGGCGCGGAGCTCGTGCCCGATGTGCCGGGTGGCGAGCGCCCCGAACCCGGTCGAGACGCCGTACACCGGCTCCGGCTTGGCGGCCAGCGCGTCCACGATCTCGCGCGCGGCGGAGAGCGCGGCGACGGCTTCGGCGGAGATCTCGATACGGGCGTTGCCCCGGGCGACGGCGATGACGTCCTCGACGGTGGTGCCGGAGGTACCGAGGAGGACGGTGGAGACGGCCGGTGCAGCGGGGGCGGCAGTGTGCATATCCATATTCAGGAGCCTACGGTTTGAATGCTTGGCTGTCACTAGTGGTGGGCGGGTTGGCCCCTTACCGGTTGCCGACGGTGTGGCGGTCGGTGAGGGAGTAGAGGTCGTAGCCCTGCGAGTGGGCACCGGACGGACCCTGCACGAGGAACCACAGGCGATCGGATCCGGGCACCTTGCGCAATTCCGGCCGGTCCACCGTCCCGTCGGACCACCGGTAGGCGATGGCGCCGACCGAAGGAGGCGCCCAGCCGACGACGAATTCGGCGGTCCCGCCGTCCGGGGCAGGGACTTTGACCCCGGCGGTCCTGGTCTCGCCCTGGCCTTGGGCGGGCAGCGCGCCGAACGCGAAGGGGGTTGCCTCGGGGTTCTGCCGGACGACGAAAAGGGTGCTGCCCAGGGGGTGGGGCAGCTTGGCGCCCGGCGTGCGCACCGCGCCCCCGGGCATGGCCGCGGGCCAGGCATCCTGGATCGCCGCCAGCTGGATCCAGGCCTCCAACTCGGTGCGGGCCGGTGCGTAGAGCGAAAGGTCGGCGGTCAGATTCCCGTCCACGAGCTGGGTGGTCGCCGCCGTCAGCGCGTCGACGGGTGCCTGCCACCCCCCGCTGTCGACCGGCGCGGGGACCGCCGAAGGCACGATCTCGTCAGGCGGCCAGGCCCCCCGCACCGACAGTGCGAAGGCCACCGCGAGCAGTGGCACCACCAGGGCCACCGCCGCCCCCACCATCCAGTTCACCGTACGAGGAGGGCGCCCCGCCGGGGCCTCGTCACCCGGGTCGTCACCCAGGGGGCCCTCTTCTCCCCGTACGACCGGGAACTCCGCGACCAGCACCGCACCGGGCCCCTCGCCGTCCGCCACGTACAGCGATCCGCCCTGCCGCACCGCGATCTCGCGCGCGATGGCGAGCCCGAGTCCCGCTCCCCCGCCGTCGGCCCGGGTGCGGGAGTCGTCGAGCCGGGTGAAGCGCTCGAAGACGCGCTCGCGGTCGGCGGGCGGGATGCCGGGGCCGTCGTCCCGCACCTCGACGCGGACGGTCTCGCCCGCCCCGTCCACGCTCAGCACGATCTCCACCTCGGTGCGGGCGTGTCGGCAGGCGTTCTCCAGGAGGTTGCGCAGCAGCCGTTCCAACCGGAGGGGGCTGCCGGTCAGCGGGGGCAGGTCGGCGGGTGCCGTACTGCTGACTCGCAGGGAGCTGTTGCGGCGCAGGTGACGAAGCTCCTCGACCAAGTCACCTGCCAGATCTGCGAGTTGTACCTGCTCATCGGCGTTGGGCGCGGGCCCGTCGATCCGGGTGAGCAGCAGCAGGTCGTCGGTGAGGTGCTGGATGCGCCCGACGTCGTCGAGGGTGCCGCGCACGGTGTGCGGCCAGTCCACGCCGTCGGGGTGGGTGAGCGAGGACTCCAGCGAGGTGCGCAGGCTGGCGATGGGGCTGCGGAGTTCGTGCGAGGCGTCGGCTACGAAGCGGGCCTGCCTGTCGGCGGCGGACTGGAGCCGGTCGAGTGTGGCGTTGAGGGTACGGGCGAGTTGCTGCGGTACGCCGCCGAAGGCGGGCACCGGAACGCGGCGGTCCAGGGAACGGGCGGTGATGTCGGCGAGTTCGGCGCGCATCGCCTCGATGGGGCGGAGGGTGAGGCGGGCGGCGACCCAGCCCGTGCCGACGAAGAGGAGGGTGACACCGACGATGAGTAGCCACAGGAAGCTGCCGTTGTCGTAGTCGGGGAGCCGGTTCCACGGGCGTACGAAACCCCACGTCACCCCGGCAGCGACGAGCATCGCACCGAAGACGGCGGGGACCAGTCGGGAGCCGCGCTGCCAGGGCACCGTACGGCCCAGCGGCTCGACGACCACCCAGGCGGTGAACCCGACGACAAGCGCGGTCACGGGAACGGCGAACCCGTACCCTGCCCGCAACGCCGCACTGGCGGTCTCCTCGGGGGCCTGCTGGTTGAGGTGCTGCGCCCAGATCGCGTGCGCCCAGAGCAGCGTGGCGGTGACACCGGACACGGTCAGCACCACCAGCCACCGCCGGGCCACGAACCACATGGCGGCGGCGACGAGCAACACGCCGACCGGCACGCCGAACGTCAGCAGCCCGTCGACGACCGACGAAAGCCGGGTCGGCTCGAACGGATTGAGCTGCGCACGCTGCCCCTGGGGCGCCACCTGATCAGCAACGACCCACGCGGTCGTCATCAGTCCCCCCACCAGAGCGGCGGCCAGCCCTGCCACCCAGGTGACGCGGAGCCGGAGCGCAGCGGTACGCGCGCCCGTCCGGACGGAACCACCCTCCGTGGCACCGCCCCCCTCAGCCACCATCACTCCCCACCCGATACCCCCCACCCCGCACCGTCTCGATCGCCGCCCGCCCAAACGGCACGTCGATCTTCTTGCGCAGCGCGCTCACGTACACCTCGACGATGTTGAGGTCCCCGTCGTACGACGCGTCCCACACCTCGTCGACCACGTCCACCTTCGGCACCACCTCCCCCGAGCGTCGCGCCAGGCACTCCAGTACCGCGAACTCCTTGCCCGTCAGGGGTATTCGGGTCTCGCCCCGGCCGCACTCCCTGGCCGCCGGGTCCAGCCACAGGTCGCCCAGGCGCAACACCGTCCGGCGGCGGGCGCCGCCCCTGCGCAGGAGGGCGCGCAGCCTCGCCTCCAGCACCACGTACGAGAAGGGCTTCGCCAGGTAGTCGTCGGCGCCCGTGTCGAGCGCCTCCGCCTCGTCGTACTCGCCGTTCTTCGCGGTGAGCATCAGGATCGGGGTGTCGTTCCCGGCCCGGCGGAGCCGCTCGCAGACCCGGTAGCCGTTGAGGCCGGGCAGCATGATGTCCAGGACGATCGCGCTGTACGGGTGCTCGGTGGCGTGCCACAGCCCGTCGAGGCCGTCGTGCACGACGTCGACCGCGTAACCGGCCGCGCTCAGGCCCCGTTTCAGGGACGCGGCGAGCCGCTCCTCGTCCTCCACCACCAGCAGTCTCATGCTGCTCAGTATTCATACGGCGGCGGATCTTCCCTGAAGGGATCTTCAGGGAGCTTCAGGGTCATCTCAGCGGGCGGCAGCCACGCTCCCCCGATGTCCGCCACCCTGCCCCGCACCACAGCCGCCCCGGCCCCGGCCCCGGCCGCCCACCGTCCACCCCGCGCCTCCCGCCGCGCCGCCGCCCTCACCGCCGCCCTCGCCTTCGCCGTGTACGCCGCCTACGCGCTCCAGCTCCACGCCCGCTTCCGTACGACCGGCTACGACCTCGGCATCTTCGGCCAGGCGGTGCGCGCCTACGCCGAGTTCGAGTTGCCCTCCTCCGCGATCCGGGCGTCCTCCGGGCCCGACCAGGACACCCCCTTCCCGCTCCTCGGCGACCACTTCCACCCGGTCCTGGCCACCCTCGCCCCGCTCTACCGCATCGCCCCGCACATCGAGACCCTGCTGCTGGCCCAGGCGGCCCTGGCGGCCTGGTCGGTGTACGTGGTCACGCGGGCCGGCGGGCGCCGGATCGGGGTCGCGTACGCGCTCTGCTGGGGCGTGCAGAAGATGATCGGTTTCGACTTCCACGAGGTCGCCTTCGCACTGCCGCTCCTCGCGCTGTCCCTGTCCGCGTACCGCGCGGGCAGGTGGCGGGCGTGCGCGGCGTGGGCGGCCGGGCTGGTGCTGGTCAAGGAGGACCTCGGTGCCACGGTCCTCGTGCTCGGGCTGCTCCTGCTGCGCCGCGACCGGCGGGCGGGCCTGGCCCTGTGCGTACTGGGTCCGGCGGCTACGGCACTCGCCGTGCTCGTCGTCCTCCCGCACTTCAACCCGAGCGGCACCTACACCTACCTGGCCACGGCGGGCGTCGGCTCGGGGGCACCGGGCCTCCCCGCAGGCCTGGACACCAAGGCGAACACCCTCCTCGTCCTGCTGCTGCCGACCCTGTTCGTCGCCCTGCGCAGCCCGCTGCTGCTGCTCGTACTCCCCACCCTGGCCTGGCGGTTCGGCTCGGCGAACCCGATGTACTGGACCACCGACCACCACTATTCGGCGGTCCTGATGCCGATCCTCTTCTTCGCCCTGATCGACGGCCTGGACCGCATGGACCGAAAGCGGCCCCCTGTTCCCCATCTCCGTACGGCAGTCGTGACCGTGGCCGCCCTGCTGGCCACCGCGCTGCCGCTCGCCGAAGTCGCACGCCCCTCCTTCTGGCGGGACACCCCCTCGGCGGCGGCAGCCCGCCAGGCCGTCGCCCTGGTGCCGGACGGCGCCCGGGTCGCCGCATCCAACCGTCTCGCGCCCCAACTCACCGACCGCACCACGGTGTTCCTGCACGTACCGGGGCGTCCGGGCGCCCGGGTCGACTGGATGGTCCTGGACACGACGGAGACCACGTTCTCCGGCACCCCGGCCGCCCGGACCCGCCCCGGCTTCCACCAGGTGTACGCGGCCGGCACTTACGTCGTGCTCCGCCGGGACGCCCCTTCGCCGCCCTGAACCAGCCGCCGCAGCACCCGCCCGCACCGCCGTGCGTACGCCCGCTGGAGCACCCTGGCGAACGGCCCCGCGGCCCGGGCGTACCAGGCCACCGCCCGGCTGAAGGCGTACACCGTCAGCCACACGCTGCCGTCGTCGGCCGTCTCCACGAGGAACGCCTCCTCGCCGCACTCGGGATGCCCGGGCAGGGTCCCGTACGCGAACCCGGCCCGCCGCTCCTCGTCCACCGCCCACACCACCCGGCAGGGCGCCTCGATCCGCCGGCGCCCCGCACCGAGCCCGACGACCACCCCGACCCCGGGCGCGGCGACGGCCGCCTCCGCGTCGATCGAGACCCCGACGTCCCGATGCATCCGCCACTCCAGCACGGCGCGCCCCGCCTCCCGTTGGACCCGTTCCCCCTCCCCCAGCCGGGTCCGCACCCGCAGCGGCCGGAACCCCTCGGCGCAGGCGTACTGGTCGTCGCGGGTCGCGCCCACCTGCTCGTACGAGAACTCAGCCACGGCGGAACAACGCCGTCCACAGGAAGCTCTCGCCGAAGTACGCCGAACCGTCGGGCTCGTCGCGCATCCGGCGCAGCTCGATCTCCTCAAGTCCGGGCTCTGCGCCGAATATCCGGCGCAGGGCTTCCGGGGTGTACGCGAGTCCGCCGTGCAGGTGCGGCGCTCCCTGCCCGTACAGCTCGGCGTCGGGCAGCTCGCAGCCCATGCCGCCCTCGCCCGCCGCGAAACAGGCGAGGGAGAAGTGCCCGCCGGGCGCCAACATCCGCTCCACCAGGGCGAGATGGCTGACGCGGCGGTGCGGGGGCAGGTGGTGGAAGCAGCCGGAGTCGTGGATGAGGTCGTACGGGCCGAAGTCGCCGGAGTCGTCAGAGCTGCCGGAGCTGCCGGCTTCGAGTGTGAAGGCGTCACCGCAGTAGAAGCGGATCCGGTCGCGCACCCCGGGGCCCGCTTCCGCCGCCCGCTCCTCGGCCCACGCGATGGCCGCCGGGGACAGGTCGACGGCATCCACCTGGTAACCGGCGGCGGCGAGGTGCAGCGCGTTGCGCCCCGGCCCGCACCCCAGGTCGAGGGCGCGGCCGTGCGGGGGGATCAGCCCGCGTTCCAGGTACGACGCCAGATTCTCGTCCGGTTTCGCGACGAAGAACGGAATCCCCTTGTCGCGGTCCGCGTAGAAGCCGTCCCACCACCCGGAGGCCTCCCCCGTCCACCGGTCCGCCTCCTTCGCGAACAGGCCGTCCATCAGGTCGAGCACGTCGTCGACGGTACGGATGTCACGGTCATGAACACGGTCCACAGAGGCCCCCAAGCAGGTGTTCCGTTGATGCCCGAATTTTATCCGCGAGGGAGGCGAAAGACCAGGTCAGGTGGGTTGTGGCGGCCGTCGGGCGAATCCCTGGGAGCCCCTCTGCCGACCCCCGCGCGAGTGCCCTGCCCAGGCCTCCGGCGTCGGGCACCGACCACGTCAGCAGGCCGCCCAGCCCTCCTCGGAGGCCCTCCGCGGACACCTCTGAGCCACCTTTCCGGCCCCTCCCGCCCCCTCAGTTCCGCGGCCCCCGCCCCGCCCCCCTGAACCGCCTCCGCTCCCCCGTCACGCTCTTGCCCCCCGACTCCGCCAGCGGCAGCACCGCCCCGTCCCGGCCCGCCACCACCGGCTTGCGCGAGCGGGCCGCCTTCGCGCGGTACTGGGCCGCGTCCGCCAGGCGGAACAGCCGGCGTGCGGAGGTGACCTCGCCGATCGGGTCGCCCGTCGAGGCGACGCCGCACGCGACCCCGTCCCCGTACTCCAACTCCAGGGCCCGCAGGCACAGTTCGTCCGCCACGGCGACCACTTCATCGGCGCCGGGGCCCACCGAGAGCAGGCAGAACTCGTCGCCGCCGAGCCGGGCGGACAGGGTGCCGGGGAGCATCGCCCCGCAGAGCGAGAGCACCCCACCGAAACGTTCCAGCAGACGGTCGCCGGTCGCATGGCCGAGGGTGTCGTTGACCCGCTTGAGCCCGTTCACGTCGCAGACGACCAGGCTGACCACCGCGCCGCCCACCCGGTGCGCCTCCAGTGCCTCGTCGAGGCGTATGTCGACGGCGCGCCGGTTGGCCAGGCCGGTCAGCGGGTCGGTAAAGGCCAGTTTCCGTACCTCCTCCAGGCGTTCGGTCTGGACGATCCCGGCCGCGATCACCGACGCCAGTACGGTCGCGAAGTCCGCGTCCGCCCGCCCGAACACCGTCTCCCCGGGCCGCCGGGCGACGTACAGCTCGCCCCACGCCCGCCCGTGCAGCACGATCGGCGCGACCACGCAGCAGCCCCGGCCCCGGCGGCGCAGTGCGGCCACGCGCTGGTGGCAGTAGCCCTCCGGGCCGCCCGCGACCACCGATGCGCAGGACGACCCCTCGCCCGGCTCGCTCGCCGTCTCCACCCAGGCGTTGGGCTCGCCGCCGCCCACCCAGCGCTCGTGCAGGAACTCGGTGATCTCGGGGAACTGGTGGACGGGGTACGTCTCGTCGTCCGGGAACTCCTCCTCGCCGGGCGCCCGCTCCCCCTCGTTGACCAGGACCCGCAGTCGGCCCGCCTCGCGCTCCCAGACCGAGAGCGCCGCGAAGCTGCCGCCGAGGGCGTCCCGCGCCCCCAGTGCCGCTGCCCGCCAGCTCTCGCGCGGGGTGTGCGCGGCCGCCATCGCCTGTGCCAGCGCGACCACGGCCCGCACCCGTACGTCCTCACCCATTCGTACAGGTTAGGCCGGTTCTGTACGTTCTCCCTGCCGGGGCGGCGGCAACCTCACCCGGGCGCCTCACCCCCGGGGCGTGCTCATTCCCCCGGCCAGGCGGGCTTCCGCTTCTCGTTGAAGGCCGCCACGCCTTCCGCCCGGTCACCGGAGAACGCCACCGAACGCCACGCCGCGTCCTCGACCTCAAGCCCGGCCCGCAGGTCGAGCCCCTGCCCCAGCCGCAGCGCCTTCTTCGCGGCACGCAGCCCCACGGGCGAGTTCGCGGCGATGCGGGCGGCCAGGGCGAGGGCCTCCTCGCGGGCGTCGTCCGACTCGGCCAGGAAGTCGACCATGCCCAGCCGCGCCGCCTCGGCCGCCTCCACCCGGCGTGCGCTGAACACCAGCTCCGCCGCCCGCGCCGCCCCGACCCTGCGCGGCAGCAGCTGCGTACCGCCGCCGCCCGGGATGACGCCGACGGACACCTCGGGGAGGCCGACCACGGCGGTCGAGTCGGCCACGATCACGTCGCAGGCGAGCGCCAGTTCGTAACCGCCGCCGAGGGCGAAGCCGTGGACGGCGGCGACGGTCGGCATGGGGAGGTCGAGGACCCCGGTGTACGCGGCGCGGGCCGTCGGCCGCTGGCGGACCAGCTCGGCGTCGGTGAAGGAGTTGCGCTCCTTGAGGTCGGCGCCGACGCAGAAGGCGCGGTCGTTCGAGGAGGTGAGGACGGTGGTGCGGACGGCGGGGTCGGCGGCGAGGGCGTCACAGGCGGCGGCGATGGCGGCGGCCATGGCGCTGGACACCGCGTTCATCGCCTTGGGCCGGTCCAGGACCAGCTCGGCGACGTGGCCGCCGTCGCCGTGCCGCCGTACCGCCACGAATTCCCCGAAGCGCTGCTCGTCGCCCATGCCCGTACCCCTGTCGCGTATCGCGTGTCACGTGTCGCCGGTTAACGATCGTTCTTTTCCGGTGTCCGGGCGATCTTAGGCAGGGGCGTACGGGCTCAGGAAGGGCTGTCGTACTCCTGGCTCAGGAAGGGCTGCCGGGCTCCTGGCTCAGGAAGGGCTGCCGGGCTCCGGGTCCGGCTTGGCGCGCCGGTTCAGCATCCACGGCTCCACTATTCCGAGTCCGCGCACCGGGCGCTGCCACATCGGCTGGAGGCCGAAGCGGTAGGTGGGGGCCTCGGTGCCCTCCTGTGCCGCCTTCTCCGCCTCGGTCGCGGCCTCGGCCTCCGAAACGGGTGCGTCACCGGTGCGGGAGAGCTCCTCGGCGAGTGCGCCGTCGACCAGGACGGTGTCCTTGGGCGCTATCGAGGTGAGGCGGCTGGCCAGGTTCACCGTCGTACCGAAGACGTCGCCCATCCGGGTCGTGACGGTGCCGAAGGCGATGCCGACGCGCAGGGCGGGCATGGTCTGGTCGTGCGAGAGCGTCTCGATGAGGCGCAGCGCGATCTCGGCCGCCGTACCGGCGTCGTCGGCGCAGTAGAGGACCTCGTCGCCGAGGGTCTTGATGAGCCGGCCGCCGTGCGCGGCGACGAGGTCGGCACAGGTGGTCTCGAAGGCCTCGACCAGCTCGCCGAGCTCCTCCTCCTCCAGGCGGCGGGTGAGCCGGGTGAATCCGACGAGGTCGGCGAAGCCCACGGCGAGGCGCCGGTCGACCATCTCGTCGTCGTCGGCGGCCTGTACGACGCGCCCGGTGGCGGCGGCGAGCTGCCTGCGCCACACGTAGACGAGGAACTCCTCCAGCTCCGGGAGCAGCAGCTCCACCAGCGGATAGGTGACCTCGGTACGGGTCATGCCGGGCTCGGGCGGTTCGGTGAGCCCCTCCAGGAAGCTGTCGATCTGCCATTCCGCCAGCCGGGCGGTGGTCTGCCCGGTGGACCGGGCCACCTGTACGGCCATCGGCTCGCTGAGCAGCCCCGCCTCGACGAGTCCGGCGAGGCGGCGCAGGGCGAGGACGTCGGCCTCGGTGAGCGCCTTGGCCTGGCCGATGTCGGGGAATCCCATGGCCCGCCAGAACCGGGAGGCCAGATCCATCGAGACGCCTGCGGTACGGGCCGCCTGGAAGGCGGTGTAGCGGCGCTCGGCCCCGAGGATGAGCTGTTCGAGGCGGATGGCCAGGGGGTCGTCGGAGGGTTCGGCGGTGTGGTCGACCTCGTGGAACACGGGGCCCTTGGCGGGCTCCGGGGTCGCCGGAGTAGTGGGGTGGGGGTCCGAGTCCCCGTCGGACGTGGTGTCCTCGACGGTCACCTGCCGCCTCCTGCCCGTTCCCTGCGCACTGCCTTACCGCCGCCTGTCGATCTGTCGCCCGACCCGCTCGGGGCGGGTCGCGTCAACGATACGGCAGATGTGCCGTGGCTCACTCCTGGCCCACCCGGCCGCTTCTCACCGGCGGCCACCACCCGGATCGCTACACCCCCGGCCGCAGGTGCACGATGTCGCCCGCGCCCACCGGCCGCTGGACGCCCTCCGCCGTTCCCAGCACCAGCCGCCCGTCCCCGTCGATGGCCACCGCCTCCCCGGTCAGCGCGTGGCCGCCGGGCAGTTCCGCGCGGACCATCCGGCCCAGCGTCGAGCAGCCGACCGCGTACGCCTCCTGGAGGCGGCTGCCCGCCGGGTCGCCGCCCGCGGTGCGCCAGTCGCCGTACCACTCCTCCAGGGACCTCAGCACGGCCCGCAGCAGCGGGTCGCGGTCCACCGTCGTGGCGCCCGCCAGTGCCAGCGAGGCGGCCGTGGGCACCGGCAGTTCCCCGGCGCCCAGCGACACGTTGAGGCCGACGCCGACGACGACGCCGGGACCCACCCGCTCAGCGAGGATGCCGCCCGCCTTGCGCTCCTCGCCGTCCACGGTGACCAGCAGGTCGTTCGGCCACTTCAGTGCCGTGTCCACGCCCGCCGCCCGCGACAGGGCGGTGGCCACCGCCACGCCGGTGAGCAGCGGCAGCCAGCCCCACCGCTCGACGGGCACCGCGTCGCCCGGCTCCAGGTAGACGGAGAAGAAGAGCCCGGAGCGGGCGGGGGCCGACCAGGTGCGGTCCAGTCGGCCGCGGCCCTTGGTCTGCTCCTCGGCGACCAGCACGGCGCCCTCCGTCAGTTCCCCGGCCCGCCCGGCCAGATCGCTGTTGGTGGAGCCGGTCGACGGCACGACGTCGAGCGAGGTCCACAGCCCGCCCTCGCGCACCAGCGCCCGCCGCAGCCCCGCCGCGTTCAGCGGCGGCCGGGCGAGGTCGCTCCAGGGGTTGGCCCGCGGGAGGCCGGAGGGGAGGTCCGAGGAGTGGTCCGGCGTGTGGTCCGAAGCATCAGAAGGAGGCGTCATGCAAGGCAGCCTAGGTGTGGCAAACGACGCACTGCCGACCGGCGGTACCGCCATTACGCTACGGACCAGTAGCCGTCCGTACCGTCTCCCTGCCCAGCCGTGCACCGGGCACCGAGGCGTACGCAGCCGAAGCAGGGAGCCGCACCCTCGTGTCCGAAGCCGCAGAGCCCGCAGAGTTCGACATCCACACCACCGCAGGGAAGATCGCGGATCTCGGTCGCCGCATCGAAGAGGCCACGCACGCGGGTTCCGAGCGCGCGGTCGAGAAGCAGCACGCCAAGGGCAAGCTGACGGCCCGTGAGCGGATCGAACTCCTCATGGACGAGGGTTCGTTCGTGGAGCTGGACGAGTTCGCCCGGCACCGCTCCACCAACTTCGGCATCGAGAAGAACCGCCCGTACGGGGACGGCGTCGTCACCGGTTACGGCACCGTCGACGGCCGCCCGGTCTGCGTGTACTCGCAGGACTTCACCATCTTCGGCGGCTCGCTCGGCGAGGTGTACGGCGAGAAGATCGTCAAGGTCATGGACTTCGCGCTGAAGACCGGCTGCCCGGTCGTCGGCATCAACGACGGTGGCGGCGCCCGCATCCAGGAGGGTGTCGTCGCGCTCGGCCTGTTCGCGGAGATCTTCCGGCGCAACGTCCACGCCTCCGGCGTCGTACCGCAGATCTCGCTGATCGTCGGCCCGTGCGCGGGCGGCGCGGTCTACTCCCCGGCCATCACCGACTTCACGGTCATGGTCGACCAGACCTCGCACATGTTCATCACCGGGCCCGACGTCATCAAGACCGTCACGGGTGAGGACGTCGGCTTCGAGGACCTGGGCGGCGCGCGCACCCACAACACCACCTCCGGTGTCGCGCACCACATGGCGGGCGACGAGAAGGACGCCATCGAGTACGTCAAGTCGCTGCTGTCCTACCTCCCTTCGAACAACCTCAGCGAGGCCCCGGCCTTCCCGGAGGAAGCCGATCTGGAGACCACGGACGAGGACCGGGCGCTCGACACCCTCATCCCGGACAGCGCCAACCAGCCGTACGACATGCACACGGCCATCGAGCACGTCCTGGACGAGGGCGAGTTCCTGGAGACCCAGGCCCTGTTCGCGCCGAACATCCTCACCGGCTTCGGCCGCGTCGAGGGCCACCCGGTGGGCATCGTCGCCAACCAGCCGATGCAGTTCGCGGGCTGTCTGGACATCAACGCGAGTGAGAAGGCCGCGCGCTTCGTGCGCACCTGCGACGCCTTCAACGTGCCCGTCCTCACCTTCGTGGACGTCCCCGGCTTCCTGCCGGGCGTCGACCAGGAGTACGGCGGCATCATCCGGCGCGGCGCCAAGCTGATCTACGCGTACGCCGAGGCGACCGTCCCGCTCATCACCGTCATCACCCGCAAGGCCTTCGGCGGCGCGTACGACGTCATGGGCTCCAAGCACCTGGGCGCGGACCTCAACCTGGCCTGGCCGACCGCCCAGATCGCCGTCATGGGCGCCCAGGGCGCGGTCAACATCCTGCACCGCCGCACCATCGCGGCGGCCGAGGACCCGGAGGCGAAGCGCGCCGAACTGATCGCGGACTACGAGGACACCCTCCTCAACCCGTACGTGGCCGCCGAGCGCGGTTACGTCGACGCGGTGATCATGCCCTCGGACACCCGCGCCCACGTCGTCCGCGGCCTGCGCCAGCTGCGCACCAAGCGCGAGTCCCTGCCGCCGAAGAAGCACGGCAACATCCCGCTCTAGAAAGGGAGTCGACGCCATGACGGACGTGACCGGAGGGTTCGACATGATCAAGGTGGTCCGGGGCAATCCGACCCCGGAGGAGCTGGCCGCCGCACTGGCGGTGGTCCAGGCCCGCGCCGCTGCCTCGGGCAGCGCGGCGCCCGGCCCCGCCGCTCCCCGCCCGGCCTGGTCGGACCCGTCCCGGGTGGCCGCCCACCGGCTGCCGCAGCCGGGGCCGACCGCGTGGGGCCGTACGTACTGGCCCTCCTGAGCCCGGCCCTGCTGAGCCCGGCCCTCCTGGGCGGGCCTTGAATTAGTCATTCCGCACGGTGGCGCCTGAGTACACGTACTCAGGCGCCACCGGCGTCCCGGCAGCACTATCGAAGGCATGCTGTGGTCCGACCCCAAGAATGAGCCGCCCAAGGAGCTCCGCGACATGCAGGCGATGCTGCGCCGCGCGGGGCTGGTGCTGGCGTTGGCGATGGTGGTGGCGATGTTCGTGGCGGGGGTGCGCTGAGGCGGGCCCGGTCCGGGGGGCTTCGCGCACTGGCTAGCCTTGTTCCATGACTTCTTCGCGCCGCCTCGTGCTCGGTTCCGCCTCCCCCGCCCGGCTGGGCCTGCTGCGGCAGGCGGGGCTCGCGCCCGAGGTGATCGTCAGTGGCGTCGACGAGGACGCGCTGAGCGCCCCGACGCCGGGCGAGCTGGCCCTCGTACTGGCGACGGCGAAGGCGGACGTGGTGGCCGCGCTCCCGGAGGCGGCCGGCGCCCTGGTCATCGGCTGCGACTCCGTACTGGAACTGGACGGGCAGGCCCTCGGCAAGCCGGACGACGCGGAGGACGCGACGGCCCGCTGGAAGGCGATGCGCGGGCGCTCGGGGGTCCTCCAGACCGGTCACTGCGTCATCGACACGGCGACGGGCCGGCGCGCGTCCGCGACCGCTTCGACGACCGTGCACTTCGCCGAGCCGTCGGACGCCGAGATCGCGGCGTACGTGGCGAGCGGCGAACCCCTCCACGTGGCGGGGGCGTTCACCCTGGACGGCCGCTCGGCCCCCTTCGTACGCGGCATCGAGGGCGACCCGGGCAACGTCATCGGGCTGTCGCTCCCGCTGCTGCGCACCCTGCTCGCGGAGCTGGACGTGCGGATCACGGACCTCTGGGCGTCGTAGGGATCACGCGGTGGCGGGCGACCCGTTCCCCGGCGGGACGGCCTTCCCGTCCGCCGACGGGTCGTGCAGGCGGTCGTCCTGGCGCCCGTACAGCATCAGGCTCAGTACGAGCAGACCGAGCACGGTCATCATGTACGCGAACGCCCACCAGCTCACCAGGCCGACCGCCGCCGCGCCCAGCACCCCGTGGATCACGGCCGCCACGACGAGCAGGATGCGGCCGACGCGGCCCGGGGCGCGGTCGGTGATCGCGGCCCTGATCAGGAAGAACGCGCAGGCGGCGAGGTAGAGGCCACAGACGGCGCCGAGGGCGAAGGTGGCGTCCGAGACCTTGTCGGGGTCGGAGCCCGCGAGCGACATGGACTGGTTCGCGACGACCTTGCCGAGCACGATGTTGACGAAGACGACCGCGACGGCCTCCACGATCAGCACGCCCCCGGTCACCACGGCTATCGGCCTGCGGACCATCCGCCCCACCTGTCTTTCCGGTGTTACCCGTCGTCACGTATGGCTGCATCGCGCAGGCTACTAACGGGTAATGGCTTCAACAAGGGGTTGGGCGCGGCTGGTGACGCGCTCGTGCCCCGCTCTCGTCCGGGCAAAGAAAGCCTTGGCCACTCGTAGGGATCCCACAAAGAATCCCCCCGCCCCGCTGGCCGCCCGGACAGAGACCTTGACCACATCACGGCACTACTGTGCGAGGTGGCAACCCGTCGTACCGTGGTGCGACAAGGGTTTTCACGACTGGAGCGACCTCGGGTTCACCCTGTGTGTGGGCAAGCTCACCCCTGGGGGCCGCTCGTGCGGTCGTGTCGGCAGTCCCTAAACTCAGCATGTTTCAGCGAAGCCTTTCGGCACGATGATCCGCCGAGCTCCCTGGCTCGGGTGAATCCGGCCGGGGGACCGGGGTTCGACCCCCGGGACACAGACACAGCATGGAGGGAGCCATCGTGCGCAAGGTGCTCATCGCCAACCGAGGCGAGATCGCTGTCCGCGTCGCCCGCGCTTGCAGCGACGCCGGTATCGCGAGCGTCGCCGTGTACGCCGATCCGGACCGGGACGCTCTGCACGTCCGCGTGGCCGACGAGGCGTTCGCCCTGGGCGGTGACACTCCGGCCGCCAGTTACCTGGACATGGCCAAGGTGCTCCAGGCGGCCAAGGACTCGGGTGCGGACGCGATCCACCCCGGCTACGGATTCCTGTCGGAGAACGCCGAGTTCGCGCAGGCCGTGCTCGACGCGGGGCTGACCTGGATCGGCCCGCCGCCGCAGGCCATCCGCGACCTGGGCGACAAGGTGGCGGCCCGGCACATCGCGCAGCGCGCCGGCGCCCCGCTCGTCGCGGGCACCCCCGACCCGGTCTCGGGCTCGGACGAGGTCGTCGCCTTCGCGAAGGAGCACGGCCTGCCCATCGCGATCAAGGCCGCCTTCGGTGGCGGCGGTCGCGGTCTGAAGGTCGCCCGCACCCTCGAAGAGGTCCCGGAGCTCTACGACTCGGCGGTCCGCGAGGCCGTCGCCGCCTTCGGGCGCGGCGAGTGCTTCGTCGAGCGCTACCTCGACAAGCCGCGGCACGTCGAGACCCAGTGCCTGGCCGACCAGCACGGCAACGTGGTCGTCGTCTCCACCCGTGACTGCTCGCTCCAGCGCCGCCACCAGAAGCTGGTGGAGGAGGCCCCGGCCCCCTTCCTCTCCGAAGCCCAGAACGCGGAGCTGTACGCCTCCTCGAAGGCGATCCTCAAGGAGGCCGGCTACGTCGGCGCCGGCACGGTCGAGTTCCTGGTCGGCGCGGACGGCACGATCTCCTTCCTGGAGGTCAACACCCGCCTCCAGGTGGAGCACCCGGTCACCGAAGAGGTCACCGGCATCGACCTGGTCCGCGAGATGTTCCGCATCGCCGACGGCGAGGAGCTGGGCTACGACGACCCGGCGGTACGCGGCCACAGCTTCGAGTTCCGCATCAACGGCGAGGACCCGGGCCGGGGCTTCCTGCCCGCCCCCGGTACGGTCACCCTCTTCGCCCCGCCGACCGGCCCCGGTGTCCGGCTGGACGCGGGCGTCGAGTCCGGCTCGGTCATCGGCCCGGCGTGGGACTCCCTCCTCGCCAAGCTGATCGTCACCGGCGCCACCCGCGAGCAGGCCCTCCAGCGGGCCGCCCGCGCACTGGCCGAGTTCAACGTGGAGGGCATGGCCACCGCCATCCCCTTCCACCGTGCGGTGGTCGCTGACCCGGCCTTCACGGCGGACCCCTTCCGGGTGCACACCCGTTGGATCGAGACCGAGTTCGTCAACGAGATCCCCCCGTTCACCGTCCCCGGTGCCGAGGGCGACGAGGACGAGTCCGGCCGCGAGACGATCGTCGTCGAGGTCGGCGGCAAGCGCCTTGAGGTCTCCCTCCCGTCCTCCCTCGGCATGACGCTGGCCCGCACCGGCCTGGCCGCCGGTGCCAAGCCGAAGCGGCGCGCCGCGAAGAAGGCCGGCTCGGCCGCCTCGGGCGACACCCTCGCCTCGCCCATGCAGGGCACGATCGTGAAGGTCGCGGTCGAGGAGGGCCAGCAGGTCAACGAGGGCGACCTGATCGTGGTCCTGGAGGCCATGAAGATGGAACAGCCCCTGAACGCCCACCGCGCGGGCACGGTAAAGGGCCTGACGGCAGAGGTAGGCGGCTCGGTAACCTCCGGCGCCCAAATCTGCGAAATCAAGGACTGACCAAGTCCCCTCCGGCCCCGCCACCCCTCCGGGCGGCGGGGCCGTCCCGTTGCCGAGCCCCCTCGGGCGGCGGAGCCGCCCCTACCCCCGCCGAGCCCCCTTGGGCGGCGAAGCCGCCTGTACGCCCCCGCCCCCTTGGGCGGCGGGGCCGCCCCCCGGGGGCGGGACGGGCGGGCAAGGGGGCGGCCCCCGACGGAGTCGCACCCCTCGCCCCCGCCCCACCTCCGCCAGGGCCCGCACCCCCACCCCGCCCCACCCATGACACCCCCACCCACCCCCAATGGCATGCTGGGGTAATGGCGACCACCAGTCCCCCCACCCCCCGCGCCGTCCCCACCCCCCGCCCCATGCGCGCAGACGCCCGCCGCAATTACGAGAAGCTCCTCGCCGAGGCCCGTACCGCCTTCGGAGAGCACGGCACCGACGCCTCACTGGAGGAGGTCGCCCGCCGCGCAGGCGTCGGAATCGGCACCCTGTACCGCCACTTCCCCACCCGCCACGCACTGCTGAGCGCGGTGTTCCAGGAAGCGGTGGACGAACTGCTCTCCCGCGCGGAGGAGTTGGCCCAGGACCCCGCCCCGTGCGAGGCACTGGTCACCTGGCTGCGCGCCATCATCACTCATGCGGGTGAGTACCGGGGACTGGCCCGGGCCCTGATGGTGGCCTCCGCCTGCCCCGACGGCGGCACCGGCGAGGGCGCGGCGATGGCCGCGTGCAGCATCCCGATGCGCGAGGCGGGCACAGCCCTGCTCGTACGCGCACAGGAGGCCGGCGCCGTGAGCCCCGACGTCCCGATCCGGGACCTCATGCAGCTCACCAACGCCATCGCACTGGCCGCCGAACAGTCGCCCGACGACCCGGAGTTGGCGGACCGCCTGCTCTCCCTGGCCGTACGGGGACTGCGCCCGCGCTAAACCGAAGAATCACCGGCGGCGGCACCAAGCACCAAGCACCAACAAGCCCTACCGACGCCGCATATCGGCCACCCTGGCCCGCTCCGCGGGCGACTGCTGGTCGGCCAGGGCCGCCGCACTGCGCAGCTGTGCCCCGGGCCCACCCGGGTGGGTCCTGCGCTGCCCCGGCAACGGCATGTCCCGACGCGGCTGCTGACGCCCCGGCGGGACACCGTCACCCACGGAGCCGGCCCCGGACGCTCCGGGCCCCGTCCCCGCGACCGCGATCTGTACGCCCTGGTCGGCCAGCGCCTGCAACTCCGTCGCCGCCCGCTCGTCATGAGCCGGCGGCTCGTCGGTGACGAGGCGGGTGATGACGTCGGTCGGCACGGTCTGGAACATGGTGTCGGTGCCCAGCTTGGTGTGGTCGGCGAGGACCACCACCTCCGCCGCGGCCTGCACCAGCGCCCGGTCCACGCTCGCGGAGAGCATGTTGGACGTGGAGAGCCCGCGCTCGGCGGTCAGCCCGCTCCCGGACAGGAAGGCACGGGACACCCGCAGCCCCTGGAGGGACTGCTCGGCACCGCTTCCCACCAGCGCGTAGTTGGAACCCCTGAGCGTTCCACCGGTCATGACGACTTCGACGCGGTTGGCGTGCGCCAACGCCTGAGCGACCAGGAGGGAGTTGGTCACGACGGTCAGCCCGGGGATCCGGGCCAGCCGTCTCGCCAGCTCCTGAGTGGTCGTACCGGCGCCGACGACGATGGCCTCCCCCTCCTCGACGAGCCCTGCGGCGAGGTCGGCGATGGCCGTCTTCTCCGCGGTCGCGAGGTGGGATTTCTGCGGAAAGCCGGATTCACGGGTGAACCCGCCCGGCAGTACCGCACCGCCGTGCCGACGGTCGAGGAGTCCTTCTGCCTCCAGCGCCCGCACGTCCCGCCGTACGGTCACTTCGGAGGTCTGGACGACGCGGGCGAGCTCCCGGAGCGATACCGCCCCGTTGGCCCGCACCATTTCGAGGATCAATTGACGACGTTCTGCAGCGAACACGAAACTGACAGTAACCTGACCGGCCGATAGTTTTCAGCAGTTTGCGCCGAATAACAGAAGTTGGTCGCAAACCGCTCTCAGAAGTGGTATATGACCTCCGGCCGAGGCGAGTTCCAGCCCCGGCCGGTCAACATCCCCACCCGTACGGTCAGTTGTCGCCCGACGTCTTGCGGGTGTGCAGCTGGCGGGCCACCTCGGCGATCGAACCCGACAGGGACGGGTACACGGTGAACGCCTTCGCGATCTGTTCGACGGTCAGGCTGTTGTCGACGGCGATCGAGATGGGGTGGATGAGTTCGCTCGCCCGGGGGGCGACGACCACGCCGCCGACGACGATCCCGGTGCCCGGGCGGCAGAACAGCTTCACGAAGCCGTCCCGGATGCCCTGCATCTTGGCGCGCGGGTTGCGCAGCAGCGGGAGCTTGACGCCGCGGGCGTCGATCCGGCCCGCGTCGACGTCCGCCTGGGTGTAACCGACAGTGGCGATCTCGGGGTCGGTGAAGACGTTGGAGGAGACCGTCTTGAGGTCCAGCGGGGCGACCGCGTCACCGAGGAAGTGGTACATGGCGATACGTCCCTGCATCGCCGCGACCGAGGCGAGGGCGAAGACGCCCGTCACGTCGCCGGCCGCGTACACGCCGGGCGCGGAGGTGCGGGACACCCGGTCGGTCCAGATGTGACCGCTGTCCTTGACCTTGACCCCGGCCTCCTCCAGGCCCATGCCCGCGGAGTTGGGGATGGCACCGACCGCCATCAGGCAGTGCGAGCCGGAGATGACGCGGCCGTCGGCGAGGGTGACCTCGACGCGGTCGCCGACGCGCTTGGCGGACTGGGCGCGGGAGCGGGCCATCACGTTCATGCCGCGGCGCCGGAAGACGTCCTCCAGCACGGCGGCGGCGTCCGGGTCCTCGCCCGGCAGCACCCGGTCGCGCGACGAGACGAGCGTGACGCGCGAGCCGAGCGCCTGGTAGGCGCCCGCGAACTCGGCACCCGTCACACCGGAACCGACCACGATGAGCTCCTCGGGGAGCTCGTCGAGGTCGTAGACCTGCGTCCAGTTGAGGATGCGCTCGCCGTCCGGCTGCGCGTCCGGGATCTCGCGGGGGTGGCCGCCGGTCGCGATGAGCACGGCGTCGGCGGTCAGCCGCTCCTCCGTACCGTCGGCCGCGGTCACGACGACGGTCCGCGAACCGTCGTTGGCCTGCTGGCCCTCCAGCCGGCCACGGCCGCGTACGACCCGGGCGCCGGCCCGCGTCACGGAGGCGGTGATGTCGTGCGACTGGGCGAGCGCGAGGCGCTTGACCCGTCGGTTGACCTTGCCGAGGTCCACGCCCACGACACGCGCGGACTGCTCCTCGGGCGGGGTGTCGTCGGCGACGAGGATGCCGAGTTCCTCGTACGAGGAGTCGAAGGTCGTCATCACCTCGGCCGTGGCGATCAGGGTCTTGGACGGTACGCAGTCGGTCAGCACCGACGCCCCGCCGAGTCCGTCGCAGTCGACCACGGTCACTTCTGCGCCGAGCTGGGCGCCCACCAGGGCCGCCTCGTACCCGCCGGGTCCGCCGCCGATGATCACGATCCGGGTCACGAAAAGTCCGCCTCGCGTTCGTTTGGTGCTCAAATTCGCTGGGTTCCGCCGCACCACAACATCCGCCCGGTCCGTCTGCCGCCCCGGCCGGGGAGCCGGGGGATCGCCCCGGAGGAGTGCAGTACGTACTTCATTGTCCCGCACGCGGACCCGGGCTTCGCCCCGGGGCCCTCCATACGGGAACCCGGACGGGACGGCGGTCGTTGTTCCTGGGTTCCGGGCACGGGATCACCGGCGTTCCTACGGGAGCGGCGCCCCTCCCGTACCCTCGGACGCATGTCGCTCTACGCCGCGTACGCCGGCAACCTCGACGCGCGGCTGATGTCCCGCCGCGCACCGCACTCGCCGCTGCGCGGCACGGGATGGCTCAACGACTGGAGGCTCACCTTCGGCGGCGAGCAGATGGGCTGGGAGGGCTCGCTCGCCACGGTGGTCGAGGCGCCGCGCTCCCAGGTCTTCGTGGCGCTCTACGACATCGCCCCCATGGACGAGGACTCCATGGACCGGTGGGAGGGCGTGGGCCTCGACATCTACCGCCGCATGCGGGTGCGCGTGCACACGCTGGACGGGGAGGAGGCGACCTGGATGTACGTACTCAACGGCTACGAGGGCGGCCTGCCCTCCGCCCGCTACCTGGGCGAGATCGCCGACGCCGCAGAATCCGCCGGCGCCCCCCACGACTACGTAATGGAACTCCGCAAACGCCCCTGCTGACCCCGCCCCCTCAGGCGGCGGGGCCGCCCACGTTGCCCCGCCCCCTTGGGCGGCGGGGCCGCCCCCCGGGGGCGGAACGGGCGGGCAAGGGGGCGGCCCCCGACGGAGTCGCACCCCTCGCCCCGGCCCCACCTCCGCCCCACCCACCCCCACCACCCCTTCGTCACTTCCTCCAACGCAACAATCACGTTGCCGTCCGCCGTGACATCTACGCGCGTAGGGCCGGACCGGCTACCCTCTTCCGCGTGAACGCATCTGTAATTACGGACCCCCAAGCCGCCGCCGACGCCGCGGCCACGCGCCTGCGTGAGCTCACCGGCGCCGAGACCCACGACGTCGCCCTCGTGATGGGCTCCGGCTGGGCGCCCGCCGTGGATGCCCTCGGCGAGCCGGAGAGCGAATTCCTCGTCACCGAGCTCCCCGGCTTCCCCCCGGCGGCCGTCGTCGGACACGGCGGCAAGATCCGCTCGTACAAGATCGGCGACAAGCGCGCGCTGGTCTTCCTCGGGCGTACCCACTTCTACGAGGGCCGCGGTGTCGCCGCCGTCGCGCACGGCGTGCGCACCGCCGTCGCCGCCGGCTGCAAGACCATCATCCTGACCAACGGCTGCGGCGGTCTGCGCGAGGGCATGCGCCCCGGCCAGCCCGTCCTGATCAGCGACCACCTGAACCTGACGGCCACCTCGCCGATCATCGGCGCGAACTTCGTCGACCTCACCGACCTCTACTCGCCGCGTCTGCGCGCACTGTGCAAGGAGGTGGACGAGACCCTGGAGGAGGGCGTCTACGTCCAGTTCCCCGGCCCGCACTACGAGACCCCGGCCGAGATCAACATGGTGCGCGTGATGGGCGGCGACCTGGTCGGCATGTCCACCGTGCTCGAAGCCATCGCCGCACGTGAGGCGGGTGCCGAGGTGCTCGGCATCTCCCTGGTCACCAACCTCGCCGCCGGTCTGTCCGGCGAGCCGCTGAACCACGAGGAGGTGCTCCAGGCGGGGCGCGACTCGGCGGCCCGGATGGGCTCGCTGCTGGCGCGCGTGCTGGAGCGCATCTGACCGAGGCATCGGGGGCGGGCGCGGGTAGACGGCCCCAGAGGGCCGCTGCCCCGCCCGCCCTCCTTCGTTCCCCGGCACCCCCTCCACCCGCCCCCGCCCCACCCGTCCTCTCTCCCCCGATCCCTCCCCCCGATCTCACCGCCCGATCTCACCGCCCCCGAAAGGCGACCCCGTGACCCAGGACCCCACCTCGGCCCTCCTCGCCCGTGCCCGCGCCTGGCTCTCCGAGGACCCCGACCCCGAGACCCGCGACGAGCTCGCCAAGCTCATCGACACCGCCGCCGGTGACGCCGACGCCACGGCCGACCTCGCGGACCGCTTCTCCGGCACCCTCCAGTTCGGCACCGCCGGCCTGCGCGGCGAGCTCGGTGCCGGACCCATGCGGATGAACCGCGCCGTGGTCATCCGCGCCGCCGCCGGTCTCGCCTCGTACCTCAAGAAGCAGCCCGGCCACGCCCGTTCCACCGACGACCTGGTCGTCATCGGGTACGACGCCCGGTACAAGTCCGCCGACTTCGCGCGCGACACGGCGGCCGTGATGACCGGCGCCGGGCTGCGCGCCGCGGTGCTCTCCCGCCCGCTGCCCACCCCCGTACTGGCCTTCGCCATAAGGCACCTGGGCGCCGTCGCGGGCGTCGAGGTCACGGCCAGCCACAACCCGCCGCGCGACAACGGCTACAAGGTGTACCTGGGCGACGGCTCGCAGATCGTGCCGCCCGCCGACGCCGGGATCGCGGGCGAGATCGACGCCGTCGAGGCGCTGGCCGACGTACCGCGTCCCGAGGAGGGCTGGTTCGTCCTGGACGAGGAGGTGCTGGAGGCCTACCTCGCCCGTACGGACGCCGTCCTGACCGCCGGTTCCCCGCGCACCGCCCGCACCGTCTACACCGCGATGCACGGCGTCGGCAAGGACGTCCTGCTCGCCGCCTTCGCCCGCGCGGGCTTCCCCGCCCCGGTGCTGGTCGCCGAGCAGGCCGAGCCCGACCCGGACTTCCCCACCGTCGCCTTCCCCAACCCGGAGGAGCCCGGCGCGATGGACCTCGCCTTCGCGACGGCCCGCCGCACCGAGCCCGCCCCGGACCTGATCGTCGCCAACGACCCGGACGCCGACCGCTGCGCCGTGGCCGTCCCGGACGCGGCCGTCGAGGGCGGCTGGCGGATGCTGCGCGGCGACGAGGTGGGTGCGCTGCTGGCCGCCCGTATCGTCCGCAAGGGTGAGACGGAGGGCGTCTTCGCCGAGTCGATCGTCTCGTCCTCCCTGCTCGGCCGGATCGCCGAGAAGGCGGGCATCGGCTACGAGGAGACCCTGACCGGCTTCAAGTGGATCGCCCGCGTGGAGAACCTGCGTTACGGGTACGAGGAGGCGCTCGGCTACTGCGTCGACCCGGCCGGCGTGCGCGACAAGGACGGCATCACCGCCGCCCTGGCCATCACCGAGCTCGCCTCCGAGCTCAAGGAGGAGGGCCGCACCCTCCTCGACCTCCTCGACGACCTGGCCGTCACCCACGGCCTGCACGCCACCGACCAGCTCTCGGTGCGCGTCGAGGACCTGAGCATCATCGCCGACGCCATGGCGCGGCTGCGCGAGACGCCGCCCACCGCCCTCGCGGGCCTGGCGGTCACCTCGGCCGAGGACCTCAGCCGGGGTACGGAGTCGCTGCCGCCTACCGACGGTCTGCGCTACCACCTCGACGGTGCGCGGGTCATCGTGCGTCCGAGCGGCACCGAGCCCAAGCTGAAGTGCTACCTGGAGGTCGTCGTCCCGGTCGCGGACACGTCCGCGCTCCCGGCGGCGCGCGAGCGGGCGGCGGAGACGCTGGCCGCGATCAAGCGGGACCTGTCGGCGGCCGCCGGCATCTGACCGGCCCGTCCGGCCCCCTGTACGGGCCTCGTACAAGCCCCGTACGCACGACGAAAAGGGAGCGCAGCCCCGTGTCTGCGCTCCCTTTCTCATCCCCCGTTCCCCCGTGCTCCCCCGTGCCCCCCTCGTTCCCCCGTGGGCTTGTGCGGCGGGTGGTCCCTGGCCGGCTCAGACCAGTGACTTCCCGTCCGGTACGACGACGCCGTAGATGTCACCGATCGTGGCCAGCGCGCTGCGGTGCAGTTGCTCGGCGGACACCTCGCCCACCACGGAGGGCAGCGCCCGTGTCGCGCACGCGTCGGCGACGACGGTGGGACGGTTGCCGCGCAGGAAGGCGCCCTCGGCGGTGAACGTGACGCACATGTGCGTCATGAATCCGGCGATGATGACGTCCTCGTTGCCCGCCGCGTCGACGTGCTCGCCCAGGTCGGTGCCGAAGAAGCCGTTCGGGGCCGCCTTGACGACGACCGGCTCGCCCGCGACCGGGGCCACCCGCGGGTGGATCTGGCCGATCTCCGCGCGGATGTCGTACGGCGATCCCTGGCCGCTGTCGTGCATGACGTGGATGACGTGGGCCCCGGCTTCCCGGGCCCGGCCCAGGAGTTCGGCGGCGGAGTCGAGGGCGGCCTGCCAGCCTTCCAGCTCCATCACTCCGCCCACGTAGGTGTTCTGGTAGTCGACCAGGATCAGGGTCGAGCCGGCGAGCGTCGCAGGCGTCTCGTCCAGGCCGCTGAGGGTGCGCAGGGTGGTTCTGGGCATGGAGTACCGCCTCGGGAGGTGTGGTCGGGGGTTCCGTGACCGCCGTCACCGGCGAGCCACACTCACCACGCTACGAGCCTTCCCTCATGTCGGCAATGCCATCTAACATGCAGATACCGACATCGAGCTCGCCCCGTCGACCGCCGGAGACACCATGAGCCCCGCCAGTCCCACCGATGCCACCAGTGCCGTGCAACGTACCGTCGTCATCCTCCTCTTCGAGGGCGTCGACCTCCTCGACGTCACCGGCCCACCGGAGGTGTTCGCGCTCCTGCGAAGGGAGTTGGGGGACGCGTCGGCGGGCTACCGGGTCCTGCTGGCCGCGGAGACGACCGACCCCGTCACCACCTCGGCGGGCGTACGCATCCTCCCCGACGCCACTTTCGACGAGGTCGCCGCCCTCCCCATCGACACCCTGCTGGTGCCGGGCTCCGTGGACGTCGACACCAGCCAGCGGGTGCGCGCGCTCACCGACCCCCACATCGTCGCCTGGGTCAAGAAGCTCGCCGCCCGCTCCCGCCGCGTCACCTCCGTCTGCGTCGGCGCGCACCTGCTCGCCGCCGCCGGCCTCCTGGACGGCAAGCGGGCCACCACCCACTGGTCGACCGCCCAACAGCTCGCCGCGGAGCACCCGTTGATCGAGGTCGACCCGGACCCGATCTTCATCCGCGAGGGCAACGTATGGACCGGCGCCGGCATCAGCGCCTGCCTGGACCTCTCGCTCGCCCTGGTCGCCGACGACCACGGCGAGGCCGTCGCGATGAGCATCGCCCGTCAGCTGGTCATGTACCTCAAACGCCCCAGCGGCCAGAGCCAGTTCAGCGTTCCCCTCCAGCCGGTCACCACCACCCGCCGGATCGAGGACCTGCGCCTGCACATCATGGACAACATCGATCAGCCCCTGACCGTCGCCCACCTCGCCGCCCACGCCCACGTCGGCGACCGCCAGCTCACCCGCATCTTCAAGTCCGAACTCGGCATGACGCCCAGCGCGTACGTCGAATCGGTCCGCGTCGAACGCGCCCGCAACCAGCTCGAATCCACCGACGCCACCCTCGACCGCATCGCCACCACCTGCGGCTTCGGCACCACCGACACCCTCATCCGCGCCTTCCGCCGCACCCTGAACACCACCCCCACGGAATACCGCCACCGCTTCCGCGCCCACCCGGCGGCCTGACGACGCGGGAGGGGGTGCGGCCCCGGGGCCGCACCCCCTCCCGGTCGCTCCGGGCCCTCAGACCCCGGCGGTGCGCTTGACGCGCGAGACGTTCTTGACGCCGTGGTTCCAGCGGTACGAGTCGTTCTTGGTGTAGTAGCTGATCGGCGCCCAGTTGTAGCGGTTCGCCGTCATCCAGGGGTCGCCCCAGTAGAGGGACTCGGTGGCCTGGTCGTACCCGAAGATCAGTTGGGCGTGGCCGCCGCCGCTGGTCCACCTGATGCCGCTGTAGACCGGGCGCCCGGCGTCGATCTCCGTCTTGACCTGGTCGAAGGTGAGCGGCTTGGCGTACTGCTCGCCGGGGTTCACACCGGCGGCACGCAGGGCGGACTGCTCCTGGTTGAGGGTTCCGGGGTTGTTCTCGCAGGGCCAGTCGAGCAGCCAGGAGTCGGCGCTCTTGCCGTGGCCCATGTTGCAGAACTGGTTCTGGGTGAACTGCCGGCCCCAGAACTGGGCGAGGGTGGAGCCGCTGGCCGCCCAGCACCACTGGTCGTGCTCCTGCTTGCGCATCGCGATGGGCAGCAGCTTGGCGGTCTTGGAGCTGTCGCGCGCCTCGTCGAAGGTCATGCCGCCGCCGAGTCCCTCGGGCAGGACGGCGGAGCGCGGTGCGGGCAGTGCGGTGCGGGCGTCGGGGGCCTTGCCGGGGCCGACGTCGACCAGGACGGAGGTCAGCCGGTACTCGGAGTTCTTCAGTACGGTGCGGAAGTCGCCCCAGTTGTAGCGGGAGGCGGTGGGCCAGGAGTCGGCCCAGTAGATCCAGTTCTTGGCGGCGTTGTAGCCGTAGGCGACCAGGGTGTGGGTGACGTCGCTGCCCGGCGCCTCCAGGTGGCCGACGACGGGACGGCCCGCGTCGATCTCCTTGCGCAGCCGCTGGTAGCTGAAGTTGCTCGCGGACACCTTGCTGCCGGTGACCCCGGCCGTCTCCAGCGCGTCGCGGACGTCGCGGATGTCACCGCCGCGCCGGTCACAGTCCGCACCGGCGGCCTTCTTCACCGTGCCGTTGTTCTCGTACGAGTACGACGGGTGCTCGGCAGCCGTACGGCGGCACAGGTCCGCCTGGGAGACCGGCTTGCCGTAGTACCCGGCGACGGAGGCGGCCACCGCCACCCAGTCCCACGACGGGGTTTCCTGCGCCTGCTGCTCCAGCCGCAGCACCCGCGAGGACGCCCGGTCGGCCAGGGGCGCGTCGACCCACTTCTGACTGTGCTGCACGGGCTGCGGCGCGGGGTCACCGGCCGGGGAGGCAGCGACTGCCGCCGGGCTCAGCAGCGCGGCGGCGGTGGCGAGGGCGGCCGCGAACGCGGCGGCCCGTCTGGAGCTCTTCATCGAGGTCTCTTCCGTGAGGTTCCGTAACGAAAGTGATGAAACCTCACCAGATCCCCATTGAGCGGTACATGCTCGGCGGAAGCCCTCATCTTGGCCCGACCGGCCGACCTGCGAGCACGAGAAAGCCCCGCCTTCCCCCCGGCGGGGAGGGAAGGCGGGGCTTGTCGGCCTGTCAGGGCGTTGGGCCGGTCAGTACGCCGAGCCCGATGCGCCCAGGGAGCCCGTCGGGTGCCAGACCGTCTTGGTCTCCAGGAAGGCGATCAGGCGGTCCGTGCCCTGGGGGGCCGTCCAGTCGGGATCGGCCGACGGGCGCAGGACGCGCTTCAGGTTGTCGGCCGCGGCGATCTCCAGGTCGCGTGCCAGGTCGGAGCCCGCACCCGCGCCCGTGAGGTCGATGGCGTTGACGTCCTGGTGGGCGGCGAGCGAGGGGGCGATCTCGCCGGGCTTGCCGGTGAGGATGTTGACCACGCCGCCCGGGAGGTCGGAGGTGGCCAGGACCTCGCCCAGGGAGAGGGCGGGGAGCGGGGACTTCTCCGAGGCGATCACGACCGCCGTGTTACCGGTCGCGATGACCGGGGCGATCACCGAGATCAGCCCGAGGAAGGACGACTCCTGCGGGGCGACGACCGCCACCACACCCGTCGGCTCCGGGGTGGAGAGGTTGAAGAAGGGGCCCGCCACCGGGTTCCCGCCGCCCGCGATCTGGGCGATCTTGTCCGTCCAGCCCGCGTACCAGACCCAGCGGTCGACGGCCGCGTCGACGACCGCCGCCGACTTGGACTTCGAGAGGCCCTCGGCCTCGGCGACCTCGCGGACGAACTGGTCGCGGCGGCCTTCGAGCATCTCGGCGACGCGGTAGAGGACCTGGCCGCGGTTGTACGCCGTCGCGCCCGCCCAGCCGCCGAAGGCCTTGCGGGCCGCGACGACCGCGTCACGGGCGTCCTTGCGGGAGGCGAGGGGGGCATTGGCCAGCCAGTTGCCCTTGCTGTCGCTCACTTCGTACACCCGGCCGCTCTCGGAACGGGGGAACTTGCCCCCGACGTACAGCTTGTAGGTCTTGAAAACGCTCAGGCGCTTCACGTCGGTCGACTCAGACATCGAGGTACGCCTCCAGGCCGTGGCGACCGCCCTCGCGGCCGTAACCCGACTCCTTGTAGCCGCCGAACGGCGACGTGGGGTCGAACTTGTTGAATGTGTTGGCCCAGACGACGCCCGCCCGGAGCTTGTTCGCGACCGCGAGGATGCGCGAGCCCTTCTCCGTCCAGATGCCGGCGGAGAGGCCGTACTGCGTGTTGTTGGCCTTGGCGACGGCCTCGTCGGGCGTACGGAAGGACAGGACCGACAGGACCGGGCCGAAGATCTCGTCCCGCGCCACCGTGTGCGCCTGGGTGACGTTCGTGAAGAGCGTCGGGGCGAACCAGTAGCCGGAGGACGGGAGTTCGCACGGGGCGGACCAGCGCTCGGCGCCCTCCGACTCGCCCTGGTCGGCGAGCGCGGTGATCCGGGCGAGCTGCTCGGCGGAGTTGATCGCGCCGATGTCGGTGTTCTTGTCGAGCGGGTCGCCCAGGCGGAGCGTGGACAGACGGCGCTTCAGCGCGTCGAGCAGCTCGTCCTGGATCGACTCCTGGACCAGCAGGCGCGAGCCCGCGCAGCAGACCTGGCCCTGGTTGAAGAAGATGCCGGTGACGATGCCCTCGACGGCCTGGTCGATGGGGGCGTCGTCGAAGACGATGTTGGCGCCCTTGCCGCCCAGTTCGAGGGTGACCTTCTTGCTCGTGCCCGCGACGGAGCGGGCGATGGCCTTGCCGACGGCGGTCGAGCCCGTGAAGGCGACCTTGTTGACGTCGGGGTGGTTGACCAGGGCCGCGCCGGTGGAGCCATCACCCGTGATGATGTTGACGACGCCCCGAGGGAGCCCTGCCTGACGGCAGATGTCCGCGAAGAAGAGCGCCGAGAGCGGGGTGGTCTCCGCCGGCTTCAGTACGACCGTGTTGCCGGTGGCGAGCGCCGGGGCGATCTTCCAGGCCAGCATCAGGAGCGGGAAGTTCCAGGGGATGACCTGGCCCGCGACGCCCAGCGGGCGGGGGTTGGCGCCGTAGCCCGCGTGGTCGAGCTTGTCGGCCCAGCCCGCGTAGTAGAAGAAGTGGGCGGCGACCAGGGGGAGGTCGGCGTCGCGGGTCTCCTTGATCGGCTTGCCGTTGTCCAGAGTCTCCAGGACGGCCAGCTCGCGCGAGCGCTCCTGGATGATGCGGGCGATGCGGAAGAGGTACTTGGCGCGCTCCGAGCCGGGCAGCGCAGACCACTTCTCGAACGCCTTCCGAGCCGCCTTCACGGCCCGGTCGACGTCTGCTTCACCGGCCTGCGTGTACTCCGACAGCACCTCTTCGGTGGACGGACTGACCGTCTTGTTTAGACCCTCACCCGAGCCTTCGACGAACTCTCCGTCGATGAACAGTCCGTAAGACGGTGCGATGTCAACGACCGCACGCGACTCCAGAGCTGGCGCGTACTCGAATGCCATTTCAGTCCACCGTAACGTAGTCAGGGCCGGAGTATCGGCCGGTGCTGAGCTTCTGACGCTGCATCAGCAGGTCGTTGAGGAGGCTGGAGGCGCCGAAGCGGAACCAGTGGTTGTCCAGCCAGTCCGCGCCCACGGTCTCGTTCACCAGCACCAGGAACTTGATCGCGTCCTTGGTGGTACGGATGCCGCCGGCCGGCTTCACACCGATCTGGATGCCCGTCTGCGCGCGGAAGTCCCGTACCGCTTCGAGCATCAGGAGGGTGTTGGGGGGCGTGGCGTTGACCGCCACCTTGCCCGTGGAGGTCTTGATGAAGTCCGCGCCGGCCATCATGCCGAGCCAGGAGGCGCGGCGGATGTTGTCGTACGTGGACAGTTCGCCGGTCTCGAAGATGACCTTGAGGCGGGCCTTGTCCCCGCACTCCGCCTTCACGGCGACGATCTCCTCGTAGACCTTGAGGTAGTGCCCGGCGAGGAAGGCTCCCCGGTCGATCACCATGTCGATCTCGTCCGCGCCCGCCTCGACGGCGTCACGCACGTCCGCCAGCTTGACCGGGAGGGCGGCGCGGCCCGCCGGGAACGCGGTCGCGACGGACGCGACCTTGATCCCCGTACCGGCCAGGGCCTCCTTGGCGGTGGCGGCCATGTCGGGATACACGCAGATCGCGGCGACCGTGGGGGTCGTGCGGTCGGTGGGGTCCGGGTGGGCGCCCTTGGCGCACAGCGCCCGGACCTTGCCGGGGGTGTCCGCGCCTTCGAGCGTGGTCAGGTCGATCATCGAGATGGCCAGGTCGATGGCGTACGCCTTGGCCGTGGTCTTGATCGAGCGCGTACCGAGCGCGGCGGCGCGAGCCTCCAGGCCCACGGCGTCGACGCCGGGCAGCCCGTGCAGGAAGCGGCGCAGTGCGCTGTCGGACGCGGTCGCGTCGACAAATGCGGATGCGGGAGCGGATGCGGAGAGGGGCATGGTCACCACTGGAGCATATCTACGCGCGTAGCGGCCTGTACAGCCTGAGAACGGAAGGGATCGCAAGAGCGGTGGAAGAGGTGGCCGGGGGACGGCCCGGGAACCGGTCGGGGATGCCCTGACCCGCCCTTGAACCGGCGTCGGGCAGAATCGGGCGCATGACAAGCACCGGCCCCTCTCCCGCCGCCGACGGCCCCGACGAGTCGAAGGGCGCCCCGAAGGACGCGCCGACGGACGAAACGGCGGCCGAAACGGCGGACGCGCCGACGGACAAGACGACGGACCGGACGGCCGGCAGGACGGCGGACAAGGCGGCGGACGGTACGACCGTCTACGCCGACCGGGTCTTCCGTTCCGGCGCCAATGTCTTCTGGGGCGTCCTGATGCTCGCGGTCGCGGCCTGGCTCGCGGTGGACGCGATGCTCAAGAGCGAGGCGCGGACGGTGTGGACGGTTCTGGCGGGGCTGCTGTTCGCGGTGCCGCTGGTGGTCGCGTTCCTGGTGCGCCCTGCGGTGTACGCGAACGACGACCGGCTGCGGATCCGCAACCCGTTCCGGACGATCGTGCTGCCCTGGTCGGTCGTGGACGCGGTCCGCACCGGTTACTCCAGCGAGGTCCTGGCCGACGGCGCCAAGTACCAGCTGTGGGCCGTGCCCGTCTCGCTCCGGCAGCGGAAGAAGGCGGTCCGCAACCAGGCGAGGGCCGCCGCCGCGGACGACCCCAGCAACAGCCGTACGTCCCTGGGGCGGGCCCCCTCGACGAGCCACCTGGCCGCGAGCGACCAGACTGTCCGCGACCTCCAGGAGCTCGCCGAGACGAACGCGACCCGGCCGGGCGCACAGGGCAAGGCCTCGGTCCGCTGGGCGTTCGAGGTCATCGCCCCGTGCGTGGTGGGCCTGATCGCCCTGATCGTGCTCCTGGCGTCCTAGCGGCCCGGGCGCGGCGGCGGGGCCGGGAGCTCTCAGCCCGGCAGCAGGTTCGCGACCTCGCTCGCGACCGGGAGGTCCTTCAGCGCGCCCCCGCTCGCCAGCGCGCCCGTGGCGGCGCTCGTGGAGACCGGCTTGAAGTCGGCCACCTGGGTGCCGACCGTGTTGTTCAGGGGGTCCACGTCCGTGCCCGCCAGCGGGTCCAGGCGCAGGCTCTGGGCCGGGCCGAGGCCGGCGGCCGCGGAGTGCTTGAGCGCGTCGGTGAGGGCCTCGCCCGGCGTCGTACCGACGTCGTCGATGGTCTGGCCGACCCCGGCCAGGGGAACGGCCGGAGCCGCCTGGGCCGCTCCGGCTCCGGCCGCGAGGGCCGCACCGACCGCGGTCACGGTGAGACCGGCCTGGAGCAGAGCGCGGCGCGGAGGCCTGGGGGCTGAGTGACGTGCCATGTGGTGGGCTACCCATCTGCGATCGGGGGTGATCAGTCGGGTACGCAGCGTAGTTGAGACGGGCGGGATGAGGTCTGCGACATCGCCCGGGGAGACCGGCAGGGTGACCATGCCGCACACTTGTCTCCCGTGAGCTCATCTCCCATACCTGCCCGCGTCGTCCTCCTCGCAGGGCCCTCCGGCTCCGGAAAGTCCTCCCTCGCCGCGCGGGCGGGCCTGCCCGTGCTGCGGCTCGACGACTTCTACAAGGAGTGCGACGACCCGACGCTGCCGCAGGTGCCGGGCTCCACGGACATCGACTGGGACTCACCGCTGTCGTGGGACGCGGACGAGGCGGTCGCCGCCATCGAACAGCTCTGCCGGACCGGTCGTACGACCGTGCCGGTGTACGACATCGCCACCAGCTCACGGGTGGACGAGGAGGCGCTCGACATCGAGCGCACGCCCCTGTTCATCGCGGAGGGCATCTTCGCGGCGGACATCGTGGCGCGCTGCCGGGACCTGGGGGTGCTGGCGGACGCGCTGTGTCTGCGGGGGCGTCCTTCGACCACTTTCCGGCGGCGGCTCGCCCGGGACCTGCGGGAGGGGCGCAAGTCGGTGCTGTTCCTGCTGCGGCGGGGGTGGCGGCTGATGCGGGCGGAGCGGGGCATCGTGGCGCGGCAGGCGGCGCTGGGGGCGCATCCGTGCGGCAAGGACGAGGCACTGGGACGGCTGGCCGCGGCGGCAGCCGGGCGGTGTCCCGGGGCGGCGCGCCCCGGAGCGGCCGTCCCGGCGGGCAAGCCGGCGCCTGCGGTCAACGCGGCAGACCCTGCGGCGTAGCGCGCCCGGAAGCCGCGTGGCACACGTGGAAGCGACGTGACGCGCATGGAAGCCGCGTACCGCGCGACGAATCGGCGTATCGCGCACGAAGCACCGCACCCGAGAACGGCACGGCGCACGCGAAAAGCGGGACCTCGTCAGACCCCCCGGCCGACGTGGTCCCGCTCCGCTTCCCCCGTGTTCCCCCGTGCTACCGCCGTCTCCCCCGACACGGCGGTTCCCCCGTGACCCGGGGACGACCAGCTCTCGTCCCCGAGCACCTCACGCCCTTCAGGCGACCAGCTCGCCGAAGGACTCTTCCTCGTCACGGCCGAAGCTGAGGACCTCGTCCTCGCGCAGCCGGCGGAGCGACCGCCAGATGCTGGACTTCACCGTGCCGACACTGATGTCGAGGATGTCCGCGATCTCGGGATCGGTGCGGCCCTCGTAGTAGCGCAGGACGAGCATCGTGCGCTGGAGTTCGGGGAGGCGGGCCAGGGCCTGCCACAGGACGGCGCGCAGTTCGGTGCCGCGCATGGCGTCCGTGTCGAGAGCCGTCTCCGGCAGCTCCTCCGTCGGGTACTCGTTCAGCTTGCGGCGGCGCCACTGGCTGATGTGCAGGTTGGTCATGGTGCGGCGGAGGTAGCCCCCGACCGCGGCCTTGTCGCTGATCCTGTCCCAGGCGCGGTACGTCGAGAAGAGGGCGCTCTGCAGCAGGTCCTCGGCCTCGAAGCGGTCGCCGGTCAGGTGGTATGCGGTCGCGTACAGGGAGGCGCGGCGCTCCTGGACGTAGGCGGTGAACTCCGCCTCCGCCGCAGTGGCGTGTGCCCGCTCCCCCGAGCCCTCCCCGTACGTCACCGGCTGTGCTGCCGACGCTCCCCCGAGCGTCCCCCCGGCAGCTTCCCCGTTCCCCCCGGTGTTCCCCCCCGGCACGTCGACGACCGTCATGTACGTGTTGTACGCAGACGACCGCTGACGCCCGGTGCCACGACCGCACCCCCGCCCGGTCACAGCACCGGACTTCTCGATGCTCCGTACGACGTCGTGGAGACGCGTGACAACTGCGCTTGAGTTGGTGCTGTGCAGTGCGTTCATCTCGCGCCCCCCGTCGGTGGAGTCCGTATCGGTCCGTGTGCAGAAGACTTTGCCCGCGCAGTTTCATCGCGGTGTCCGTCGACTGTCACAGCCGCGTCACAGGGCCCGGATCACCCTCAAGAAAGAACCGGAACCAGCCGTTCATACCGCCCACGACCTCCACCCGGCACACCCCGCCCAGCCCCCAACACCGCCCCGAACCCCGGACCCCGCACCGGCCGGGGGTCCGGGGGTTGCCCCCGGGCAGACACAGCATCGCGGTGTCCGTCGACTGTCACAGCCCCCACCCCAGGCGCTGAATTGCCCCCGACAAAGAACCGGAACCAGCCGTTCATACCGCCCACGACCTCCACCCGACACACACCGCCCAGCCCCCGGACAGGCACAGCGACACGGTGTCCGGCGAGTGTCACAAGGCCGTTCCCGGCGGCGGATTGACCTCTGGGAGGAAGCGGAACGGGGCGTTCGTACCGGCTGCGACATGGGGTTCGGGCGATGGGAGCGCTCCAACTGTCGAACTCGTACGCCCCCATGGGCCAGAATGAGCGGGTGCCCTTCCTGTTGCTGATCGAGGACGACGACGCCATCCGTACGGCGCTTGAGCTGTCGCTCACGCGCCAGGGACACCGTGTTGCCACGGCGGCAACCGGTGAGGACGGTCTGAAGCTGCTGCGCGAACAGCGGCCCGATCTGATCGTGCTGGATGTGATGCTGCCCGGAATCGATGGTTTCGAGGTGTGCCGGCGGATCAGACGGACCGACCAACTCCCCATCATCCTGCTGACCGCACGCAGTGACGACATCGATGTGGTGGTCGGTCTTGAGTCCGGTGCGGACGACTACGTGGTCAAGCCGGTGCAGGGGCGGGTGCTCGACGCGCGGATCCGGGCCGTGCTGCGGCGCGGTGAGCGGGAGGCCAACGACGCGGCGGCGTTCGGCTCGCTGGTGATCGACCGGTCCGCGATGACCGTAACGAAGAACGGCGAGGACCTGCAGCTGACGCCGACCGAGCTGAGGCTGCTGCTCGAACTGAGCCGGCGGCCCGGACAGGCGCTCTCCCGGCAGCAGTTGCTGCGGCTGGTGTGGGAGCACGACTACCTCGGCGACTCCCGGCTGGTCGACGCGTGCGTGCAGCGGCTGCGCGCGAAGGTGGAGGACGTACCGTCCTCGCCGACGCTGATCCGTACGGTCCGGGGCGTCGGCTACCGGCTGGACTCGCCTTCGTGAGTACGCGGGTGAAGCGCGCCCTGATCGCCGGGCTGCGCTGGACCAGCCTGCGGCTGCGGCTCGTGGTGGTGTTCGCGCTGGTGGCGCTGACGGCGGCGGTGTCGGTGGCCGGGATCGCGTACTGGCTCAACCGGGAAGCCGTCCTGACCCGCACCCAGGACAGCGCCCTCAACGACTTCCGCCAGTCCATGCAGAGCCGGGTGGCCACCCTCCCGCTCCAGCCCACCCAGTCCGAACTCCAGAGCGCCGCCGAGCAGATGGCGGCGATGAGCAGCAGCCCCGGCTACAGCGTGCTGCTGGTGGGCAGCACGGACGGCGGCAAGCCGGTGGTCGGCTACTCGGACCTGGACGCCTTCACCCTGGACGACGTACCGGCGAAGCTTCAGGAGCAGGTGAACCGGGCGCAGCCGGTCACGGCGGGCAACGCCTACCCGTACCACCTGTTCTGGGTGCGTACGAAGCTGCACGGCGGGACCCCCTACCTGGTGGGCGGGGCCAAGGTGATCGGCGGCGGGCCGACCGGTTACATGCTGACCTCGCTGGGGCAGGAGCGGGACGACCTGAATTCGCTGGCCTGGTCGCTGGGGATCGCGACGGGGCTGGCGCTGCTGGGGTCCGCGCTGCTCGCGCAGGCCGCCGCCACGACCGTACTGAAACCCGTGCAGCGGCTGGGGGACGCCGCCCGCAGGCTGGGCGAGGGCAAGCTGGACACCCGGCTGCGGGTGTCCGGCACCGACGAACTGGCCGATCTCTCGCGGACGTTCAACCGGACGGCCGCCCAGCTGGAGAAGAAGGTCGCCGACATGAGTGCGCGCGAGGAGGCGAGCCGCCGCTTCGTCGCCGACATGTCGCACGAGCTGCGCACCCCGCTGACCGCGATCACGGCGGTCGCCGAGGTGCTGGAGGACGAGGCGGACAGCCTCGACCCGATGATCGCGCCCGCCGTGCACCTGGTGGTGAGCGAGACGCGCAGGCTCAACGACCTGGTCGAGAATCTGATGGAGGTCACGCGTTTCGACGCGGGGACGGCCCGTCTGGTGCTGGACGACGTGGACGTGGTCGACCAGGTGACCGCCTGTCTGGACGCGCGGGCCTGGCTGGACGCCGTCGAGCTCGACGCGGAGCGCGGGCTGATGGTGCGGCTCGACCCGCGCCGGCTGGACGTCATCCTGGCCAACCTGGTCGGCAACGCGCTCAAGCACGGCGGATCGCCGGTGGGGGTGTCGGTGCGGGCCGTGGACGGTGAGCTGGTGATCGAGGTACGTGACCACGGCCCCGGCATCCCGTCCGACGTCCTGCCGCACGTCTTCGACCGCTTCTACAAGGCGAGCGCCTCGCGCCCGCGCTCCGAGGGCAGCGGGCTCGGCCTGTCGATCGCCATGGAGAACGCGCTGATCCACGGCGGCACCATCACCGCCGCGAACTCCCTGGAGGGCGGCGCGGTGTTCACGCTGCGGCTGCCCAGGGACGTGTCGCCGGAGGAGCCCGGCGAGGGCGACGACAGCGGTGCCGGCGACGGTGCAGCCGCCCACGGCCCGGTTCGGGAGGAGACCTGATGACCGCGTCGGCCGCGAAAGCCCTGTCCGTACGACGGCGGACCGCCGCCGCCCTCGCCGCGCTCGGCGCCCTCGCGGGCACGGTGGCCGGGTGCGGGATCCGCAGCACGCAGGTGCCGGTGGACGCGGGCGCCGCGCCGTCCCGGGTGTCCTGCGACGTGCCCGGAGTGACGGCCGCCGACCGTCCCGAGGCGGGCACCACGGTGCGGGTCTTCCTGGTCTGCGGGGCCGGCCTGGTCTCCGTACAGCGGGTGGTGAACGTGTCCGCCGAGAAGATGGCGGCGGACCGGATGCTGGCCGCGCGGGCGCTCCTCGACGAGCTGCGGGAGGAGCCCTCCGAGCAGGAGGAGCAGGCCGGTTTCAGTACGGACGTACGGGGGTCGCTGACGGTGTCCGGGCCCCGGAAGGGCGATCCGGCCCAGTCCCTGCGGCTCAGCCGCCAGCCCGACGACCTGCCGCCGCACGCGCTGGCCCAGATCGTCTGTACGTACTCGGGGAGCGCGGCGGACGACGGCGGGGGCTCGGTGGAGCTGGGCGGCCCTTCGGACGACCCGCCGCGCAAGTACCAGTGCACGGCGGCACTGAAGGCGCGGCCCGAGGGGGTGCCGACGCTCGGTGACCTGCGCCCGACGGCGTCGGCCGCCTCGGCGACGGGGGCACCCGTCGAGCCTTCCGGGTCGGCGCCGCGGCTGCCCTGAGGGGCCCTCGGGGTGAACCTTCCGGGTCCACTTCGGTCCGCGGGGAACCGATCCGCGCACGCCCCGCGTCTTGGGGGGCGTGCGTCCAGGTCCGAGCAGCAGTGCCGTCATCCGCTTCCGCGTGACGGGGAGTCTTCTCCTCCTCGCGCATCTCGTGCTCGTCGCCTGGGTGACCCTGCGTCCCCTCGACGACGTGCTCTGGGTGACCGCACCCAATCTCCAGCCGCTGGCCGGCATCCGCGCCGACCTGGCGCTGGGCCCCGTGGAGGCGGCCCGCCGGATCGGTGAGGGGCTGCTGCTGCTCGCGCCGCTGGGGGTGCTGCTGCCGATGGCGGGCGGGCGGCTGAACGCGACGCCGTTCGTCTCCCTGCTCCGTACGGTGTCCGCCGGGGCGATGCTGTCGCTCGGCATCGAGCTGTGGCAGACCGGGGTGCCCGGCCAGGTCGTGGACATCGACTCGCTGCTGCTGAACACGGTCGGGGTGGCGCTCGCCCACCTCGCCGTCGTACCCCTGTCGCGGGCCCGGCTGCGGCGCAGGTGGGCGGCGTCCCGTACTCGGGTAGGGGGTGCTCCCCTCACTGAGGGCGAGACGAGGGTAGGGGCTACCCCGAGTATTTCCAGGGTCGGCGTCGCCCCGTAGAGCGATGCCGGTCAGGGCGTTGCCGAGGGAGTATGGAAGACATCGGGAGCCCGCTACGGAGGTTCCCCCACTGAGCCTCTGATGCTCGCGAAGGAGCCCGCCATGACCGCACTTGTCCGCCCCCGCGACGGCCGTGTGATCGGCGGAGTGTGCGCAGCGCTGGCACGGCGCTTCGGCACCTCCGCGACCACGATGCGCGTGATCTTCCTGGCCTCGTGCCTGCTGCCGGGACCCCAGTTCCTGATCTACCTCGGACTGTGGGTCTTCCTGCCGGGCGAGAAGACGGCGAAGACCGCCTGGTAACCGTCCGTACTCGATGTGTGCGTATGCGATACGTGCGTACGCGATACGTGAAAGGGGCGCGCCTCCCGGTCCGGGAGGTGCGCCCCTTTCGCGTGCTCGGCTCGGCGGGCCGGTGGATCAGCCGCCGAGGCCCGGGACCGCGCCGGTGGGCAGGCCCTTGGTGGGCAGACCGCCCAGGAGGCCGCTGACCGGGTCCGCCTTGTCACCGGTGGGGAGGGCCTGCGCGGCGGCGGTGGGGGCGGTCGCGGCGCTCTTGCCGAGGGCGTCCTTGCCGGCGCTCAGGGCCTCGGGGGCACCCGGGAGGGCCTTGGTGGCCTGGTCGACCGGGAGGGCCGAGGTGACGGCGCTGAGGGCGCCGGCCGCGTCCGGTACGGCGGGGACGGCCGCGGCACTGGCCGAACCTGCGGCGGCGGCGACGAAGGCCGCGCCGAGGGCGGCGGTACCGAGGGTCTTGGCAGAGAGCTGCTTCATGAAAACAACGTCCTCAGAAATGGGGGGGGAAGTGAGCGGCTCTGCAAGCTAGTCAGAGCGCCAGGGGCCCCGCAAACACCACTCAGCGGCCGGGAGTTGATATTCCCGGCCGCTTGTGATCCACCTGAGACCAGTTGCTCCCGTACGGTAAAACCGCTGGTCAGGGTGGCTTACTGGAAGAGCCACTCCGACTTCAGCTCGGCGTAACCGGGCTTGATGACGTCGCTGATCATGGCGAGTCGTTCATCGAAAGGAATGAAAGCGCTCTTCATCGCATTGACCGTGGTCCACAGCATGTCGTCGAGCGTGTAGCCGAAAGCGCCGATCAGGTGCTCGAACTCGCGGCTCATGCTGGTGCCGGACATCAGCCGGTTGTCGGTGTTGACCGTGACCCGGAACTGGAGCTTGCGCAGCAGGCCGAAGGGGTGCTCGGCGTAGGAGGTGGCGGCCCCGGTCTGCAGGTTGGAGGTGGGGCACATCTCCAGCGGGATGCGCTTGTCGCGCACGTACGCGGCGAGGCGGCCGAGCTGGACGCTGCCGTCGTCGGCGACCTCGATGTCGTCGATGATGCGTACGCCGTGGCCGAGGCGGTCGGCGCCGCACCACTGGAGGGCCTGCCAGATGGAGGGCAGTCCGAAGGCCTCACCGGCGTGGATGGTGAAGTGGTTGTTCTCGCGCTTGAGGTACTCGAAGGCGTCGAGGTGGCGGGTGGGAGGGAAGCCGGCCTCGGCGCCCGCGATGTCGAAGCCGACGACGCCGGAGTCCCGGTAGCGGTTGGCGAGTTCGGCGATCTCCAGGGCGCGGGCGGCGTGCCGCATCGCGGTGAGGAGGGCGCCGACGCGGATCCGGTGGCCGTTCTCACGGGCGCGCCGCTCGCCTTCGCGGAAGCCGTCGTTGACCGCTTCGACGACCTCTTCGAGGGTGAGGCCCTTCTCCAGGTGCTGCTCGGGGGCGTACCGGATCTCGGCGTAGACGACGCCGTCCTCGGCGAGGTCCTCGGCGCACTCGGCGGCCACCCGGAACAGTGCGTCGCGGGTCTGCATGACGGCGCAGGTGTGCGCGAACGTCTCCAGGTAGCGCTCCAGCGACCCGGAGTCGGCGGCCTCGCGGAACCAGATGCCGAGCTTGTCGGCGTCGGTCTCCGGGAGGTTCTCGTAGCCGTTCTCGCGGGCGAGCTCGACGATCGTGCCGGGGCGCAGGCCGCCGTCGAGGTGGTCGTGCAGCAGCACCTTCGGTGCGCGGCGAATCTGGTCCACGGTGGGCGTGTTGAGGGTGGTCTGGCTCGTCATCTGGGCACTGTAGCCCCTACGCGCGTAGATCGCGCCCGGTCGATACGTAACAGTGACCGTGCGGACGGGTGGAGTCCATCTCGACTTCTGAGACTGTTCTGCCATGACACAGCAAGTCGAGCCGGGCCCGACCGCCCGGCTGGGACGGGCCGTTGGGACTTCGGGCACGGTGACCGGGGTGGTGCTGGTACTCCCCGGCGGGGAGCCGGAGTCCGCCAAGGGCCCCTCTCCCTGGGCCTACGCGGCTGCCCGCCCGCTCGCCCGCGAGCTCGCCTCGGCGGGCGCCGCCGAGGGCCTGGCGGTGCATCTGGTGCGCTACCGGGGCCGGGGGTGGAACGGTGACGCCGCACGGCTGGCGGCCGACGCGCGGTGGGCGGTGGAGGAGGTCGTACGGCGGTACGGGGACGTACCGGTGTGCCTGACCGGCCTCGACATGGGCGGCCGGGCGGCGCTGCGGGCGGCCGGTCACGAGGCGGTCGGGGCGGTGGCGGCGCTGGCGCCGTGGCTGCCCGAGGGGGCGGCGGCCGAGGCCGAGCCGGTACGGCAGCTGGTCGGCAGGCAGGTCCTGGTCGTCCACGGCACCAATGACGAACGCGCCGATCCGGAGCTGTCGTTCCGGCTGGCGGAACGGGCCAAGAAGGCCAACCGGGACACCTGCCGCTTCGAGGTCCACTCCGACGGCCACGGCATGCGGCAGCACCGGGCCGAGGTCCGTGCCCTGGTCACCGACTTCGTGCTGGGCGCGGTCTTCGGCCGCCCGTACGCCCGCCCGCTCGCCGACGCGCTGGCGGCTCCGCCGCCGCTGGGGCTGAGAATGCCGCTGGCGCTGGGGTTCGGGCGGGGGTAGCCGTCGTAGGGCCTGTGGCCTCTCGCGGGGCTCTCGCGGGCCCGTGGCATACGGCCGGACATGGCCGAATATGATCACTTCTGACACCCTCGGGAGCATGAGCACCAGCAGTCATCAGCGCGTCAGCCCCACCCACTGGGCCTCCCTCGTCCCCGTTCTCGCCCTCGTCCTCCTCGCCTTCTCCTGGGGCCGGGAGATGCCGGGCCCCGTAGTCGCCCTGCTCGCGTGTTTCCTCGGCGGAGCCGTGCTCGCCGCGGTGCATCACGCGGAGGTCGTCGCCCACCGCGTCGGCGAGCCCTTCGGCTCGCTGGTGCTGGCCGTCGCCGTGACGATCATCGAGGTGGCGCTCATCGTCACCCTCATGGCCGATGGCGGCGAGAAGAGCGCGTCGCTCGCCCGGGACACCGTCTTCGCCGCCGTGATGATCACGCTCAACGGCATCGTCGGCATCTCGCTCCTGGTCGGGGCGCTCAAGCGGCGGGTGGCCGTGTTCAACCCGGAGGGGTCGGTGGCCGCCTTCGGCGCGGTGGCGACGCTGGCCGGGCTGAGCCTGGCGCTGCCGACGTTCACCACCAGCGCGCCGGGCCCCGAGTTCAGCCCCACCCAGCTGATCTTCGCGGCCCTCGCCGCCGTACTGATCTACGGACTCTTCGTGCTCACGCAGACCGTCCGGCACCGCGACTACTTCCTCCCCGTCACCCAGCAGGGGAAGGTCATCAACGACGAGGACGGGGACGACCACGCCGACCCGCCGACCAGGCGCGTCGCCCTCGTCAGCCTCGCCCTGCTCGCCGTGTCGCTGGTGGCCGTCGTCGGCCTCGCGAAGGGCGTCTCGCCGACCATCGAGGCCGGGGTGGACGCCGCCGGGCTGCCCGCGTCCGTGGTCGGTGTGGTGATCGCACTGCTGGTGCTGCTGCCGGAGTCGATCGCCGCCGTACGGGCCGCCAGGCGCGACCGCGTACAGACCAGCCTCAACCTGGGGCTCGGGTCCGCGATGGCGAGCATCGGACTGACCATTCCGGCGGTCGCCGTCGCGTCGATCTGGATGGACGGGCCGCTGCTGCTCGGGCTCGGGGCCACGCACCTGGTGCTGCTGGCGCTGACCGTGGCGGTGGGCACGCTGACGCTCGTACCGGGGCGGGCGACCACGCTCCAGGGCGGCGTGCACCTGTCGCTGTTCGCGGCGTACCTGGTGCTGGCGGTCAGTCCGTAGGAGCTTCCAGGGTTTCCGTCAGGGAGGTGGGGAGCAGGTGGCCCCGCCGGGAGAGCAGGAAGCGTTTGAAGGCGGCCACCGGTGGGGTGTCGGGGTGGCCGTCCAGCCAGGCGACGCCGATCTCGCGGGCGGCCCTGGGGGCGGTGACCGTCAGTTCCACCACCCCGGGGCGGGCCACCGCGGGCGGGGGCAGCAGGGCCACGCCCAGGCCCGCCGCCACCAGCCCCCGCAGGGTCTCCGCCTCCTCGCCCTCGAAGGCGACCCTCGGGCGGAAGCCGGCCTCGGCGCACAGGTCGTCGGTGATGCGGCGCAGACCGTAGCCGGGCTCCAGGGTGACGAAGGTTTCCTCGGCGGCCTCGGCGAGGCGGACCCGCTTGCGGGTGGCGAGGCGGTGGTCGTCGGGGACGACCAGGCGCAGGCGCTGCTCGTCGAGGCGTCGGGCAACCAGATCGGGGGCCTCGGGGACGGGTGAGGTGAGGCAGAGGTCGAGTTCGCCGGCCCGCAGGCGCTCCAGCATCGCCTCGCCGTAGTTCTGGACGAGCTGGAAGCGGATGTGGGGGTGGTCGGCACGGAAGGCGCGGATCAGGGCAGGGACGGTTTCCGAGCCCATGGTGTGCAGGAAGCCGAAGGCGACCTTGCCGGAGGTGGGGTCGGCGTCCGCGCGGACCGAATCGGCGGCCTTCTCGACCTCGGCGAGGGCGCGCTCGACGGTGGTGAGGAAGGTGCGGCCCGCCGGGGTGAGCGAGAGGGTGCGGCCCTTGCGGGCGAACAGGGCGACGTCCAGGTCCTGTTCGAGGCGGGCCATCGCCCGCGAGAGGGTCGACTGGGGTACGCCGAGTTCGTGGGCGGCGCGGGTGACGTGCTCGTGGCGGGCCACCGCGGCGAACTGGGCGAGTCGCGGCGCCAGTACCTGGGCGGTACTCCTGCTTTGGATGTCTTCTTCGTAACTACTCGGTGACAGCCGACGCTGTGAGCTGTGCTGATGCTGCATGGGATGAATTATCGCGGGTTTGTGCATTGGACGCATGAGAAGGCCAGGTCTAGGTTCTTGGCATGCCTTCCGCCAGTACCACGGCGTCCATGCCTGTTGTTGTGGGCGCCGAGCCTTCTGATTCCTTCGATTCCTCTGTTTCCGCCGAGTCCCGTGGCACTTCTGCTGCCGGTGGGACCGGAGCGCCTGCCGATACGCGGCTCAGCCCCTCCTCCCCCGCCTTCCGGCGCATCAGCCTCGCGCTCTTCGCGGCGGGCATGGCGGCCTTCGCGCTCCTCTACTCCACGCAGGCACTGCTGCCCGCGATCTCCGCCGACCTCAACGTCAGTGCCGCACAGGCGAGCTGGACGGTGTCGGCGGCGACCGGGGCGCTCGCCCTGTTCGTGCTGCCGCTCAGTGCGCTGTCCGAGCGGTTCGGGCGGCGGACCCTGATGACGTACTCCCTGGTGGTGGCGGTCGGGGTCGCCGTACTGATCCCGCTCGCGCCGAACGTCGGCTGGCTGATCGCGCTGCGCGCGGTGCAGGGTGCGGCGCTGGCCGGGCTGCCGGCCTCGGCCATGGCCTATCTGGCGGAGGAGGTGCGGCCGAAGGCGCTGGTCGCGGCGATCGGGCTGTTCGTGGCGGGCAACTCCATCGGCGGCATGAGCGGCCGGATCGTCACTGGGTGGGTGGCCCAGCTGTGGGGGTGGCGGGCGGCGCTCGCGGCCGTCGCGCTGATGGCGCTGGTGTGCGCGGCGGTCTTCCGGCTGCTGCTGCCCAGGGCGCGCAACTTCCGCCCCGGGACGCTGAATCCGAGGGTGCTGGCCAAGACCGTGGGCGGGCACCTGTCCGATCCGCTGCTGCGGCGGCTGTACGCGATCGGCGCGCTCTTCATGACCGTCTTCGGCGCCGTCTACACGGTGATCGGCTACCGGCTGGTCGAGGCGCCGTTCAGCCTCCCGCAGGGCGTCGTCGGCTCGATCTTCCTGGTCTACCTGGTGGGTACGGTTTCGTCGGCGGGCGCGGGCAAGCTGGTCGCCCGTACCGGACGGCGCGGGGCGCTCTACCTGGCGGCGAGCACCACGACCGCCGGACTGCTGCTCTCGCTGTCCGACTCCCTGGTGGGCGTACTGGCCGGGCTCGTGCTCATCACGGCGGGCTTCTTCGCCGGACACGCGGTCGCCTCCTCGTCGGTCAGCCACACCGCGAAGTCGGGCCGCGCCCAGGCCTCCGCGCTCTACCAGTCGGCGTACTACCTCGGCTCCAGCGCGGGCGGCACGCTCGGCGCGATGGCGTTCCACGCGGGCGGCTGGGACGCGACGGTGCTGCTCGGGCTGCTGGCGGTGGCCGGCGTCGCCGGGATCACGCTGTACGGGACGCGGTGCGCGCGGGTCGAACGCCGCCACTCCCTCGTTGTCGCGAATTCATGACACTTCAACCCCCTTGTCCGTACAACTGGTTCGGTTCCCCGTACGTCTGAAGAGACATAACCGTGCGGTACGCACACACAGACGCGTGCCGCACGGCCGGGGAAAGGGAACGCCCATGGAATCCATGGTGCCCACAGCACGGAGAGCGCTGCGCACCCGTACCGGGATAGCCGTCGGGGTCACCGCGATGGTGATCCCGGCGGTACTGACCACGGGGGCCGCCGCCGCCCCCGCACGGACGGCACCCGCGGCCACCGCCGCAGTCGTGACCGAAGCCGCGGCCGTCGGGCCGAACGCGGCCGGGAAGTGTCCGACCAACCGGGGGCGGATCGCCTGTGTCGACCTGACCAGGCAGCGGAGCTGGATACAGGACGGCAAGAGGATCAAGTACGGTCCGGTGCCCATCCGTTCGGGGCGCAACGGGTACGAGACGCGGACCGGGCTCAAGCGGATCTACTACCGCAGCATCAACCACTACTCGACGATCTACCACGTGCCGATGCCGTACTCGCAGTTCTTCGACGGCGGCATCGCCTTCCACGCGGCCAGCCTGCCGATGTCGGCCCCGCCGGGCTCGCACGGGTGCGTCAACATGCGCAAGGCGGACGCGAAGAAGTACTGGGGGCTGCTGCGCAAGGGCACGTGGGTCTTCGTGTACGGGCGCAAGCCGGGGACGTGACTCCGAGCCGGGGCAGGGCAGTTCACGGCATTCCGGGGACCGTTGTCAGACCCCTCCCGTAAAGTTCCACAGCACAGGAGCAGTGGGTGGATGAGCGGGTGGGGTGGACCCTGTGAGTGATGTCGCGACGCCAGGTGTGGATGCACAACTGGAGGACTACCGGACCGAGTTGACCGGGTTCTGCTACCGGATGCTCGGATCCGCCTTCGAGGCGGAGGACGCCGTCCAGGACACGATGGTGCGCGCGTGGCGCAGTCAGGACCGGTTCGAGGGGCGTTCCTCGCTGCGGTCCTGGCTGTACCGGATCGCGACCAATGTGTGTCTGGACATGCTGGGCAGCAGCAAGAAGAGGGCCAGGCCGATGGACTTCACGGACTCCCGGCCGCTCGCGCAGGCGCAGTTGAACCCGCAGCCCGAGGCGACCTGGCTGGAGCCGGTTCCGGACGGGCGGGTGCTGACCGCCGTCGCCGACCCGGCGGAGACCGCCGTCGCGCGTGAGTCGGTGCGGCTGGCGTTCGTCGCCGCGCTTCAGCACCTGCCGCCGAAGCAGCGGGCCGTACTGATCCTGCGCGAGGTGCTGGCCTGGAAGGCCAGCGAGGTCGCGGAACTGCTCGAAACGAGCGTGGCCTCGGTCAACTCCGCGCTCCAGCGCGCCCGGGCGACGCTCGCCGAGTCGAAGACCGCCGAGTCGGACACCGTGAAGCCGATGGACGAGGAGCAGCAGAAACTGCTCGAACGGTACGTGGCCGCCTTCGAGGGCTACGACATGAAGGCACTGACCGCGTTGCTCCACGAAGACGCCATCATGTCCATGCCCCCGTTCGACCTGTGGCTGGTCGGTGCCGAGGACATCACCGGCTTCATGCTCACGCACGGCGCCGCCTGCAACGGTTCGCGGATGCTGGCCACGGTCGCCAACGGCACTCCGGCGTTCGCCCAGTACCACCCGACGCCCGACGGTCACTTCGAGCCGTGGGCGCTCCAGGTCATCGAGATCTCAGACGGCCGGATCTCCCACATCAACACGTTCCTCGACACCAAGGTGTGGTTCCCGCTGTTCGACCTCCCGGCCAGGATCGAGGCGGACGGGTCCCCCGGTCCGCTCGCCGCCCCCGGGGGGATCTCCGGATTCGAAGCTGCCTTCGCCGCCGCGGCCGCCGCTGCGGCTGCCGCCGCCGAGGCCGGAGCCGCTGCCGGGGGTGAAGGTCAGGCCGACCAGGTCCAGTAGGCCTGTCAGCTCGCGGCTGGGGTGCCAGAGCAGGAGCCGGCATCCCAGCCTGCGGGCGGTCAGGCGCATCCGGGCCAGCGCCTCGACGGCGGGCAGCCCGGGATCGGTGAGGGCGGAGACGTCACAGACGATTTCCGTCGCGCCCGAGGACAGGACGAGTGCGTGCAGCCGCTCGCACAGGTGCGGTACGTCGTCCCTGGTCACGGGGCCGACGATCGCCATGGGGTGGTTCGTCGCAGAGTGTTCCACACGGGCTAGGACCGGCCGCAGGGCCAAAACTCATCGGTGTACGCGTTCCGGCGGTCCTCAGCCGGCTTTCAGCGCCCCTGCGCGTAGGCCGTCGGCGGCACTCCGACCGTCGCCGTGAAGTCGCGTACGAGATGTGCCTGGTCGGTGTAGCCGAGGCCGGCCGCGAGCCCGGCCCAGTCGACGGCCGCCTCGGACTCGGCGTGTTCCAGGGCCTCGTGGATGCGGTAGCGCAGGATCACCCATTTGGGGCCGACGCCCACCCGGTCGGCGAAGAGGCGCTGGAGGGTGCGCAGCGACAGGGCCTCGCTGCGGGCGAGGTCACCGGCGCGGCGGACGGTGCGGTCGTGGCGGATGCGGTCGGCGAGGGCCATGGCGAGCTCGGTGCGGGGGTCGGGTTCCGGGCCGAGGGACAGCAGGAAGGCATCCAGCGCCGCCACCCGGGCGGGGTCGTCGGCCGGTTCGAGGACCGCGGCGGCCGGGTCGCCGGTGAGGCCGGGGAACGCGTCCGCCAGCGGGAGCTGGCGCCCCGTCCACCGGGACACCGGGCGGCCTGGCAGGAAAGGACCGAAGCCGCCGGGCTTGAACTGGACCCCGCAGACCCGGCCCACTCCCGCCAGCTTCCGGGTGAACAGGCCCCGGCCGACCCCGGCGAGCGCCCCCTGACCGGAGCCCGGCTCGTCCGCCTGGCGCTGGAACACGATGTTGACCGAGGGGTGCGGGACCAGGTGGGAGGCGTACGGCTCGGTGAGATCCCAGTCGATGAACCAGTAGTGCTCAAGGAAGGGGCGGAGCTCCGGGGCCGGTTCATGGCGCCGGAAGCGCACCCGGGCCATCAGTCCCGCCGCGTCGACGATGCCTCTGGTGTCCCTGCGGGGCGCTGCCATGCCGGAATTCTAGGACCCCGGGGGTCCCGCGGGGGCGGCCGGGTTGGCGCGTTTTTACAAGAGGTGGGGCGCCTGGGCTGCGTACCGTCGTGTCATGACCCAGGAGACCAGCGCCCCGAACACCAGCGCCCCGAAGATCAGTGAACTGCTCGAAGCGTCCGGCAGCCGGGCCGTCGCCGTGCTCGACGGCATCGCGGACGGACAGCTCGGCGACCGCACGCCCTGCGCCGAGTACGACGTGCGCACCCTGGTGAACCACCTCTTCCAGGTGGTCGTCCAGTTCCAGGCCCTCGCGGCCAAGAAGGACGCGGACTTCTCCGAGAGCGTCGACTACGTCGGCCGGGGGCCGGACTGGCGGGAGCGGTTCGCGGCGGAGGTCGGACTGCTGGTCGCGGCGTGGGACGCGCCCGGAGCCGAGGAGGGGACCTCGGGCCAGATGGGCTTCCCAGCCAGGACGGTCGGCCAGATGGTGCTCGGCGACCTCACCCTGCACGCCTGGGACCTTGCCAGGGCCACCGGCCGGCCGTACGACCCGGACCCGGCGGTCGTCGCCGATCTCGCTCCGGCGGTCGCGGCCATCGCTCCCGGGGCCAGGGAGGCGGGGGTCTACGGCGCCCCGGTGGCGGTGCCGGAGGACGCGTCCGACTTCGACGTGGTGCTGGCGACGACCGGGCGCGACCCCGGCTGGAAGCCGTAGCGGGAAGGCGGTCGGCCTGGACCCGGTGGCCGGGTCAGCCCGTCCAGCGGCCGGAGAGGAACGAGACGGTGAAGAGGATCATCAGGGGTGCCGCCACCGCCAGATAGGCCGTCTTCACTCGGGGGCGGCGCAGGCTCCAGGCCGCGAGGAGGGTCCACAGCGGCCACCACAGGAGGGTCGCCCGGGGTACCGAGGTGAACCAGTACGAGGTGCCCAGGGCCCACAGGCTGAGGCCGATGTACACGGCCTCCGGCCAGCGCCGCAGCCACAGCAGGACGCCCAGCAGGAGCAGGCCGACGACCATGGCGGCCAGTTCGGCCTGCCACATGTAGGCGTAGCCGGTGCTGTAGGCGCCGTCGAAGGCCGCGTTCCAGGTGGTCCGCCAGGCGTCCCAGGGGGCGTGGAACTCGCGGTACCAGCCGCGCTCCTGGGCGTGCTTCCAGGCCATCCAGTCGCCGGTGTGGGAGTGCAGGTAGGCGCTGTAGGCGAGGGCGGGCAGTGCGGGCACGAGCGTCCAGCCGAGCGGGCGCCAGGCCTTCGCCGAGCGGGCCCGCCAGGCGGTGATCAGGAAGTGCACGCCGATCGCGGCGGCGACGAACAGGCCGCTGATCCGGACGGTGGTGGCGAGCGCGGTCAGGATTCCGGCGGCCGCCCAGTGGTTGCGCTGCGCCGCCAGCCAGGCGGGCAGTGCGAAGGCGAGGAAGAGGGTCTCGGTGTACCCGGCGGCGAGGAACACCGCGCAGGGCGAGAGGAGGAGGAAGAGGACGGTTCGCTGCCCGGCCTTGGACTTCGGCTTCGGCTCCGGCTCCGGCTCCTGCTTTGCCTGCTCCGGAGCGTGAGCACTGCTCTCCTGGGCTGAGCGCTGCACCGCTTCGAGAGCGACACTTCCACCCTCGTATCGCTGCTCCGGAACACGAGCACTGCTCTCAACACGACGACCGGATCGCCGCACCGAACCCGGAGCACTGCTCTCCCCGGGCAGGTGCAGCCTGGCTATTCGGGCCAGGGCGAGCACCGCCACCGCGCCCGCCACGAACGAGATCAGCAGCCCGGCCAGGGTCCAGTTCGGGACGACGACGTGCACGGCCCGCAGCAGCAGCGGGAAGCCGGGGAAGAAGGCCTCCCTGTTGTCCCAGCCCTCCGTGCCGGGGCCGGAGCCGGGCGGGAAGTAGCCGTCCTGGGCGATGTGCAGGAAGTGCGTCCAGTCCCACTGCGCCCAGCGCGACAGCGCGGACGGCGCGTTCTTGGCCTCGCCGTCGGCCGGGAAGACCCAGGCGACGCTGTACGAGGTGACCCACAGCCCGACCCGGGTGAGGAGGTAGAGCCAGAGCACGTCACGGTCGGCACCGCTCAGCCGCAGCAGGGGCGAGCGCAGGAAGCCCGGGAACCGGCCCGTGCCGGTGGCCCGTGCGTCGGGCGCGGCGGGCCTGCGGCCCGTGCCGGACGGCGGCGGCTGCTGCCCGGTCCGCTGCGGCGGTGGCGCGACGGTCATGGTCCGGCTCTCCTGGGCGTTTCGAGGGGCGTACGGGTACTGCGACTGGTGCGGGCGTTCGACGTACCGGGGTGCCACCCCGTCGCACAGGTGCCACTCCGTCGTACATGCGTACGCGAAGGGCGTCCCGTACGGAAGACGGCCGGGACGCGGCGAAGCGTTCCCCCCACCCGCCACAACGCGGACAACGCACAGGAACGGCACAGGACCGGCAGGGTGCATACACACACCCCACCGGCCCCATGCGTCACAGAGCTAGGCACTCACAGAGTGCCCCGACTCAGGCGATCCGGTCCAGCACGATCGGCGCCGGAACGAAGTCACGCGCGGTCTCGCTGCCCTCGTCGGCGGTCAGGACCCCGCCGTCCAGCGCCTCAAGCGCGTACGCGAACTTCTCCGGGGTGTCGGTGTGCAGCGTCATCAGCGGCTGGCCGGCGACCACGCGGTCACCGGGCTTGGCATGCAGTTCGATGCCCGCGCCCGCCTGGACGACGTCCTCCTTGCGGGCCCGGCCCGCGCCGAGCCGCCAGGCCGCGACGCCGACCGCGTACGCGTCCAGCTCGGTCAGCACGCCGGTCGACGAGGCGTTGATCACATGCTGCTCGCGGGCCACCGGAAGGGCCGCGTCCGGGTCGCCGCCCTGCGCCTGGATCATGCGCCGCCACACGTCCATCGCGGAGCCGTCGCGCAGCGCCTTCTCCGGGTCGGCGTCCTTCAGGCCGGCCGCGTCCAGCATTTCGCGGGCCAGCGCGAGGGTCAGCTCGACGACGTCGGCGGGACCGCCGCCCGCGAGGACCTCGACCGATTCCCGTACCTCCAGCGCGTTGCCGGCCGTCAGACCCAGCGGGGTCGCCATGTCGGTCAGCAGCGCGACCGTCCTGACCCCGTGGTCCGTGCCCAGGCCGACCATGGTCGAGGCGAGCTCGCGCGCGTCCTCGATGTTCTTCATGAAGGCGCCGGAGCCGACCTTGACGTCCAGGACGAGCGACCCCGTCCCCTCCGCGATCTTCTTCGACATGATCGACGACGCGATCAGCGGGATGGCCTCGACGGTCCCCGTCACGTCGCGCAGCGCGTAGAGCTTCTTGTCGGCGGGCGCGAGACCGTCACCGGCCGCGCAGATCACGGCACCCGTCGACTCCAGTACGTCCAGCATCTCGGCGTTGGAGAGCAGCGCGCGCCAGCCCGGGATCGACTCCAGCTTGTCGAGCGTGCCGCCGGTGTGGCCGAGACCCCGGCCGGAGAGCTGCGGTACGGCCGCGCCGCACGCGGCGACCAGCGGCGCCAGCGGCAGCGTGATCTTGTCGCCGACGCCGCCGGTGGAGTGCTTGTCCGCGGTCGGGCGGGAGAGCTGGTCGAAGTTCATCCGCTCGCCGGAGGCGATCATCGCGGCGGTCCAGCGGGCGATCTCGGCGCGGTTCATGCCGTTCAGCAGGATCGCCATGGCCAGCGCGGACATCTGCTCGTCGGCGACCGCACCGCGCGTGTACGCGTCGATGACCCAGTCGATCTGCTCGGGGCTGAGCTCGCCTCGGTCGCGCTTGGTGCGGATGACGGAGATGACGTCCATGGGGGTTCCTCCCGGTGGTCCTGGGTCCGGCCGTACGGCTGTAGGCGTAAATCTACGCGCGTCACGCGGAGTACGAGGACGGCGCGGATAACGAATCCGCCACCGCCCCCGACGAAGCCACCGGGCAGCGCTTCCGGCGCGGGTCGCCGCAGCCACGGGAACGCGGCCTCGTGCGGGTCTCGCGGGGAGCGGCGGTGCCACCTCCAGCGCCCTTCCCCGGGCGGGAGGTTGCCCGGGGGCCGGCCCCGATGCCCCGTCCTGCGCCGAGCGGCGCTCCGGCGGCTCCCAGGTGTGCCGCCGCCCCTCCTTCGTCGTACGGGCCGAGGCCTGCACGGCGTTCCTCGCCGGGCTTCCCCGGGGCGGCATCCACTGACGGCGTCATGCGGTGGTTCACGCCATTGAGTCGCGGAGGTCTGGCCGGAAGGCGGGAACTGGGCAACGCTGTCAACTACTCGGCCGTAAAACGACTGAGCTTGCTGACTCAGTCGGTACGGCTTTGTTTATGCTCCCGACTGCCCCCTACGGCAGGGCGGTCACGGGGCACATCTACCCGCGTGGCCTGTTAGGCCGGGGCGGGGTCGGGCATGTTGACGAATACCCACGCCGAGCGTGCGCGGTTGCGCACGTTGACCCCGGCGACGTGGTCGGCGGGCCCAGCGAGGCCGCACCGACGACATTCAAAGTGATCCCGAGTACGGCGGTTGGCGCGCTCGGTGTGGCCGCAGCGCGGGCAGTGCTGCGAGGTGTAAGCCGGGTCCACCTCGACGAACGGCACCCCGCCGCGTCGGCACTTGTAGGCGATGAACGCCCCGAGCTGGTGAAAGGGCCAGGAGGACAGTCGTGCGCGCTGGTCGCGGGGAACCGTGACCCGGTCGCGAATACCCCTCAGTTCTTCGAGGGCGATTCCGCGTCCGGTGCGTTGGGCGACCGCAACGACTGTTCTGGAAATCCTGTGGTTGAGGTGGGTGGCGTGCCGGGCTTCCTTCTTCGCCCGCTTCTTCAGACGCTGGGTGGCGGAGCGGGTCTTCCTGGCCTGGAGTTCGGCGCGTTTGCTCGCCTGCCAGCGGCGGTAACGGCCCAGGCGGCGGCCTTGGTGGTTGGTGCCGTCCGAGGTGGTGGCGAGATTGACGATGCCCCGGTCCACCCCGATCCAGTCGGCCGGTTCGTAGACCTCCGGGTCCGGGACGTCGATGGTGGCGTACAGAAACCACTTCCCGTCCCGGAAGACAAGGTCGGACTCGCCCCGCCGGTACTCGGTGAGCTGCTTGAGGGCCTTCGGTGAGCAGACGAAGCGGACGCCCCGGACCCGGCCGTTCAATGTCCAGATGCTTACCGTCTGGGCGTCGTAGTTCCACGACAGATTGCGGTCGTCAAACGTGTGGGCGGCGTGCGGGCGGAAGGCGACCGGTTTCGACTCCGCTTTCTGGCGGCGCTTCGACGTGGCCGTGCCGAGGGTTCCGGCCCGGATGGCGGCCCGCAGGGTGGCGTAGCTGTCGGCGACGCGTTTGATGAGGTGCTGGGCGGCCTGCGCCCCGAACCCCCGCACCCTCAGCTCGCCGTAACAGCGCTTCCGCAGCTCCCGCACCCCGCCCCGCAGGGCGAAGTGTTCGAAGGAAACCTCCGACACCCAAGTGGCAGCCTCGTTCAGGGCGGGCAGGGTCCGCTCGAACGCCGGTGCCTGCACGGCATCCGGCATCAGCTTGACCTGCACCACCAGCTTCACGAAACCGAACATAGCCACCCGCCACACAGCCCGCAGGCACCCTGCGGGCGATCACCCGATCGAGTGACCGCCTCCCCGACCAGCGACCAGCGGTGGCGGACCCCGTCGGCACGGAATACGTGTCCTGCACCGCAGGCCCTGTGGGCGGCTCCGCCGACAAGACGCTGCGACGGATGCGCCTGGAGCTTCTGGTGCGCGCCAACGGCGCCGACAAGGTGACCGAAATGGTCCGCCGGGGAACCTGGCCGGTGGACGCCTGACAGGGCCGGGAGCGGCCGGACACAGGCTCTCAGTCGTGGTGGCCGGGCTCGGCCCCTGCGCGGCGGCCGGGCTCGGCCCCTGCGCGGCGGCCGGGCTCGGCCCCTGCGCGGCGGCCGGGCTCGGCCCCTGCGCGGCGCGGCGAGCGCAGGGCGTCCACCGAGGCGATCATGGCGCCCCCGGCGATCAGCACGGTGGCGGCGGCGACGGGCCAGCTCGCGGCAGCCCGCCCGGTCGCGACCAGCAGCACGGTGGACAGCAGCGGCGCGAAGTACGAGAGGGTGCCCAGCAGCCGGATGTCGCCGTGCTTGGTGCCGTGGTCCCAGACGTAGAAGGCGCCGCCCACCGGGCCGAGGCCCAGCACGAGGACGGCGAGCCACTGCCATCCGTCGGGCCGGACCGTGGTTTCGAACAGCAGGTGGCAGACGGCCGCGAGCACGGCGGTGGCCAGGCAGAAGACGGCGACCACGTCCGTGGGGACCTGCGGGTACCGGCGGTTGGCCACCGAGTACGCCGACCACACCAGCGCGCAGACGACGGCTGCCGCGTACCCGAGCAGGAACTCACCGCGCAGCTGCACCCCCTGCCCGCCGGTGACCAGCAGGAAGGTGCCGCCGAGCCCGAGCACCGCGCCCACCGTGTGCCACCAGCGCAGGCGCTCGCCCGGCAGCAGCGCGGAGAACACGACGATCAGCAGCGGCCACAGGTAGGCGATGAGACCGGCGTCGACCGCCGGGGCGTTGCGCAGGGCCAGGAAGTAGAAGAAGTGGTAGCCGAACAGTCCGCCGATCCCGAGCACCCAGGCACCGACGGGCAGTCCGCGCAGGAGTGCCTTGCCTCCGAGGAGGGCCCGGGGCAGCCCGATGACGGCGCCGACCGCGAACGCCATCGCGGTGAGCTGGAACGGCGGTATCCGCCCGGTGAGCGTGGTGAAGAGCGCCAGCGACGCCCACAGCAGGACGGCGACCGCTCCGATCCCGGTCGCCTTCAGCTGCCGTACCGGACGCACCGCTTCGCCGCGGCCTTCCCCCGGGCCTGCGACGCCGCCCTGAGCGTTCCGCGCGTCCACCCGTCCTCCAGTCCGCCGCGTCGGCTCACGGCAAGTCGGCCGCCGACCACCGTAACGACGCCGACGCCACCACAACAGGCCGCGCTTTCGGACAGCCACGGGACCACTACGGGAAACGACGAACGACGTGAACCGTCCGGCCCACCTGGGTGGGGGACGGTTCACGTCGTTCGTCTGTTCTCCGGCTGTCAGCCCAGGTGCTGCGGACCGAAGGCGTCCGGCAGCATCTCGCCGAGGGTGTGTACCCCCGTCGAGGTCTCCAGCAGGAGTTCGGGCCCGCCGAACTCGTACAGCAGCTGGCGGCAGCGCCCGCACGGCATCAGGTTCTGGCCCTGGCCGTCGACGCAGGTGAAGTGCGTCAGGCGGCCGCCGCCGGTGGCGTGGAGTGCGGAGACCAGGCCGCACTCCGCGCACAGCGAGAGGCCGTACGAGGCGTTCTCGACGTTGCAGCCGGAGACGGTGCGGCCGTCGTCGACGAGTGCCGCCGCACCGACCGGGAAGCCCGAGTAGGGGACGTACGCACGGGACATCGCGTCCCGGGCCGCGACCCGCAGCGCTTCCCAGTCGACCGGGGCGGCCGTCACTTGCCCTGCCCCTTGCGGTAGCGCATGCCGTCGGCCTTGGGCATCCGCAGCCGCTGTGCGGACAGGGAGAGGACGAGGAGCGTCACGATGTACGGGGTGGCGCTCACGAACTCGTTGGGCACGGTGTCGGTGCCGAGGTACCAGACCAGCATGCCCGCGGCGATGACCGCGGAGATGGCGGCCGCGATGTACGCCTTCTTGTACGCCTTCCACAGCGCCAGGCCCACCAGGAGGACGACGAGGAGCAGGAGAAGGGCGTGGACGGAGGAGCCGCCGTTGCGGAGCTGGAGCGCGTCGGCGAAGCCGAAGAGGCCCGCGCCCATGGCGAGGCCGCCGGGCCGCCAGTTGCCGAAGATCATCGCCGCGAGGCCGATGTAGCCGCGTCCGCCGGTCTGGCCCTCGTTGTAGATGTGCGAGGTGACCAGGGAGAGGAAGGCGCCGCCGAGGCCGGCCATGCCGCCCGAGACGATCACTGCGATGTACTTGTACTTGTAGACGTTGACGCCGAGCGACTCGGCCGCGATCGGGTTCTCGCCGCAGGAGCGCAGGCGCAGGCCGAACGAGGTCTTCCAGAGCACCCAGAAGGTCAGGGCGAAGAGGAGGACGGCGACGATCGTCAGCAGCGAGACGTTGCTGACCAGGCCGCCGAGGATGCCCGCGACGTCCGAGACGAGGAACCAGTGGTGCTTCTCGATCGAGGAGAGCCAGTCCGAGACCCCGGGCAGGGTCACGGTGGCGATGTCGTCGACCGGCGGGGACTGCTTGGGGCTGCCGCCCTTGGCCGCCGCCTCACCGCTGTTGAACCAGAGCTTCGCGAAGTACGTGGTGACGCCGAGCGCCAGGATGTTGATCGCGATGCCGGAGATGATGTGGTCGACGCCGAAGGTGACGGTGGCGACGGCGTGCAGCAGACCGCCGAACATGCCGCCCACGACACCGGCGAGCACGCCGATCCAGGGGTTGGTCTGCCAGCCTGCCCAGGCACCGAAGAAGGTGCCGAGGATCATCATGCCTTCGAGGCCGATGTTGACGACGCCCGCGCGCTCGGCCCACAGGCCGCCGAGTCCGGCGAGGCCGATCGGGACGGCCATGGAGAGCGCGGCGCCGATCTGTCCGGCCGCGGTGATGTCCTGCGCGCCGGTGATGGCGCGTACCGCCGAGAGCGCGATGAGGGCGCCCGCGACGATCAGCAGGACGACGGGGAGCGAGAGACGGGACTTGCCCGTCTTCTTGCCCCGGGAGGCCTTGGGGGCCGCCGGGGTGGAAGTCGCCGTACTCACGCCGACACCTCCTGCTTCTGGGAGTTGTTGGCCTGGGCGGCGAGCTTCTCGCCCACCTGGCGCTGCTGGCGCTTGAGCCCGTAGCGGCGGACGACTTCGTACGCGATGACGACGCACAGGACGATGACGCCCTGGATGACGCCGACGATCTCCTTGTCGTACCCCTCGAATTCGAGCTTGCCGCTGCCTCGCTCCAGGAAGCCCCAGAGGATGGCGCCGAGTGCGATGCCGACGGGGTGGTTGCGGCCCAGGAGGGCGATGGCGATGCCGGTGAAGCCGATGCCGGTGGGGAAGTCGCCGCCGTACTCGTAGGAGTCGTTGAGCAGGGTCGGCATGCCGACCAGGCCCGCGACGAGGCCGGAGATCACCATCGAGGTGACGACCATCTTCTTGACGTTGACGCCGCTCGCCTCGGCCGCCGACTCGGACTGGCCGACGGTGCGCAGGTCGAAGCCGAAGCGGGTGCGCGACAGGATGTACCAGTACGCGACGCCCGCGATCGCGGCGATCACGATGAAGCCCCAGATGGGGTCGGCGTCCGGCTGGGTCGGGATCGAGAAGAAGTGCGAGGACTCCGGGATCGGCTTGGTGGCGACCTTGGTGCCCGCGCTGTCCAGGTGGCCGAGGCGGCCCTGCTGGAGGAGGTAGCCGATGATCGCGGTGGCGATCATGTTGAGCATGATCGTCGAGACGACCTCGGAGACGCCCCGGGTGACCTTGAGGACACCGGCGATACCGGCCCACATGGCGCCGACGATCATCGCGGTGAGGATGATCAGCGGGATCTGCAGGAAGCCGGGGAGCGTCAGCGCGCCGCCGACGGCGGCGGCGAAGAAGGCCGCCAGGCGGTACTGGCCGTCGACGCCGATGTTGAAGAGGTTCATCCGGAAGCCGATGGCGACCGCGAGACCTGCGAGGTAGTACGTGGTGGCCTTGTTCAGGATGTAGACCTGGCTGTCCGACTTGGTGCCGTAGTCGAACATGATGCCGAAGGCGCTGAACGGCTCCTTGCCGGTGGCGAGCAGCACCACGGCGGTGACCAGGAATGCGGCCACGATCGCGAGCAGCGGGGCCGCGATGCCCAGGAGCAGGCGCTCCTTGTCGAACTTCTTCATCGGTCCTCTCCCCCGTTCCGGGGGTGGGTGTCGGCCGGATCGTTGGCTGCCGGGGCGCCGGGGGCGTCCTGGCGTCCGGCGGCGGGGGCGGCGACGGTGCCGGCGGCGGCGTCCGCCTGGGCCTGCGCCAGTTCCTCGGCGCTTGCCTCCAGGTGGCCGGAGGCCGCGCCGGTCATGGCCGAGCCCAGCTCCTCCGGGGTGACGGTGGCGGGGTCGGCGTCGGCGACCAGGCGGCCCCGGTACATCACCCGCAGGGTGTCCGAGAGGCCGATCAGTTCGTCGAGGTCGGCGGAGATGAGGAGGACCGCCAGTCCTTCGCGGCGGGCCTCGCGGATCTGGTCCCAGATCTGCGCCTGCGCGCCGACGTCCACACCGCGGGTGGGGTGGGCGGCGATGAGCAGCTTGGGCGTGTGGCTCATCTCGCGGCCGACGATCAGCTTCTGCTGGTTGCCGCCGGAGAGGGAGGCCGCGGTGACGTCGATGCCGGGGGTGCGGACGTCGTACTCGCGGACGATGCGCTGGGTGTCGGCGCGGGCGGCCTTGAGGTCGAGGATGCCCTTGCCGCTGTTGGGCTTCTCGGTGACGTGGCCCAGGATGCGGTTCTCCCACAGCGGGGACTCCAGGAGGAGGCCGTGCTTGTGGCGGTCCTCGGGGATGTACCCGATGCCGCCCTCGCGCCGCTTGCGGGTGGGCGTGGCGGAGATGTCGGCGCCGTCGAGGGTGAGCGCTCCGGCGTCCGGGGCGCGCATGCCCATGATGGCCTCGACGAGCTCGGCCTGGCCGTTGCCCTCGACGCCGGCGATGCCCAGGACCTCGCCCTTGTGGATGGTGAAGGCGATGTCGTCGAGCACGGAGCGGACCACGCCGTCCGGGTCGGTGGCGCTCAGGCGCAGGTCCGAGACGGTCAGCATCGGCACGGTGGTGACGGTGGACTCCCGGGTCTCCGGGGAGGGGAGCTCGCTGCCGACCATCAGCTCGGCGAGCTGCTTGGGCGTGGTGTTCGCCGGGTCTGCGGTGCCGACGGTGGTGCCGCGCCGGATGACGGTGATGTCGTCGGCGACGGAGAGGACCTCGCCGAGCTTGTGCGAGATGAAGATGACGGTGAGGCCCTCGGCCTTGAGCTCGCGCAGGTTCGCGAAGAGCGCGTCGACCTCCTGCGGTACGAGCACGGCGGTCGGCTCGTCGAGGATGAGGATGCGGGCGCCCCGGTAGAGGACCTTGAGGATCTCCACGCGCTGGCGGTCGGCGACCCCGAGGTCCTCGACGACGGCGTCCGGGCGGACGTTCAGCCCGTACGCGTCCGAGATCTCCTTGATCTTCGCGCGCGCCCTGTCCCCGATGCCGTACAGCTTCTCCGAGCCGAGCACGACGTTTTCGAGGACCGTGAGGTAGTCCGCGAGCATGAAGTGCTGGTGCACCATGCCGATGCCGCGCACGATGGCGTCGCCGGGGCTGTTGAAGGTGACCTGTTCACCGTTGATGGCGATGGTGCCCTCGTCCGGCTTCTGCATGCCGTAGAGGATCTTCATCAGGGTGGACTTGCCCGCGCCGTTCTCGCCGACGAGGGCGTGCACGGTGCCGCGGCGCACGGTGATGGCGATGTCGTGGTTGGCCACGACACCGGGGAATCGCTTGGTGATGCCGTGCAGTTCTACAGCGGGGCTGTCTGCGGCATGGGGACTGCTGGACGCTTTGATGGCGCACTCTCCTAGGCAGGAGGCGGAGGAGCTGAGGCGGAGGGGCTGGGCCTGGCGGGTGCCGGGGCGGTTCCGGGACGATTCCGGGCGTGTGGCGGAAAGTTACCGCGCGCCGCATGAGCTACGCGCGTAGCTCCGCCAAATTGTGGAACAGCCAGGCCCAAAAGTGAAGCAGCGAGGGCGCAGAAGCGGGGCCCGGAGCGCAGCCGAAGCTGCGTCTACGGGCCCCGTTCACTGCAAGGGGTCGGTCAGAGCGTGGACTTGACCTTGATGGTGCCGGCGGCGATCTTGGCCTTCGCCTCGTCCAGCTTGGCCTGGATGTCCTTGATGTGGTCGCCCGTGGTGGTCAGGGTGACGCCGTTCTCGGCCAGGGAGAAGGTGGTGGTGCCGGTGCGCGGCTTGCCGTCCTTGATGGACTTGGCGAGCTCGAAGACACCGACGTCGACGTTCTTCACGACGGAGGTGAGGATCGACGACTTGTACTTCGACAGCGACGGGTCGAGCGCCTGGTCGGAGTCGACGCCGATCGCCCAGCTGCCCGGCTTGCCCGCGACGGCCTCGATGGCGCCGGCGCCGGAGCCGCCCGCGGCGGTGTAGATGACGTCCATGCCCTTGTCGAGCATGCCCTTGGCGGCCTGCTTGCCCTTGTCGGGGCTGCCGAAGCCGGTGATGTCGGAGCCGGTGCCCAGGTACTGGATCTGCACCTTGGCGGACGGCTTCGTCTCCTTGACGCCCTGCTGGAAGCCGGCGGCGAACTTCTTGATCAGCGGGGTGTCCACCGCGCCGATGAAGCCGACCTCGCCGGACTTGGACTTCAGCGCCGCGGCGACACCCGCGAGGTAGGAGCCCTGCTCCTCGGTGAAGACGATGTTGTTGACGTTCTTCATGTCGGAGATCGAGTCGACCAGACCGAAGGTCACCTTGGGGTGCTTCTTGGCGACCTTGTCGACCGCGTCCTTGTACGCGAAGCCGACGGCGACGACCGGGTTGAAACCGCCCTCGGCGAGGGACGCGAGGCGGGCCTCGCGGTCGGCCGGGGTCTCGCTGGCCTTGGCCGTGAGCTCCTTGGTCTCCGCCCCGAGCTCCTTCTTGGCCTTGTCCAGGCCGCGCGCGGCGGAGTCGTTGAACGAGTTGTCGCCCCGGCCACCGACGTCGTAGGCCATGCCGACCTTGAGCTTGCCGCCCTCACTGGAGGAGCTGGAGCTCCCGGTGGAGGACTCGCCACACGCGGTGGCGGTGAATGCGAGGGCCGCAGAGGCGATGCTCGCAGCAGCGATCTTGGATACCCGGCGCACGGGACGCTCCTTCAACCTGACCGAAGCGCCTCTGAACGGCGCTGGTTTCGCGGCGATCGTAACGCGCGTAGATGTCGCGTAAAGACCTGTTCATCAGTCGTTACCGGATCGACGCGCGTTCGAATCACCAGGGTGTGTCGTACATAAGCAATGTACATACTCACAACGGACATAGCCACCCGTCTTGGAGGAAGCTACAAACGGCAGCAAGGGGGCACCCCCGATGCCTTCCGGTCACCGGGGACGCTCTTCGTCCGGTCTCTCGCTCCCCTACTTCTCCCACATCTCCGCTGGTAGGGCTAGGGTCGTGCGTCCATCAATGCCGCCGCGGTGAACAGTTCGACGCCGACCGTGATCGCGTGCTCGTCCGCGTCGAAGTCGCCCCGGTGCAGGTCGCGCTTGACCGTGTCACCGGGGGTGCGGACGCCCAGGCGGGCCATCGCGCCGGGGACGTGTTCGAGGTACCAGGAGAAGTCCTCGCCGCCCAGGCTCTGTTCGGTGTCCTCGATGGAGTACGGGCCGCGGCGGGCGGCCATCGCGCTCACCAGGAGGTCGACCACGTTGCCGTCGTTCACCACCGGGGGGACGCCGCGGATGTAGTTGATCTGCGACTTGGCGCCGTGCAGGTCGGCGATGTCGGCGACGGCCGCGTGGATCAGGTCGGGGGCGTCGCGCCAGGTCTCCAGGTCCAGGCAGCGGACCGTGCCGGCCAGTTCGGCGTGCATCGGGATCACATTGCAGGCGTGGCCGGACTCGATGCGGCCCCAGGTGATGGAGAGGCCGGTGCGGGCGTCGACCCGGCGGGAGATCACCGCGGGCACCTCGGTGGCCACCTTCGCCACCGCCGTCACGAGGTCGGTCGTGAGGTGCGGGCGGGCCGTGTGGCCGCCGGGCCCGTCAAGGGCGATTTCCAGCCGGTCGCAGGCCGACGTGATCGGTCCCGTACGGAGGCCGATACGTCCCGCGTCGACCTTGGGGTCGCAGTGCACGGCGATCATGCGTCCGACGCCCTTGAGCACCCCGCACTTGATCGCGTCCGCCGCACCGCCCGGCAGGACCTCCTCGGCGGGCTGGAACAGCAGCCGTACCGCACGCGGCAGTTGACCCTTGCTGTGCAGCTCGGCCAGGACCAGTCCGGCACCGAGGACGACGGTGGTGTGCACGTCGTGCCCGCAGGCGTGCGCCCGGTCCGGGACGGTCGAGCGGTACGGCACACCGACCTTGGCGTCCGGAATGGGCAGCGCGTCGATGTCGGCGCGCAGCGCGAGCATCGGCGTCACGCCGTCCCACTCACCGATGTCGCAGACGAGACCGGTGCCGGAGTCGAGCACGCGCGGGGCGAGGCCCGCCTGCTCCAGACGGGCCTTGATCGCGGCGGTGGTGCGGAACTCCTGGTTGCCCAGCTCGGGGTGCATGTGCAAGTCCCGCCGGAATGCGATCAGTTCGGCACGCAGCGCCTCGGGCAGCGTGCCGGGGAGATCGTCTCCGGCGTCGGGACCGGCTTCGGACACGAGGGAGATCAACTGGTTCACCCCGTCAACGGTAGGCCCACTTCACCCCCAACTGCCTACCCATCAACAAAACTTCAGCCCGATAGGCGTAAGAAAAATGACGGAGTGAGGTGTGCCCACGATGTGAGACGGGTAGAAAAGGGGTTTGCTCTGTGCCCCGTGGTTCTTCCACTGGTCCCTTACGTCACCGGCAGCACCCGAAGTTTGCGCACGTCACGGGCGGTTTCCGCCACCCCTGAGAGAAATCCGCGGGCGCGCGGAGAGGCATTGGCCGACAGCCACTCGGGGTCGATGTCGCACACGGCGACCTTCACATCGGTCCCGACGAGCGCCCTGGGGAGCGTGTGTACGACGGTGGACGGGAAGCTCAGGATCGTACGTCCGATGGGACCGCGCCGGGCGATGAGTTCCAGGGGGAGGTCCGGGCGGACGATTTCGAGCCCGGTCTCCACGGCCAGCCGGTGCAGTTTGTCCGCGCTCTCCCGACGGTGTGCGAAGTAGCGGGTGGCTCCGTGGCTGCGGGTGAGCGAGCGGACCGCGCGGAGGTAGTGGTCCGGGTCGACGACGCCCGTCTCCACCAGCGACGTACCGACCAGGTCGGCGGTGCGGGTGAGGCGGGGCGGGCCGAACCTGGCGCGGGTCCAGGCCAGGTCGTTGGCGGTGACGGTGATGCCGGGCAGGGAGTCCGCGAACTCCGCGACGGGCATCGCGGTGAAGAGTTCCACGGTGCGCCGGGGGCCGGGGGCGAGGCGGCGGCGCGCGGAGGTGGTGACGGGGGCGAGCAGCAGCTCGCGCGCCCCCGGCCGGCCGCCGCGCCGGTGCCAGCGCACCAGGCGCTCGCCGCGTGCGAGTTGGCCCGCGAACTCCATGGTGGCCGTGCCGTCGTCGACGACCACCAGTGACGGCGCCCTGACCAGGGTCAGCAGCAGCTGTACGTAGCGGGAGAACGGGTCGCCGATGACGACGCGCTCCGCCCTGCGCAGGGCGCCCGCGAGGCCGCCGACGGTGCGCAGCGGCGCCCCCGCCCCGTCCCTGGCGTCCTCCCAGCGCACCGCGCACCCCTCGTCGCGCGCCAGCTCGGCCATCCGGCGGAGCTGGCCGCGCGACATGGGGTCGGTGGGCGACAGCACCACGACGGTCACTTCCGTCATGTCGTACGTCGCGGTGTGGGCCCACTCCAGCACGTTGAGCAGCTGGACGGGGCTCTCGACGAAGGCGAGGGTGCCGGTGCCGGTGGAGCGGGAGGCGCGTGGGGGGCGGGGGGCTCCGCTGCGGGTGGTCATGGCAGTCAGACCCCCACGGGCTCTGTGTCGGCGGACTGGGCGACCACGCCGGGGACGCGGCGCAGCTTGCGCATCGGCGCGAGCTCCGACTCGTACACCCGCTTCACCCCGTCACCGAGGGACGCCTCGATGGTGCGGATGTCGCGGACGAGGCGGGTGAGGCCGCCGGGCTCGACGGAGGCGGCCTGGTCGGAGCCCCACATGGCGCGGTCGAGGGTGATGTGCCGCTCGACGAAGGCGGCGCCGAGGGCTACGGCGGCCAGGGTGGTCTGGAGGCCGGTCTCGTGGCCGCTGTAGCCGATGGGCACGTTGGGGTACTCGGCCTGGAGGGTGTTGATGACCCGCAGGTTGAGCTCGTCGGCGACGGCCGGGTAGGTCGAAGTGGCGTGGCAGAGGAGGATGTTGGCGCTGCCGAGCACCTCGACGGCGTGCCGGATCTGGGCCGGGGTGGACATGCCGGTGGAGAGGATGACGGTGCGGCCGGTGGCGCGCAGCTCGCGCAGCAGCTCGTCGTCGGTGAGCGAGGCGGAAGCCACCTTGTGGGCGGGGACGTCGAACTTCTCCAGGAAGGCGACGGCCTCGGTGTCCCACGGGGACGCGAACCAGTCGATGCCGCGCTTCTTGCAGTGCGCGTCGATGCTGCGGTACTCGTCCTCGCCGAACTCGACGCGGTGGCGGTAGTCGATGTAGGTCATGCGGCCCCAGGGGGTGTCGCGCTCGATGTCCCACTGGTCGCGCGGGGTGCAGATCTCCGGGGTGCGCTTCTGGAACTTCACGGCGTCACAGCCGGCCTCGGCGGCGGCGTCGATCAGGGCGAGGGCCTTGTCGAGGTCACCGTTGTGGTTGATGCCGATCTCACCGGTGATGTAGACGGGCTGCCCGGGCCCCGCGGTCTTGCCGCCGAGGGTGCGGAGGCGGGCGGTGGTGGCGTTGCCGGTGTTGCTCATGTGGGGCGTCCTTAGAGGGGGTTGGGGGGTGTGGGGGTGCTGAGCGGGGTGTGGAGAGAGGTGTCGGGCGGGGTGTGGAGTCGGGTCGGGGTCTGTGGGTCCGGGGGCTGTGGGGCTGTGGCTTGGAGGGTGGGGCCGAGGAGCCAGGTGGCGATTTCGCGGATGGCTCCGCTGCCGCCCGGGGTGGTGGTCACGGCGCGGGCGGCGGCCCGGACGCTGTCGTGGGCGTTCGCGACGGCGACGGGCCAGCCCGCGAGGGCGAAGCAGGCCAGGTCGTTGACGTCGTTGCCGACGTAGAGGACCCGGGCGGGGTCGACGCCCTGCTCCTCGCACCACTGCTTGAGTGCGAGGTCCTTGCGGTCGATGCCGTGCAGGACCGGGATGCGGAGCTTGTGGGCGCGGGCGGCGACGACCGGGTTGCGCTCGGTGGAGAGCGTGAGCAGTGGCAGCCCGGCCTTCCGGAGGGCCGCGATGCCGAGCCCGTCGCCCCGGTGCACGGCGACGGTCTCGCGTCCGTCGGCGTCGACCAGGACGCGGTCGTCGGTCTGCGTACCGTCGAAGTCCATGACGACGGCGTCGACGTCGGCGCGGGTGGGGTGCGCGGGAGGGTCGAGGAGGGGTGCGAGGGCGCGCGCCCGGTCGAGGTCGCAGGGGTCGTCGACCTCCAGGACGCGGGCGGGGTCGGTGCGGACGAGTGCGGTGCGTCCGAAGAACCGGTGCCCGTGCTCCCGGAACCCGTCGACGCGCAGGGCGTAGGCGGCGCCGGTCTCCAGGAAGTCCTGGGGGCGGTCCTGGCGGCGGGGGCGGGTGGTCTTGTCGTGGTTGACGCCGTACGAGGCGGGGGCGGCGGACGCGGTGTCCGTCGCGTCCGGGGCGCCCGCCTCCCGCCACACGAAGCCGTGGAACGGCGCCACCGTCACCGCCGTGTCCGCGCCCTCCAGGACCGCTCCGGCGACCCCCTCCACGTCCTCGCGGGACAGGAAGGGGCTCGTGCACTGCGCGAACAGCACGACTTCGTACGGGAGTTCGTGGACGCCCTCGCGTGCGTCCAGTGCGTGCAGCACCGCCGCCTCGGTGGTCGCGGTGTCCCCGGCCAGCAGCGCGGGGCGGCGCACCACCTGCGCCCCCGCGGACAGGGCGAGTTCCGCGATGCGGTCGTCGTCGGTCGAGACCACGACCTCGGTGACCTGGCGGGCGGCCAGGCAGGCCCGTACCGCGCGGACCAGCAGGGGCACTCCCCCGACGGCGGCCAGGTTCTTGCCGGGGACGCCCTTGGAGCCGCCCCGGGCGGGGATCACGGCCAGGACTCGGGTACTCATAGCTCTCCCATGCGTCGGATTACGGGGGCCACCCGCTGCACCCCGTGCCGGTAGGCGCCCCTGGCCGCGTCCCGCAGTGCGTCGCGGACGACCCTGCGCATCCCGGTCAGCTGCTCCGGCGGGGCCTCGTCGAGGCGGTGGCGGGCGAGGATGCCGGGGAGGTAGCCGGTGGCCGTCGCGGGGGTGTAGTAGGGGGCGGGGGGCGGGAGTTGGGGCCGGGCGAGCAGGCCGGTGATCCTGTCGCGCACGGCGTCGTACGGGTCGGGTCGCGGCGCCACTCCGTGCCGGTGCAGCCAGCCGGGGTCGGCGGCCGGGCGGTGGCCCGCGTCGAGGCGGTCCCAGGAGGTGAGGCAGCCGGAGCCGAGGAAGTAGTGGTTGCCGAGGGGTTCGCGGACGCCCAGGTCGGTCAGTACGGCCGTCGGGATGCCCCGGTGCATCGACTCCAGCGCGGCGGTGGAGCTGACCGTGACCAGCAGCCCGGTCCGGTCGAGCACCTCGCCCATGTGGCCGTACGCGAGCCGGAAGTTGGGCGGCGGCGCGAGGTCGCGGACGAGCCGCTGGTAGGGCAGCTCCTCGATGTGCGTGGTGTGTTCGCCCGGCTTGCTGCGCAGTTTGAGGACGACCTCGCGGCCGGGGTGCTGCCGGGCGTGGCCGACCAGCCGGCGCAGCAGGTACGCGCGGTCGGCCCGCTTCTCGGGCACGGAGGGCTGCGCCGCGAAGACGACCGCGTCGGCGACGCCGCCGTACGGGGTGCCGCCCAGGAAGGGCAGGGCGGCCTCGGTGACACAGCCGGAGTCGGCACCTACGCCGTCGTACACCTCCCTGAACCTGTCCGCGTCGTACGGGGAGTTGGCGAGCACGAGGTCCGCGCCGTGCCGCAGCAGGAGCCCGTCGGCGAGCTTCTCGTAGACGACTCCGACGTATCCGGTCATCAGGACCGGGCGGCGGGCGGGGTGCGGCCAGAGGCGGGCGAGTCCGTGCAGCAGTGCCTGCACCGAGCCGCCGACCAGGGCGAGGACGATCACGTCGAAGGCGTACGGGTCGGTGCGCACGCGGTCGATGAACTCGGTGCCGGTCACCTCGTGCGGCGCCTCCACCCCACTGGCCACTTCGGTGAGCTGGCGCGCGGTGGGGGTTGCCCGGCCGCGCAGCAGGAAACCGGTGATGGATGCCCCGGGGTCGTCACCGACTGTCCTCCGGGCAGTGAGCGCACCCCATTTCCAACGGGTGTCCGAATCCGCGAGTACGGCAACTCGCAGCGAATTACCGCTTCTTGTTCTGGCTTGCACGACGAGAAAACTAGGGAACGGTTCCGGTTCTCGGCCCAACTCGGCAGCAACAGCGGGTTAACAGCAATCGACAGCCCGCTCCGACGGGAAAGTGAAGGGGATTTCCACGAGGTGATTCACCTTCGGGTCATGAGCAGTTCACCCCTGATCCGTCCCCGCGCCCTAATGTCCGGCGGGTGGTCAAGCTCTCCGTCGTCGTGCCGTTCTACAACGTGCAGACATACGCCCCAGATGCCCTGCGAAGTCTGCGCGCCAACGCGCGCGACGACTTCGAATTCCTTCTCGTCGACGACTGTTCGACGGACGAGACCCCGGAGCTCCTGCGCCGCGCGGAACGTGAACTGCCGGGTGCGGTCCTGCTCAGAAACGAGCGCAACGGCGGACTGGCGACGGCCCGCAACACAGGACTCGACGCGGCGCGCGGCGAGTACCTCACCTTCCTGGACGGGGACGACTGGCTGGCCCCCGGCTATTACACCCAACTGGTGGACACCATCGAGAAGTTGGGCTGCGATTTCGTCCGCACCGACCACGTCGTGTGCACCGGCCGCGCGCGCACGGTGCAGCGGGTGCCGCACGGCAGGCGGGGCGAGTCGATGTCGCCGCGCGAGGCGATCCTGCCGGCCACCCGCTCCACGGCGGTCGACTACGCGTACGCCTGGGCGGGCATCTACCACCGCCGGCTCCTGAACCGGGGGCTGCTCCACTTCACGGACGGGCTGCGCACGGCGGAGGACCGGCCGTGGATCTGGCGGCTGCACAGGGAGGCGGAATCCTTCGCCGTCGTGGGGCTCCTCGGAGTTTTCTACCGCCGGGGAATTTCCTCTTCGCTCACCCAGATCGGGGACGTACGACAACTGGATTTCATCCGCGCTTTCGATCAGGTACTGGAGGAAACCGCACGGGATGCGGATGCCAGTTCCCTTCTTCCGAAGGCGGTACGCACCTACTGCGCGATCATTTCCCACCATGTGGCCAACGCGGAGGATTCGAAACGATTCGAACCGGCGGTCGCGCGGAAATTGCGGGCGATGAGCGCGGCGGCACTGCGGCGAATGCCCCAGGAAATCCTGGCGGACGCCCTGAACTCGATGGACACGGACCGGGCGAGCCGCCTGCGCAGACTGCGCAGGGGCCTGGCGGGAACCGGGGCAGGTACGGGCACGAGGACGGGGACGGGAACGGAAACGGCAACGAGGACGGCCGCCTGATGACGACGACGACCACCACCACCATCACCGCTACCGCCACCACCACTCAGATCTTCCTGGCCTCCACCCCGTACGGCACGGCCACCCTCGCCGCCGCCATCGACAGCGGCAGCTTCCCGCCCGCCGACCGCCGCATCCTCCTGACCAGCAACAACGCGGCCACGCCTGAGACCACCCCGCCCCTGACCGACTCCCCCGGCTTCGACCGGCTGCGCACCCGTTTCGACGACGTACGCGACTGGAACGCGACGATCGCCCCGATGCACCCGGTCGGCTGGACCCCCCGCCCCGACGACGTCCCGCTCTGGGAACGCCAGTTGAGGCGCGAATGGGGCCTGGCTCCCGACGAGCACCTCACCCTGGTCCTGGAATCCCTCCAGGTCGCCCCGGCCCAGGCGATCGCCCAGCTCTTCCCGGACGCCCCGATCCACGTCTACGCGGACGGCCTGATGAGCTACGGCCCCACCCGCAACAAGCTGGACCCCCTCATCGGCGGCCGGGTGCGCCGCCTCCTCCACCTGGACCTGGTCCCCGGCCTGCGCCCGCTCCTGCTGCGCGAGTTCGACGTGGAGCCGGACATCGTCCCCACCGCCAGCTTCCTCAAGGTCCTCACCGAACTCACCGACGAGAGCGCCGACCTGGTGGAGCCGTCCGAGCCCCCCGTCCTGCTCCTCGGCCAGTACCTCTCGGCCCTCTCGATCCTCACCCCGGAGGAAGAGGAGGAGCTGCACGTCCGCATGCTGCGGGGTGCGGTGGCCCGGGGCCATCGGCGCGTCATCTTCAAGCCGCACCCCTCCGCCCCGGCCCGCTGGTCGCACCTCCTGGAGCGCGAGGCACACCTCCTCGGCGCCCAACTCTCGGTCTACGACGCCCCGTTGCTCGCCGAAGTGCTGTACCGCCGGCTCCGCCCGGCCCTGGTGGTCGGCTGCTTCTCGACGGCACTCTTCACGGCACACGCGTTCTACGGGATTCCGGTGGCCCGGGTGGGCACGGAACTCCTCCTCGAACGCCTCACCCCGTACGAGAACAGCAACCGCATCCCCGTCACCCTGGCCGACGCCCTCCTCCCGGACCTGGAGTCGACCTCCCCGGCCCCGCCCCCCGTCGACCCGGAGCCCCTGGTCCTGGCGGTCGGCTACGCCATGCAGTCCCAGATCCTCGCTTCCCAACGCCCGCACGCGGAAAGCTACTTGCGCACCCACTCCCCCCGCCGCTACTTCAAACGCCGCCGCCTGACCGCTCTGGCCCTGCCGGGCGGCCTGCCCCGCCGCCTCGCGTTCGTACCGCGCAATGCGACGGTGCGGAGGATGGCACGACGCGTGCGCAGACTCACGGCCTGACCCTCGTCACCCGGCCCTCAGGGCTTGATGCCGAAGATGTGCACGATGCTCGGCGTATCGGCGAGGGTGTGTGGGGCGAGTGCGTGGTACGCCCACACGTGCACCCACGCATTGCCGGTCCGCAGCGTCAGTACGGTCTTGAACATTCCCGGTACGAAGTACGTGACCAGCAGGAACGCCAGCGAGAGGAGGGCGTCGCCGGGCGAGTCGAAGAGTGTCCAGGCGTCCCACAGATGCAGGGCGGTGTACGTCAGCCCGCCGAGGATGACGGTGGTCGCGGCCGATCCGGTGAGCCTGAGGAAGCGCGGCACGAGGATCGCGTAGACGAAGACCATCGCGGGCAGGACGGCCCCCGCCAGATACAGCACGAAGGTGAGCGGCACGCCGAGCAGCAGCTGCCGTCCACTCAGGTCGAAGATCTCCGGCTTGAGCGCGGCGACCTGCACGACGGTCTCCAGCACGAGCACGACGAGGATGACGGTGACGTCCGAACGGCGGTTGCTGGACCGTAGGTTGAGCTGCTCGGCGGTGTACCTGCGGCCGAAGTACAGCAGCGGCAGGACCGCGTACACGACGAGGTTGTACGCGGCCCAGCCGATGGCCTCGCCGACGGCGACGTGCTCGTGGGTGCCGTAGATGGACCCGGCGAGGTGGAACCCGAAGGCGTGCCAGCCGAGGACCTTGGCGAGCCCGTACCCGAGGGCGAGTCCGAGAGCGCCGTACGCGAGGAGAAGCAGGGTCTCGCGGCGGGCCAGGTCCCGCTCGGGGGCGCGGGCGGCGATGCCGGGAATCTCGCGCTTCCGGGTCAGCGCGTACACGACGAGGCTGAGCAGCACGAACTCGACGAACGCCAGCGCCGCGTCCCCGAGCCGCCCGGAAACGGTGCGGGACGCCCCGGGAGCAGGCCAGTCGAAGGGCAGCGCGTCCCGCGCGAGCAGCAACAGCAGCGCGACGAGGAGAGCCGCACCGCCGACGGTGAGCTGGACGCTGCGCTGACGGGCGAGTCCGGCGAGGAAGAGTCCGGGGCGGGGCTTGGGGGTGGGGCTGCTGCGGGGCTCATGGTCCGGGTCGGAGGACCCTCGCGAGGGGAATCGGGGCACGGGAAATCGCCTCCCTCGACCGCCCGCGGCCGGGCCGTCGCGCCCAAGGTATCGCCGTACCGGCGAGTCACCCCATCTCCGTAGCCGCCCTGCTACTCAAGTATGGCAAGGGAGTTGACCCCGTGGTGTGACGCCAGGACCCCCCTCGCCGCCCTACCTTCGACGTACCGGAAAACGCCCACCAGCAGCACCACAAGCACCACTGCCGCCATCGCACCGCACCGCACCGCTATCAGCGAGGGGAGCTCCACCATGTCCACGTACGTCCCCCGACGACACCTGATCGCCGCCGTCATCGCGCTGGCCCTGCAAATACCGATGCTGCAAGCCCTGGAGTCGCCCTCACCACGGCCCATCACCGACACCGCGACCCCGGCACCGGCACCGGGACGGACGTAGCGCGCTTGTACGGAGTACGGGTCCGGTAAGTACCCTGCGCGGAATGGGGATCGGGGCCGTCTGACCCGGCGTCGTACGCTCCACCCCATGGAACTGCGCCCCCTCACCCCCGACGACCACGCCCTCATCGAACTCGCCCGTGAGACCGTCGACACCCACACCGACGCCGACGAGAACGGCGACGGCATCCACACCATGGGTGCGGCGGTACGCGCCGCCGACGGGCGGATGTACGCGGGCATCAACCTCTTCCACTTCCTCGGCGGTCCCTGCGCCGAACTGGTCGCCCTCGGCCACGCCCGCGCGTCCGGCGCCCGCGAGCTGACGACGATCGTCGCGGTCGGGGACGGCGGGCGCGGCCCGGTCGGCCCGTGCGGCCGGGACCGGCAGATCCTTTTCGACTACCACCCGGACATCCGGGTCCTGCTGCCCACGCCCGAGGGCGTACGAAGCGTCTGGATCAAGGACCTGATGCCGCTGGCGGCGGTGTGGACGCCGGAGGAGGGCGTGCGCGCCTACGATCCGGCGGTGTTCGCGGAGACCGACTGACCGATCAGGATTTCCCCTGGCCGCCCGCCCGGCACAGTGCCGTGTCCACGGCCTTCTGGACGCGTTCGGTGGTGGCCGGGTCGCCCGGGACCGCGGTCACCGCGATGTTGGCGGCGCGGCCGTCTTCGGTGACGCCGCCCCGGGTCTCGTAGCCGAGGATGTCGCCGCCGTGCCCCCAGGAGACGCCGCCGCACGACAGGGGGCGGCTGACGAGCCCCAGTCCGTACCGCGCACCGGTGTTGCCCATGGGGACGGTGGTGCGCATTTCGGCGAGCTGGGCGGCCGGGAGGAGGCGTCCGCCGAGGAGGGCGCCGTAGAAGTGGTTGACGTCGGTGTTGGTGGAGATCAGCTGGCCGGCGGCCCCTCCGCCGGAGGGGTCGATCCTGGTGACCTCGCGGAACGGGCCGCCCTTTGAGTCCTGGCGGTAACCCTTGGGGTGGGGTTCGCGGATGGTGCGGTCACCGGCTGCGGGGAAGTAGGTGTGGCGCAGGCCGAGGGGCTTGATGATGCGGCGGTCGAGTTCCTCGGCGTACGGGCGGCCGGTGACTTTCTGGATGAGGAGGCCGGCCACGATGTAATTGGTGTTGCTGTACGCCCACTTGGTGCCGGGCTTGAAATCGGCCTTGCGGGTGAGGGCGCTGTCGAGGAGGTCGCGGGGCTCGAAGTAGCGGTGCTGGATGACGTCGTCGTCGACCGCGTTGCCGTAGTCGGGCAGGCCGCTGGTGTGCTGGAGGAGCTGGCGGACGGTGATGCGGCGGCCGTCGATCCCCTTGCCGCGCACCAGACCGGGGAGGTAGGCGTCGACCGGGGCGTCGAGGCGGACCTTGCCCTCGGCGACGAGCTGCAGCACGACCACCGCCGTGAAGGCCTTGGTGTTGCTGCCGATGCGCACCTGGCCGTCCTTGGGCACCTTGGCGCCGGTGGTCAGGTCGCCGACCCCGGCGGTGTAGGTACGGGTGCGGCCGTCGCGGTCCTTGACGGTGGCGAGGGCGGCGGGCAGGCCGTAGGTACGGACGAGGCCGTTCAGGCTCTGCTGTACGGGGTCGGGTTTGGCGGTGGTGGCGGATGCGGCGGGCGCGGTGGCCGTGGCGGGCGGGGCGAGGGTGCCCATCGCCAGGAAGCCGACGGTCAGCACGGCGACCGCACCGGTGACTGCGGCGGTGGCGGCTCGCCAGGAACGCCGTTGCTGTTGCTTTTGCTTTTGCTGTTGTTGCTGCTGCTCAAACATGGGTCAACTCCTTTGGAATCGGCGGAAATTCATTTGCTGTTGAGCTGCTGCTGAACGCACTGCACGTACTGCTGGAGGCTGTCCGGCCTATAGCACTCCTGCGTGTTGTCCGCGTACCAGGCGAGGAAGAGGACGAGCAGCACGGAGACGACGATCGCGAGGACGGACGTCACCATTCCGGTGACCGCCATGGCGAGGCCGACCCCGTTCCGCTTGGCGGTGCGCAGGGCGATGCAGCCCAGGGCCAGGCCGATGGCGCCGAGTACGCCGCCGACGAGGACGAGCGAACAGAGGAGGCCGATGACGCCCAGGGCCAGGGCGGCGACGGCCGGACCGTTCTTCTTTTCCGTCCCGGTGGGGCCCGTCCGGCTGGGATACGGCGATCCCGTCGTGACCATCTCCATCTGCTGCCGTCCTTCCGTTTTCGGTCGGCTCTCCGTCGACCGGGCAGGACTCGATCATGGTTTCCGGGGGCCCGTGAGCACATCGCGGAAAGGCGGGAGATGTCGCTCCCCCGATCGGGGGAGGCCGTGGCCGGGCAGCCCGCCCATAATTACCGTTTGTGATCATCAGGGGAATTCGGCCGCTGTTGCGCGGCTCCACATATGCGGGGGCGCTCTTCGCCCTGGGCGGTGCGCTGGCGAGCGTCCCGCCGCTGCTGCTCGCGATGGTGCCGACGATGGCGCTGCGGTCGGCTCCCTACGTGGTGCAGGCGGTCGTGACGCTGGTGGTGTGGGCGGTGCTGATCGGGGCGGCCGGGTTCGTCCCTGCGACGCGGAAGCTGGTGGTCCCCGTGGCCCGGCGGCTGCTGGGGGTGGCGCTGCCGGATCCGGTTGCCGTTGGCGTTGGCGTTGGCGTACGAGGTTCAACGGGCGCGCCGGACCGCTGGCGCACCCCGCTCTGGCTCCTGCTGCACGTGGCGCTGGGGTGGGTGGCGGCGCTGCTGAGCGGGGTGCTGTTCCTCGCGGGGCTGACGCTGCCGGGGGGCTGGCTGGACAGTGAGGCGGAGCTGGTCCTGTTCGACTGGTCGGTACGGGTGAACGGGGGCTGGCTGAGCTGGGCGGTCGCGTTCGGGTGCGTACTGGTGGCTGCGGTGGTGTGCGTGGGAGTGACGGGTGCGCTGCGCCGGCTGGCCCCGCGCCTGCTCGGCCCCTCGGCCGCCGAACGGCTCGCGCTGGCGTCGGAACGCGAACGCGCACTGGCCGAACGCAACCGCCTCGCCCACGAGTTGCACGACTCCATCGGCCACACCCTCACCGCCACCACCATCCAGGCGGCGGTGGCCGGCGAGCTCCTCACCGCCGACCCGGAGACGGCACGGGCCACGCTGCGCAGCATCGAGGAGTCGGCCAGGGCGGCGCTGGAGGACCTGGACTACGTACTGGGCGCACTGCGCGAGGACAGGCCGCAGCCGAAGCCCGGAGCGGCATCCGCATCGGCACCGGACACCGCCCCGACCCGCACCCTCGCCGACCTGCCGGAACTGTTCGACAGGATGCGGCACGCGGGCGCGGTGGTGAAGCCGGACCTCTCCGGCGACCTGGCGCAGGTGCACGGCACGCTGTCAAGGGCGGCGTACCGCATCGTCCAGGAGGGCCTGACGAACGCGCTGCGCCACGGGGCGGGCGGCGAGGCCCCGGTCGAGGTCCGGGTGGCGGCGGCTCCGGACGGCCTGGACCTGACCGTGACCAACCGAACGGGACCAAGGACAGGCGCAGGAACGGGGGCCCCCTTTCCCAAGTCCGGCCGCGGACTGTCCGGCCTGGCCGAGCGCGTACACCTCCTGCACGGCGAGATCGAGTCCGGCCCGGACGGCCCCGACCGCTGGCGGCTGGCGGTCCGCCTGCCAGTACGTTTGTCCCCATGACGGCCACCCCCTCAGGCTCCCCCTCCGCCACGGACGCACCCCTCACCGTCCTCATCGCCGACGACGAAGAGGTGACCCGGGGTGGTCTGCGCATGCTGCTCAGCGCCCAGCCGGGCATCGAGGTGATCGGGGAGGCGGCCGACGGGATCGAGGCGGTCGACCGGGCGATGCTGCTGCGGCCGGACGTGGTCCTGATGGACGTACGGATGCCCCGCCGCGACGGCATCGAAGCGACCCGCCAACTCCTCGCCGAATCACGGGGATTGGCGGATCCGCCCAAGGTCGTCGTGATCACCACCTTCGAGAACGACAGCTACGTCACCGCCGCCCTCAGCGCCGGAGCCAGCGGTTTCGTGCTCAAGCGGCGCCCGGTCAGGGAAATCGCCGAAGCGGTACGGGTGGTGGCGGCGGGCGAGGCCATCCTCTTCCCGACGGCGCTGCGCCGGATGGTCGCGGCCCGCCCGCTCGACTCCGCCGACGCACTGCCGAAGGCGGCGCTGACGGGCCGCGAGGAAGAAGTCCTGCGCCTGATGGCCACCGGCCTCTCCAACCCTGAGATCGCGAGGTCGCTCACGGTCACCCTGGAGACGGTGAAGACCCACGTCGGGAACGTACTGACCAAACTGCACGCCCAGAACCGGACGCACGCGGTGGTGATCGCATACGAATCCGGCCTGGTGGTACCGGGATTCACCGGCTGAGAACCCTTTCACCGAGCACGCTTGACCTCAAGCGGAGTTGAGCTTCTACGTTCTCCACATGACCACTTCGAGCAAGACCTTCGCCCCCTCCCACGACGACGCCGCCCTCGCCACCCAGCCCATCGGCTACTGGGCCAACGCGGCAGGACAGGCAGTCGTCCAGAACATCCGCACCGCCCTCGCCGACCTCGGCCTGACCCAGCCGGCCTGGTGGGCGCTGCACCAGCTCAGCGAGCACCCCGAGGGGCGCGACCGCGAGGAGCTGATCCGCTTCCTCTCGTACTACCCGTCGCCGGGCGACGACCTGCCCGGCGACATCGACGGGCTGGTCGCCAACGGGCTCGCCGACCAGGACGCGAGCGGCCACCTGCGGCGGACCGAGGCGGGCGGGGAGCTGTACGCGAGGGCGGCGGCCCGCCAGGTGGAGATGCGCGAGCAGACCCACGAGGGCATCACGGACGCGGAGTACGTCGCCGCCCTGAAGGTCCTCCAGCGGATGATCCACAACGTGCGGGGCGACGCCTGGCACCACTGAGCACGGACGCCCGCCGCTACTCCGGCCCACCGCCCGGCACCGGCATCGGGACCTCCGCCAGGACCGGCAGCAGCCACTCCTCCTCACTGTCGAGGTGTGCGGTCAACTCCCGTGACATGCGGCCCAGTTCAGCGAGGAAGCGCGCCGGATCCGCCTGCGCGTGGCCGTCGAGGAGGAGTACCAGCTCGCCCTTCAGCCGGGCGATCTCCTCGTGCTCCACGCGCATCCTGTCGAGGGTCTCCCGCAGCTCCGGGTGGTACTGCTCGATGCCGGGGAAGAGGCCCGCGTCCTCGCTGCGGTGATGGAATTCGAGGGTCTCGCAGAAGGCCAGGCAGTGCTGGCGGATCTGAAGCCCGAGCCCGGGCAACGTCGGCGCCCCTGGGGCCTGTTGGGCCGCGAAGTGGGCAGCCGCCTCCGCCCGGACGTGCTCCAGCTGGCCGCGCAGCCAGGTGTGGATCTCCAGGACCTTGTCGGCCATCGTTCGGACGGCGATCGGCCCCGACTCCGGGAAGTGGTCGACGCGTTCGAGGAGTACGACGGGAAGGGTGCGGGCGGTCCCGCGCTGATATTCGGCGTACCCGGGCTCCAACTCCCCTATGACGGCGAAGAGTTCGTCGCGTCGGGCGCCCTCGGCGGGCACGGCGACCGCCTCGTACTCCTCGGTGCCGATCTCCACGGTCACCGTGGGGCGGACGAGGAGGTTGTGGTACCAGGCGGGGTGCCGGTCCGCGCCCCCGGCGGAGCCGACGACCATCAGGTGCTCGCCGTGGCGGACGTACCCGAGAGGGCTGGTGGTCCGCTTGCCGGACCTGGCGCCGGTGGTGGTGAGGAGCAGCAGGTCGCCGCCCTCGAAGGGTCCGCCGACCCGGCCGCCGTTGGCGCGGAACTCGTCGATGACGGACTGGTTGAAGGGGAAGGGGTTGGTCATGTGGGTGGTGTCTCCCGTACGGAAATGGCCGCGCGCGGCGCTCACCGGCAGCCACCGGGACAGACACGGGGCGTCGGTGGGCGCGACGGCAGGACGAAGAAGAAGCGGGGGGGAGGGGTGGCGGTGGACTGGACACGCCACTGCGTGAGACTGCTCGGCTCCGCTCAGGCGGAGGCTCACGGTGAAGGTGCTGGCTGAACTGCCGGCCGGCCCACTGCTCAGTAGCCGACGTCCCGCTGCACGCCGCCATTAGAACCGGGCACGGCGACGACCGTCAAGCACGGGCCGGACGGTCCGGTAGGGAATCGCGGGAGGAGGGAGGCGCGGACGGGACCGGGGGAACGAATCCCGCCCGCGCCAGTTGCGCCGAGCCGTAGGTACGGGGGGAACCCCGGCTCGTGCGCGGCCGATGACCAGTCGGCTCACTCTCTTCAGCGCCACCGCCTCGGAAAACGTCACACCCCGCACGTCACACGGGGTGCGGGCATTCCCCGCCCTAGGCGTACACGGGCTCCGCGGCCCGGGTGGCGGGGGTGGCCGGTGTGATCAGCACGCTGCGGTGGAGGGGGGCGCGGACGGTGGCGGGGGCATGGTGGGGGCCGCTGCTGCTCCGGACGGAGCGGCCGTTCCCGCCGCCGTTCCCGCCTCCGTTCCCGGCCTGGCCCTCGCCGCTGCCGGGTGCGTTTCCGCCCTGGCCGTCGTCACCGCCGCCATCGGCGTTGCCGCCGTCGCCGCCCTTGGTCGGGTTCGGGTCGGGGCGGGTGCCGTTGCCACCGCCGTTCCCGTTCCCGCTTCCGCCGCCGCTTCCGCCGCCCAGCAGCCGGTCGCAGAAGCGGTTCACTTCGTCCGCGCCCTTGGCCTGGGTCTCCAGGTAGCGCTTGAGGTGGTCGGGCAGGCGGTTGACGCGGTAGTCCTTGCAGGCCTGGACGGTGCGCCGGCGCCAGTCGCCGGAGGGCTTGCCCTGGCTGCCGGAGTTCTCGGAGGTGTCGGGGGAACCGCCCGCGTCGGCGGAGCCCGAGGGGTCCGACGACGTACCGGAGGAACCGGAGTGGTCGCCGCCCGAGCCGCCGGACGCGGCGTTCGCGGCACCGTGGCCCTCGCGGGGGTTGCCGCCGTCGGGCGTCTCCGTACTGGCGGAGGGGTCGTCCTTGACGGTGCCCGGGGAGCGGCCGTCCGAGGGTTCTTCGGGGTCGCCGACGCGTTCCGGGTCGGAGTCCGCGCGGGCGTCGGAGTGGTCGCCGTCGGCGTCCATCTCCTCCTCCGGGGAGGCGGCGGCCGAGACGGAGACGGCGGGCTCGGGCCCGGACTTCCCGAACGGGAAGGGGGTGGCCAGCACACCGGCACCGGCGGCCACGGCCACTCCGCCGAGGGCACCGGCGGCGAGGGCGGTGACGAGTCCGAGGCGCATGGGGCGCCCCCAGCGGGAGTGCCGGCGGGCCGGGGCGGTACCGGCCCTGGACTGCCTGAAGGCAGCCAACGCAGCACTCTCACCCGGCAGTTCAGCACTCACAGCACCGGTGTCGGGACCGGTCCCGACACCCGCCCGGAGGCCGTCGAGGGCAGCGGCCAGCCGCTCGGCATCGCCGTCCATGCCCGCGTCGCCGCGCAGCAGCCGTTCTGCCGCGTCGTCATCAAGCCACTCGTAGCGCTCGTCGGCCATCACAGTTCCTTCTGCGTCCGCGCGCGCGATTGCGTCACACCGTCTCGGCGGTGGAGGCCGAGCGCCGCGCCGGCGGCGGCGGGCCGACGGCCGCGCTGCGGAGGTACGCCGTCCAGTTCCGCCGGGTGCGGGTTCGTCCGGCCGGCGGAGGCGGCGGGACCGGCCGGGTCGGGGTGGCTGCCGAGGAGTTCGGCGAGCCGCTTGAGGCCTCGGTGGGCGGCCGTGCGTACGGCACCCGGGCGCTTGCCCAGGGTCTGCGCCGCGCTCTTCGCGTCCAGGCCGACGACGACGCGCAGCACCACGGCTTCCGCCTGGTCCTGGGGGAGCTGGGCGATGAGGGCCATGGTGTGGCCGGTGGCCAGGGACTCCAGGGCTTCGCCCACGGTGTCCGATTCTGCGGGTTTGTCGGTGAGTTCGGTGTCGTCGCCGCCGATGGCGGGACGGCGGCCGCGCATCCGTATGTGGTCGAGGGCGCGGTTGCGGCCGATGCGGGCGGCCCAGCCCCGGAAGCGGTCGGCGTCGCCGCTGAAGCGGTGCAGGTCGCGAGCGATCTGCAACCACGCCTCGGAGGCGACGTCCTCGGCCTCGGGTTCGCCGACCAGCGTGCGTATGTAGCCCAGCAGCCGTGGGTGCACGGCGCGGTACACAGTCCGGAAGGCCTGCTCGTTCCCGTCCTGCGCGGCGAGCACCGCGGCGGTCAGCTCCGCGTCGTCCCCCAGCACTACCTCAACCTGTCCCCAGTCGATGCTGGTCTGTCCTGGCGCCCCAACCCCAGCGCGAAAGTGCACGCTACGGCGTCGAAGGGCGATTCGTCCATGACCAGTACAACGTGCAACTAGCTGCTGACCCAGCGAGGTGTGACAGAAAACGCACTCGCGACGCTGAAGGGAGTACGGGCTCGTCGCACAGCCCGTGCGGACAGACGGCCGGGGTCACTCCTGTGGGGGGTGGCGGCCCCGGTCGTCCTTCCGTAGCACCCCTTCTGAACAGGCAAAACACGGGTCGCGCGGTCTCTGCATGACCAACGCGTGACCAACAGAGCCGGGCATTCGCCAGATCCTCCCCAAGCCCCGTCGGGCGACTCTCAGTGTCAGCTGCCGTAAAGGGTGGGCAGATCGACGAGGAGGAGGTCGTCACGCTTGTTGGCCAGGTCGATCAGATCGGGGTAGAAGCCGTGCAGGGAGTACAGGGCCAGAGTGGCGGCTGTGGTGTCGTAGCCCTGATTCGCGAGCAGAGCACGGATGTGTTCCAGCCTCTCCAGGTCACCGGTGCCGCGGCGGGCGGCGGTCGCCTTGGCCTCGCCCAGCAGCGCGATCCTCGCGCGGGGAGCCTGCGGGCGCTCGCCGGCAGCCAGGGCAATGACATCGACCTCATGCTTCGTACGGGCGGCCTGGTCGGCGACCTCGGTGGTACCGACCGGGCCGGGCAGTCCACCGGGCAACAGGGTGTGGGCGTAGCGGCGGGTGAAGTCGCGGGCCAAGTCCTCGAAGTGCGGCCCGAGGATCTTGGAGTTGAAGGTCGGAGCGGCCTGCCGCCACACCTGCTCGGCGAATCCCTGCTCCACGGCGGCGGCCTGCGGGAGAGTGATGAGCTGGTTGAAGCGAATGACGGGGTCGGCAAGCGTGATGACGGGGTGCCTGGAACGGAGGATGTCCTGTTCCCGCTGGATGTAGCCCGTGGATTCCAGCACTCCGAGCGGGTGAGCGACGGCATTGCGCGGGCGTTCCAGGGCGGCACTGATCTTGCTGGGGGTGGTGGCGCCCTGCGCGATCGCGGTGAGGGTGTCGTAGTACAACGTGTGCTGCGTGATCCTCGGGTCCTCGCGCAACAGGTACTCGGTCTCGGTACGTGAATACACCGCCCGCCCCGGGTCGAGCAGCGTCCGGGTGAGCCAGGTGTCGAAACCGTCGTCCGGGTGCGGCCGGGCAGCCACCGACCGGTAGCCGGGGGCCCCGCCCAGGACCGAGTGCACCTTCAGCGCGGTCAGCGGGTCGTCGATCTGCCAGAAGGCCCGGCTGTCCCGGTAGTCGAAGGCACCCAGCCGTAGGTCGATCACGGCCCGTCCGCGGAGTGGCTTGGTCCCCGAGAGCAGTTCGTGCATGACGCTCATCGCGGAGCCGCACAGAATCAGCCGCGGCCCCGGCGCGTCACCGGCCCGGGCGCCCCGCTGGCGTTCGTCGTAGAGCTGTTGCAGGAGCCCGGGGATTTCGGGCGAGTGCTGCAGCAAGTACGGCAGCTCGTCGATCACCAGAAGCGGGCGTGCCGAACGGGCGGTCACATCAAGAGCGTTGGACAGGACATCACGCCAGTCGTTCAGACGCAGGCTCCCCGGCCGCAGGCCCGCGTGGGCGGCGACCGCATCGCTGAACCGCTGGATCGCGGGGAGCCGCCCCTCCTCCCTGACCGCTGTGACGTACAGGCCGTCGACCTGCTCGGACAGGGCCTGCAGAAGGTACGACTTCCCGTGTCGACGCCGCCCCGACACGATGCCGAGACGCATGGCCGGGTCCGGGTCGGTGAGGAACTCCGTGAGCAGGCCCCATTCCCGGTTCCGGTCGACCACGTCGTCCGGCTTGGCCAGCAGACTCTTCATGCACTCTCCCAGCACATCAACCTCGTCACATTGAGTCTAAGTCTACTTCGGCAAGATCCGTCGTACTCGGATTGGCCATCATGTACTTCCGCATGAGGCAACGGCTGTCAGGAAGTCGCCCCCCGCCCTGGCCCTTCGCCCATAAGCTCCGGGACATGGATGACGTGAATACCGTGGGCGAGGTGCACAACCTGGTTTCCGGGGGCACACAAAGCGCCGTCATGCAGGGCGGGACCTTCCACGTATACGTAGGGGCTGAGGCGCCGACCGCCCCGCTGCCGACAGAGAACATCGGCGACGGGTGGGTGCGAGCCGCGGAACGGTCCACTGTGTGGAACCACGTCACCGATGAACAAGGCGCACAGAAACTCAGGGCTCATGCGTGTTCCGTCATCGCCAAACTGGCGTGTGTGCGCGATGCCGCACAGAACACACTCACTACGGATCCGTGGCAGGACCCGGGCACTGCTGTGAGATTCATCGATCGGGTCGAATGGCTGCTGGGCGAACCGACCGACGGGAAACCACTCGACCTCTACCCCGCAGAGGCGGCGTTGCTGGTCCTCGTACCTTTCCTGTACGGCGCCAACAGGGCTCAGACTGCCTCCGGCTGGGCACGGGTCGAACCGTACCGGATCGGCCCTCTACCCGATGCAGACGAGGACCGACGCGCCTTCGAGGCGTTCGCAGGGGGACACGGCCGACTAGTCAAGCGCGCGGCCCTGCGGCCCGATGCCGCATACCCCATCGGCTGGTGGTTGTTCCACCGTTGGCTGCTGGAACGCGGGGAACACGCGGAGGCGGGCCCAGTACGGGAGTTACTACATGAAATCAAGGACCCGGATCTGGTTCAGGACCTCGGGGAGATTCTGGAACCCGGGCGGGTGACCGCACTTCTTCATGCGGTACGGCGCGGCCCGAATGTGACGAACGCCGAATTCCTGGACCGCCTGAGTGGCGAGGACCAGATTCGAGTACCTGCCGTACCGACCCGGCAACGGGTACACGACCGCAGAATCGCCCTCCTGCTGGCCCTCGCGTACGGAACCTGCCTCGATATGGCAGCGCTGCCCGATGTCGTCGTCGAGCATGTCGGCATCCCTCACCCCGTCGATATCGGACAGCTTCGCGAGACTATCGAACTGGCGACCTGGGGCGGTCAGTCGACCCACCCTGCACTGCGGGCCTGCTGTCACCACGAAGCAGTCATCGAAGGACTACGGCAGTACGTCGCACGCGCCAACGAAGTCCTGCACAGCGTCGACCGAACCGCACGCGACCGGCTGCCGCAACCCATGCCGAGGTTCCCCACGAACCTCTCGGCCGACGAGGTACGCCCGGCCGAGGGCGCATTTGACGGTTGGGCAGGGTTCCGTCTGGACGAAGGCCGTGTCCGAGAACTGCTGATGGGAGTCCAGCTCTACAAGGACCGGGACTTGGCAGTGCGAGAGCTCTACCAGAACGCGCTCGACGCCTGTCGCTACCGCCGCGCGCGGGCCCAGTACCTGGACCGGATCGGCGGCGGGGCCTCCTACGCCTTCACTGGTCGGATCGATTTCGAGCAAGGACGGGACGTCGAAGGGCGTGCGTATCTGGAATGCCGTGACAATGGCATCGGCATGGGCGAAGCCGAGTTGCGCGGCGTCTTCTCACAGGCAGGCGCGCGGTTCGCCGAGCAGAGCGACTTCAAGCTTGAGCACGCGGCATGGCGTGAGGTGGACCCGGCAGTGGAGATGCACCCCAACAGCCGCTTCGGTATCGGAGTGCTGAGCTATTTCATGCTGGCTGACGAGTTCACCGTCACGACGTGCCGAATGGGCCTCGACGGAAAGCCGGGACCCGTGCTGCGGGCTTCGATCCATGGCCCCGGCCATCTCTTCCCTATCGTCACCACCACCGAGCAGAGCGTCGAGCCGGGGACGCGGGTACGGCTCTACCTGCGTGAGGACGGGAAACTCGCGAGTGTCGATGTACTCGAACGTCTCCTTGGTGCAGCGGAGTTCGCCACCTCTGCCCAGGACGAGTCGCGTCGGTCCCACTGGACAGCAGGCGTGGTGCAGGAACGAAAGCAGCCGAATGGTGAACGCTTCGGCCTTGATGCACACGGTGTCCGGACGGCCTGGCAGGAGGCGCCACCAGGCGTACAGCTCACCTGGACCGAGCACGGCGGCGCCTTGCTCGTCGATGGGTTGGTGGTGCAGCCCGCACAGCACAAGGGGGTCCTATCCTCAACCGCATCGGGACTGACCGGCGTCGTGGTGAATCTCTCGGGCCCATATGCGCCTGCCCAGCTTTCCGCCGAGCGGGCCGAGGTCCTCGACGACATCGGGCCGGTTCTTCACAAGCTTCTGGTGCAGGCAGTGGATGCGTTTGTCGCAGCCGACTGTCCGGCTCTACCGGACTTCGCCTGGCTCTGCCGCGTCGCGCAAGGGAGCACCGAACTCGCCGACCTCGTGACGAACGCGCTGATCCGCGCGGGACGTCCCATTCCGTACGGGAGCGGTGTACTTGACGTTGCGAGGTGCGGGGTACTGCCTTCGGACATGAATACGCTCCCCCCTCGTGGGCATGAGGCGGGCCGGGACGATGTCCCCTGGAAGTTCTCCGGGGAACCGCCGGGCCACATTTACCTGTGGCGCCTTCTCGCGCATGAGGATGAGCGAATCCTGAGCAAACTCACACCGTTCTGCCCTGAACTGGATGATCCGCAGTCGGTACTCCCGGCTATGCCGTCCGATCAGCTGTTGCTGGCTGAACCCCCAGGGCCTTACGGCATGACTTACTGGAGTTGGGCCACGGGCCGCACTTCCCGAGGGCATTTCCTGCCGACACATCCGCGCGGAGAGATGACGCTGGATGTCGTACTCCACCGTGCAGCGATGCTGGGGCTACACGATCTGCGAGCTGAAGGGATTTCCGCCGTGCTGAAAGCGTCGGGGCCGGACCTCCGACTGCTCTGCGACGCCTCGGGGCAGCCTCTGCAACGGTCAACGGACGTCACTGTCAGCGAACTGGTGAGCAAGGCCGTCGAGACCGGGAAAGAACCAAATGAGGTGGTCGCATTGTGGCGGGGCCTCGGGATCGACGTACCCGGTGGAGTGGATGCCTTGGCCGATTCCGCATGGCGCAATGCACTACTGGTGCACGACCCACAGCATCCGACAGAGTGGTTCTCGCCCGGAGAGACAGTCCCTCCCGGTCGTATCGCCCAAGCCTGCCTCGACCTCGATATCACCGTCAGCGAGGTCTGTGCCCGATACGAGACTCACGGCCTGCGCCCCGATCGAGTTGCACTGCCCGAACGGCCGGATCATCTACTGCCGATTATCTTGCGGAGTGGATGCGGGGACAAGGGAGCCTGGCTGGCTCGCACAGACCTGATGGCTCCCATCCAGTTACTCCATGCCGCAAGCAAGTTGGACATAACGCCGACCGAGGCGCTGCGCAGGTACCGCGATCTCGGATTCGACCCGCCAAGCACGTTTCCCGATGACGCTACGACCGACGACCTTGCGCTGCTCGACAACCAGTGGTTCGACGACGCGCTACACCTCGCGCCTCCAGGCCCACTGCCCTACGAGTTGCTTCTGGCACCGGGCGTCCATCGCCTGGGAGCAACGATCCAGAGGTTCCGAGAATATGGTTTCGATGTGCCGTTCAAAGCACCGCATCGCCCTGACGAGCTGGATGAGCAGCTTCTGTCCATTTACGGGCCATATTCCTGGTTCGACCTCTTCGTTGGTGACACGATGCCTTTCGCGTATCTGGTAGTAGCTGCGCGGTCCCTGTTTCGGTCACCAGCCGAACTCGCCGATCGCATGGTGACTTACGGGCTCACAGTCTCCTGCCCGGATATGCCAGCCGGACTTTCGGCAACCACCGCACGCGAGCTCCTCGTTGAATCGGAATACGACGAGACCTATATGTCCGTACGTGATGAGCTCACGTGGCAAGGCCTACTGCTTCGCAGCACGAAGTTGAACGCGGATCTCGGACAGATCACACGGTGGCTATCAGATTTGGGAATGCCGGTTCCCGAGATCGGAGAGCAGCTGCGCCATGCTCTCGCCCGAGTTCCTCGTCCGGTGACTGACAGGCACTGCTCCTGATGACAAGAGCCAGGCCCTTCCAGCGCGAGTCGGAAGTGTCGCCCCGCCATCGCTGCAGCGCCGCGCTCGTCTTGCGCTCTCCAGGCGTTAACGCAGGAGCTGGCCGCTCGCCCCGGCATTAACCCAACGGGGTGCGCGTGACCAACAGGGACCTGGCCGCGCAACGCCGCGGTCTTCGTATTGCTGCCGACCGCAGTCACATCTACCAGTGGGAGCACAGGCGGGTAGGCGTTCCCAACGACCTCTGGCAAGAACTGCTGGGCGACGTGAGGCTGATGCGATCGAGGCGGCTGGACTACATCGGTGGGTCGAGGCCGCCTTCCTCAAACCCCAGTTCGGCCGCCGCTCGTGCCACGAGGTGATCGATACGGGCGTCGACGCCACCATGGCGGACACTCGGACAAGCTGGGCGTATCGCATGACCAGCGCGTGACCAACAGCGCCCAGGAACCGACAGAAACACCTCGGACCAGACCGAGGCAGTCGGAAGTCAGGAACCCGCACCTGGACGGAAAACTTGCAGGTCAGAGGGTCTCTGCGACTGGGGGTGGCGGCCCCGGTCGTCCTTCCGTTTTACCTCATCTGACCTGGTCAGATACACAGCAGCGGTAACCAACGCGTGACCAACCTGCCAAACGCCTCGTGTGCTCCTGGCACTGAACCGTCCAGATGAGGATCTGCGGCTCTTCGATTGGGCGCCAATCGTCCCGGGACCCTGGCACGGTCCGACCGGTGAGCCTTTTCCAAACCGATGTAACCGACCGTGAGTCGGGCTGACCCACGCAATAACGAACCCACTCGGCAGCAGGAGGCCGGGAGACGGTAGTGGCGGCTGTCCGCCACACGTCAGGCCCTGCTCGCCCTGATCAACCTGGGGTTGTTTACCACTCCACGCAGGAAGCCGTCGGACCTCAGGCCATCATCAACGGCCGAAGGGCCACCACGGCATCCTGATGCGGGGCTCGCCGAGAACCTTGCGCACCATGTCCTTGGGAATGTCGTGGCGGCCCCGGATGTAATAGATCACCGCGTACACCTCTTCGGGCGTGAACCTCGGGTTCTCCTCCGCGACCTCGCGGATATACCGGGTCTTGGCCTCGTCGGGTTTACTGCCGGCTGGTTGCCTGCGGCGCTTGACGCGCCGACGGATTCGGCGACCGGAGTTGTCGGAGTAAACCACGCGCGCCTCCCCCAAGCGTCGATGGATGATCCGACGCTAGGGCAGCGGAGCGTTGCAGGTCCATGACTGATCGTGCGCATCCATGACCCTCCGCTGGCAGGTTCCTGACCCGCCCTAGGCTGACGGCTGCGTTCCAACCGGTAGCGCGACGATCACAGGGAGGGACAGAGATCACGGCAACCGTTCATGTCGCGGTCCTGGACCCCCTGCCGGTATTCCGGCATGGCGTCGCAGCGTCGTTGTCGAGCCTGGGGCACCTCGTCGAGGAGCCCACAAACGCCGAAGCCTGGCTGCGTGAGCGCCCGGGCGGGGTAGTGCTGATGACCCTGCGCTCCGCAGAGGACCTGGACCTGCTGACCGCTCTGTGCCGCCTACGGCCCCGCCCGCTCGTCGTCGCGCTGCCTTCCGCCAACGACGCCTCCATGGGCATACGGGCCATGCGGGCCGGTGCCCGGTCGGTGGTGGCGCGCGAAGCGACCGTGTCGGCGTTGCAGCGGGCGGTATCCGCGACCCTCGACGGCGAGGCGGTGATGCCGATCGAGGTGGCCGATCTCCTGGTGAGCGGCCGGGGCGGCCGGGCCCCGCGCGGCTCGGTTCCCTCCGCCGAGCAGATCGCCTGGTTACGTCGGCTCTCCGACGGTTGGACAGTGTCCCGGCTGGCCTCGGACACCGGCTATTCGGAGCGAGCGATGTACCGGCTGCTCCGAGCGTTCTATCAGCGGATCGGTGTCAGTACCCGCCTGGAGGCCATCATGCTGGCGCATGACAAGGGCTGGTTCGAGAACTAGCCGGCGCGACCCGGCCGCAAGCTCGCGAGCTGCGTGAGTACCGGTTCGAGGCGCGGGTCGCCGTTGGCCAGGATCTCCACCATGAACCTCAGCCGGTCGTCCAGCCCGGGCGTCCGCTCGGCCGGCTCAGGCCGTGCCAGACGGAACGCCTCCAGCGCCGACGCGGGTTCCGCGTCGTCGGCGAGGACCGAGTAACACCGGGCGATACCCGTGAAGTCCCACGCGACCAGATCGTGCGCGTCCGCCCCAGTGCGCTGGCCGGTCTCGTCATGAAGTTGCTGGAAGAGATCCCTCGCGGTGCCCGGGAGCCCGGAGCGGTGCGCGATGACCCCCCGCAGCGCGAGTTCCGCTGTCTCCTTGCCAGCCACCCGGTAGCGGGCAGACTCCTCGATCGCACTTCTGGCCGCCGGCAGGTCGCCCATGTGCACATGCGCGAGGGCCAGTACGGTGAGCGACCGCCGCAGGTTGATCGGGTCCCGGTGGTCGCGTGCGATACCGATCGCCTGCTCGACCGCCCATCGCGCCTCGCCGTACCTGTCCTGATAGAGGTACAGCTCGGCCCTCGCGCTGAGCAGGTCCGCCTGGAGCGTGGGATCGGGGCGGGCCGTGACCAGTTCGTCGCACTTGGCCAGCATGATCCGCGCGTCCGGGATCGCGTTCAACTCGGCGTACCACCGGGCCAGCCGCAGCGCGGCGCCGGACGCCAGTTCGGGATCGTTCTCGTGGGCGGCTTCGAAAGCTGAGAGGGCGTTGTTGATCGCGTGCCGGTAGTCGCCCTGCCGCTGTCGGCAGTCGGCCAGTCCGGTCAGCGCGGCGGCGCGGTCGCCGTCGTCGTCGTCGTCCTCTCCCGCCAGCCCCCGCGCCCACATGTAGTGCTTTTCGGCGTCCGCAAGGTGGCCGTGTTCCCAGAACATGGCGCCCAGGCCGATGTGGATACGGCGTATCGCCTCGCGGTTCTGGTCCTCCTTGGCCATCCTGAGCGCGTTCTCGTAAGCCGACCGGGCGGAGCGCAAGTCGCCACCGTACGAGTAGATGTCCCCCAGAGCGGCGAGGTTCACCATCTCGCCTTCCCGATCGTCACCGAGCCGGTCACGCACGGCTTCCCGCTGGGCCTGCAGCTCGGTCCCACTGCCCCAGCGGTCCACCAGATCCTCCATCGACTCGATGACGCTGTATGCGCAGTCGTACAGTCCAGCCCGGAGCCAGACGTCGATGCGCGCGAAGTGCGCGTGCAAGTCGACCATGTCGTGGACATCGTCGTCGTCCTTCTGCATGCCCTGCAACACCACGGCCGCTCGCAGCAGGAGGGAACGCCGGGTCGGCCGCTCGCGCTCGTCCGCCAGGCGATCACCGGCGGCCAGGCGGCTGAGGACCGCCTCGATCTCGCTCTTTCGCAGATGCCAGCGGCCGTCCCGGCCCTCTAGGACGAGACCGGCCGTCACAAGCGCTCGCAGGGCCGGCTCGATCCGGGACGTCGGCACATACGGTTCCAGGATGCCGATGACGGATTCGGCACCGGCCGGAATGCCGAGCGCCGCCAGCCCCTCAGCCACCCGCTGCTGTTCGGCGGGAAGGCGCTCGACGAACTTGTGCACCAGACGCCGATGCACCTCGCTCGCCGGCACGGAGGACAGCCACGCTCCGATCTCGTGTACTTGTAGCCCCGGCCGATCGCTGCTGATGACCCCCGAAAGTAGTTCGGCGAGACGCGGGTTGCCGGCCAGGCGTCCGTGAACGCGTCGCAGGTCGTTCTCCGGCAGAACCGCCAGTCCATGCGTGTCACTCGGGTCGAGTACGGCGAAATGCTCCCGCAGCGACGGTGGTTCGAGTCCACTGAGGCTGATACGGACAGCCTTCTCCGTCCACGCCATTCCGGCCGTCGCCTCGGGTATTTGCTGCGTCACGAAAACGACCTTGACAAGCGGGTTCAGCCGACCTTGCACAGTCTCCAGTGCCAGGTCGAGCTCCGAGTCGCGCAGGACGTGTCCTTCCCTGAGAAGGTTCTCCGCCGAGTCGATCACAATCACCCGCCGGAAGCCGCCGGTTGCGTCAAGGCTATCCAGGGCGATCTCCAGGCGTGCCCGCGCGTAGGGGCCGGCAGCACGGCCCGACCCGGGTGGTTCGATGTCCTCAATCAGGGTCGCCACACCGATCTCCCCGTACGGTGTGGCGTCGTGCCAGCGGAACGCCGAGGACTCATCGTCCGGACCCGTCCAGCCGAGGCCCACGAGCACCTTGCGCACCAGTGCCGTCTTGCCTATCCCGGCCGGCCCGCTGACCACAATGACGGAGGTGGCCCGGTCGTCCAGCGCCGCGCGAAGATCACCGCACGGATCCGTGCGGTCGACGAAGACTGATGTGCCCCGCTTCGGCTGACCGGCCTTCGGCGTCGCTACCCTGCCGGTCGTGCCGAGGTCCTCTCCCGCGTCGAAGAGCTCGCTCCTGGCTGCCGACGGGTCCACCGGCCCGAGCAGAACCTGGGTAAGCCGCCCCGCCAGCCGTGCACACCAACGGCGGGCATCCGGCGTACCGCTCACGTAGGCGCAATGCAGCATCGCCTGGGCGAGCAGGGAGACCTTCAGCTGCCTGTGCCACTGCTCCGGATCCCCGCGCTTGTCGAGAACGAACTTGAGCGCGGGCTCCCGCAGCGCGTCAATGATCTTTCGCACCTTGCCCGGCATACCGTCATCGAGGTGCTTTTCCCGCTTGTCACGCTCCAGATAGGCGAGAAACGTGGACTGGCTGTCCGGAGAGGACTTCCCGATCTCCCGCCAGCAGAGCGAGATCAGCAGGGTGGCGAGATCCCGACTCAGTGGTGCCTGCGCGTCATACGTGGCCAGGTCAATCAGCCGGAAGCGGTCCGCGGCAACGATCCCGTCGTGCTGGGGTACGAGGACGTTGTCCCCGTGCAGGTCGCCGTGCGTCCGGCCCACCAGATAGTGGATCTTCCTCTGTGTCGCGGGCGTGTTCTGGGTAAACAGCCGCCACGGATTGGGCAACGGCGCGCTCTCGCCCGGCAGTTCCAGGAGGTCGGGCGAGAGCAGGCCGCGCTTTCGTGCCCAGTCGTGCAGCCACCCGTCGGTATTGAAACCGTCGCCCAGTTCGCACGTAAGCAACTCAGCCACCGTCGCTTGGTCGCTGTCGTACTCGTCGCCGGTCCAGCCCGATAGCATCCTGCGCCAGATCGTCTTGCAGGCGCCTGCGAGTTGGCCGAGATCCACCTTACCCAGCGGAATGCCTTCGGCCATGAACTGGCCGACGACGAAAGCATCCTGAGGACAGTTGACCGTTGGAAAGGCGATCTCGGCGAGATGCCGCTGGCCGAATTCCTTAGGTGCCTCCCGCAGGGCCGCCGAATGCCGTCGACTCTCCCGCTGATGCATCGACGGCACCGACGGACAGAACTTGATCATGCACCAACGCGGTTGAGGTCGCCCCGTGGCGTATTCCACCTGCGCCTTCGCCAGCTGCGCCCCGGTGAAGCCGCGACTACGTTCCTCAATCGTGCCGCTACGGATTTTGAGGCCGTTGTCGAGCAACGACTCGATAATCGCCGATGCGACGGCGGCGTCTCCGAACTCTCGGGTCAGCTCCTCCAGGACAGTCATGACCGAGGGAACCTCGACTCCAGCTCCCGCATCCTGATCTGGAAATCGCCCTTGTCCTGGTCGTGGTAGCGCCGGAAGTACCAGGCCGGCAGCCGCGGCTGGAGCCGTCTCATCTGATAGAGCGTGTCCAGGACCTGGCGGGAGAAGCGGGTCAGCGCGTCTGGCGTGGTGACCACTGGTGACGTGGGGTCGTCGATGACCGCACGCACCAGCCCGAGAACGCGCAGCCTCTCCTGAATGCTCGCCATCTGCGTGCGGTACATCTCCAGGCACAGGAGCAGCAGGCCAAGCGAGGGAACGAACCATCCGGTGACCAGCCGACTCACCGTCCCTCCGGTGGCGAGGGTAAGCAGGACACCCGCCAGGGACCACAACACCAGCACACCGAGCATCAGTTGGGCGAAGCGAAGGCGAATCCGGGATCCCCAAGCCAGATTCTGTTCCAGGCAGAAGAGCACGTCATAGGGCGCGGCGGCGTCCACCACGAGATAGTAGCCCCGCACCCGGTCCTCGCCACCGCGAAAGCGCCGGCTGAGTCGGCTCACCTCTTCGTTGCCGATCCGGTTCCCGACCGCCACGCTGTTCCACGGCAGGCCGAGTACGTCAGCGTCGAACATCTCCTGAAGAGTCGCGGCGATCCGCAGATATCGCTCGGCCCAAGGGGCCATCACTCCCATGTAAAGCGCGGCCCAGAGAGCGCCACCGAGGGTGACGGCGGTGCCGTACCTCGAACCCGGGCCGGTCAGCAGGCCGGCGACTGCCAAGGCGATCGAGACTCCCAAGCTCAGCGTCTGCGCCCGCTGGTTGCGGAGGTGAGCCACGGCGATGGCTTTGAGTATCCGCATGGCCGCAGCGCTGTCCTGCCGGGCCGCGATGGAATGGCTGCTCGTCAACATCCCTCCCCCGTGTTCAGATCTACTTAGCGAGTTTCACACGCCTGGTAACCCTGGCGGTACCGTCAGTTGCCTTCGGTAACTGACGGTGCGCTCGCCCCCGACCGTCTCGGCCCCGCAGCGTGCAACAGGCTCGTGGCACAAGACCCGAACGGCGTCGAGATCGAACGGGAAGTGACGATCCGCCTCGATGACCGGAACCGCCCCGAGCCGGATCTCCTGCTGGCAGATCTGCCCTACGACCCGGATCGCACCTGGTACGCCCCCGAAGACGTGAAGCTGGTGGTGGAAGTCGTCTCGCCCGAGTCGGCCCATCGCGTCCGTACGGTCAAGCTCCGCAAATACTCGGAAGCCGGTATCCCCTACTACTGGTGCATCGAGGAAGAAGACGGCGCCCCCACCGTCCATGTGTATGAGCTCGACGAACCCACAGGCAGCTATACACCCGCCGGTATCTTCCGGGGATCGCTTCAGCGCCCGGTTCCCTTCGAGGTCAGTCTCGACCTCGACAAGCTCACACCTCGACGGAGCAGCTGAGAAGCCACCACCAGGTTTCGCGTCCGTACAGGGAGAGGACCGGACTCTGCCGAGTCCGGTCCTCTCCTGGCTGTATCGCCAGCACAGAGTTTTCACATGACGCACCCACGGGCCGCGCGCCAGATGGCCGGGCACCTGACCAACGCGTGACCAACAGGCCCCAGGAACAGGCAGAAACACCCAGGTAGAGGCTGGACCAGGCAGAAGGAGCGATCCTCGACCTGGACGGCAAAACGCCTGGTCCGAGGGCCTGAGTTGGTGCTTCCGGCTGGGGGTGGCGGCCCCGGTCGTCCTTCCGTACCGAGAACCGAGAACCGCCGCCCCCCCAGGGGCGCGGGTGACCGCCGCCGCGCAGGGGCGCGGGGCTGTGTCGATTTGCGGCTCCGCCGCGCGGGCGCGAGCGACCGCCCGCCGGCCCGCACGCCCCTACCCCCGCCTCGCCCTTCTCGCCACCCCCGCCCTCAGCACCCGCTTCCCCTCGTCCGACTGCACCAGCACCGCCCGCAGCCCGTCCCCGTCGGCCGCCAGCAGGTCCAGCAGGCGTTCCTGGCGGCGGAGTTCGCCGGTGGTCAGGGGGCCGCCGTCGCGGTCGCCGTCCAGGTGGCGGTGGACCGCCAGGGCGGCGGCCGAGCACTCCCTCGCCCAGGGGCGCAGGGCTGCCCTCTCGTACGCCCAGGGCACGTCGGCCGCCCGGCGCAGTGCTTCCAGCGGGCCGCCCGGGTCCGTTCCGTCGAGCAGTTTGAGGACTTCGGCGGCGGCTTCCCGCAGGCGGCCGAGCCACGCGTCGCCGCCCTCGGCGGCCTCCCAGAGCGGGCGGAGCGCGGCGTCCGTGTCCACGCCCACCGCGGGCTCCAGCAGTGGCAGGCACCGGTCCAGGCAGGCGAGCGCGCTCACCGCGAGACCTCGTTCATCGGCGCGGTCGATCCGCTCGGCCAGTTCCCCCAAGGTCGGACTCACGCGCACTCCTCGACACGACGACGTCCCGCACGCTGCCCGCACGACGGCGCACGGCGGCAGTCGGGACCGCCGGTTGCGGACCCCTGTCTCCGTCTGCGTACCGACGCCGGATTACGTCACAGGCAGCGCACGGGGGAGCCTCCGCGACTCAAGGCCCCACCCGTCGCCGAAACGTCACTGCCTGTCGAGCCCCAGCGCGTCCAGGAACTGTCCGAAGAGCTCCTCCGCGACCGGATCCGCCTCCGACCTCAGTACCTCGACCAGCGGGCCCAGCTCCACGTCCCGGCCCGTCTCGGCGGCCCAGGACACGGCCTTCTCCGCCGCCTCCTGCGCCGTCAGGAAGAGGTCCTCCAGGAGCAGTCCGTCCGCCTGGAGGTAACCGGCCATCGCCTCACGCCCCAGACAGGCGAACCACGAGCCGCCCTCCGGCGCCGCGGCCTCCACGACCACGCAGTCGCTTCCCATGACGAACGCGAACAGTGCGGGCGCCCCGGTGTCCCGGCACACGCCGCGCGCCAGCGCACCCATGTCGCCGACCTCCGGCTCACTGGGCCGCTCCCACACCTGCCAGCCGCCCGCACGCTCGTCGTAGAGCGCGAGGTCGTCCCTGACCTCGGCCAATGCATCCAACTCCGAGAGCGGCCCGGTGTTCTTCCCTACGACGAAGTAACCCCAGAAACCCATTTGCTCCACTCCCCCCACGCGTTGACCTCAAGAGGCTCCAGCCTCACCCGGACTGAGCCCGATCGGCCAGTTGCGCACGTATCCACCACAGTCCTGGCACATTGTGCCCACATGACGGGGAGTCATTGCCAACGGATGCCGAGTGCGGTCCGAATCACATGCCCGTCGTGACCGGAATCCCCCTTCCGCTCCCGGCCCCCGCGTGTCCGTCAGCTTCCCTGCTCCACCGCCCCCGCCAGCTTCTTGAAGCCCTCCCAGTCCAGCGACGGCTGCCGCGCGTCCCACAGCTTCTGCGCCACCGCGCGCAGCGGCAGCCGTACGCCCTTCGCCACCTGGGCCTGGGTCTGCGCGTTGTGGTAGTCGCACCACACCGCCAGCTGCCCGCCCGTGATCTGCGCGTCGTAGCGCGCCGGGACCGACTCGCTGTGGCGCAGCACCCTCGGCGTCCACTCCTCGTAGATCCGCCGGCCCGTCGGGTACTGGAAGGTGTTCGGCTCGCCGAGGACGTAGTAGAGGTACTCGTCGTTCAGGTTGAGCACCTTGCGCCCCTCCTTCAGGTACTCCTGCGGCTCGCGGGCGCCGATCTCCTTGCCCGTCCAGTACGCGACCTCGCGGGACTTGGGCGCGTCGACCACGCCGCCCGCGAAGAAGCCGTCGTTCCAGGCCCGGATGTCCGTCTTGCCGTGCTCGGCGACGGCCTTGGCCCGGTCGTTGAGCCAGCCGGTCGCCAGGTCCTGCACCCGGGCCCGCGCCCCGTACTTCCGCCGGGCCTCGGCCGCCAGCTTCGGGTACGTGGCCTCCGGGCTGCTCACCGTCAGTGCGCGGTACTCGTCGCCGCCCAGGTGCCAGTACGAGCCGGGGAACAGCTCCGCGTACTCGGCCAGCAGCTCGTCCACGATCTTCGCCGACGCGGGGTTCGCGATGTCGACGGCGCCGCGCGAGGGCTTGCCGGAGACGCTGCGGAGCTGGAGGGCGGGGTGGGCGGCGATGACCGCGCCCAGGTGTCCCGGGGAGTCGATCTCGGGCACCACCCGGATGTGCCGGGAGGCGGCGAGGGCGACGATGCGGCGGACCTCGGCCTTGGTCAGGTGGTCCTTCGAGACGATCTCCGGGTGCGAGTCGGAGGCGATCCGGAAGCCCTGGTCGTCGGAGAAGTGCAGGCCGAACTCGTTGAGCTTGAGGTCGCCCATCTCGCGGATGCGGTCCTCGATCCAGGACGCGTCGAAGTGCTTGCGGGCGGTGTCGAGCGCGAAGCCCCGGCGCGGCTTGGCCGGGGCGTCCTTGAGCACCCCGTCCGCGAGCCCGCCGCCGGAGGCGACCGCCTGCTTGAGGGTGCGGGTGCCGTAGAAGACCCCGGCCTGGTCGGCGCCGGTGATCCTGACCCGGCCGCCGCGCGTCGTCACGGTGTACGACTCGGGCGCCCCGGCCGCTCCCATCGCCAGCTCGACGTCGCCGGTCCTGGCGGGCACTCCCTGCGCGTACCCCTTCTTGAGCTCGCCCGCCAGGAGCCTGCCCTCGTCGGCGAGCGCGGCCTCGCTGCCCCGGGCGACCACGACGCGCGTCCCGGCGGCGGGCCGCCAGCCGGTGCCCTTGTCCTTGCCCGGCGGCGCGTCCACCTCCCGTACGAACGGGATCGTGCGCGGCGGCCCGGTCACCGGCCTGGTCGGTTCCGCGGCGGGCGTGGACGGGGCGGGCGGCTTGGAGTCGCGGCCGCTGTCCGGGGCGTCACCGGCCCGGGAGGCGCCCGGCGACTCGGACGACGCGGCGGACGAGGACGACGCGTCTCCCGCCGGATCCGGCCAGGCGGCGACCGTCACCGTGGTCGCCGCGGCGATGGCGACGGCGGCCCCGGCCACCAGCACTCCGCGCGACACCGTCGCCCGCTGCTTGGGGGCCCGCCGTCTCCCCTGCCCGTGCGTCGGCCCCTGCGTCCCTTGGGAATTACTCATCCGTGCCCAATCTTCGCTTTTGTCGCGTTATGCACCCAACTCAGCAAAAAGTACGAGTCTAGGCGCAAAATCCGTCTACCACGCGCGCTCAAAACATCCCGTTCGGATGAAATTCGCGCATCCGTCGGACACTTCCTTCCTCCTCTCGATAGCGTTTGCGGCCCTGCGGTCCGGCCCCACCCGGTGTCCCTCCACCCGGCCTCCACCTCCCCCACCCAAACAAAGGAAGCACGCTGCACTCCTCCGTCTCCCTGACAACGAGCGGCAGTGGCGGTCCGTCGTCCCCGCCCGCCGATCCGTCGTCACCGACCTCGCTGGACCGGTTCAACACGGCCCCGGCGCACCTCGCCGAAGCCGTCCTGCTCACCTGCTGCCGCAGCCACCGGTGGGCCCAGCGGCTCGCCGCACACCGCCCCTACCCCGATCCGGCCGCACTGTTCGCCGCCGCCGACGAGGCCTCGTACGACCTCTCGATCGGTGAGATCGCGGACGCGCTGGCCTGCGAGGACTCGCCCGGGACGGGAACGGACGCGCCGCGCGCCGCACTCACCGCCCTGCGCGCCGCGCACGCCGCGTACGAGAGCCGCTTCGGACACGCCTTCGTGATCTGCCTGGACGCCCACGCCCCACAGGAGCGGCTCGACCAGGTCCTCGCCCAGATCCGCTTCCGGCTGGGCAACGAGCCGGACGAGGAGCGCGCCGTGGCCGCCGACGAACTGCGCCGGCTCGCCCGGGGACGGCTCGCCCGGGCACTGGGGGCCGCACCCGAATTCCCGGCGCAACCGGCAGCCACGCCCTGGGCGCGGTCCGAGTAGCCCGTCCGAGGCTGTTTGATTGCCTGTTTGATCACACCGGAGGCCCCCGGGCGAGGGAACCGACAACTCGTCGCTACGATGACCGGGGCCGGTGGACCGTACCCGGCCGGGTCAGACCGACATAACCAAGCCGGCCGACCCCAATCCCCGCTCCCGGAGGGTATTTCCGTGCCGGCTGGAACGCTGTATCGCGGCCGGGAAGGCATGTGGTCCTGGGTGGCTCATCGAGTCACCGGCGTCCTCATCTTCTTCTTCCTGTTCGTACACGTCCTCGACACCGCTCTCGTCCGCGTCTCTCCCGAGGCGTACGACGATGTCGTGGCCACCTACAAGACCCCGCTCGTAGCGCTGCTCGAGTACGGGCTTGTCGCCGCCATCCTGTTCCACGCGCTGAACGGCCTTCGGGTCATCGCCGTGGACTTCTGGTCCAAGGGCCCCCGCTACCAGAAGCAGATGCTCTGGACCGTGCTGGGCGTCTGGATCGTCCTGATGGTCGGCGCCCTTTACCCCGTGCTCGGTCACGCCGTACGCGAAGTCTTCGGGAGCTGAGTCAGAACATGTCCGCTGAGACCACTTCCGCAGGCGTCGGCCCCGTAGAGGGCGTCACCCTGTACGACGCCGACAACCCGGCGCCCGTCATCGAGCCGCCGCGCAAGCGCACCTCGAAGACGCCCCGCTCCACCCGGACCAACTTCGAGCTGTACGGCTGGCTGTTCATGCGCCTGTCCGGCATCGTGCTCGTCGTCCTGGTCATCGGCCACCTGCTGATCCAGCTGGTGCTCGACGGTGGCGTCAGCAAGATCGGCTTCGCCTTCGTGGCGGGCCGCTGGGCCTCGCCGTTCTGGCAGGCCTGGGACCTGATCATGCTGTGGCTGGCCATGCTGCACGGCGCCAACGGCCTGCGTACCGTCATCAACGACTACGCGGAGAAGCCCAAGACGCGCTTCTGGCTGAAGAACCTGCTGTACACCGCCACGGTGTTCACCGTCCTTCTGGGCACGCTGGTGATCTTCACCTTCGACCCGAACATCCGCTAGGCCCGGGGCTGAGGCAACCACTCATGAAGATTCACAAGTACGACACCGTCATCGTCGGCGCCGGTGGCGCGGGCATGCGCGCGGCCATCGAGTCGACCAAGCGCAGCCGCACCGCCGTGCTGACGAAGCTGTACCCCACCAGGTCCCACACGGGCGCCGCGCAGGGCGGCATGGCCGCCGCGCTGGCGAACGTGGAGGAGGACAACTGGGAGTGGCACACCTTCGACACGATCAAGGGCGGCGACTACCTGGTCGACCAGGACGCCGCCGAGATCCTGGCGAAGGAGGCCATCGACGCGGTCCTCGACCTGGAGAAGATGGGCCTGCCGTTCGGCCGTACGCCCGCGGGTGAGATCGACCAGCGCCGTTTCGGCGGTCACTCCCGCAACCACGGCGAGGCCCCGGTCCGCCGGGCCTGCTACTCCGGCGACCGCACCGGCCACATGATCCTCCAGACCCTCTACCAGAACTGCATCAAGGAGGGTGTGGAGTTCTTCAACGAGTTCTACGTCCTCGATCAGCTCATCGTCGAGGTCGACGGCGTCAAGAAGTCCGCGGGCGTCATCGCCTACGAGCTGGCCACCGGTGAGATCCACGTCTTCCAGGCCAAGTCGGTCATCTACGCCTCGGGCGGCACCGGCAAGTTCTTCAAGGTGACCTCCAACGCGCACACCCTGACCGGTGACGGCCAGGCCGCGTGCTACCGCCGCGGGCTGCCGCTGGAGGACATGGAGTTCTTCCAGTTCCACCCGACGGGCATCTGGCGCATGGGCATCCTGCTGACGGAGGGCGCCCGTGGTGAGGGCGGCATCCTCCGCAACAAGGACGGCGAGCGCTTCATGGAGAAGTACGCGCCGGTCATGAAGGACCTCGCGTCCCGTGACGTCGTGTCCCGCTCCATCTACACGGAGATCCGTGAGGGCCGCGGCTGCGGTCCCGAGGGCGACCACGTCTACCTCGACCTCACGCACCTCCCGCCGGAGCAGCTCGACGCCAAGCTGCCGGACATCACCGAGTTCGCGCGTACGTACCTGGGCATCGAGCCCTACACGGACCCGATCCCGATCCAGCCGACCGCGCACTACGCCATGGGCGGCATCCCGACCAACGTCGAGGGTGAGGTCCTGAGCGACAACACCACCGTCGTCCCGGGCCTGTACGCCGCCGGTGAGGTCGCCTGCGTCTCCGTGCACGGCGCCAACCGCCTCGGCACCAACTCGCTGCTCGACATCAACGTCTTCGGGCGTCGTGCGGGCATCGCGGCTGCCGAGTACAGCCACAAGAGCGACTTCGTCGAGCTGCCCGAGAACCCGGCTTCGCTGGTCGAGGAGCAGGTCGAGCGCCTCCGCAACTCCACCGGCACCGAGCGCGTGGCCGCGCTCCGCCTGGAGCTCCAGGAGACGATGGACGCCAACGTGATGGTGTTCCGCACCGAGCAGACGATCAAGTCGGCCGTCGAGAAGATCGCCGAGCTGCGCGCGCGCTACAAGAACGTGTCCATCCAGGACAAGGGCAAGCGCTTCAACACGGACCTCCTCGAAGCCATCGAGCTGGGCAACCTGCTCGACCTGGCCGAGGTCATGGCCGTGTCCGCGCTGGCACGCAAGGAGTCCCGCGGCGGTCACTACCGCGAGGACTTCCCGACCCGCGACGACGTCAACTTCATGCGCCACACCATGGCGTACCGCGAGGTCGCGGACGACGGCACCGAGTCGATCCGGCTCGACTACAAGCCGGTCGTCCAGACCCGCTACCAGCCGATGGAGCGTAAGTACTGATGGCTACCCCGACGATGGACAAGGCGGAGGCCGCCGGCAAGCCCGAGGCGGGCTTCGCCGACTCTCCGTACATCACGGTCACCTTCCGGATCCGCCGCTTCAACCCGGAGATCTCCGAGGATGCCCAGTGGCAGGACTTCGAGGTCGAGATGGACCCGAAGGAGCGTGTTCTCGACGCGCTCCACAAGATCAAGTGGGACCAGGACGGCACGCTGACGTTCCGCCGCTCCTGCGCGCACGGCATCTGCGGTTCGGACGCCATGCGGATCAACGGCAAGAACAGGCTCGCCTGCAAGACGCTGATCAAGGACATCAACCCGCAGAAGCCGATCACGGTCGAGGCCATCAAGGGCCTGACGGTCCTCAAGGACCTGGTCGTGGACATGGACCCGTTCTTCCAGGCCTACCGCGACGTGATGCCCTTCCTGATCACCAAGGGCAACGAGCCGACCCGCGAGCGCCTGCAGTCCGCCGAGGACCGCGAGCGTTTCGACGACACCACCAAGTGCATCCTGTGCGCCGCGTGCACGTCCTCGTGCCCGGTGTTCTGGAACGACGGCCAGTACTTCGGCCCGGCGGCGATCGTCAACGCGCACCGCTTCATCTTCGACAGCCGTGACGAGGGTGGCGAGCAGCGTCTCGAAATCCTCAACGACAAGGACGGTGTGTGGCGCTGCCGCACCACGTTCAACTGCACGGACGCCTGCCCGCGTGGCATCGAGGTCACCAAGGCGATCCAGGAAGTCAAGCGCGCGCTGATCACGCGCCGCTTCTGATCCGCGTCGCCCGCACGGCCCGAGGGCCCGTTCCCGTACGTCTTCTCGTACGGGGGCGGGCCCTCGCGCCGTTCCGTCACAGCGCCTGCCTGACCTCCCTGGCGAGGGCCACGATGTCGCCGGTGGGGGTCGCCCGGTACGGCGGATGCGTCCGCACCCAGCGGTCCTCCAGGGCGTACCAGTCGATCGCCTTCGGGGCGCGGTTCTCGGCGAGGGCCGCGTCCAGTTCCGTGAAGTACGTCTGCCAGCGCAGGGTGTAGAGCCCGCCGATCAGGCCCGCCCACTCGCGGTTGGCGTAGTCGCGCAGTCCGCCGCCGTCGGCGCCGGAGCGGTGGCCCCAGACGGTGAGCAGCGAGAGGGCGTCGTGCGCGAGCCGGTCCTTCTCGCTCTGGCCGGATCCCCAGGAGCGGGCGTCGGCGATCCAGCGCCCGGTGAGGTGGCGGGCGTCGGTGGACACCACCCTCTCCAGCAGCCGCATCCACCCGAACCACTCCCCGGTGAGCGCGCCGAAGCGGGTGCGGTCCTTGGCGTCGTACGCCTCCTTGATGCGCGGGAGCAGGAGCCGGGAGCGGTTGGAGACCGTCTGGCGGCTCACGTCCATGAGGTCGTAGCGGTACGCCGACGAACGGGTCAAGCGACCCGGCACGGCGAGGAGTTCGGTGAGTGCCTTCTCGAACTCGGCGGCGTCGTACCGCAGTTGCTGCGGCGACCAGGAGGCGGCCGACTTCGTGGTGAGTGAGGGGCGGGCGCCGAAGAGGCCGTCCTGGCCTTCGGCCCAGGAGTCCGCGCGGGTGGTGCCGTAGGCGGTGCGGCGCAGGATGTCCCAGGCGTTCGCGGCGTGCGCGTCCCTGGCCCCGTACCGCTGCACCGACCACTGGCGGAACCACTTCTCCAGGGAGAGCGGGCCCTCGGTCCAGGGGAGGTCGGAGAAGAGGGCGAAGGCGGCCGGGTTGTTGTCGGCGGCCTCGGGCATCAGGGCGATTCCGGCCAGTGTGCTGCCGGGTTTGGTGCGCCACTGCTCGTAGAGGCGGGCCCAGTCGGGGGTGTTGGCGCCCATCGTCGTATGACCGCCGAAGTTCCAGATGGAGCCGAAGGCGTACGGGGTGCCCGCCCAGGACGCCTCGCGGTCGGTGACGTTCGGGAAGCGGTCGGAGAGGCCGTCGACGATGAGCATGCGGCTCTTGTCGACGGCGTCGACGATCTCGCGGCGGGGGTTGGTCTGCCAGCCGAGGATGTTCCAGATCGCGCCGGGGCGGGCGGTGCGCAGGGCCGTCTCGACCGCTTTGGCTGCCTCGCCGACCGGGACGTCGCCGGGCTTTCCGCCCTCGTGCAGCAGGTCGATCTTGTACATGGTGCTGGTGCCGAGCAGTTCCTCCTGCACCCGGTAGAAGGTGGCCGCGACCGCTCGGAACTCGGGTCCGCGCGGGTCGAGCCAGTCCGGCCGCTCGAATCCCACCCAGTCGCCCTGCGGGACGAGGTGGGCGCCGGGGTGGCGGTCGGCGAAGCCGGGCGGGACGGTGCCGAAGTAGCCGGGGAACACCGGCGTCATGCCGAGCTCGCGCAGCCGGTCGGCGATCCGGCGGGCGAGGCGGGCGCGGGCGGCGAGGAGAGGGCGGGAGACGGGTCCGCCGAAGCCGGACATGTTCTGCAGCAGCCACCAGGGCTGGTGGGCGGCGCCCGGGATCCACTCCGCCAGTTCGGCCTCGGTGTAGCCGTGTTGACGGAAGGTCTGCTGGTAGACGGAGTCCGCGCCGAGGTAGACGAGAACCTCGTTGTACCCGTGCAGGGCGAGGAGGTCGAGCTCGCGCTCCCAGTAGTCCCAGTCGTGGTACGGGCCGGTGTAGCCGTCGTTGGTGTCGTTGAGGGCGAACCGGTGGGCGACGTTGGCCGCTCTGGTGAGGGGTGCGGGGACGGCGGGGAGCCGGTCGGGGAGTCGGCCGGTCTGCTCCCCGTTCCAGGAGAGGTGCGCGTGCGCCACCGTGCGCAGATAGGTGTGGAACCCGGTGAGCTGGACGGCCGGGGTGCTGCCCTCGACGAGGATCTGCCCGGCCCGCCCGCTCACCCGGAAGACGTCCGCACCGTCCTTGTGCGGGACGGTGCGGAAGGTGACCTGGTGGTGGTGGCGGGGCAGCAGCCTGGCCAGCGCCCGGGCGGCGGCACCCGCCGGGGGCGCGGCGGCGGCCGGTCCGGCGCCCAGGGCGGCAACGCCGGCGGCGGCGGGGGCGGCGGTCAGCAGCGTACGACGGGAGAGACGCATGTTTCCTCCGGGACGGCGGGGCACTCCCCCGAAGGAACCAGCACGCCCCGGACCGGTCAAGGGACCGTCTGCGCCCGGCACTTGGACTCTTCCGCGGGGCCCTCGCCGAGGCCGCGCACGGATTCCCGTAGCGACCCTAGAGGCGGGTGAGCTCCCACAGGCGCCAGACTCCGGTGCCGTCCGAGAGGTACTGGACGCCGCCGATCTGGCCGCTGCTCAGGACGTAGTCCTTGCTCTGCCAGAGGGGGACCAGCGGGACGTCCCGGGCGACGATCCGCTGCATCGCCTGGAAGTCCTCGACCGCGTCGGTGCGCCGGGAGGCGCCCTGGGTGCGGACGATCAGCTTCTCGACCTGCGGGTTGGAGTAGCCGTTGACGTTGGAGTTGTCCTTGCCGACGAGCGGCTGGCTGTAGTTGTCCGGGTCCGGGAAGTCGGCGACCCAGCCGACGTTGTACGCGTCGAACTTGCCCGCCTTGTAGCCCGCCTGGAAGTCCTCCCACTCGTCCTCGCGGATGAGCTCGACGGAGAACAGCCCGTCCGCCTCCAGCTGCTTCTTGAGCTCCTCGGCCTCCGGCTGGGTGGCACCGCCCTTGGCGTACGCGAGGTTGAACCTGACCGGGGTCTGCACGCCGGCCTTGTCCAGTTCGGCCTTGGCCTTGGCCGCGTCGGGCTTGGAGTTGGCGTCGAAGAAGGGAGTGCTGTGGCCGGTGATGCCCTTGGGGATGGCGTCGTAGAGCGGGTCGACGGTGTTGTGGTAGACCTCGCGGGCCAGCACCGGCCGGTTGATCAGGTAGGACGCGGCCCGGCGGACCTCCGCCCGGGCGAACGGCGACCCCTGGCGGACGTTGAAGATCATGTTGCGGATCTCGGACGCCTCGACCTGGCTGATCCGCACGTTCGGGTCGCCCACGTTGAGGCCGGCGAGCATCTTCGGCGGCAGCTGGCGGTGCGTGACGTCGACGTCCTTGGCCTCCCAGGCCTTCTGGAGGTCCTCGGACTCCTCGTAGTACTGCACGTCGACCGGCGTTCCGGTCTTCGGCACGGCCCCCTTGTAGCGGGGGTTGGGGGCGAGGTGCGCGACCTTGTCCTTCTCGTACGAGGTCATCAGGTACGGTCCGGAGCCGTCGGCCCCGGCGTCCTTGCGCTCGCCCTGCGCCGGGTACTTGCTGCGGTCGACGATGGCGCCCGCGCCGGAGGCGACCTTGAAGGGGAAGGTGGCGTCGCCGGAGTGCAGGTTGAAGGTGATCTTCTTGCCGTCGACGGTGACCGACTTCAGCGAGGTGAAGAGGGAACGGGGGCCCTGCTCCGGCTTGTTCCGCAGGATCCGGTCGAAGCTGTACTTGACGTCGTCGGCGGTCATCGGGTTGCCGTTGGAGAAGGTCAGCCCGTCCTTCAGCTCGCACTGGTACGTCATGAGCTTCTGGCCGACGAAGGAGCAGCTCTTGGCCGCGTCCGGGGTCGGCTCCGACGAGCCGGTCTTGAGCGTCATCAGCGACTGGTAGAGGTTGCTGTAGAGGGCCCAGGAGCCCGCGTCGTACGCCCAGGCCGGGTCGAGCGACGACACCTTGTCCGTCGTGCCGACCTTGATGGCCGCGACCTCGTCGTCCGCCGAGGGCAGCAGCTGCCATCCGCCGACCGCCGCGGCCGCCACGACCGCCGCCGTGACGATGATGCGCAGGCGGATGGATCCCGTCGACCGCATGTGAGTTGTTCTCCTCGCACTACCCCACCCAGGGGCATGGCGGAAGTTCTACACGCCCACCCCACGATTCATTTACCTAATCACACGAATTGTGGCTGAGGAAGGGCCAATTTCCAGAAGTGGCCCGAGTGGTAGGAGTGGCAGTGTCCCGGTATGCCGGAATCAGGCGTTCCGCGAGGCGAGCTGTACGAGGGTGATGTCGGAGGGCGCCCCGACGCGCACCGGCGGACCCCAGGCGCCGGCCCCGCGCGAGACGTAGAGCTGGGTGTCGCCGTACCTCTCCAGACCGGCCACCGTCGGGTTGGCCAGCTCCGCGATCAGGTTGCCCGGCCAGAGCTGTCCGCCGTGCGTGTGACCGGAGAGCTGCAGGTCGACGCCGTGCCGTACGGCCTGGTGGATCTGCACCGGCTGGTGGGCGAGCAGTACGGAGGCCCGGGAGCGGTCGCGGTCGCCGAGCGCGGCGCCGAAGTCGGGGCCGTGGCCGAAGGCTTCGCCGCCGACGTCGTTGACCCCGGCGAGGTCGAAGCCGGGTATCTCCACCCGGGCGTTCTCCAGGGGCCGCAGCCCCAACTCCCTCACGTGGTCGAGCCAGGGGCCCGCTCCCGCGTAGTACTCGTGGTTGCCGGTGACGAAGAAACTCCCGTGCCTGGCGCGGAGCTGGGTGAGCGGCTCGGCGGCCCGGCCGAGGTCGGCCACGGTCCCGTCCACCATGTCGCCGACGATCGCGACCAGGTCGGGCTGGGCGGAGTTGATGGCGTCGACGATGCGCTGGGTGTGGGCGCGGCCGAGGATCGGACCGAGGTGGATGTCGCTGACGACGGCGATACGGAAGCCGTGGGCCGCGCGGGGCAGCTTGGCGAGCGGCACGGTGACGCGCTTGACCTGCGGCCCGCGCAGCACGCCGTACGCCCCGTACCCGACGGTCCCGGCTCCGGCGACGGCGGCGGCGAGCCCGACGGACCGCGAGATGAACACCCGCCGCGAGGGACCGGGGGCGGATGCGCCCCGGGGCTCCGCTGCTGTTTCCTCCACCACGGTGGCCTCGGCGACCCCACCGGCCCCCGCCCCGACGCCCGCCCCCTCCACGACCGGCACGGCGCGCACGGCGCGGACGGCCGACTCCGGCTCAGGAACGGGCACTTCACGTCTCCGCAGCCACCGCCACAGCAGGGGCCGCACGGCCTCCCCGACGAGCAGCGCCAGCGTCACGTACAGCAGCAGGGCCAGCCACAGGTACCCCGGCCAGGCCAGCACCTGCTGGAGCCAGAAGGGCACCCCGAGCCGCCCGGACACGAACGCCCCCACGGACAGCAGCGGAAGCACGGCCACCGCCACCGCCCCGGCCCGCCGCAGCCGCCGCCCCCGCCGGCCGGGCCCGGTGGTGTCCCGCACCAGCCGCTTCCACACGTACCAGTGGACGGCCCCCAGCAGCGCCACCACACAGAGCAGGACCAGTACGACGACCACTGTCACGGCGATCCACTTCCACTCCCCCGCCCTAACCGGACGGGCCCTCCGACAACCCTACCGAGGGCCCCCGGAACGCCACTTGGGCCACTCACGCGCCCCTCGCGCACCCACTCAGCCGGCCTCGCTCTCCCCCTCGCCCGACCCGGAGCCGCCCGGTTCGCGGGGCGCGTCCGCCGGGGCGGCCGCCGCTTCCTCGGGGTCGGGCTCGGTCAGGTTGACGCCCCAGCTCTGGGCGGAGCCGACGCGGACGTGGATCTCCTTCACCTGGCCCGTCGCCCTGAAGTAGAGAACCACGGACTGCCGTACGGAACCCTCCCCGTAGAAGTCCGCGGCCACCTCGCCCTTGGCCGCCTCGCCGAAGGTGCGGATCCAGTTGCGGGCGGTCTTCTCCGCCATGTCCCGGTCACGGGCCTCGCCCTCCACGGGAAGGTCCTCGGCGGACAGTGCGGCCAGGGCGTCGACGTCACCGTCGGCCAGCCGCCAGACCACCCGTTGGACCATTTCCAGACTTCCGGTGCTCGGGTATCCGACGGCCCGCAGCGGCCGGTGCTCCACGTAGTCGTTCACGTAGTCCAGTTCGGAGTACGACGAACAGCCGGTCAGCGCCATGCCCGCCCCGACGGCGGCCAGGATCCCGGCCCCGCGCAGCCTCATGCGCGTTCGCGTCGCAGTGCCCGTACCGAACGGAACCCGATCACGCCGATGCCCGTCCCCAGGAGAAAGGACGTCACGGCGAGCAGCAGGTGGACCCAGAAATAGGCGGTCGGGTCACCGGCGTCGTCGAAGGCGAGCCCGCTGCCGTCCTTGATCAAGTTCCTGACGAAGGTGATCCAGATGAACCAGCTCCAGACGCCGAAGGCGAGCAGGAACCAGGACAAAGTGCGGTTGAGCTTCATGGGCTCAGTATCGCCGTCGTCCGGGGACCGGGCCGCGCGGGGTGGTGGAGGTGGCTGCGGCGCCGGGGCCGGTGGGGGCGGCGCTGCCCTTGGGCTGTCCCGGCGGCTGTCCCGGCGGGTCTGCCACGCGGTGGCCGGAAGCACAGCGGGGCCCTGTACGTTCACGTCCGTGTCTGCCGTGAAAAGGACCGCCCTCGCGGTCGCCTCCGCCGCCCTGTTGCTGCCCGCGATCCTCGTCGTTCCGGCTGCCCGCGCCGACGACAAGCCCAAGCCCCCCGCCGCCATGTCGGCGGTCGGCGGTGAGCGGCTGGGGAAGGCGGGGACGCAGGTGAATCAGGCCCCCGGGGTCCCCGTACTGCCCAAGGGCCTGTCCGGGCGGTCGTGGATCGTGGCGGACGCGGAGAGCGGGGAGGTGCTGGCGGCGCACAACGCGCACTGGCGGCTGGCACCGGCGTCCACGCTGAAGATGCTGTTCGCGGACACGGTGCTGCCCCGGCTGCCCAAGGACCAGGTCTACACGGTCAAGCAGAAGGACCTTCAGGGCATGGGCGAGGGCAGCAGCGAGGTGGGCGTCAAGGAGAACCTGCCGTACAAGGTCCACGACCTGTGGCTCGGGGTGTTCCTCAAGTCGGGCAATGACGCCGTGCACGCGTTGACGGCGATGAACGGCGGCAAGGCCAAGACGGTCGCCGACATGAACGCACACGCGCGGGAGTTGCAGGCCGTGGACACCCAGGTCCTGTCGCCCGACGGGTACGACGCCCCCGGCCAGGTCTCCAGCGCGTACGACCTCACGCTGATCGCCCGCTCCGGCATGCAGAAGAAGGACTTCCGGGAGTACGCGGCCACCGCGCGCGCCAAGTTCCCCGGCGAGATGCTGCCCGGCGGCAAGCGGGACTACTTCGAGATCCAGAGCACCAACCGGCTGATGACGGGCGAGAACGGGGTCACCCCGTACCCCGGCATCGCGGGCGTCAAGAACGGCAACACCACCCACGCCGGGGCCACCTTCACGGGTGTCGCCCAGCGCGGCGAGCGGGTGCTGCTGGTGACGGTGATGAACCCGGAGTCCGGCGAGTCCCAGGCCGTCTACAAGGAGACGGCCCTGCTCCTGGACTGGGGCTTCGCCGCGTCGGGCAAGGTCAAGCCGGTCGGTGAGCTGGTCGCGCCGCGCTCGGTGGACACCAGCTCCGGCAAGAACGCCCCGCCCGCCGCCAAGAAGAGCGCCTCGCCCGCCCCGGTGAAGCTGGCCTCGGCGGACGAGGGTTCCAGCGGGGCCGGGATCGCGCTCGCGGTGGCGGGCGGGGTGCTGGTGCTGCTGGCCGGTGCGGTGTTCCTGGTCAATCGGCGGTGGCCCCTGCCGGCACTGGCCCGTCGGCTTCCCCGTCGCTGACCTGTTCGGACGGTGAACTGTGCAGCGCCGCTGTCCAGGCGGCGCAGCACAGCGTCAGTTTGGCCGTGAAGTTGATCCACAGGAGCAGTGCCACCGGGACGCCGAAGGCCCCGTACATGCTCTTGGAGGCGACGCCGCTCATATAGCCGCCGAGCAGCATCTTCAGCAGTTCGAAGCCGACCGCGCCGATCAGGGCCGCGGTGATCAGCCGGTGCCGCTCGGGCTGGACTCCGGGCAGCAGCGTCAGGACGTACAGCAGGAGCAGGAAGTCCGCGCCGACCGCGACCAGCAGGGCGGCGATCCGCAGCAGTACGCCGCCCGCGCCGGACTCCGGGATGTCGAGGGCGCGGGCGACCTGGCCGACCGCCGTGGAGCCGACGGCGGAGGCGATCATCGAGGCGAGTCCGGCGCCACCGAGGCCGAGCAGGACGAGGGCGTCCTTGGCCTTGCGCAGGACGGGGTTGCCCTCGTCGACGCCGTCAAGTCCCCATACCGCGCGCAGGCATTCCCTTATCGAGCCGACCCAGCCGATGCCGGTGAACAGCAGCAGCGCGCCCGCGACCAGTCCCACGGTGCCCGCGTTGGCGATCAGCGCGTCGATGTCGAGCTGTTCGGAGATGCCGGGGACCTGCTCGGCGATCTTCTCCTTGAGGTCGCTGACCTGCTGCTTGCCGAGGAGGGCGGCGGCGACCGCGGCGGCCACCGTGATCAGCGGAAAGAGCGCCAGGAAGCTGATGAAGGTGATCGCCGCGGCGAGTCTGCTCCATTTCGCACGGTCGAGGGTCTCGTACGTGCGCCAGGCGTGCGTGCCCATCAGGCGCGTGACGAGCGGCCCGATGATCGGGAGGTTCTTCAGCCAGTCCATGATCCGTGTACCTGCCTCCGGGTGCGTACGGGAAACCAGCCTGCGGGTACCCCGTTCCAGCGTGACACCCGATCAGCCACCCGTTCCGCCGAAACGTTCCATATCTCTCAATTGGAATGCTTTTGGGGCGATACCGTCGCGCTCATGGCTGACGACATCGCACTCGCCGACGATCCGTTCCGCTCCGTCACCGGCTGGGGCCGCACCGCCCCGACGACCGCATTCGTGGTCCGTCCCCGCAGTTACCGGGAGGCGGCCGAGGCGGTGCGCGGCTGCGGGGCGCGCGGCGGGATCGCCCGGGGGCTCGGCCGGGCGTACGGCGATGCCGCGCAGAACGCGGGGGGTTCGGTCCTCGACATGACCGGTCTGGACCGCATCCGCTCGGTCGACTCGCAGGCCGGGGTGGTGGTGTGCGACGCGGGGGTGAGCCTGCACCGGCTGATGCAAGTGCTGCTGCCGCTGGGCTGGTTCGTGCCGGTGACCCCCGGCACCCGGTACGTGACGGTGGGCGGTGCGATCGGCTCGGACATCCACGGCAGGAACCACCACGTCTCCGGCGGCTTCACCCGGCACGTCACGTCGCTGGAACTGCTGTGCGCCGACGGGGAGGTACGGACCGTGCTGCCCGGCACCGACCTCTTCGACGCGACGGCCGGCGGCATGGGGCTGACCGGGGTGATCCTCTCCGCGAGCGTCCGGCTCCTGCCCGTGGAGACCTCGTTGATGTCGGTGGACACCGAACGGGCCGCCGATCTCGACGACCTGATGACCCGGCTGACCGAGACCGACCACCTGTACCGCTACTCGGTCGCCTGGATCGACCTCCTCGCCAAGGGAGCCTCGATGGGCCGCGGGGTGCTCACCCGGGGCGATCACGCCCCGCTGGACGTCCTTCCGCCGAGGGCCCGCCGCCACCCCCTGGTGTTCCGGCCCAGGCAGTTGCCTGCCGCGCCCGCCTTCGTACCCGAAGGGCTGCTCGGCAGGCGGTCGGTCGCGGTCCTCAACGAGCTCCGGTACCGGCGGGCGCCGCGCTCCCGGGTCGGCGAACTCCAGAGGATCTCCGCCTTCTTCCATCCGCTGGACGGCGTCCCGCACTGGAACCGGCTCTACGGGCGCGGCGGCTTCGTCCAGTACCAGTTCGTCGTGCCGTACGGGCAGGAGGAGGCGCTGCGCCGGATCGTGGGGCGGATCTCGGGGCGCGGCTGTCCGTCGTTCCTCGCGGTGCTGGGGCGGTTCGGCGACCGGGATCCGGGGTGGCTGTCCTTCCCGGTGCCCGGCTGGACGCTCTCCCTGGACATCCCGGCGGGCATGCCGCGCCTCGGTTCCTTCCTCGACGGGCTGGACGCGGAGGTCGCCGCCGCCGACGGGCGCCTCTACCTGGCGAAGGACGCGCGGGTGCGGCCGGAGGTGCTGGCACCGATGTACCCGCGGCTGGAGCGGTTCAGGGCGCTGCGGGCGGAGCTGGACCCGCGCGGGGTCTTCACCTCGGACCTGTCGCGCCGGCTCGGCCTGTGAGTGCCCGCCCGTAAAGAGCAACGACCCACCACTCGAAGGAGACCCTCGTGAAGGATGCTTTCGGCGCCCCGCAGTCCCTGCTCGTCCTCGGCGGTACGTCCGAGATCGCGCTGGCCACCGCCCGCCGGCTGATCGCCCGCCGCACCCGGACGGTGTGGCTGGCGGGCCGCCCTTCGCCCGCCCTGGACGCGGCGGCCGCCCAGCTCGCGGGGCTCGGCGCGGACGTCCGTACCGTCGCCTTCGACGCGCTGGACAGTGCCTCGCACGAGGAGGTGCTCGGCAAGGTCTTCACCGAGGGCGACATCGACATGGTGCTGTTCGCCTTCGGGGTGCTCGGCGACCAGTCCCGTGACGAGGCCGATCCGATGGCTGCCGTACGGGTCGCCCAGACCAACTACACGGGCGCCGTCTCGGCGGGCCTGGTCTGCGCGAACGCCCTCCAGGGCCAGGGCCACGGCTCACTGGTGGTGCTGTCCTCGGTGGCGGGCGAGCGGGCCCGGCGCTCGGACTTCATCTACGGCTCCAGCAAGGCGGGCCTGGACGCCTTCACCCAGGGCCTGGGCGACGCGCTGCACGGCACGGGCGTGCACGTGATGGTGGTCAGGCCCGGTTTCGTACGGACCCGGATGACGCAGGGGATGGAGGAGACGCCGCTGGCCACGACCCCGGAGGCGGTGGCCCTGGCGATCGAGGCGGGGCTGCGCAGGCGGGCGGAGGTGGTGTGGGTGCCGGGGGCGCTGCGGGCGGTGATGTCGGCGCTGCGGCACGTACCGAGGCCGCTGTTCCGGCGGATCCCGGTGTAGGGCGGGGCAGTCCCGCTGTCCGTACGGCCGGCGCCTCAGCTCAGGGCCGGGGTGCCCTGCGGCAGGCCCTGGGGCGGTACGCCGCCCTGCGTGCCGCCGCCGAAGACGTAGTCGCAGAGCTTGCGCCAGACTCCGTCGGCGCCCTGCTCGTACAGGGCGAAGGAGACGCAGGACCACTCGGCGGCGTACGAGGACAGCTCCTCGTACGCCCGGTCCATGCCCTCCTCGCTGATGCCGTGCGCGACCGTGACGTGCGGGTGGTACGGGAACTGGAGCTCGCGCACCAGCGGCCCCGACGTGTCGCGGACCCGCTTCTGGAGCCAGGCGCAGGCCGCCGCGCCCTCGACGACCTTCACGAAGACGACCGGCGAGAGCGGGCGGAAGGTGCCGGTGCCGGAGAGCCGCATCGGGAAGGGCCGCACCGAGTCGGCGAGCGCCGCCAGGTGGGCCTCCACGGCGGGCAGCGCTTCCGCGTCGATCTCGGTCGGCGGCAGGAGGGTGACATGGGTGGGGATGCCGTGTGCGGCAGGGTCCCCGAAGGCCGCGCGCCGCTCCTGGAGCAGGCTGCCGTACGGCTCCGGGACCGCGATCGAAACGCCGAGCGTTACGGTCCCCACGTCGTTCTCCTCCGTCGTCGGTACGGGTCGGTGAATGATGCTGTCGCAGTGCAGTGTGGCGGGCACAGGGGCCTTGGTGCCAGAGTCCAAGGTCCGGGGCTCGTGTGAGCTGCGCCGCCCTCCGCGCCTCAGTGCCGCGTCGGTGCTTCGCGGGAGTGCCGCGTCAGTGCTTCGCGGGCAGGAAGCCGATCTTGTCGTAGGCCTGCGCGAGGGTTTCGGCGGCGACCGCGCGGGCCTTCTCGGCGCCCTTGGCGAGGATCGAGTCCAGCGTCTCCGGGTCGTCCAGGTATTCCTGGGCGCGGGTCCGGAACGGCGTCACGAAGTCGACCATGATCTCCGCGAGGTCGGTCTTGAGGGCGCCGTACATCTTGCCCTCGTAGTCGGCCTCCAGCTCGGCAATGGTCTTGCCGGTGAGGGTCGAGGCGATGGTGAGCAGGTTGGAGACGCCGGGCTTGCCCACCGGGTCGAACCGGATGACGGTGTCGGTGTCGGTGACCGCGCTCTTGACCTTCTTGGCGGTGGCCTTCGGCTCGTCGAGCAGGTTGATGAGGCCCTTCGGCGTGGACGCCGACTTGCTCATCTTGATCGACGGGTCCTGGAGGTCGTAGATCTTCGCCGTTTCCTTGAGGATGTACGGCTCCGGGACGGTGAAGGTCTCGCCGAGGCGGGTGTTGAAGCGCTCCGCGAGGTCGCGGGTCAGCTCGATGTGCTGGCGCTGGTCCTCGCCGACCGGGACCTGGTTGGCCTGGTAGAGCAGGATGTCGGCGACCTGGAGGACGGGGTACGTGAAGAGGCCGACGCTGGTGCGGTCGGAGCCCTGCTTCGCGGACTTGTCCTTGAACTGGGTCATCCGGGCGGCCTCGCCGAATCCGGTGAGGCAGTTCATCACCCAGGCGAGCTGCGCGTGCTCGGGGACGTGGCTCTGCACGAAGAGGGTGCAGCGGTCCGGGTCGAGCCCGGCGGCCAGCAGCTGGGCGGCGGCGAGGCGGGTGTTGGCACGCAGCGCGACCGGGTCCTGGGGGATGGTGATGGCGTGCAGGTCCACGACCATGTAGAAGGCGTCGTGCGTCTCCTGGAGCGCCACCCACTGGCGCACCGCGCCGAGGTAGTTGCCGAGGTGGAACGAGCCTGCGGTGGGCTGGATACCGGAAAGCACACGGGGTCGAGAGGCCATGGGGCCATTCTCTCAGGTACCGGCCCCCCGATCCGCCGGGGTCCGCCCCGGCGGTGGCCCCCCGGGTGCGTGCGGTCGGAGCGGTGCGGCGCGGAAACCGGCGGGGCAAGCGGCGGGGGAAGCGGCACGGCAGGCGGCGCGGGAAGGTTTCCGGGCCGGGTCTGTGACCGACGATACAAAGGGGCGCCGTCCGCGCCCCTCGCCGGACGGTTTCAACGACGATCGGAGCTCCCGTGTCGACTTCGGACGCCACCACCGCCACCACCGCCACCACCGCTGCCGCCACCACGGCTGTCACCACCGCTGCCGCCGCCCTCGCCTCCGCCGAGGCGCACAGCGCGCACAACTACCACCCCCTGCCCGTCGTCGTCGCCGAGGCCGAGGGCGCCTGGATGACCGACGTCGAGGGCCGCCGCTACCTCGACATGCTGGCCGGTTACTCGGCCCTCAACTTCGGCCACGGCAACCGCCGCCTGATCGACGCGGCCAAGGCCCAGCTGGACAGAGTGACGCTCACCTCACGCGCCTTCCACCACGACCGGTTCGCCGCCTTCTGCGCGGAGCTCGCCGAGCTCTGCGGCAAGGACATGGTGCTGCCGATGAACACCGGGGCGGAGGCCGTCGAGACGGCCGTGAAGACCGCCCGCAAGTGGGGTTACCGGGTGAAGGGCGTCCCGGACGGCCGGGCCCGCATCATCGTGGCGTCCGACAACTTCCACGGGCGTACGACGACGATCGTCAGCTTCTCCACCGACCCGGAGGCCCGCGCCGACTACGGCCCGTACACCCCGGGCTTCGACATCGTGCCGTACGGCGACCTGGCCGCTCTGGAGGCGGCGATGACCGACGAGACCGTCGCCGTGCTGCTGGAGCCGATCCAGGGCGAGGCGGGCGTGCTGGTCCCGCCGCCCGGCTACCTCGCGGGCGTACGGGAGCTGACCCGCGCGCGGAACGTCCTGTTCGTCGCCGACGAGATCCAGTCCGGGCTCGGCCGCACCGGGAAGACCTTCGCCTGTGAGCACGAGGGGGTCGTCCCCGATGTGTACGTGCTCGGCAAGGCGCTCGGCGGCGGTGTGGTGCCGGTGTCGGCGGTGGTCGCCTCGGCGGATGTGCTGGGGGTGTTCAGGCCGGGCGAGCACGGGTCGACGTTCGGCGGGAACCCGCTGGCCTGTGCGGTCGCGCTCGAAGTGATCGCGATGCTGCGCGGCGGCGAGTTCCAGCAGCGGGCCACCGAGCTCGGCGAGCACCTGCACCACGAGCTGAACCTCCTGGTCGGCGACGGCGCGGTACGGGCGGTGCGCGGGCGCGGGCTGTGGGCCGGGGTCGACATCGACCCGGCGATCGGCACCGGCCGGGAGATCTCGGAGCGGCTGATGGAGCGGGGCGTACTGGTCAAGGACACCCACGGTTCGACGATCCGGATCGCCCCGCCGCTGGTGATCAGCAAGGAGGACCTGGACTGGGGGCTCGACCAGCTGCGCGCCGTGCTGGGCGGGTAACCCGCTGCGGACCCGCAGCTGACCCGCAGCTGACCCGCAGCTGACCCGCTACAGGATGACGTGCGGCAGGAAGCGGGCGTACTCGTCCGTGACCAGGCCGGACGATTCCCGGATGCCGAGCCCCGCCGCTTCGTCCTCGACCACCCAGGCACCGAGCACCGTGCGGTTGCCGTCGAAGTCGGGCAGCGGGGCCAACTCCTGGTAACAGACGGGCTCTTCGGCCGGAGCCGGGGCCGGGGCGCCCGCCTCGTGGACGGTGACTCCGGCGCCCTCGCGGCCGAGCAGCGGCTTGGCGACGTAGCCGGGGCCGCCCTCGGCGGCCAGCTCGCGCGGTCCGTCGAGGTAGGAGGCGAGCAGGTTGGGGTGGCCGGGGTAGAGCTCCCAGAGGATGGCGAGCAGCGCCTTGTTGGACAGCAGCATCTTCCAGGCGGGCTCGATCCAGCAGGTGGTGCCGGTGCCGCCGCCGTTGTCGAGGGTGGACAGCACGTGCGGGCCGAACCGGTCGGTGGCCAGCCACTCCCACGGGTAGAGCTTGAAGCAGCTGCGGATGAAGCGGAGCTTCTCGTCGACGAAGCGGCGCGAGAGCCGGTCCCAGCCGATCTGCTCGACGGAGATGGCCTCGGTGCGGATGCCGGCCTGTTCGGCGGTCTCGCGCAGGTAGGCGACGGTCATCAGGTCCTCGCCGAGCTCGTCGCCCTCGGAGTGGGCGAAGTGCAGCGGGCCCGGCGGAAGGAGCCTGGCCTGCTTCTTCCAGGCGTCGACGAGGCGTTCGTGGAGCGAGTTCCACTGGTCGGCGCCGGGGAACAGCTCCTCCATCCAGAACCACTGCGGGCTGGCCGCCTCCACCAGGGAGGTGGGGGTGTCGGCGTTGTACTCCAGCATCTTGGCGGGGCCGGTGCCGTCGTAGCGCAGGTCGAACCGCCCGTACAGGGAGGGGAGTTCGGCGCGCCGCCGCCAGGACTCGGCGATCAGTCCCGCCAGTTTGGGGTCGGTGATGCCGAGGTCGGCGAAGCGGTCGTGGGTGACGATGTGCTCGGCCGCGGCCAGGCACATGGTGTGCAGTTCCTCGACGACCTCTTCGAGCGCCTCGACCTCGGGCAGGGTGAAGGAGTAGTACGCGCTCTCGTCCCAGTACGGGCGCAGGGTGTCGTCGGGGTAGCGGGTCAGGGGGTAGATGACCCCTTGTTCCTCGACGATCCGCTGCCAGTCGGGGCGGGGGTCAATGGTGTGGCGCTTCACGGTCAGCCGCCGCCGGAGCCCGAGCAGCCGAAGCCGCCCCTGTCGACGGCCTGCTTGTCGAAGCTGCCGCCGGAGACGCGGCGGTTGCTGACGGTGCCGCCGTAGTAGTAGACGCCGGAGTGGCTGGCGCTGCTTCCGCTGCTGCCGCCGCCGTCGTCGTCGTCCTCGCACTCGTAGCTGGGCAGCTCTTCCTGGGTGACGGGGTCCACGCAGCGCTGGTCCGGTTCGGAACCGCAGGCGGACAGGCTCAGGGCCAGCATTCCCATGCCGCCGAGCACCACTGTGCTGGACCTCAGTTTGCGCCGTGCCATGCCCGGCCACTCCCCCGCATTGCTCTTCTGCTCACTCTGGACCGTCGACACACTAGAGGGCCGTCCGGCCCAGAGGAACTCCGGTGAGAGGGGTAACGGGACGGAAGTGCGAAGTGGGTGGATTTGCCCGACGGGGGCCGCTGGGAGAGAGTGCCCGGTCGATGGTTTATCCTTCACCTATGTGCGGGATTTTCACCCCGCCCCCTCATACCGCCCCGGCCGGTCTCCCCCGTCCGGCCGGGGCTTCTGTTTCCTCGTGGTGCGCGCGGCCGGGTGATCCCTGGCCGCCGCCAGTACCCGGGACGGCGGGGGCTCGTTGCAGACGGCGTGAACACCACTGCAAGCCCCTCCCACATACTGCCGATCTCGATCCGCACCGGCCGAGGCCCGATGGGCCGCTGTGCCGCACCTCCCCGCTCCACGCAAGTGATCGCCTCGTGCCGCACCGAGGGCGCCACCCTCCGGGTCGCCGTACAGGGCGAGATCGACCACTTCTCGGCCGCCCCGCTGAGCGCGCTGCTCGCCTCGGCCGCCTCGTTCGGGCACACCCGGCTGATCGTCGACGCCTCCCGGGTGACCTTCTGCGACTCCGGTTTCCTCAACGCGCTGCTGGCCTGGCGGCGGGGCGGACGGCGGCTGGTCCTGGCCGCCGCCTCGGCCGCCGTACGACGGCTGCTGGCCGCGAGCCGGAGCGGAAAACTGCTGGCCGAGGAGGCGCGCTGGTGAACCGGCACTGGGGCGCTGCTCAGGGCAGGGACCTGAGCAGCGCTTCCAGGGTCGGCGCCCAGGCGCTGTCCGTCGGCCGGGCGTAGCCGACCATCACCCCTTCCCCGCCCTCCCCCGGCGCGTCCGGGTGCCGGTACGCCGACAGGCCCTCCAGCGCCAGGCCCTGCCAGTGGGCGGCGCGGATCACCGACTGCTCGGTGCCCGGCGGGAGTTCGAGGACGACGTGCAGCCCGGCGGCGATCCCGGAGACCTTGATGTGCGGGGCGCGCTCGGCGAGGGCGGCCACCAGATCGTCGCGGCGGCGCCGGTAGCGCAGCCGCATGGCGCGTACGTGCCGGTCGTACGCACCGGAGGCGATGAACTCGGCGAGGGCCAGCTGTTCGAGCGAGCTGGAGGTGTTGTCGTGCGGCGAGAGCAGCCCGGCGAGCTCCTCGGGCAGCACCGCCCAGGACAGCCGGAGCCCCGGCGCGAGGCTCTTGCTGGTGGTGCCGAGGTAGACGACCCGGCCGGGGTCCAGGCCCTGGAGTGCGCCGACCGGCTGGCGGTCGTAGCGGAACTCGCCGTCGTAGTCGTCCTCCAGGATCAGCGCACCGGTGCGCCGCGCCCAGTCGACGGCCGCCGCCCGCCGTTCGGGGTGCAGGGCGACCCCGGTCGGGAACTGGTGCGCGGCGGTCAGCAGCACCGCGCCGACCCCGCTCAGACCATTCAACTCCTCGGTCCTGGAGCCGAGTTCGTCGAGCCCGATGGCGGGGGTACGCAGCCCGGCAGCGCGGAAGCAGTCCCAGTGGAAGGGCAGCCCGTACGACTCCACGGCGACCGCCCTGGCGGCGGGCGTACGGCGCCGGAGGGCCTGGGCGAGGAAGGTCAGCGCGTTGACGTAGCCGGACCGGATCACGATGCGCTCCGGGTCGGCGTGCACGCCCCGGGCGCGGGCGAGGTATTCGGCGAGGACGGTGCGCAGCTCGGGCCTGCCGCGCGGGTCGCCGTACCCGAGTGCCTCGTACGGGGCTGCGGTCAGCGCCTTGCGGTACGCCTTGAGCCATTCGGCGCGCGGGAAGGAGGCCAGTTCGGGGGCGCCGGGGAAGAGGCTGAGGGTGGGGCGGGCCGGTGGCCGGCGCGGCCCGGCGGGCTGCGCCGCTTTTGGGGCGGTGGTGGCACGGGCGGCGACGCGGGTGCCGGAGCCCTGGCGGGCGGTGAGCCATCCCTCGGCGACGAGTTCCGCGTAGGCGTCGGCGACGGTGTTGCGGGCGATGCCGAGGTCGGCGGCGAGGGTACGGGAGGAGGGCAGCCGGGTGCCGGGGGCCAGCCGACCGGTGCGGGCGGCCTCGCGCAGGGCGTCGCGCAACGCGTCGCGCAGCCCGGTGCGCGGGCCCGCTCCCGAGAGGTCCAGATGCAGGTCTGCGCCGAAGTCGGCCTTGAAATTGGCCCAGGAATCCGTCACGGGAATGGACCATACCGCTGGTCCTTCGGCTCCGTACCGTAGAACCATGACGACGAACGAGAACACCCCCGCCACCGCCACCACCGTCCCCGAGCACACCCCCCGGATGAACTGGTCCGAGCACGCGCCCGAGGTCTTCAAGGCGATGCTCCAGCTGGAGAAGGCCACCCGGAAGCACCTCGACCCGGTGGTCGCCGAGCTGGTCAAGATCCGCGCCTCGCAGCTCAACCACTGCGCGTTCTGCCTGGACATGCACACCAAGGACGCGCTCGCCGCGGGCGAGAGCGTGGAGCGGATCATCCAGCTCTCCGCATGGGAGGAGTCGCAGCACTTCTACACGGCGAAGGAGATCGCGGCGATCGAGCTGACCGAGGCGATCACGGTGCTCACGGACGGTTTCGTACCGGACGAGGTGTACGGGAAGGCCGCGAAGCACTTCGACGAGGTGGAGCTTGCGCACCTGATCGCCGCGATCAACACCATCAACGCGTGGAACCGCTTCGCGGTGTCGACGCGGATGGTGCCGGGGCACTACACGGCGGGTTCGCACCGCTAACGCCCGTCCGACACCAGCTGATCGCGGCCATGAGGAGCTTTTCCCTTACATCCGATTTAGCGCTTTATGTGTAAGGCGTGGAAGACTCGCGGTCGAGCCGGACGGCGGTGCGTGCGGGCAAGAGCTGCCCCGCGCCGAGCTGAGGCGATGTCGGCGTAAGGGAGCGGTGAGCACCGTTGGTTCAGACCGGGAGGGGCAGAGCGGCTGTGCCCATGGTGAATGTCATGGTCGTCGACGACGACGTGCTCCTGCGCCACGGACTGCAGCGCATCCTGGAGAGCGCCGACGACATCAGGGTGTCAGCGGTGTGTGACGGACCGGACGCGGTGGCGCAGGCCGAACTGCACCGGCCCGATGTGGCGCTGGTCGACATTCACATGCCCGGCCTCGATGGCCTCAGCGTCCTCGCTGCCCTACGCGGCCTTGCGGCTCCGCCGGCCGTGGCCATGCTGACCGGTTTCGGCACCGACGAGAACGTCGCGCGAGCGCTGACCGCGGGTGCTGTCGGCTTCTTCCTCAAGGACGCCGCGGCCCGGGAACTGATCCCGGGGGTGCGGCTGCTCGCCGCAGGAGGAAGCGCCCTGTCCTCTCGGGTGACGCACTCGGTCGTACGCCCGGCCATGGCCCCGGTCACCGGGAGGCTCGGGGTGGCACGCGGCGGCGGGGCGCCGCCCGGGGCCGCTGCCGCCCGGCTCCGCGGCGGGCAGCTCACCGACCGGGAGCGGGACGTGCTCGTGCTGCTGGCCACCGGGTTGACCAACGCGGAGATCGCGAGCCGCCTCTTTCTGAGTCGGTCCACGGTGAAGGACCACGTCAGCTCCGTCCTCGCCAAGCTCGGCGCGGCCAACCGCATCCAGGCGGCGGTCCTGGCCCAGCCCCTCGTGGACGGCCGTGCGGCGACCGCTCCCGGGACCGCCGGCGGCACCGAGCAGCCATGAGCATCCGCCCGCCTGTGTGGGCCGTGGAGGCCGCGGTCGTCGGGGCGGCCGCCGCAGAGATGATCACCGTGGTCGACCAGGTCGGGCCGGTGACGGCCGCCACCTACGTGCTCGCGGTCTGCGCTCTGGTGCTGCGCGGACGGTGGCCCGTGGTGGCCCTCCTCGCCACGCTGCCCGCGGCCGTCAGCGGCTATCTGTGGCTGGCGCCGATGACCGCCCTCGGCACCGCGGCCGCCGCGCTCTCGCGCCCGCCGCTCGTCTACGGCTGTGCCGTCGTGATGTTCCTGACTGCCGCGACCCCCGCAGCACTGGTGGCGGCGCGCACCCTGTCGGTGCACCACTGGGCCGCCGCCCTCCTGGGCCCCGCCCTGTTCAGCGCCGGGCCGACGGCTCTGGGGCGGCTCGCCCACACCCGGCGGCAGTTGGCCGGCCGGCTGGCGGAACTGAGCGAGAGCCGGGAGCAGGAGCGCAGACTCGTGGCGGAGAAGGCCGTCGCGACCGAGCGTGCCCGGATGGCCCATGAGATGCACGATGTGGTGTCCCACCAGGTGAGTCTGATCGCCATGGAGGCCGGGGCGCTCGCTCTCACGTCTGCGGACCCGCAAGCCCGGAGCAGCGGCGAGCGTATCGGCGAGCTGGGCAGCAAGACCCTCGACGAGCTGCACACCATGCTGGGCGTCCTGCGCGGCGCGGAGGGCGGCGGGCTGTCGGGCCTGGCCGATCTGCCCGCCCTCATCGCGGCCAGCGGGCTCGCGGTGCAGATCGAGCGCCGGTTGCCGCCGCGCATGCCCGCGCCGCCGCCCGCCACGGAGCATGCCGCCTACCGGATCGTCCAGGAGGCCCTGACCAACGCGGCCAAGCATGCGCCGGGCAGCGCCATCAGCGTCACTGTGTCGGCCGCGTCGGACTGCGGCCCGCTGGAGATCGAGGTGGTCAACGGGCCCTCGGTCGGCTCCTTTCCCGCGCCCGTGCCCTCGGCCGGCCACGGGCTGCTCGGCGCGCGGGAGCGGGCCGCCCTCCTGGGCGGCACCGTGACTGTCGGCCCCACCCCGGACGGCGGCTTCGTGGTGCATGCGGAGCTGCCCTGCCGGGGGCCGCATCGACAGCCTGACCTGCACTGAGCGGACAGGGTCGGCCCCTCGGGCGGCGGACCCCCGCCAGGTGGCCACACAAAACAGACATAGGTAATTTACGGCGCCGAACAAGGCAGCGCGGGATTGAGTGCGCCGGCTCGGCGGAGATACGTTCGCCGCGCCGTCCCGGGGTCTCGACCAAGACACTCGGGGGACTGTCGCGGTGGGGGAACCGAGCGTACGCCGGAGCGATCCGGCATACGTCGACCACTACATACATGTCCAGGCCATCCACTTCCGGCCGTTCTGACCAGACGCCGGAAACCGCAGTGCCCCAGGGGGGGGGGACCGAGCGAAGCGTGTGGTTTCGCTCGGCCGGGCATCACCACGCCTTCACCCTCCTTGTGCACGAACACGCAAGGAAACAAGCACAGATGAACATGCGTACGCGACTGAGCACCGTCGTCATCTCCGGTGTCACCGCCTTCGCCATCGGCGCGACCGGTGTCTCCACGGCCTACGCGGCCGACGGGGGCCCGACCCGTGCGGCCGACCGGGCCGAGCAGGTCACGCAGGAGCAGATCGACCAGGCGGCCGCCTACCTTGAGGCGATCGACAAGGGGGAACACCTCGACGCGAACGGCAACTTCGACTACGAGGCCACCAAGGCGAAGTTCGGCGTCGAGCTCGCCGACGCCCTCAAGCCGTACTTCACGGGCACGGACACCCCTGAGGGCGTGCAGCGTTCGTACGGCAGCTGCCTGCTGGACGCAATCGGCCTGGGCGGCCTGGGCGGCGTCTCCAAGGAGCTCGACAAGCACATCAGGGCCAAGAACTGGCGCAAGGTCGCCGAGATCGGCCTGAAGGAGGCCGCCAAGCGAGGCCTGAAGATCACGGTGAAGGGCGGGGTCGCGGGCGCGACCGCGATCCTGGCCGCCGCCGCGGTCTACTGCATCTGGAAGGGCGCTCCGACGGCCCCGGAGACGGCCCCCGAGGCGGTGGCGGAAGGCTCCGGCTTCACGCCGGTGTCCTTCGCGGGCCGTGATGCCGCCTCGTTCGCTCTGGCGGGCTGAATTCCCGTACCGCATCGCCTGGTTGAGGCGGTGAGTGGTCTCGCCCTCTCAGGGTGGTGAAGCAGGTCCCGTCAGGTGGTGCGGCGGGGGCGGGCCTCCGGTGTCATGTGTCATGCACCGGAGGCCCCGTTCGCATGCGCCCCTTCCGGGTACGCCGTGTTCGCCGGTGTCGTGCGTGTCTCGGCGCCCGACTGCCGCCCGTCGGCCCCGTCGCCATTGCCGACGATGGCGTACAGGGAGTCGAGGTACGCGGCGAAACGCTCGCGTCCACTCTCCGAGAGCCGGACGTGGGTGACGGTGACACGCTTGACCCGCAACTTGGCGATCTCCACGAGCTCTTCCTTCTCCAGGATCGCGAGCTGGCGGGAGAGTTCGGGGGTGCTCAGGTGCAGGCTGTCGCGCAGGTCGGCGAAGGCGACGTGCTGGATGCGGTTGAGGGTGGCGAGGATGGCGAGGCGGGTCGGCGAGTGGATGGCGTTGACCAGCGCCTCGCGCGGTTGCCGTTCCTGTGCGTTGTCGGCCACCGGTCACTTCCTCCAGCGCAGAACGAGGTAGACGGCGGCGGCGACGGTGGGGAACGCCGCGGCGACGAGGTGGGCGGCGAAGGTGTCGGGGCCGTCACCGAAGACGAGGCCGATGCCGGGGATGCCGACAAGGGCGGCGGCACAGAGCCGGGCGCCGTTCTCCAGGCGGGTGTGCGGCCGCCTGCGGGCAGCGTTGTCGTGATGGCCGTTCCAGCGGAGCAGCAGGACGAGGGCTGCCACGAAGACCAGGATGCCGGCGGGGCGAGGCAGGTCGAACTCCAGCGCGGCGACCAGCCCGCCGTACAGGCCGACGAGCGTGGCCACGCCCACCACTCGCTCGCCCGGGGAGGCCGGCCGGCTCAGATCGGGGGCTGCGGTGATCACCGCCAGCTGGTCGGCGGGGCCGGGGAGGGGGTCGTTGTGCGTCATGGTTACCATGCTGGCAGCTAGTTACGAGATGTGCAACTAGGTGGGCTGTCGGCACTTCCGGAGCCGCAGCGGACACGGCGGGCTCGGTCAAGCACTGACGACGCGAGCGCACCGGGGGCCCGCGCCTGGCGGGGCTCGCGCCTAGCGGAAGCCGAGGTGTGGGTCGTCGGTGCCGGTGAGCTCGCCGCTCACGGTCCACAGGCGGGCGGCGACCGCCCGGTCGGCCATGTGGGAGGGCACCGGCTCGCGCCGTGGCGCGCCGCGCAGTCCGAACACCCTCGGCCCCCACAACTCCCCTCCCCGTACCGCCGGGTCGAGCACGGCACGGACGACGGGCCGGGCTCCGGCGTGCTTGCCCTGCACCAGCAGCCCCGCGGGCAGGGCACGCAGCCGGGTGCCGGGGGTGGTCACGTGCACCGGCGGGCGGGACGGGGTGAGGGAGTCGAGTGCGCCGCCGGGGTGGGCGACCACGCTGCGGACCGTACTGCCGACGGCACGCAGCCGGTGGTCGAGTTCGAAGCCGAAGCACATCTGCGCCAGCTTCGACCGGCCGTAGGTCCGCTTGGGGCGGTAGTCCCGCGTCGACTGCGGATCGTCGAGGTCCAGCCGTTCGGAGCGCGCCGCGAAGCTGCCGACCGTCACGACGCGGCCCGCCGGTGCCGCCGACAGCAGAGGGGCCAGGTGCTGGGTGAGGGCGAAGTGGCCGAGGTGGTTGGTGGCGAACATCAGCTCGTGGCCGTCGGCGGTCTCGCGGCGCGGCGGGTCGTCGAGCGCGACCCCGGCGTTGTGGACCACGGCATCGAGCCGGTCCAGACCCAGAGCCCCCAGGCCGTCCGCAACGGTCTTCGGCGACGCCGGATCGGCGAGGTCGAGCGGCAGGTGGCGCAGCCGCGCCCCGGGGACCCGCGCACGGATCGAGCCCATGGCGGCGTCGGCCTTCGCGGAGTCCCTGCTGCCGAGTACGACGAGGGCGCCGGTGGCGGCGAGCTGTTCCGCCACGAAGTAGCCGATCCCGGCGTTGCCCCCGGTGACCAGGTAGGTACTGCCCTCGGCGGACGGTGATACGGAAGACATGGCGGCGGACTCCTCGTGCGGGGCAACGTGCTCACGGGGAGCACCGGCCCGCCCAAGGTCACACCCGCCGCCGACAGACCACCGACATCCCAGGGCCACCGCCCCACAGACCGCCGACACCCTCTCCCCTCCCCGCTCAGGCGGGCTGCGGGGCGGACAGTGCCGGAGCGGACGCGGCCCTGCGGGTCTCGTGCAGCAACAGCAGGCCGTTGAGCACCATCAGCGTCGCGGTCAGGCCGTGGATGCCGAGCGCGGTGGCGACGGAGCCGTGGTGGGACAGCACGGTGGTCATGTCGCCGTAGGCGGCGAGGGCTTCCACCAGCAGCACCCAGCCCAGCGCCCGGCGGTGGCCCGTCACCAGGAGGATGCCCAGGCCCAGGGCCATGACGACGTCGCGGATCCCCTTGATGACCAGGAAGCCGCCGCCGTCACCGGACGGCCAGGTCGGCAGGCCGAAGGTCGGCGCCGTCGTCTCCGGGCTGAGGATGAACTCCGTCCCGAACCAGAGGATGAAGAGGACGAAGGCGGCGGCCAGGACAGTATTGATCTTCTTCAGCGACACGTTCAGCGACACGGGTCTTCTCCTTACGAGGCTTCGTTGGCTCAGACGAGGGCGGTGACCAGCAGGGCGAAGGCGCCGATGATGACGGCGACGCGGACGTAGTGCCAGCGCTCCCAGCGGTTCATCTGCTGCTTCCAGTCCGCGGGCCGGTTCTCGGGGGTCCAGGTCTTGTTCCGGTTGTTGATCGGGACGAGCAGCAGGAGCGACATGACCACGCTGAGCATCAGCAGCGCCCCGGCGATGACGACGAGGCCGGTGCCGGCCACCTGCCACCCGGCGGCGGCCCATATGCCGACCAGTACGAGCGAGCCGATGTACCAGAACGGCATCACGGCGCCGAGCATCCGGCCCCCGTGGGCACGGCCGAGCTGGCCGCTGTCCTCCGGGAGGGCGTCGAGGATCCGGTTGATGACGAAGGCGACGGAGAACTCCACCCCCACCATCACGCCGACGACCACGGTGGTGACTACCTCAAGTGCGTTGAGCATGACGATCCCCTGGATCCCTAGTGCGTCTAGCGCTGCTAGCTGATGAGGCAACGCTAGCCCTACTGCCGCTCTTTTGTCTAGCGGTGCTAGGATCGAGTCATGTCAGTACAGGAACGCAAGGAACGCGAACGGTCGGAGCGCGAGCGCCTCATCGTCTCGACGGCCCGGGAACTCGCCGAGCAGCAGGGCTGGGACGCGGTCACCACCCGCCGGCTCGCCGAGCGCATCGAGTACAGCCAGCCCGTCCTCTACAGCCACTTCCGCGGCAAACGCGAGATCATCGGCGCCGTCGCCCTCCAGGGCGCCACCGAGATGGCCGTGGCGGTACGGGCCGCGACCGCCGCCGCCGACGGTCCGCGCGAGCGGGTCGCCGCCCTGGCCCACGCCTACCTCGACTTCGCCGCCCGCCACCCGGCGGTCTACGACGCCATGTTCCAGCTCGACGGCGGGCTGGCGTACGCACAGGAGGAGACTCCGGGCCCTCTCAAGGACGCGTTCGCCGCACTGCTGGAGACCCTCGGCGAGGCCGCCGGGGACGGCGTCGCGCCGGGGCTGTTCACCGAGGTGTTCTGGGCGTCGCTGCACGGGGTGGCGACCCTGACCCGGTCGGGACGGCTGCCTGCGGAGGAGACCGAGTCACGGCTGAAGGTGCTGGTGGACCGGCTCCCCGTGACCTGAGCCACGACCTCTGACGCCGTGACATGACGACGACCGGGCGACTCGGGCGGCCCGGCGGGAGGCCGCGTCAGATTTCCGTCGCGCCCCGAACGAGTGAGTCCCACATATCGGCCGGACGCCCCTGCCCCGCGACCCCTAGGTTCCCGACCATGGTCACCTCACCGCACGAGGCCTCGCACCGGATCTTCCAGGAGCGGCCGGAACTCCTGACCCCAGTGTTTCGGCTGCTCGGCCTGCCTCTGCCGAAGCGTGCGTCCGTAGAAGTCCTGTCGGCGGACGCGACCGAGATCCGGCCGTTGGAGAGACGCGTGGACAGCGTTCTGCGCGTCACGGCCTGCGACGGCCCGACCTTTCTGCTCGCCATCGAGGCACAGGGAGGGAAGAAGCCGGAGAAGGCCTCCAGCTGGGCCTACTACCTGGCCTACCTGTACGCGAAGTACGACTGCCCGGCACTTCTCCTGGTCGTCTGCCAGGACCGGTCCACCGCGAAATGGGCCGCCGGGCCGTTCCGTATGGGACTCGACGACTGGACGGCCCAGACCACACACCCCCTCGTCCTGGGCCCGGACAATGTCCCGATCATCACGGACAGTGCCGAAGCGGCACAGGACCTGGCCCTGGCCACCTTCTCGGCAATGACACATGGCAGAGCAGCCGACTCCACGGCCATACTGGAAGCACTCGCCATCGCCCTCGGATCGGCGGACAGCGAGTCCGCCGAGTACTACTCGGAGCTACTGGAAATCGGCCTCGGCGACAGCCCGGCCAGAGCGACCTGGAGGAAAATGATGAGCGTGGTCACCTACTTCCCCGGGCGCGGCACCTACCGGGAGACGGCCTACCTGGAGGGCAAGGGCGAGGGCAAGGCGGAGGGAAAGGCCGAGGGCAAAGCCGAGGGGGAGGCCGTCGGTAAGGCCCAGAGCGTCTTGCGCATCCTCGACCTCCGTCAGGTACCCCTCACCGATGAAGACCGCACCCGGATCACCGCCTGCACCGACCTTGCGGTGCTCGACCAGTGGGTGGACCTGTCCGTGACCATCACTGACGTGACCCGCCTGTGGGCTTCGGAGCCCGACCAGGAGCAGTAACAACCGGCGTCGTGAAAAGCTAGTCCGTGGAGTCGTCGGGCTTCGGATGTGCGGGGAGGTTTTCGAGCTCCCCCTCTCCGCACCCCGTCACCAGCAGCCCCGCGCACAGGACCGCCGCCGTCATCGCTCCATCTCGTGCTCGTCGCGTGGCTCTCCCACCCCGTGGGTTCGGGTGCGGATCTCGCAGGTTCGTACAGAAGGGGCGTCGCGGAACCGGTATCGGCTCCAGTGGCGTCCCGCCAGGGGTATGCAAGATCCATTGGTGGGGCGAGGGAGTTCGGAATGAGCGGGATGGCCGCGCGGCATCTGTATCTCGTACGGCATGGCGAGGCCACGGCGGATGAGAGCGGGCTGACGGAGAACGGGCGGCGGCAGGCGGTGCTGCTCGGGGAGCGGCTTCGGGGCGTGCCGTTCTCGGTGGTTCATCACGGCCCGCTGGCGCGGGCGGCGGAGACCGCGCGGCTGGTCGCGGGGGAGTTGAAGGGTGTCCCGCTGCACGCCTCGGAGGTTGCCGGGGACTACGTGCCGTATGTGCCGGAGAGTGGTGAACTTCCGGTGGAGTCACGGGAGTTGTTCGAGGGGTTCCTCGGGCAGTTCTCGGCCGGGGAGCGGGAGCAGGGGGCCGTACTGGCGCGGGAGGCGCTGGAGCGGTTCACCGGGCCCGTGGACGGTGACGAGGTGCGGCATGAGTTGGTCGTCACCCACAATTTCCTGGTCGGCTGGCTCGTCCGGCACGCCATGGACGCGCCCGAGTGGCGCTGGCTCGGCCTTAATCAGTGCAACGCCGCGCTCACGGTGATCCGGTACGCGCCCGGCCGGCCCGCTTCCGTTCTCCTCTCCAACGACATGCGGCATCTGCCCGCCGAACTGCGCTGGACGGGGTTTCCGCCCGGGTTTCATGTGTGAGGGGTTCGTACCGGCAGCGAAGGGTGGGACGCTCTCGGTCGAGAGCGTCCCACCCTTCGGGCGGCCGGCTACTTCGGCAACCAGGCCTTCCAGACGGACTCGTTGTCCGCGACCCACTTCTCCGCCGCCGCCTCCGGGGAGAGCTTCTGGTCGGCGATCATCAGGGACACCGCGTTCTGCTGCTTGGCGTCCCACTTGAAGTTCTTCAGGAACTCGGCCGCCTTGCCGCCCTTCTTGGCGAACTTGGCGTTCATGAACTTCATGAGAGGGGTGGTCGGGTACTCGCAGTCGATGGCTTCGGGGGCCTTCGCCGCGCACTCGTCCGTGTACTTGGGGAGCTTCACCTCGACCATCGGCACCTGCTCGAACAGCCACTGCGGCTTGTACCAGTAGGTGAGGAAGGGCTTCTTCTCCTTGGCGAAGCGCTGGATCTGGGTGATCTGCGCGGCCTCGGAGCCGGAGAAGACGACCTGGTAGTCCAGCTTGAGGTTGTTGACGAGGGCCTTGTCGTTGGTGACGTAGGACGGCGAGCCGTCCAGGAGCTGGCCTTTGCCGCCGCTCTCCGCCGTCTTGAACTCGTCGGCGTACTTGTTGAGGTTCCGCCAGTCCGTGACGTCGGGGTGCTTGTCCGCGAAGTACTTCGGGACGAACCAGCCGATGTGGCCGATGACGCCGACCTCGCCCGCCGGGACGATGGTCTTCTTGTCCTTGACGTAGAGGGCTTCCTGGTCCGGGTGGCCCCAGTCCTCCATGATCATGTCGACCCGGCCCTGGCTCAGGGCGTCCCAGGCGGGGACCTCGTCGACCTGGACGGTGTCGACCCGGTAGCCCATCTCGCGTTCCAGGATGAGCTTGGCGACGGCGACGTCCGCCTGTGCGCCGACCCACGACTGGACGGAGAGGGTGACCGTCTTCGCGCCCGCCGCGTCCGCGTACGGGGATGCCTGCTGGGTCATGTCCGCCGCACCGCAGCCGGTGAGGAGGAGGGCCGCCGCGCCGAGTGCCGCGGCCTTGAGTGTCGTACGACGGTGGATGTTCATGCGTCCTCCTTGCCGGCCGCGCGGGACGACGGCTGTGTCACGCGGTCGAGCATCAGGCCCAGGCAGACGATGGCCGCACCGGCCACCAGACCCGTTGCCAGGTCGCCCTGGGCGAGGCCGAACACGACGTCGTAGCCGAGGGCTCCCCCGCCGACCAGGCCGCCGATGATGACGACGGCGAGGACCAGGACGACTCCCTGGTTCACGGCGAGGAGCAACGACGGGCGCGCGAGCGGCAGTTGGACCTGGCGGAGCTGCTGGCCGCTGGTGGCGCCGAGCGAGCGGGCCGATTCCAGGGCGGCGGGGCTGACCTGCTGGAGGCCCTGGGTGGTGATGCGTACGACGGCCGGGAGGGCGTAGACGACGGCCGCGGCGGCTGCCGGGGCGCGGCCCACGCCGAAGAGCGCGACGACGGGGATCAGGTAGACGAACTGCGGCATCGTCTGCATGACGTCGAGCACCGGGCGCAGGATCCGCTCCAGGCGGCTGCTGCGGGCGGCGGCGATGCCGATCGCGAAGCCGAGGACGAGGGTGACCGCCACGGCCGCCAGGACCTGGGACAGGGTGTCCATGGAGGGCTTCCACACGCCGAGTACGCCGATGGCGCCCATCGCGAGGACGGCGGTCAGGGCGGACTTCCAGGTGCCGATCACCCAGGCGAGCGCGGCGACCAGGAGCAGGACCGCGTACCACGGGAGGGACTGGAGGCCGGAGCGGACCGGGTCCAGGATCCAGGTGGTGAAGTGGCCGGCCCAGTCGGCGGTGCCGCCGATGACGGGGACGCCGGAGTAGAGGTGGTCGGTCATCCAGCCGACGGCCTTGTTGACCGTCGGGGCGATCTCGACCGACCAGGAGGACGGCCACAGGAGGGCGCCCGCGAGGCGGGTACCGACCGCGACGACCGCTACGACGAGTACGCCGGCGGCGGCCGGGAGCCAGGAGCGGTTCGGTTCGCGGTCGCCCGCGCCCGCCGCCGCCGTGACCCGGTCCAGGACGATCGCCATCAGGACGATGGGCAGGCCCGCGGCGAGGGCCTGGCCCACGTCCACCGAGGCCAGGGCCTGGTAGACGCGGTCACCGAGGCCCGCGGCGCCGATGACGGAGGCGATGACGGCCATCGAGAGCGCCATCATGATCGTCTGGTTGAGGCCCAGGAGGAGTTGCTTGCGGGCGAGGGGCAGGCGGGCCGTGAGGAGGCGCTGGGGTGCGGTCGCGCCGAGCGACTCGACCGCTTCCAGTACGCCCTTGTCGGCGCCGCGCAGACCGAGCGCCGTGAGGCGGGCCATGGGCGGGGCGGCGTACACGACGGTCGCCAGGACCGCGGCTGGCACGCCGATGCCGAAGATCAGGACGACCGGGAGGAGGTACGCGAAGGCGGGGAGCACCTGCATCGTGTCCAGGACCGGGCGCAGGATGCGGAAGGTGCGGTCGGAGAGGCCCGCGGCCAGTCCGAGCAGTGCGCCCAGGGCGACGGAGGCGGCGACGGCCACCGCCATCAGCGCCAGGGTCTGCATGGTCGGCACCCACATGCCGAGCAGCCCGCAGACGGCGAGGGCCGCGACGGTGCCTGCGGCCAGCTTCGCCCCTGCCGCACGCCAGGCGACGAGCGCGGCCAGTGCGGTGGTGCCGGCCCAGCCGAGGGCGAGCAGCACCAGGTAGACGGCGCGGACGGAGAGGACCACGGCGTTGGAGATGTGGCCGAAGAAGTAGAGGAAGAGGGGGTGGCCGTCACGGTTGTCGATGATCCAGTCGCTGACCTTGCCGAGGGGCTCGGCGAGATCGACGGTCAGAGCCGCGGGCCAGGTGCCGGAGGCCCAGCGGGAGTGCGCGACGGGGACGAGGACGGCCGCGACGACGAGGAGCACGCCGAGCTTGAGGAGGGCGGGGCGGCTGGTCAGGCGCTCGCGCCAACTGGGCTGTCCGTCCCGGGACTTGGCGGCCGGGGAGGCGGTGGTGGTCATGGTGCTCATACGGCGATCACCTGGCCCGGGGGTGCCGTACGGGTCGTGCCGGTGGGGCAGGTCGTACGGGTCGGGCAGGTCGTACTGGCGTACCTCATCAGGCGGTCACCGCCGGGGCCGGGGCCGCCGTGCCGGCGACCACGTTCAGGAGGCACTCGCGGTCGATGATGCCGAGGAGCTTGCCGTCGCGCATCACCCGGGCCGTCGGCTCGCCCGTGCGGACGAGGGCCTCGATGGCTTCGGAGACGACCGCGTCGGGGGCCACCGCGGGGCCGGATTCGGCGTCGCCCGGCTCGGGGACGCGCATCGCGGAGGCGACCGTGAGGACCTGCTCGCGCGGGACGTCGCGGACGAAGTCGCGGACGTACTCGTTGGCCGGGGAGCCGACGATCTCCTCGGGCGTACCGAGCTGGACTATCTCGCCGTCGCGCATCAGGGCGATGCGGTCGCCGAGGCGCAGCGCCTCGCTCAGGTCGTGCGTGATGAAGACCATCGTGCGGCCCTCCTCGCGGTGCAGGCGGATGACTTCTTCCTGCATGTCGCGGCGGATGAGCGGGTCGAGCGCGCTGAACGGCTCGTCGAAGAGCAGCACCTCGGGGTCCACGGCGAGTGCGCGGGCCAGACCGACGCGCTGCTGCTGGCCGCCGGAGAGCTGGCCGGGGCGGCGGTCCTCCAGGCCGTCGAGGCCCACCTTGGCGACGACCTCGGTGGCCTTGGCGCGGCGCTGCGACTTGCCCATGCCCTGGACTTCCAGGCCGTACGCGACGTTGTCGAGGACGCTGCGGTGCGGGAGCAGCCCGAAGTGCTGGAAGACCATCGCGGCACGGTGGCGGCGGAGTTCGCGCAGCCGGGACTTGTCCATGGCGAGGACATCCTCGCCGTCGATGGCGAGTGCGCCGGAGGTCGGCTCGATCAGCCGGGTCAGACAGCGGACCAGGGTGGACTTGCCGGAGCCGGAGAGGCCCATGACGACGAAGACCTCGCCCTTGTGGACGTCGAAGCAGACGTCGCGCACGGCGGCCGTGCAGCCGGTGCGCTCGCGCAGCTCGGCGGCGGAGAGGGAGGTGAGGCCGGTGTCGCCGGGGATCCTGTCGGCCTTGGGGCCGAAGACCTTCCAGAGGTTCTTGACGGAGAAGACGGGGTGCTCGGGCTTGGGCTCGGGCGTGGGCTCGGGCGTGGGGTCGGGCTTCACATCGGTCGACGTACTCATTACGCGGCACCTCCGGAGACGGTCGGTTGCTTGTCGAGGTCGTCGCGCTGGTCGAGCTTCAGCAGCTCCGCGCACTTCTCGCCGACCATCAGGACCCCGATCATCGGGTTGACGGCGGGCATGGTCGGGAAGACGGAGGCGTCCGCGATGCGGATGCCGTCCAGGCCCTTGATCTTCAAGTCCGGGGTGACGACGGAGAGTTGGTCGTCCGCGGCGCCCATCCGGCAGGTGCCTGCCGGGTGGTACACGGTGTGCGCGACCTTGCGGGCGTACTCGCTGATGTCCTCGTCGGAGGTGACCTCGGGGCCGGGGCAGACCTCGCGCTTGAGCCAGCCCGCGAGGGGTTCGGACTTGGCTATCTCGCGGGCGATGCGGATGCCGTCGACGAGGGTGCGGCCGTCGTGGTCGTCCTCGTCGGTGAAGTACCGGAAGTCGAGGGCGGGCTTCACGGCCGGGTCGGCGCTGGTGAGGTAGAGCCGGCCCCGGCTGCGCGGCTTGGGGATGTTCGGGGTCATCGACACGCCGTGCTCGGGGCGCTGGTAGCCCAGCCGCTCCGGGTTGTCGGTGAACGGGATTTGGTAGAAGTGGAACATCAGGTCGGGGCCCGCGCTCTCGGGGTCCCGCTTCACGAACAGGCCCGCGTCGGAGTCCATCGCCGAGTTCTCGGGGATGGGGCCGTGCGTCTCCCAGACGATGACCGACTCGGGGTGGTCGAGGAGGTTCTCGCCGACGCCGGGGAGGTCGGCGGTGACCGGTATGCCGAGCGCTTCGAGGTCGGCGGCCGGGCCTATGCCGGAGTGCATCAGCAGACGGGGGGTGTCCACCGCGCCCGCGCAGACCAGGACTTCGCGGGTGGCGCGGACGAGGACCTCGTCGCCGTCCTTGGTGGTGACGTGGACGCCCCGGGCGCGGGTGGTGTTTTCGCCCGCTGCCAGCTCCAGTTTGTGTGCCCAGGTCTCCAGCATGATGTGGAGGTTGGGGCGGTCGAGGAAGGGGTGCAGGTACGCGACGGACGCGGACGAGCGCTTGTTGTTCTCGGGGTGGTACGCGAGGTCGAAGAAGCCGACGCCGTCCTCGAAGGGCTTCTTGTTGAAGCCCTCCACGCGCGGGACGCCGAGCGCCGACTGTGCGGCGTCGACGAAGTCGCGGGCGATGGCGTTCCGGTCCTTCTCGTCGACCGGGACGATGTTGTTGCGGAGCTTGGCGAAGTACGGGTCCATGGCCGACGCGCCCCAGCCCTCGGCGCCGTTCGCCTCCCACTCGTCCCAGTCGGACGGGAGCGGCTTGAACGCGATGAGGGTGTTGTGCGAGGAGCAGCCGCCGAGTACGCGGGCGCGGCTGTGGCGGATGTGGGAGTTGCCGCGGGGCTGCTCGGTGGTGGGGTAGTCGTAGTCCAGCTCGCCGCCGAGGAGGCCCATCCAGCGGCGCAGGGTGAGGACTTCGGGGCGGTCCACGTCGGAGGGGCCGCCCTCGATGACGGCTACTCGGACGGAGGGGTCTTCGGTGAGGCGGGAGGCGATTACCGATCCTGCGGTGCCGCCGCCGATGACGACGTAGTCGTACTCGTGGACGTGGTCGGACATGGGGGGTGCTCCTGTTCGTGAACTGGGAAGGTGCTGGCGCGTAATGGGGGGGTGGGGGGCCGACGCCCGCCGCCCTCTTGGGCGGCGGGGCCGCCCCCGGGGGCGGAACGGGCGGGCAAGGGGGCGGCCCCGGCGGAGCCGCGACCAGCGCTGCGGCTCGCCCCCGGCCCTGCTCCTACGAGGCGGTCAGCCCGTGAACCAGCGGACCGGCTGGGGGTTCAGGTTCTGGTAGATGTGCTTGGACTCGCGGTATTCGGCGAGACCCGTGGGGCCCAGTTCCCGGCCGACGCCGGACTTCCCGAAGCCGCCCCACTCCGCCTGCGGCAGGTACGGGTGGAAGTCGTTGATCCACACGGTGCCGTGCCGCAGCTTGGCGGCCACCCGGCGCGCCCGCCCCGCGTCGGCGGACCAGACGCCGCCCGCGAGCCCGTACTCGGTGTCGTTGGCGAGGGCGATGGCCTCCGCCTCCGTCGTGAACGTCTCGACCGTGAGGATCGGCCCGAAGGTCTCCTCACGCACGACGCGCATCTCGCGGTGGCACTGGTCCAGGACGGTCGGGCGGTAGAAGTAGCCCTCGTATCCCGGGCCTTCGGGGCGCTTGCCGCCCGCGCGCAGCACGGCGCCCTCCTGAAGGGCGGCGGCGACGTAGTACTCGGTCTTCTCCAACTGCTGGGCGGAGACCAGCGGTCCGCACTCGACGCCCTCGCCGGTGCCCCGGCCGATGCGGATCTTCTCGGCGCGGCGGGAGAGTTCGGCGACGAACCGCTCGCGCAGCGACTCCTCGACGATCAGGCGCGAACCGGCGGAGCAGACCTGGCCGCTGTGGATGAAGGCAGCGTTCAGCGCCTGGTCGACGGCGGTGTCGAAGCCCTCCTCGGTGGCGCAGGCGTCGGCGAAGACCACGTTGGGGTTCTTGCCGCCGAGCTCCAGGGCGACCTTCTTGACCGTCTCGGCGGCCGCCTGCATCACCTTCGTACCGCTGATCAGGCCACCGGTGAAGGAGACCAGGTCGACGTCGGGGTGCTCGGACATCCGGGCGCCCACGGAGGCACCGGGTCCGGTGACAACGTTGGCCACTCCCTCGGGCAGGCCCGCCTCGACGAGCAGCGCGATCAGCGCGACCGTCGTCATGGGGGTGATCTCGCTGGGCTTGATCACGAAGGTGTTGCCCGCGGCGAGGGCCGGGGCGATCTTCCAACTGGCCTGGAGCAGCGGGTAGTTCCAGGGGGTGATCAGGGCGCAGACGCCGACGGGCTCGTGCACGACGACGGAGTGGATCTCCGGGGAGCCCGCATCGACGACCCGGCCGCCGCTCTCGTTCGTCACCAGGTCGGCGAAGTACCGGAAGGCGTCGGTGACGCAGTCGATGTCGACGCGCCCCTCCTCCACGGTCTTGCCCGCGTCCTGCGCCTCCAGGCGGCCGAGCTCCTCGCGGTCGCGCTGGAGGAGGTCCGCGACGCGGCGCAGCAGGGCGGCGCGCTCGGTGGTGGGGGTCAGTGGCCAGGCGCCCTGTCCGCCGTCGAACGCGCGGTGCGCGGCGGCCACGGCGGCGTCGACGTCTTCGGCTCCACCCTCGGCGACCACGGCGAACGGCTTCGCGTCCGCGGGGTCGAGGATGTCGCGCGTGGCGCCGGACATGGCTGCCTGCCACACCCCGCCCACATGGATGGTCTTTTCAGCCGACACGTCGTTTTCGCCTTCCGTTACCGATTTGTTCCTTGCCAGCGGAACTGGCGGCAGGACCCCTCCCCCCGGGCTCGAAAACCATGCCGATTACGTCACCGAAAGTGCCATGAGTCACTTACAGCAAGGACATAAGGCCTGATCGGGTCCGATATGGGGGTGGGAGGAGGGGTGGCGGGTGGGTCGGCGAATGGTCGGCGGGTGGTCGGCCGGGTGGCCGGATCAGCGCGGTCCGACTGCGGCGGCCTCCTTGGTGAGGGCCACCGCCTGGGCCAGGCTCAGCCCGCGCTCGGCCTGGCGCAGCGCCTTGACCGCCACCACCGAATCGGCCCGCACCTCGACCCCGGCCCCCTCGATCCGCTCCCGGGCCCAGCGCCCGCGCAGCTCGGCGGGGTCGGGCGACGGGGTGGCCTCGACGATCGCCACGGCGCGGTCGAGACCGGGGCGGTCGGCGGCGTCGGCGGCGGCTGCGGCGGTGCGGAGGGCTTCGAGGAGGGTGTCGCGCTCGCTGAGGGTGACGAGGAGGGTGTCGGGCTGGGCGCGGAAGAGGCTCATGGGGGGGCTCCGTGGGGGTTGGGGTGCGGGCACGCGTATCGAGCGTGCCCGGATTCTCCCGCGAGGCATCACCACTTGATCAAGTTCTGAGGTACGGGGCGTGGGCGCGCGGCCCGGGCGGGTGGAGGGTGTCGCGCCTGCGGCGGGCGATGCCCCTCCCCACCCCTTCACCTGAACCGCTCCGCGGGGCCAGGGGTTCGGATGTGCGGGTGGGGGTGGGTTGCTCGCGCAGTTCCCCGCGCCCCTAGGTGCCTGGTACGGCGAAGGCGTCTGTCGCGTGGGTGAGGAGGTCCCTTTGGGTGGGCCAGGAGTCCTCGCTGCCCGCGCCCAGGAACGCGTACTGCTGTCCGTCCTCCGCCCTGAACACCCACTCCACCATCCGCAGCCGCCGCCCCGCGTCCTCGCTGTCGTACTCGAAGACCAGCTCCTCCGTCTCCGCGTGCCGTGCCCCCGGCAGTGGCTGGAGGCGGATCAGCTCGTAGCCCGGGCTCTCGGAGCGGTTCAGCACCGTGATGTCCAGCAACTCCCGCGACGTCAACCCCACTTCGCTGATCACCCAGAACTGGAGGAACTCCGTACTGCCCGCCGACGGGCTCCGGTAGAACACGCTGTCCCCGTTGCCCTGCTCGCGCACCCATCCACGCGGCACCGCCAGCTCGATCCCGGACGCGTCCTTCGTGATCACGTATCCGTCCGGGGAAGGGGTGGGAGAAGGGGTGGGTGTGGGAGGGGGCGGGGTGCTCACCAGGGTCGTCGGTGGCGGGCCCGCTCTGCCCTCCGTTTCGTCGCGCTGCACCAGCCACACCGCCGTCCCCGCCCCCACCACCAGAGCCAGCGCCACCACCCCCACCTGGAGCAGGGTGATCCGCGTCCGGTTCCGCTCCGGTGACGGTGACGGTGGCGGTGGTGGTAGTAGTGCGGGCGGTACGGAGAAGGCCGTCTGCGTCTCCTCGTACGACCAGTGCGGTTGGTGTGCCTCCGACGAAGGGCCCGACTGTGCCTCCCAGCGCTGCGTCTCCTCGTTCCAGAAGCCGGGGCCCTCCGTGGCCCCGCCCCCGGGGGGCACCGCTCAGCCCCCCGCCAGCAGGCCGACCGCCTGGCCCACGGCTGCCGCCGATGCGAGCATCGCCGTGAACCCCTCGGCGGTGGTCAGTGCGGCGCGCAGCCGGGCCAGGCGGGGCGGGCCCGCCGCTCCCGTGGCGGTGATCTCCGCCTCGGTGTCGACCAGTTCGGCGTCGAGGATCTCGACCGGTTCCGTACGGTGCAGGCGCGCGAGGTCCGCCCTCAGGTTCCGCACCTCGGCGAGGAGCCTGGCCTGCGCCTCGTCCACCGGCTGCGCGACCACTTCCTCGTTGCGGGTCTCCGCGTGGCTGTGGGCGCCGATCGACACCGCGCTGCGGTCGACGTTCCCGATCTGGACGGACGGATTCTCATGATCTGGCATGGCCGGGGTTCCCTCCCTGAGACGGGCCCCTGGGGCCCTTCGTTCCCGTACGTGGACTGCCGGGCATCGCGCCCGCGTTGGTGGTGGCCGCGCTGGCGCCCTTGCCGACGCCCACCGCGCTGTTGGTCACCGAGCCGATCAGCACGCCGCCGTTGCCGATGTTGATGACCTTCTGCTCGAACTCGCCGGTCTGCCAGCCGGCCTCGTACAGCGCCGCCTTGACCCCGCCCGCCACCCGGTCCTGGATGCTCTTCAGATAGCGGGTCGCGTCCATGCCCTGGAAGAGCGACACCGAGGCGTCCTGGCCGAGCTCGCGCACCGACTCCTCCGGGCCCTCCGGCAGCGCCCTGCCGTGTCCGCCCGCGATCACCTGCCAGCTGCCGGTCAGACCGCCGACCAGTGCGATCACCGACCGCACCGGCACCGCGGGAGTGTGCGCGAGCGCCCAGGCCGCCCGGCCGAACCAGTTGTTGCGGCGGAACCGGTGCGCCTCCTTTCCCGCCTCCGCGAAGGCCGGCAGCACCGGCAGCAGCACGTGCGGGGCGATCTCCAGCATCAGCATCCCGCCCTGCGTGTGCACCCGTACGAAGACCGTGACCACGACCTCCTCGCTCCAGCCGCCGACCCGGATCCGCAGGAAGTGGCGGCGGGTCTCGCCACCCTCCTCGACCGCGCCCGCGAGGTGGCGCCGGAAGTGGTCCTCGCCGTACGGGGCGTGGGCGCGCGCCCCGAGGCCCGCGACCGGCAGGAACACGCACTCGTCGACGACGAGTTCGCGCAGCCGGTCGCGCACCGCGTCCGACCGCTCCCGCGAATCGTGCGGGGACGGCGTGCGCAGCTCCTCCACCAGCGGGCGGATCCGGTCCAGGATGGTCCGGTTGTCGATCGGTACGGGAGCCTGCGGCGCGTCCTCGCGCGGCTTCAGCTCGACCGCCAACTCCCACGTCTGGAACGGCAGTCCGGCCCCCCGGAACGGCTCCGCCGCCCCGTACATGATCAGCGGCGACTGCTGCTCGACGGCGATCCGCTTGCTCAGCCGCTCGAAGCGGCTGCCGGTGAACTCCTCCGCCGGGTCGTTGCGCAGATCACCGAAGGTGCGTACCGACAGATCCTTGGTCATGATCCGTACGAACTGCGCACGCTGCACGCCCACGGCCGCCGTCGTGAGCACGAAGGCCCCCAACGTCAGCCAGGCCAGGCCGGGTTCGACGGCCAGCACGCCGCCGATCTTCCCCGGCAGGATCGCGACCAGCAGGTCGTGGAACCACCCGGCCAGGTCGTCGAGCCAGTCCGGCTCCGGCCGGGGGGCGGGCTCACCGGACGGATCGTAGGGGCCGTAGTAGTCGTCGAGGTCGTAGTAGCCGTCGGGGTCGCCCCGCCCCGCGCCGCCGAGGCCCTGTGCCAGGTACGTCAGCAGCATGAAGGTCAGCAGCACCCGCCCGTACCAGCGGATCACCAGGGCACCGGCCTTGCGCGGTGCGATCGCCTCCTTGCCCGTCCCCCGTACGTACGGGGCCAGCGCCAGCAGCGCGCACGGGACGAGCAGCAGCAGGAACGTGCCACCGGTGAGCTTGGTCGCGAGCACCCAGAGCGCCAGCATCGCCACCGCCCAGGCGAGTTCGATCCGCCGGGCCCGCAGCGCGTGCGCCAGTACGCGGACCGCGTCGATGCCGTACGAGGGGGCGGCGAAGCGCTCCTCGTGGACGTACAGCTCGTCGATCACCTTCGCGCGGAAGGCGTGGTGGACGTACGCCCCGGTGCACAGGAGGCGGGTCGCCTCGCTGAGGGAGGGGTCGACCGGGGTCCGCTCCCCCGGCGGCGACGCGGGCTGCCCCGGCTGCTGCCCGGGGATGGAGGGGGGTACCGGTGGGGGGCCTGCGGCCTGGCTCATCGGGAGGCCTCGATATCTTGCGGAATCTTGCCGAATCTCGCCGAACGCGAACTCCCGTACGTATCAAGCAATTTGGTACATCGGGGAGATTTACGGGCTCACAGCATAGGACCGCCTCCACCACCCGGTAAGCCCAAAACGTGCGGAACGCCCCCGGACGAGTGGCCGGGGGCGTTCAGGCGTACGAAGGCGCCAGGGGCAGGGGGCGGGGCGTCGCCGTCACGCCTCCGGGTCGTCGTCGGGCTCGTCCTGCACCATCAGCCCGGCCATCCACAGCGGCATCATCCAGTGCAGTACGAAGACTCCGGCCAGCAGCGGCGCGACATAGGCCCGGCTGAGCTGCCCGTCCGTGAACACCGCCGCCAGCCACAGCCCGGCCGCCGCCCCGAACACCAGCGCGCCCGTCATCTTGTGCGCGGCCCCCCGCGCCCGGTCGCGCTCCATCAGCTGCCGCTCGTCCAGGGCCCGGGCGCGGAGCTCGAACATCCCGTGGGTGGCGCCGTTGAGCACACCGGTGGCGAAGCACCAGACGAGGCCCACGCCGAGGAGCGCGAAGGCCGCCCAGTTCTGGTCGTGGGCGAACGTCAGCACCGCCAGCCAGACCGAGGCGACGGTCAGCGCGACGTGCGCCGCGACGGCGGCCCTGCGGCGGCCGGCGGTGGCGTGCAGGGCCTTGCCCCTGGGGTCGTTCATCAGTGCGTGCATGCGCCGGTCGTAGCGCGTGGCCGTGGCGTCCATTACTGAGCTTTCCTCCCGTAGACCTCTTGCGTGAGCGAACCGAACGGCTCCAGGGAGAACAGCGCCTCCACCGGCAGCTCGAAGAAGGCGGCGACCTTCAGGGCCAGATCGAGGCTCGGGTTGTACTGCCCGCGCTCGATGTAGCCGATCGTCTGGTAGTGAACGCCGACCGCCTCGGCGAGAGCCTGCCGCGACACTTTCCGCTCGGCCCTCACGACAGCCATTCTGTTGTGCACCTGCTCGCTCATGTATAAGAAGTACTACATTCGAGAGCAGGTGCGCAATAGCTGATGGCTGCTCAGGGGTGATCGGGAGTGCTCGGGAGTGCTCAGGACACCGCGAAGGGGGCCAGCGCGGCCCGGAGGGTGGTCCGTTGCCAGGGCCAGTCGTCGGCGGGCCCGACGACCGCGAAGGCGTAACTCCGCCCGTCCCCGGCGGTGAACACCCGCTGGAGGAAGGTCAGCCGCCGTCCGGCACGGCTGCTGTCGTACGAGTAGCGGAGCTCGGCGGCACCCCGGGTCGTGGGGTGCAGGGCTTCGAGCTCGAACCCCGGCAGGTAGCGGTGGGTGTCGACCGTGACGCGCAGGGCCATGGTCGCGCTGATGTCCCGCTCGGTGAGCGGCCAGAACTGGAGGAACCTGGTGTACGGGGCGTCCGGCGAGCGGTAGTACACCGATGCCGCCTCCGTGCGCCGCCAGCCGGTGGGGACGGCGAGCGTGACCCCGGAGGGATCCCGCACCACGGCGAAGTCGGCCAGGACGGTGGGGGTGGGGACGGGTGGGGCGGCGGTGGCCGTGGGCGCGGGCTTCGGGGACGGCGTACCGACAAGGGCACTCGGTGAGGACGGGGGCGGGGACAGGGACAGGTTCGGGGAAGACGGGGCACCCCCGTTGACCAGCCACCCGGTCCCCACCCCGAGCACCAGACCGCCCAGCACCATCAGCGCGCCGACCGGAGTCACCCGGCCCCTGCGCCGCGCCTTGCCCTCGTTCCCGTCGCCCTCTTCGTCGCGCACCGGCACCGAGCCCCCTCCATAGGAACTCCCGTACGAGCGGGGCAACATCGTAGGTCGACGGCCCACGGAGGGTAAGCCCACCGCACGACAACGGCCCCCGCACCCGATGAGGGGCGCGGGGGCCGAAGCCGTACTGCTGGAACTAGATCAGGCCGAGCTCGCGCACCGCGTCGCGCTCTTCCTTGAGTTCCTGGACCGACGCGTCGATGCGCGTGCGGGAGAAGTCGTTGATCTCCAGGCCCTGGACGATCTCGTACTTGCCGTCCTTGCAGGTGACGGGGAAGGAGGAGATGAGGCCCTCCGGGACGCCGTACGAGCCGTCCGACGGGATGCCCATCGAGGTCCAGTCGCCGGCGGCGGTGCCGTTGACCCAGGTGTGGACGTGGTCGATGGCGGCGTTGGCGGCCGAGGCGGCCGAGGACGCGCCACGGGCCTCGATGATCGCGGCGCCGCGCTTGGCGACGGTCGGGATGAAGGTGTCGGCCAGCCATGCCTCGTCGTTGACGACCTCGGCGGCGTTCTTGCCGGCGACCTCGGCGTGGAAGATGTCCGGGTACTGGGTGGCCGAGTGGTTGCCCCAGATGGTGAGCTTGCGGAGCTCGGAGACCGGGGTGCCGGTCTTCTTCGAGAGCTGCGAGAGCGCACGGTTGTGGTCGAGGCGCGTCATCGCGGTGAAGCGCTCGGCCGGTACGTCCGGGGCGGCGGCCTGCGCGATGAGCGCGTTGGTGTTGGCCGGGTTGCCGACGACGAGGACCTTGATGTCGTCCGCGGCGTTGTCGTTGATGGCCTTGCCCTGCGGCTTGAAGATGCCGCCGTTGGCCGAAAGCAGGTCGCCGCGCTCCATGCCCTTGGTGCGGGGGCGGGCGCCGACGAGGAGGGCGACGTTGGCGCCGTCGAAGCCGACGTTCGGGTCGTCGGTGATCTCGATGCCCTGGAGCAGCGGGAAGGCGCAGTCGTCGAGCTCCATGGCGGTGCCCTCAGCGGCCTTCAGGCCCTGCGGGATCTCCAGGAGACGCAGCTTGACCGGCACGTCCTGGCCGAGCAGGTGACCGGAGGCGATGCGGAAGAGCAGCGCGTAGCCGATCTGTCCGGCCGCGCCGGTGACGGTGACATTCACGGGAGTGCGGGTCATGGCGATCTCCGTAAGACAAGCGAAGTGGCGGGGGTTCCTGCCCCTGAGTGCGGGATATCTCGATGTGGAGAGATATCCGCCCGCCAGGCTATCGGACCCTGGGGGGCGCGGTCTCCCGACCCCGTGTGGGACGCCGCACACCGATGCCTTCCGGGGGCTTACGGGGCCCTTGGGCACTCCCGGGGAACGCCGACGGCCGTCCGCGCAAGGGGGGAGTGCGCGAACGGCCGTGTCGGGCTGGTGAACCGCCCGTGGGGGGATGCAATGCCCCTGCCCCGAAGGGCGCGGGGCATTCCCCGTACTGCGGAAGAAGTTCTACTCCGCCACCGTGCAGCCCTTCTTGCCCGACGCCAGCGTCGCGCAGGCCTTCGCCTCGTCGGCCGTCGCCGCGACGACCATGGGCGTGTAGGCGTCGGTGTCGGCACCGACCACGCCCTTGCGGCCGGCCGCCGAGGAGTCCGAGGAGACGGTGACCTTGTCGCCGGACGCGCCGCCGGTGATCCGGGCCCAGGCCGCACCGCAGGTCTTGCTGTAGCGGACCTCGATCTTCGCGGACCCGACCGTGCCGCGCGCGGACGTGATGGCGTACTCGCCGCCGCAGCCCATCGCCTCGGGGTCCTTGCCCTCGCAGGCGTCGCCGCTGCACTTGACCCCTGCGGGGAGCTTGGGCGCGGGGGTCTTCTGCGAGGACGTCGGCGTCTTGCCCGCCTGCGGGTCCTTCTCCTTGTCGTCGCCGCCCGTCAGCAGTACGGCGGCCACGATCACCAGCAGCGCACCGACGACGCCCGCCAGGAACATGGTCAGCTTGCGCCGCTGACGCTGGCGGTCCGGCGCCGAGTCCGGCGGCGGCTGGTGCGAAGGACGCGGCGACTCGGGTGCCGAGGGGCGGTTGTAGCCGCCGCCCGACGACGAGGCCGAGGAGGACGCCGAGGGGCTGTTGTAGCTCTGCCCCTGGTTGAAGCCGCGCTCGAAGTCACTGGCGTAGTCCCGCTCGTGCTCGGGACGGCCGGTGCTCCGCGCACCCACACCCGCGCCCGCACCACGTGCCGCCGAAGGGCCGGACGACGTGGCCGACTGCCCCTGTCCGGAGCGCTGCTTGGGCAGCCCGGTGGACAGGTTGGTGGTCATGTCCAGCGCGTCGTTGTCCGGCCGCGCCGGCCGGGTCTGGCCCGACGGCCGGGTCTGACCGGAAGGCCGGGCAGCCCTCGGCGCGTTCCCGGAGGTACGCGAAGGACCGCTCGCACCCGGACGCGACGGCGGCGCCGCGCTGCTCTGCTTGCGGGCGCGCCCGTTCTTCGTTTCGGGCTGGCCGAACTCGCCCAGCGCGGCGCGCGCCTGGGAGATCCGGATGGCCTCCATCGTCATGTCGTGGCGCATCTCGGAGCGGCTCCAGGCGCGCTCCGCGAGCTCCCACATGGTGGTGAGGTGAACGGGATTGCTCCCGGTCACCTCGGACAGCGCGACGACCGCGCCCTTGGGCGCGAGCAGCCGTCCGTTGAGATAGCGATCCCAGGACGTCTTGCTGTATCCGGTGCGGTCCGCGACGGCCGCGACGCTGAGGCCGCTCCGGTCCACGAGCCTGCGCAGCTGGTTCGCGAACTCCCTGACCTGCGGGTCGAGTCCCTCCGGCAGCGCTTTCCAACGAGGCATTGCTTCCCCCTTGTCCCCCCGTACGTTCCTGATGTGCCCCGCGCTCTTTCCCTGCCCCCTGCCCATGTCCCTTCGAACCTGGGGAAACCTGGCGTACCCAGAGGGATGCGCGAAGCCAGGATGTCAGTTCCTGGGGTGGGAGCGCACGGGAGCAAATCGGAACACCGGCGCACCCCATTGCGCGCCTCCCGTCCCGATCGCCTGTACCAGTGTCCCATCGTTGCTGTGTGCGGTTTGCCGGAGCCCTGACCTTCCTCTCCGGCCTCCCGCTATGTCCCTACAAGTCCAACCTTCCGACACCTTCACCCGAATCAAGATCTTTACGATGATCCACAACGGAACGTCGGACTCCAAGACGCCACTCAACCTCAGAATGGTTCCGCCCAGTTGCACTTGTCGATCACGTTTGGATCACTTGTCGAAGCACTCCGGGGTCCCCCCGGTCGCAGGCTCCAAACAGACCCGCGCACCGGACGGATCGCGCGGCGCGGTCATCGCCGTGACCACCCAGCCTGTGGCATCCCCCACATCAACGGCCTCCGCGCGCATCACCTTTCCTCCGCTTTCGTCCCCTTCGCCCGACTCTGCGGGGGTGCTGCCGCGCGTACCGTCCCGCGTGCTCCCCTTCGTAGCGCTCTCGTCCTTGAGTGCCGGGTAGAGCGCGACCTTGTCGCCGACCTTGAGGTGTGAGGCCCGTACCCACATCGACCGGCAGATCTCGCTGTACCTGATCTCCAGCCGCTGCCCCTCACTGGCGTACCGGTCCACCAGCGAGGTCGCGGCGCCCTGCTGACCGCACCCCATGCCCATCGGGGTGCGTCCCTCGCACTGCACCCCGAGGCAGCCCGCCTCGACACCGGCCGCCCCGGTGGCCGATCCGGTGGGCGCCGGGCTCTCGATGACCTGCGGGTTTCCGCCCCTGACGGCTCCGACACCCAGCAGTGCGGCCGTCGCACCGAGCACCGCCCCCGCGCCGAGCAGCCCGTACGGCCTCCACCTCCGCCGCCGTACGACACCGGCACCGGCACCGGCACCGGGAGCGGGAGCGGGAGCGGGAGCGGGAGCGGGAGGGGTTGCCGCGGCCGGGCCGGCCGCCCGCCCGCTCCACGCCGCATCCGCCAGCTCCCACAGCGCGAGCAGCCGCGCGCACGGCTCCCCCGCCACCGCGCACAGCGCCTCGACGGCCTGCTTGGGGACCGGCTTCTTGCCGTTGAGATAGCGCTCCCAGGACGACTTGCTGTACGGGGTCCGTTCGGCCAGCGCGGCCAGACTGAGCCCCGTACGGGCCTTCAACTCCCGCAACTCCTGTGCGAGATGGGCACAGTCACCGACCATCCCGACCACTTTCCGCGCACCTTCGGCACCTTCGGCGCCTTTCGCACCCGCGCCCCCGCTCATCGGCGCAGCTCCCGCCAGGTGTGCTCCCCGATCACCCCGTCCACGACCAGCCGGTGCTCCCGCTGGAAGACCTCGACCGCGCTCGTCACCCGCGCCCCGTACAGCCCGTCGACCGTGCCCGGGTCGAGGTGGTGGTAGCGCAGCAGGCACTGCGCCTCGACGACGTCCCGGCCGCTGCTGTTCGTCGTCAGCAGCGCGTCCCGGCTGAGGCTGTGCCCCGCGTAGAGGTCACCGTCCTTGCGCCCGATCCGGCAGGAGTACGTGCGACCTTCCTCGTACGTGTAGGGGTACGAGGCCGAGTCCTGCGGCGCCGCGCCCCCGTCGCCGCGCAGCTCCACGGCGAGGGCGTACCCGGCGGCGAAGGCGACCAGCAGGGCGAGGGCCGCGACGGCGCACAGGGGCGGACCGAGCCGGAGGGTGCGGACGGGTGCGGCCCCGGGCGCGCCGGGTCCCTCGTCCTCCGCTTCCGCCGGGGGCTGCGCGGGTGCCCGCTGCTCTCCTCGTTCGCGTGCGGCGACGTCGTACAGGACGAGCAGCCGGGTCGGGTCGCCGCCGCAGAGCCGGGCCAGTTGCTCGACCGCTTCTCTCGGCGGTGGCGTGCGGCCGTTGAGGTATCGCTCCCAGGACGAACGGCTGCTGGTCGTCCGGGCCTCCAGGGCGGCCAGACTCAGCCCGATGTGGTCCTTCAACCTCCTCAGCTGGACGACCAGTTGACGGTCCCGCTCCCCCAGCTCCGCCGGCACTGCCTTCCAACGCGACATGACCACCCCGTACGCGCTCGTGCTGCTCCCCCGAGCCGGGGCGCGCACCGCGAGTGCCCGCCCCGGCAGTCCTCACTGATGATGCGGAGGACCGTCGGGAGGGTTCCCGGTTTCGCGCCGCCGGGGCGGGTTCCGGACATTCTCCGAGCACTCCGTACGTCCCCGCCGTCCCAGCACGACGTCCTGGGACGGGGCGTCCCCGCAGGTGGCGACGTGGGACGTCCCACGCTCACCCGGCCGGCCCCGGCACTGTGGCGGCGACCGGAAGTGGCCCCGCAGTGTGGTGCCCAGCACAGCTCAGCACAGCACGGCTCAGCACAGCCAACGGGGAGGAACCACTCATGCGATCCCAGAAGCGTGCCGTCGCACTCGCGACAGCGGCCCTGTCGGTCGGCGGACTGTTCGCCGTCGGGGCGGCCCCCGGCGCGGCGGCCGCGCCCGCCGCCCAGACCAAGGCGGCCAAGTCCGTCTCCGCGGAGGCGTCGGCGCTCGCGTCGTCCGCCGTCGCCGCAGCGGACGTCAACGCCCAGCGCTACTGCGCCTGGCCGCGCGTCTGCTTCTACCGGGGCAACACGTTCAAGGCCGCGTACAAGGACCGCGGCTTCCAGTGGCTCGGCCCGCGCGGCCGTTCGGCCAACATCGTCATCAACACCCGCCGCGACGACGGCGCCCGCATCTACCTCCAGCGCTACAACGGCAGCCGCAAGCACTGGGAGTGCGCGCGGCCCGGGCGCAGCTACCGCGTCAACCCCGGCTGGATGCCGTACGCGATCAACATCCGCAACAGCCCTTCCTGCCGGTAACCGGCTGGCGCGGGGCGCGTACGAAGAAGACGGTGGCCCGGTCCTCTCCGCGGGGGGAGGGACCGGGCCACCGTCCTGTTCTGCCGTACGACCGCGTCTCAGCGCACCGTGAAGCGGACCGCTTCCTCCAGGAACGGGAGCGTCAGCCACGGCTTGGGCTGCGTCATCAGCGCCAGCAGCGTGATGGCGAGACCGAGTACTCCGTACGTCACGATGTCGGTGAAGCGGGAGCGGACCGCCAGCATCCCGACCGACGGCAGCACCCACCGGAAGACGGCACCGGTGAGCAGTGCGAGCCCGATCAGGAGGGTGCCGAGGCGGAAGCCGATCTCGAACGCGTCGACCGCGACGAGCAGCAGCCCGATCCCGGTCGCCCCGAGAACGGTGATCAGCGGCCACTGCCGGGCGGGCGCCGGAGCGTCCCCGGGGGCGGCCCGGCCACCGCCCTCGGGACGGGCGGTGTCCCGGGTGAGCAGCGGGAAGCGCCGGGTGGTCTTGACGGGCCCGTCGGGACCGGGCGCACTGACGGCACCCTTGGCGACGGGCTCCGGCTCGGCATCGGACTGGGGCTGGGACTCGGGCTCCGACTCCGGAGCAGTCTCCGGTTCCGTCTCCGGTTCCGTCTCCGGCTCAGCCTTCACCTTCGCCTCTGCCGTGGCCCCCTTCGCTCCCGCGGAACCCGCCTCGGCGCGGTCCTCGGCGCGGTCCTCGCTGCGGTCGTCCGCCTTGCCGTTCATGGACGTCGGTCCCTTTCCCGTCAGCCCGCGTCGGTGGTACCGGCGGCGCGCTCCGCCGCCTCAACGACGTTGACCAGCAGCTGGGCACGGGTCATCGGGCCGACACCACCCGGGTTGGGGGCGACCCAGCCCGCGATCTCGGCGACGCCCGGGTGGACATCGCCGACGATCTTGCCGTTCTCGTCGCGGCTGACGCCGACGTCCAGGACGGCCGCGCCCGGCTTGACGTCCTCGGGCTTGATCAGGTGCGGCACACCGGCGGCGGCCACGATGATGTCGGCCTGGCGCAGGTGCGAGGAGAGGTCACGGGTGCCGGTGTGGCACTGGGTGACCGTGGCGTTCTCGGACTTGCGGGTCAGGACGAGGGGCATCGGCCGGCCGATGGTGATGCCTCGGCCGACCACGACGACGTGGGCGCCCGCGATCTCGACCCCGTGGTGCCGGAGCAGCTGGACGATGCCGTACGGGGTGCAGGGCAGCGGGCCCGGCTCGCCGATGACCAGGCGGCCCAGGCTCATCGGGTGCAGGCCGTCGGCGTCCTTGGCCGGGTCCATCAGCTCCAGGACGCGGTTGGTGTCGATGCCCTTGGGGAGCGGGAGTTGGACGATGTAGCCGGTGCACTCCGGGTTCTCGTTGAGCTCCCGGACGACGGCCTCGATCTCCTCCTGGGTGGCGGTTTCGGGCAGTTCGCGCTGGAGGGAGGCGATACCGACCTGGGCACAGTCGCGGTGCTTGCCCGCCACGTACCACTTGCTGCCCGGGTCGTCGCCGACCAGCAGCGTGCCGAGCCCGGGAGTGATCCCCTTGCTCTTCAGGGCCGCGACGCGGCCGTTGAGTTCGGACTTGATCGCGGCTGCGGTGGCCTTGCCGTCGAGAATCTGGGCAGTCATGCCCCCATCTTCGCGGAGAGCGGGTCAGGGTTCCAATTCCCGCCGTTCACTTTGTCACCGGCTGGAATCAAACGTTGCACTTGCACAACACCTGTGGTTTCCGGCTGGACAAAAGACTGACCGTAATACAACGATGTGGCCCGCAGGTCCGCGGCAGCGCAGGGGGGCACACCGCTCGATCCACGTAACTTCCTCCGCTTGTCCCGCAACGTCCCCAAGCACCACCAACGGAGGAATCGCTCGTGAGCTTCGGCGACCCCAACAACCCGTACGGCCAGCCCCAGGGCCAGCCGCAGCAGCCGCCGCAGGGCCAGCCCGGTTACGGCTACCCGCAGCAGCCCCCGCAGGGCCAGCCCGCGTACGGCTACCCGCAGCAGGCCCCCCAGGGCGTCCCGCCGCAGCAGGGCTACGGCTACCCGCAGCCGGGCCAGCCGATGGGCGGCCCGGGCGGCACCCTCCAGGCCAACAACGGCTACATCAACGTGCCCGGTCTGGGAACCGTCGAACTGGCCACGATGGGACGGCGTCTGGGCGCCCGCGCGCTCGACGCCGTGGCGTACGGCATCCTGTACGCGATCTTCTCGGCGATCGGCCTGGCCGGTCTGGTCGGCGCCTCGGAGAGCATCGACGACTGCTCCGGCAAGGAGTACGGCACCGCCGCCTACACCCAGTGCGTCAACGACGCCACCGAGGCCAGCGTCGGCATCATCGCCGCGTTCTTCGGCGCCATCGCCGTCTTCGCCCTGATCGCGCTGCTCTACGAGTGGCTGATGGTCTCCATCTGGGGCGCCACGCTCGGCAAGATGGTCCTCGGTGTGAAGGTCGTCAAGGAGTCCACCGGTCAGGCCCCCGGTCTGGGTGCCGGCTTCATCCGCTGGATCATCCCGATGGTCGGTTCGCTCTTCTGCGGTCTTGGCACGCTCCTGGTCTACCTGTCCCCGTTCTTCGACAACTCGGGCAAGCTCCAGGGCTGGCACGACCGTGCGGGCAGCACGATCGTCATCAAGAAGTAAGGGACCACTTCCGGAAGTAAACCTTCCGGTGAGGCCCTGTGAAGGCCGCCAATTCCTCGCTCGTTGTGAGGAATTGGCGGCCTTCCGTCTTATGCCGGAGCGTTCCGCTCCCTACCCTGGCTCGGGTTCCGGTCCCGGCCGGACGGGGAGGACTCCAGCATGTACAGCATCATCGTCGTGCCCGCGCACTGCACGGGCCCCGACGATCAGTTCCGGCTCGCGCCCGGCGAGGCCCTGCGTTTCGGCCGTACGCCGCCGCCTCGCGACGACGGCACCAGCACGCCCCACCTGACCCTCGCGCACGACGGGATCTCCCGCTCCGCCGGTGAGATCCGGGCCAGCGGCGCCTTCTGGACGCTGAGCAACCTCAGTTCCCGGCAGACGTACGTGGTCGAGAACCCGGAGGGCGCGGGCGAGCACATCAAGATCGCCCCGGGCAGGCTCGACGCACCCGTGCCGTTCGAGTTCTCCCGGGTGGTGCTGCCGGCCGCCGGGGAGCTGCTCGGCTTCGAGGTGTGGGCCCCCCGGCACGACTACGTGGAGGGCGGCGGCTCCCCCGAGGGGGCGCTCACCGCCCCGGCGTTCGCCCTCGACCGTACGAAGCGGTACTTCGCCGTACTGGTCGCGCTGTGCGAGCCCCGGCTGCGCGGCGAGCCGCACGCCCCGCTGCCCACGGTCGACCAGGTGGCGGAGCGGCTCGCGCCCGGCTGGCCCGCCGCCTCCCGTACCTCCGTGCAGTGGAACATCGACTACCTCGCGGTCAAGCTGCGCCTCAAGCAGCCCCCGGACACCGCGGACGCCGGACCGCGCCTCAACGGCAAGAAGGAGTCCCTGGTCTCGCTCGCCCTCCGCTTCGACCTCGTACGGGAATCCGAACTCGCCCTGCTGGAGCGGGAGCCGGCGAACGGATGACCACCGACGAGGGCCGCTTCGCCGTCACCGTCCCGTCCGGCTACCGCATCGGCTCCTGGCAGGTGCGCGAGCCGCTCGCCGCCGGGGCCTTCGGCAGTGTGTACGCCGCGGCCAAGGTGTCGGGGGCCGCCCCGGGCCTGCCCGCCGAGGCCGCGCTGAAGTTCCTGCCGACCGGCACCCGCACCCCGCGCCAGCTGGGACACCTGCGCGAGCTCGCCCAGCGCGAGCTGGCCATGCACCGCAAGCTGTCCCGTCCCCGGCTGATCCGGATGTACGAGGCCCTGACCGTCGACGACCCGGACCGCCCCGAACTGGACGGCGCCACCGTCCTCGTACTGGAACGTGCGGAGGGCTCGCTCGACATACTCCTCGCCAGGGAGGCGGTGCCCGCGGCGGGGCCCGCGCTGCTCGCCCAGGTCTGCGAGGGGCTGCACCAGCTGCACCACGCGGGCTGGGTGCACGGCGACCTCAAGCCGGGCAACGTCCTGCTGATGGCCGACGGCACGGTCCGGCTCGGCGACTTCAACCTGGCCGCCGAGATGGACGGCACCCACGCCTACGCGCCCGCCTTCGCCACCCCCGACTACACGCCGCCGGAGCTGCTCTGGGCGGAGATCAGCGACAGCGGCGGGCGGCAGGTGCGGCCGACGACGGACATCTGGGCCTTCGGGGTACTGGCCCACCGGGTACTGACGGGAAGAGCGCCGCTGCCGGGCGGCAGCAGCGGCGGGGGCGCGGGCCCTGCCGCCCGCTCGGAAGCACTGCTCAGCTACGCACGCGGGCAGTCGGAGCTGCGTCTGGACCCCGGACTGCCGCCGGAGTGGCGGCAGATCGTCACCGACTGCCTCGCGCCGACGCACGAGGCGCGCTCCGCGCACACCGCCGCCGCACTGCTGCGACGCATCGAGGAGATCACCGGCTCCGCCCCCTCCCCCGGCCTGCCCAGGCTGCGCCCCCGCTCCCGGCGGGCCGTGCGGGCCCTGTGGGCGGCCGGGGTCGCGGTGGCGCTGGTGGGAGGCGGGCTGGGGTTCTGGGCGCTGCGGGAGACCCCGCCGCCGGAGTCGGCGTACGGCGCGGCCGAACTCCGTACCGACAAGGGCATCCCGGTGGCGTACCGGCGGCTGATCGTCGACTCGGCGCACCAGTGCGGCGAGAAGGACGTCACGCCCGCGCAGATCGCGGCGATCCTGAAGGTGGAGAGCGACTTCGACCCTGATCTCGCCGATCCGGCCAACGACGAGTACGGGATCGCCCGTTGGACGCCCCGGGTGGTGCGGTACTGGCTCAAGAGCGACGAACGGCCCGCGACCGGCAACCCGAAACCGCCCTTCCCGCCGGAGCAGTCCATTCCGGCGCTCGGCCGGTACCTGTGCGCGATCACCCCGGAGCTGTGGCCCGGTCTGAACGTCCCCACCCAGGTGGCCGGCGCCCTCGCCCATCGTTCCTCCGCCTCCCGGGTCAACGAGTGGGGCGGCGCTCCGGCGAAGCTCCGGCCCCACGCGGACAGGATCTCCCACTACCTCAAGGAGTACGCGCCGCCCGGCGTGCGGGCACCCTGAGACATCCGAGGTACCGGGGGCGGGGCTGCGGGCCGATGGTGTTGTCGTGCCGCCGATGAGGCGGCAGCGCACCACAGCACCACGCAACTCATCACCTCACAGGGGGAAAAGATGCGCACGACCCGTTCGATGATCGCCGTCCTCGGTGCCACGGTCGCGGGGGCCGCCGCACTGCTGGCGCCCGGTGTCGCCCAGGCCGACACCGCCGCCACGTCCGCTCCGGCAGCCTCGTCCCAGGCGCAGATCCAGGGGAAGTACTACTTCAACACCTGGCGGAACGCGTACAGCTACGCGTCCCCGACCACCAACTCCGCCAGGAAGGGCGTGCTCTGGGCGGGCAGCAACTACTTCTACTGCCAGGTCAAGGGCCAGCCCCACCAGGACGAGCACGGCAACAAGAACGACTGGTGGGCGAAGACCGACGACGACAAGGGCAACAAGAACGTCTGGGTGAGCGCCACCGCGTTCAGCAAGGGCGGCAACTGGGAGCCGATCCCGGGGCTGCCGCGCTGCTGACCGACCGCAGCCGACCGGCCGTACGTGACGGAAGCCGTGCTCCTCGGGGGAGGGCACGGCTTCCGTCACGTACGTGTGCGTACTACGTGTGCGTACTGCCTGTGCGTACTAGTGGAAGAAGTGGCGCGTGCCCGTGAAGTACATGGTCACGCCCGCCTTCTTCGCGGCCTCGACCACCAGCTCGTCGCGGACCGAACCGCCCGGCTGGACCACGGCCTTGATGCCGGCGTTCAGCAGGATCTCCAGGCCGTCGGGGAACGGGAAGAACGCGTCCGAGGCGGCGTACGCACCGCGCGCCCGCTCCTCGCCCGCCCGCTCGACGGCCAGCTTGGCGGAGTCGACGCGGTTGACCTGGCCCATGCCGACGCCGACGCTGGCGCCGTCCTTGGCGAGCAGGATCGCGTTGGACTTGACCGCGCGGGAGGCCTTCCAGGCGAAGGAGAGCTCCTGGAGTTCCTCGGCGGACAGGGCGTCGCCGGTGGCCAGCGTCCAGTTGGCCGGGTCGTCGCCGTCGGCCTGGAGGCGGTCGGTGACCTGGAGGAGGGCGCCGCCGTCGATCGTCTTGACCTCGACGGTGTCCGAGGGGGCGCCGTCGCAGCGCAGCACGCGGATGTTCTTCTTGCGGGCCAGGACCTCGACGGCCCCGTCCTCGTACGCCGGGGCGACGATGACCTCGGTGAAGATCTCCGCGACCTGCTCGGCCATGGCGACGCTGACCGGGCGGTTGACGGCGATGACGCCGCCGAACGCGGAGAGCGGGTCGCAGGCGTGCGCCTTGCGGTGGGCCTCGGCGACGTCGTCACCGATCGCGATGCCGCACGGGTTGGCGTGCTTGATGATCGCGACGCAGGGCTCGGTGTGGTCGTAGGCGGCGCGGCGGGCGGCGTCGGTGTCGGTGAAGTTGTTGTACGACATCTCCTTGCCGTGCAGCTGCTCGGCCTCGGCGAGACCGCCCTCGCCGTTGACGTAGAGCGCGGCGCCCTGGTGCGGGTTCTCGCCGTACCGCAGGACGTTCTTGCGGGTGTACGTCCGGCCGATGAAGTCGGGGAAGCCGGAGTCGTCGGCCGCGGCGTAGTCGTCGGCGAACCAGGCCGCGACCGCCACGTCGTAAGCGGCCGTGTGCTGGAAGGCCTCGCCCGCCAGGCGCTTGCGGGCGGTGAGGTCGAAGCCGCCCTCGGCGACGGCCGCGAGGACGTCCGTGTACCGCTCGGGGCTGGTGACGACCGCGACCGACGGGTGGTTCTTGGCGGCGGCGCGGACCATCGAGGGGCCGCCGATGTCGATCTGCTCGACGCACTCGTCGGGGCTCGCGCCCGAGGCGACGGTCTGCGTGAACGGGTAGAGGTTCACCACGACCAGGTCGAAGGGCTTGATCTCCAGCTCGGCGAGCTGCCGCTGGTGGTCCTCCAGGCGCAGGTCGGCGAGGATGCCGGCGTGCACGCGCGGGTGCAGGGTCTTGACCCGGCCGTCCAGGCACTCGGGGAACCCGGTGAGCTCCTCGACCTTGGTGACGGGCACCCCGGCGGCGGCGATCTTCGCTGCGGTGGAGCCGGTCGACACCAGCTCGACGCCCGCCGCGTGAAGGCCCTGGGCGAGCTCCTCAAGACCGGTCTTGTCGTAGACGCTGATCAGCGCGCGACGGATGGGCTTAAGCACCGTGCTCACGAATTCGTACCTTTCGTCCCTCTATGCGGTAGCCGTGCCGGGCCAGACGCCCCACGACCTCGACGAGCAGCGTGCGCTCGACTTCCTTGATGCGCTCATGGAGAGCGGCTTCGTCGTCCTCACTCCGCACCTCGACCACGCCCTGGGCGATGATCGGGCCGGTGTCGACGCCGTCGTCGACGAAGTGGACGGTGCACCCGGTGACCTTCGCGCCGTACGCGAGTGCGTCGCGGACACCGTGGGCGCCGGGAAAACTGGGCAGCAGGGCGGGGTGCGTATTGACCGTCCGCCCGCCGAAGAGGGCGAGGAACTCCTTGCCCACGATCTTCATGAAGCCCGCCGAGACGACGAGATCCGGCTCGTGCGCGGCGATGGCGGCGGCCAGGGCCGCGTCCCACTCCTCGCGGGTGGCGTGGTCCTTCACCTTGACGACGAAGGTGGGCAGCCCGGCCTTCTCGGCCCGTTCGAGGCCCACGATGTGGTCGCGGTCGGCCCCGACGGCGACGACCCGGGCACCGTAGCCCTGCGGGTCGGCGGCGATGGCGTCCAGCAGCGCTTGGAGGTTCGTACCGGAGCCGGAGACCAGGACCACGAGGCGGGCGGGGGTCTTCGGCAGGTATTCGGTCGCCGCCACAGGCGTGGCAGCGGCGGCGGAGGGGGGCGGGGAGGCCACGGCGGGTCTCTTTCTCGCGGGTGGTGCGGTTTGTGTGGTCGTACGAATCGAATGCGCCCCGCGATACGGGGAACCCTACGAAGGCGACGGCCGCTCGCAACGATACCGGCACACCGGGCCGCCCCCACGGGACGGGTGCACGCACGGGAGGTAGCGTCAGGGCAGGACTCCGTCCCGTCACCGCCCTGCCCGTGCGCAGGGGCGGCCGTGGGAGCGGGGACCAGCCGACATACGCCTTCCGCATTGCGGAGCACAACGCTCCGGGAGCCGCCGGAGGGCTTGAGGGGAAGACGTTCACCAGATGACGGACCGACGCCGCCGCACCGCGGCTCTCCGCCGCCCGCTCCCGCCGCTGCCGGAACCCCTGCTGCCGTCGGCGGCCGGTGGCCTTCCCGCCGACCGCCGGGGGGTGGCACTGGCGCTCCGGGAGGGGCCGTCCTCTGCGTCCGCCTCTTCACCGTCCTCGAAGGGCTCTTCGGAGGAGGACAACCCGTTCGCGCCGCCGCCCGAGGGCAGGCCGGACCAGCCGTGGCAACCGCGCGAGCCGGTCAACGGAGGCAATGGGGGCAACGGGGGCAACGGAGGGTCCGAGGGCTCCTCCGATTCCGACCGCTCCGCTTCCGGCGGCAGCCGCTGGAGCACCCGTCAACCGGGGCGCGGCGACGGTCCCTTCGGCAGTACGGGAGGCAACGGCGGCAACGGTCGCGACCAGGGCGGACCCGATGGCGGGAACGGCGCGGGCCCCGGGGGCACCGGGCTGCGCTGGGACCCGACGGACCCGGCCCAGCGGCGCGCGCGTTACGCGCTGCTGGCGGGCATGTGGGCGTTCTTCTTCGCGGTGTTCACCCAGCGGGAGATCGCCCTGCTGCTGGGTGCGCTGGCGCTGTACTGGGGCATCAGCTCGCTCCGCAACAAGCCGAAGCCGGACGCCACTTCGGCGGCCACGGCAGTCGCCCCCGCCCCGGCACCGGCCGGGCCGCCCGCCTCCACCCGTCCGCAGACGACGGCCGCGGTGAGCGGTCTGGTGACGGCGGTACTGGCGCTGGCGATCGTGGCGGGCACGTTCACGGTGCAGATGGTGTACCGGGACTACTACACGTGCGTCGCGGACTCCCTGACCAAGTCCGCGCAGCTGTCCTGCAACGACGAACTGCCGAAGTCGTTGGTCCCGGTCTTCGGGGTCAAGGAGTAGGGAGCGGCGCAGAAGGGTGCGGGTGCCTGCGGTGAGGCAGGCACCCGTTGCCAGTCGCTACTAGTCGCCGCTAGTCGCCGGCGCTGCTGCCGCTCGCTTCACTGACGGGCGGCTTGTCCTGCTGCGGGGCTGGCTCGGCTGCCGGGTTCGGGTTCGGGTCCGCCCCGACCCCCGGCCGCGCTTCCTCCTCGGACAACTCTTCGGGCAGCTCTTCGGGCAACTGCGCCATCAGGCCGCCCGACGCCTCGCGCAACGCGGCCCACCGCACCTCGCGCGCCCCGCTCTCGTGCCACCCGGGCTCCGCGTCCTCACCCTGGGACGGCACGGGGACCGCCGCACCCACCAGCGGAGCGAACGCCGGCGGCGGGCCCGGAGGCTCCACGATCTCCGGACCGGGAGCCGGGCCCGAACCCGTCGAACCCTCGGCACCTCGCCGCCAGAAGGCCCAGCTCCCCTTCCGACGGCTCCCCCGCCACCAGCTCCCCGTCCCCCAACTCCTGAGCCGCGCAAGCCCGAACGACCAGGGCGACCGCTCCCTCACCCGCCACGCCCGCAACACCAGCGCCCCCGGCACCCCCACTCCCGCCGCCCACAGCGCGGCCCCGAGCCCCGTCTGCCACCACACCGGCCCGAACTCCGCCAGCCGTTCCACCCCCAGCGCCCCGCCCGACGCCGCCGCGAGCAGCGCCATGGCCGCCCCGCAGCCCGCCGCTCCCAGGGCGGCGGTGCCCGCCGTCAGCCGCCGCCCCCACGCCTCTTCCCGTACGGCGAACGCGGGCGCGGCCACCCGTACCGTGAACCAGGCGACCGTCAGCCCGGCGGCCAACGGCACCGCCACCACTGCCCAGTTGAGCGGGGTGCTCCGCCCCTCCTGGGGGAGTGCCGCGAGCAGCGGGAAGTGCGGGAGCGCGGCGACGCCCGTGCTCCCCAGTGGTGTCATGACGGCTCCCGTGCCGAGCCCGAACCCGGCCCCGATGCCGTACGAAGCCGCCCAGACGGCGGCGTTCGGCACCAGCACCAGCGCGAGAAGCAGTACGGAGAAACGCCCCGACCACTCCCCCGCCAGATCCAGGAACGACTCCTGCGCCAGGTCCATGTGCAGCGCCAGCGACGCCCCGACGGCCAGCGCGCCACCGCCCACCAGCACCGTCGTCGCGGCCACGGCGGCCCGCCCCGCCGCCGCGAGCCACGGCCGCACCAGGGCCCGCCGCACCTCACGCGGAACCCAGGCGGGCAGCGGTCCGTACGGCCGGCCGTACGCACTCCACACCCCTGCGGCGGCGGCGAAGCACACGACGAGCGGCAGCCACACGGCGACGGTCGCGGGCACGGCGGGCAGCGGGCCGTCGGAGGCGTAGAGCGCGGCGGCGAACCCGACGGCCAGGTATCCGGCCGTCACCCCGCCGAATGCCGCCCACCCGGACGGCACGCTCCGCACGCCGTCCGACCGCGCACCCTCCGCACCGTCCTCCCCACCCTCCCCGTCCTCCTCCAGCGCGTCCCTGGCCGCGCGGTGCGCGAGCCACAGGGGCAGTACGGCGCACAGCATCGGGGTCAGCGCGACGGGGGCGGCGGCGCCGTTGAGGGTTTCCGTCCGTACGAGATCGGCGCCGTGCGCGAGGAGCCAGAGTCCGGCGGCGATGTGCAGCGCGGCCCCGGCCCCCGCGTCCGGGTACGGCGAGCTGATCCACATCACCATGACCACCACGGCGAACGTCCCGAGCCCGAGCCCGGCGGCCAGCATCCCGCGCAACAGGCAGACGACCCAGGCGGATTGGGGGTGCCGGGGGGCG
>NZ_JBVIMX010000010.1:0-360026 GCF_055579625.1 Streptomyces sp. NPDC032721 | reverse complement strand
GGTTTGACTCACCGGGGACCCACCCCCTCCCCCCCCCCCCCCCCCCCGGGGGGGGGGGGGGGGGGGCGGCCCCGCCGCCCAAGGGGGCTAGGGGGTAGGGGCGGCGCCGCCGCCCAAGGAGGCGGAGGCGTACCGGCCCCGGCGCCCGAGGGGGCGGGGCAATGGGTGGGGGTGGGCCCGCCGCCCGACGAAGCGGGGGTGTAGCGGGCCCGCCGCTCAAGGGGGCGGGGATGGAGGTCTGTGCAGGAGGGGGTTTGGGGGATGATGGGGGATTGTTGCAGGTCAGTGTGGTGCGTGGAGATCTTGGAGGCTTCGTGGTGAGCAGGATTCATCAGCCGATGGAGAGTGACGAGTTCGACTTCATCCTGGCGCGGGCGGGAGACCGCCCCGTGCTCGCGTACTTCTTCGGGACGTGGCCCAAGGCCATCTCCGCATGCAAGGAGATGGACGGTGTCGTACGGAACATCGCCGAGGAATATGGCAAGAGGCTGATCGTCGTAAGGGCCGACATGGCTCGGTGCCCACTGCCCACCCAGCGCTTCGGCGTGGCCTCCGCCCCCACCTTCGTGCTGATCCGCAGCGGCGAAGGAGTGGCCGCCCACGAAGGCCCGCTCGACCGTGCCCGTTTCGAGGAGTTTCTTGACGCCTCGCTCTGAAGCGTCTCCGGCAGGGACAACTCCCCTTCTCTGCCAGAGGTCTTGACAACCCTATTGGTCTGGACCAGATTGCTGCACCAACGGTGGCCACCGTATCCCCGCCCCCACCCCACACCTCTCTCCCCGGAGGCTCCCCGTGGACCGCCAGCAAGCGCCCGCCAGGCCCGCCAGACACGCCCTCCGACCGCGCCGCCGCCGCGCCGTCATCTCCGCCGCGCTGACGGCCGGCACCCTCGTCGCGGTCGGCGTCGCCACCGCGCCCGTCGCCCAGGCCGCCGACCTCAACGTCGCCAAGAACGCCGGGTTCGAGTCCGGACTCGCCAACTGGACCTGTACGGCCGGGAGTTCCGTCACCACCCCCACCCACGGTGGTGCCGCCGCGCTCAAGGCGACCCCCGCCGGCCAGGACAACGCCCGGTGTTCGCAGTCCGTCGCCGTGAAGCCCGGCGCGACCTACACGCTCTCCGCCTGGACCCAGGGCAGCTACGCCTACCTCGGCGCGAGCGGCACCGGCACCACCGACGTCTCCACCTGGTCGCCCGGCTCGACGGAGTGGAAGCAGCTCACCACCACCTTCAAGGCCGGTCCCAACACCAAGTCCGTCACCGTCTACACCCACGGCTGGTACGGCCAGGCCGCCTACTTCGTGGACGACGTCTCCGTCTTCGGCCCCGACGGAGGCGGCGGCACCGACCCCGAGCCCGGCATCCCCGCCGCCCCCACCGGCCTCACCGTCGGCAGCCCCACCTCCTCCTCGCTCGCCCTGTCCTGGTCCGGAGTCACCGGCGCCACCTCGTACCACGTCTACCGAGGGGGTACGAAGGTGCAGACGGTGAACGGCACCTCGGCGACCGTGACAGGGCTGGCCGCCGACACCTCGTACGACTTCCAGGTCACCGCGGCGAACGCGGCCGGCGAATCCGCCAAGTCGGCGACCGTCAGCGGGCGCACCTCGAAGGGCGGCACGGGACCCGGCCCCAACCCCAACGTCCCCAAGCACGCCCTGACCGGCTACTGGCAGAACTTCAACAACGGCGCGACCGTCCAGAAGCTGCGCGACGTCCAGGCCCAGTACGACATCATCGCCGTCTCCTTCGCCGACTCCACCACCACGCCCGGCCAGATCGTCTTCAACCTCGACCCGGCCGTGGGCTATACCAATGTCGCCGACTTCAAGGCGGACATCGCCGCGAAGAAGACGGCCGGCAAGTCGGTGATCATCTCGGTCGGCGGCGAGAAGGGCAACGTCACCATCAACAGTGACGCCTCCGCCACCGCCTTCGCCGACAGCGCGTACCAGCTCATGCAGGAGTACGGCTTCAACGGCATCGACATCGACCTGGAACACGGCATCAACTCGACGTACCTGACGAAGGCCCTGCGCCAGCTGTCCGCCAAGGCGGGCCCGAACATGGTCCTGACCATGGCCCCGCAGACCATCGACATGCAGTCGACCGGCACCGAGTACTTCAAGACGGCACTCGCCGTGAAGGACATCCTCACGGTCGTCAACATGCAGTACTACAACAGCGGTTCGATGCTCGGCTGCAACGGCCAGGTCTACAGCCAGGGCTCGGTCGACTTCCTCACCGCGCTCGCCTGCATCCAGCTGGAGGGCGGCCTCGACGCCTCCCAGGTCGGCATCGGAGTCCCGGCCTCGACCCGGGGCGCGGGCAGCGGCTACGTGTCGCCCGCCATCGTCAACAACGCCCTCGACTGCCTCACCAAGGGCACCGGCTGCGGCAACTTCAAGCCCACCAAGACCTACCCGGCGCTGCGCGGCGCGATGACCTGGTCCACCAACTGGGACGCGACGGCGGGCAACGCCTGGTCCAACGCGGTCGGACCGCACGTCCACGGCCTTCCGTAACCCGTACGTCCACGGGCTTCCGCAGCCCACCCCCGAGTCACCCGGCCCGCGCGGGAGCTGTCCCCCCGCGCGGGCCGGGCTTTTTGCTGCACCGGCTATCTGCCCGCGCTGCTGCTGCCCCTGGGAGGGCCCGGGAGTGGCTCCGCTACGGCTTGCACGCCTCGGCGATCGACAGGCTGTTCTCGTACAGGTGGTGCCGGGTCACCCGGCCGTCCACGACCGTGAGGTGCAGGGCGAACGGGCCCTCGAAGGACTTCCCCGTCGCCCGTACGGTGCCCGAGAGGTGGCCCATCAGCACGGCGTCGGTACCGTCGACGAGGAAGGTGTCGACGGAGGCGCGCGTGTCCTCAGGGACGGTGTAGTCCGCCAACTCCGCGCCCTGGGCGGCGCATTCGGCGCCCGTGGTGCGGGGGCGGATCCACGGAACGCCCGGGTTGTCGGCGAGCAGCCAGTCCACCTCGTCGGCGAAGATCTCGATGAGCCGCTCGGTGTCCGAGGCCAGCCGGGCCTTCAGGAACTCGCCCACCACGGCCCGGGTGGCCTCGGCGGTGGAAGCGGGGGTGGTGTCGGAAGTCGCGGAAGTAGTGGAGTTGACGGACATGAGGCTCTCCTCGTGGCTGCGGCTCGACCCCGATGGGTGCTCCCGCCGGTGCACCTGATCCTGCCGGAGGGGCGGGGAGAGATCGATTACCCGAGGAGTAATGGACCGATCAGGATTCGAGAAGCACCGGTGCAGGTGCCCCAACTAGTTTGAGGGACATGGAAAACAACATCGCATCCGTCACCCTTGAGGTGGCCGACAACGCAGCCGCCGACCGCTTCCCGACCACCGCATTCGGCCTCGGTACGCAGGTCCGGCTGCGGGCCACCGACGCCCCCAGCACCGGCTTCCGGGGGTTCGCCCTGGCACTCACCGTGCCCGAGCCCGTCGACGTCGACAGCCTGATGGGCACCGCCGTCGACGCCGGTGCCACCGTCCTCAAGCCCGCCACCAAGTCCCTCTGGGGATACGGAGGTTGTCTGCGCGCCCCCGACGGGACCATCTGGAAGGTCGCCACCTCCGCGAAGAAGAGCACCGGCCCCGCCACCCGCCGCATCGACGACCTCGTACTCCTCATCGGCGTCGCGGACATGGCCGAGAGCAAGCGGTTCTACGTGTCCCAGGGGCTCGCCGTCGCGAGGAGCTTCGGCAGCAGGTACGTCGAGTTCGAGGCGGGAGCCAAGCAGCCGTCCGAGGACGGGCCCGGCCCGGTCAAGCTGGCCCTGTACCGGCACCGCGCCCTCGCCAAGGAGGTCGGAGTCACGCCCGAGGGCACCGGCTCGCACCGCATCGTCCTCGGCAGCAGGGCCGGGGGCTTCACCGACCCGGACGGTTTCGTCTGGGAGGCGGCAACCACGGCAACCACGGAGGCCACGGCGGCCACTGAGGCCACGGAAGAGAAGGCCGCCGCAGCAAAGTAGTTGAGGGCCCATCAGGCGGCCGGTGCGTGCGCACCGGATGATTGACTACGCCGCATGGACCCTGCACCCACCAGAGGCGGCACACCCCCGCTCGACCCGGAACTCGCCGAGGCCCTGGGGGACACGGAGCGCGAGCCGCTCACCCCGCAGAACCTGGCCGCACGCCAGGCCAGGGACGCCGCCGTCCGACCCCGGCCGACGGTCGACAAGCTCCGGGACGGCGGTCGATTCGAGGTGACGGAGCTACGGGTCCCGGGCCCGTCCGGCGCCCCGGACGTCACCCTCGTCAGCGCGCGGCCCGCCGGGCTCACCGGCCCGCTGCCCCTGCTGTACTACCTGCACGGCGGCGGAATGATCTCCGGCAACGCCTGGTCCGTGCTCCCGCGCGTGCTTCGCGACTGGGCACTCCCGCTGGGACTGGCGGTCGTCTCCACCGAGTACCGGCTCGCACCGGCGACGCGCTACCCCGGCGCGCTGGAGGACTGTTACGCGGGTCTCACCTGGGCATCCGCGCACGCGGCCGAGCTCGGCGTCGACCCGGAGCGCATCGTCATCGGCGGCAAGAGCGCCGGTGGCGGACTCGCGGCGGCACTCGCGCTGCTCACCCGCGACCGGGGCGGGCCGGCCCCGATCGGCCAACTACTGCTGTGCCCCATGCTCGACGACCGGGGCGACACCTACTCCAGCCACCGGATGTCCGCCACCGACACACTGGACCGCACCTCCAACTCCACCGCATGGCAGGCCTACTTGGGCGACCTGTACGGAACCGACGACCTGCCCGTCTACGCGGCACCCGCCCGCGCCACCGACCTGTCGGGGCTGCCCCCGGCGTACCTCGACGTCGGCTCGGTCGAGACGATGCGGGACGAGGCGGTGGCGTACGCCGACACGCTCTGGCGCTGCGGCGGCCGGGCCGAACTGCACGTATGGCCCGGGGCGTTCCACGGCTTCGACACCTTCGCCCCGGGGGCCGCGCTGAGCGGGGACGCCACGGAGGCCCGTACCCGCTGGCTGAGAAGGATCCTCGCGCGAGCCGCATGACCGCCTGCGGATACGAGTAGGGCCCGACCACAATTGGCCGGGCCCTACTCACACCCACCCCGTACGGGGTTTCTCACGGGACTCGCTACGCATGACGAATGCCGAACGTGCTCACTCACTGTCGGCAAGCAGCCGGTACAGGGCCTTGCGGGTGTCGGTGAGGATCTGGGCCGCCTTGGCCTTCTCCTCGTCCGTGCCCACCTCGGCGACCTGGCGCGCGGCGGTGGCGATCTGTTCGATGCCGTCGCGCAGCACCTTGTGCACCGGCGGGACGCCTGCGGTGATCTGCTCCCAGGGGCGGTTGTCCGCCCCGGCGGCGGCTGCCTCGCGGCCCGCCTCGGTGAGGGTCAGCAGGCGCTTGCCGCTGGAGTCGTCGGCGGTGACCAGGCCCTCGTCCTGCAGCAACTGCAGTGCGGGGTAAAGGGATCCGGGGCTGGGGCGCCATACGCCGCCGGTCCGGGACTCCAGCTCCTGGATCATCTCGTAACCGTGCATCGGCCGTTCGGCCAGCAGGGCCAGGGCCGCCGCGCGGACGTCACCGCGCCGCGCCCGCCCACGACCGGAACCACGGGGACCACCGCCGCGCATACCGCGCGGTCCGCCGCCCATTCCGTGATGGGGACCCCTGCCGCGCCACTCACCGGGGCGTCCGGGGCCCTCCGGGAATCCCGCGCCGGGCGCGAATCCGCCACGGCTGTCGGGTGCTCCCCGGAAGCGTCGATGTCCCTCGGGACCGAACTCTTGGTTTCGCTGTGTGCTGTTCATGATCGAACTCCTTCGATGTGGTTCTTCCGATCTTTCGGATGGGTGCCGGCTCCTTAACCGACACTCGTAAAGATATATCGGTAACCATCTAGATGCAACAGGTTGGCTCGAAGAAATTTCGACAGCCGCAAGGTGCTTCCTCGGTCACGGTGCGTTGCCGGTGGCCGGACGGTACGCCCGCCGTGCTGAAGCTCAGTCCGGACCGGGATCTGCTGGTCGAGCAGGGCGGCATGCTGGGGTGGTTCGCCGCCTCCGGCCGGGTGCCCGCCGTGCTCGGCAGGCGGTTGTCCGAGCGCGCGATCGGGGCGCGTATCGATGCCACCTCGTGGAACCGGGCCGTCCAGCGGTGCGAGCGACTGCTGGACACGCAGACCACGACCGTGCTGCTCCACGGCGACCTGCACCTGGGCAACGTGCTCGACGGCGGTGCCGGGCGCGGTCTGATGGCCATCGATCCGAAAGCGTGCGTGGGCGATCCGTGCTTCGACGCCGTGGACTACGTCCTGGTCGGCGCAGGGCTGGAGGGCGTCGGAACCCGCTGTGCGCGCGTGGCGGAGGCGTGCGGGCTCGACGGCGAGCGGCTCCACGACTGGAGCCGGGCGATCGCTCCGTTCGCGGCCGTCGCCCGCCTCGGCAGCGGCGAAGGTGAAGGGCCCGCGATCGACGAACTGCTCGCACTGACCCGGTGAGTGCGGCCCGACTTTTCTGCCGATTTGCAGGACGCGGCGGAATACCTGACGAAAGCTGTCGTCAATGGTTGCGATGCTCCCCTCGAAGCGCACGAACCGAGCGCGACGAACCAATCGAAGCGAGTGGAGCCGACGTGGCAATTCAACGAACCGCCGTCAACCCGGTGACCTGGTCCACGGAACTGGGCTTCAACCAGGGCGAACTCGTCTCCGGGCAGACCCGGACCCTGTACGTCTCCGGTCAGACCGCCATGGACGCCGACGGCAAGCCCCAGCACGAAGGCGACATGGCAGGGCAGTTGGCGCTGAGCATCGACAATCTGGAGGCCGTGCTCGCCGAGGCCGGCATGTCCCTCGCGAACCTCGTCAGGCTCAACGTCTACACGACCGACGTCGACCAGCTCTTCCCGCACTACGGAGTACTGGCGGGCCGCCTGGGCGCCGCCGGGGTCGCGCCGGCCTCGACGATGCTCGGGGTGGCGCGGCTGGCGGTCCCCGGCCAGCTGGTCGAGCTGGAGGGAACCGCCGTCGCGTGACCTGACCCCCGACGCCCCTGCCGATCGGTCTGCCTGGGCAGGGGCGACGGGGGATCCGCACGCGCGCGTGCCGCGCACTTTCGCCGGAGCTACCCGAACGTCGTCAACGGGTGCCCTTCGTCGTCGGACCGTACCCGCCGCAGCGACCGCGCGAATCAAGCCGTACTACGGGTGCTCCCCGTCGCGCTCGCTTCGCGCAGCCACTGGCTCAGCACCGTGAAGTCCCGTTCCCCCAGGCCGAGTTGAGAGTCCACCCGGTGGAGCAGTGCCCGCCCCGGGTGGTGCCTGGCCACCCACGTGCGGTCCAGGTCCGTGATCTCGTCGTCGACCCACACGAACGGCCGTCCCGCCGCCAAGTCGACCAGCGCACGGGTCTTCCAGTGCACCAGGTCGCCGTCGTCCTGCCCCGGCCACTCCGGCAGTTCCGCCACCCGTAGTTCGGGCAGGCCGAGCAGGGGTGCGATGACGGTGTTCGCGTCGTGCATCCAGGCGGTGGCCCAGACGATCTCGCACGGCAGCGCGAGCAGGCGCGGGCCGAGGGTGCGGTCGATCGTCGCCAGATGCGGATTGGCGGGCTGCTGCCAGTCGCCCCAGTCTTCGAGGGTCGACGGCAGCCGGGCTCCGCCGAAGGGCAGGAGCGTTCCGTCGACGTCCAGGAACAGCAGCGGGCGCTCCCCGTGAGTACTCATGGCGGAAGCCTAAGTGGATCAAGGGGACCAAGAGGTAGAACGCAGGAGGCAGTTGGGGTCCGCGTGGCCTCAGCGGCTCCGTAAAGGCCTTGCGGCACCGCACCGGGTGCGGACAATCGGTGCGTGCCACACATCCTCTCCTTCCCCGAAGCCGACACCCCGCCCGAGCTGCGTACGCAGGTACGGGAGCTCCAGGAACAGGCCTGGCCCTCCCCGCCAGGAGAGGCAACACCGCCCGACGCCCCCGTGCACGACCCCGCGCTGCGGCCGGTGTCGATGCTGCTCGTCGACGACGGGGACGGTGACAGCGACGACGGCGGTACGGTGCTGGCAGCCCTGGACATCCTGACCAAGGAGCTCACCCACGCGGGCACCGTCCACACCGCCGGCGGACTCAGCACCGTGGTGACCCGGCGCGCGGCCAGAGGGCGCGGGTACGGCGGGCGGCTGGTGGTCGCGGCGCGCGAAGCCATGCGCGCGCAAGGGCTTGACCTGGGGATCTTCACCTGCGACCGCCCGTTGCGGACGTTCTACGAGAACGCGGGCTGGCAGGTGCTCCCCGGCACCGTGCTCATCGGCGGCACGCCCCGGCACCCCTTCCCCAGCGACCGGCCCGGCTTCGACAAGGTCACCCTGGCGGCCTTCTTCACACCCACCGCCCGGCGGGCCGGGGCCGCCTTCCGCAACAGTCGCGTCGAGCTCCACCCCGGGGAGATCGACAAGCTCTGGTGACCCTCCCGTACCCCTCCCGACCGGCAGCGGCGGCGTAGCCTCGAACCATGGAAGTCTGGCCGGGGCAGGCATATCCGCTGGGTGCGACGTACGACGGTGCGGGAACCAACTTCGCGGTCTTCTCCGAGGCCGCCGAACGCATCGAGCTGTGCCTGCTGCACGACGACGGCTCCGAGACGGACGTCGAACTGCGCGAGGCCGACGCGTTCGTACGGCACGCCTATCTGCCCGGCATCGTGCCGGGCCAGCGCTACGGCTTCCGTGTGCACGGGCCGTACGAGCCCCAGAGGGGGCACTGGTGCAACCCGGCCAAGCTGCTCCTCGACCCGTACGCGAAGGCGATCGCGGGCTCGCTCTCCTGGGACCGGGCGCTCTACGGCTACGACCCCGCCGCCCCGCCGCCCACCCGCAGGAACGACTTGGACAGCGCCCCCTTCACGATGGCGGCGGTGGTCGTCAACCCCTACTTCGACTGGGGCGACGACCGGCCCCCGCGCACCGAGTACCACCGCACGGTGCTCTACGAGGCCCACGTCAAGGGCCTGACGATGCTGCACCCGGAACTGCCCGACGAACTGCGCGGCACCTACGCGGGGCTCGCGCACCCGGCGGTCGTTTCGCACCTGGTGGAGCTCGGCGTCACGGCGGTGGAGCTGATGCCCGTCCAGCAGTTCGTGCCGGACCAGTGGCTGGTGGAGTCCGGGCTCACCGAGTACTGGGGCTACAACACCATCGGATTCTTCGCCCCGCACAACGCCTACGCGGCTCGCGGGGACCGGGGCGAGCAGGTGACCGAGTTCAAGCAACTGGTGCGGGCCCTGCACCGGGAGGGCATCGAGGTGATCCTCGACGTCGCCTACAGCCACTCCGGGGAAGGCGGCATGCTGGGCCCCACCCTGTCGTTCCGGGGCCTGGACAACGCCTCGTACTACCGGCTGCGGGACGGCGACCCCCGGCTCTACATTGACACCACGGGCGCGGGCAACAGCCTCCTCATGCGCAGCCCGCACACCCTCCAGATGATCCTGGACTCGCTGCGTTACTGGGTGACCGAGATGCACGTCGACGGGTTCCGCTTCGACCAGGCGGCCACCCTCGCGCGGACCTTCCACGACGTGGACCGGCTGTCGTCGTTCTTCGGCCTCGTCCAGCAGGACCCCGTGGTCAGCCAGGTCAAACTGATCGCCGAGCCCTGGGACATCGGACAGAGCGGCTACATGGTCGGCCGGTTCCCGCCGCTGTGGACCGAGTGGAACGTCCGCTACCGGCAGACCGTACGGGACTTCTGGCGCGGGGCCTCCGTCCCTCTCCACGAACTCAAGGACCGGCTCACCGGATCCCCCGACCTCTACCAGGACGACGGCCGCCGCCCCCTGGCCTCCATCAACCTGATCACCTGTCACGACGGCTTCACACTGCGCGACCTCGTCTCGTACGACACCCGGCACAACGAGGCCAACGGCGACGACAACTGGGACGGCGACAGCGACAACCGCTCCTGGAACTGCGGTACGGAGGGCGAGACCGACGACCAGGAGGTGCTGGACCTACGGGCCCGCCAGCAGCGCAACTTCCTCGCCACCCTGCTCCTCTCCCAGGGCGTACCCCTCCTGGCGCACGGCGACGAGCTGGGACGCACCCAGTACGGGAACAACCACGCCTACTGCCAGGACAACGAAGTGACCTGGACGCGCTGGCCCGAACCCGGCGAAGAAGGTGAACTCTGGGCTTTCACAAAAAAGTTGGTCCAGTTGCGGCACGACCACCCGGTGTTCAGACGGCGCCGCTTCCTGCGCGGCAGGCCGGTCAGGGGCAGTCGCGGTGAGCTGCCGGACGTGGCCTGGTACGCCCCGGACGGAAGTGAACTGGGGGAGAGCTGGGCCGAGCCGGTCGGGGCACTGACGATGTTCCTCAACGGGGAGGCGATCAACGAGCCCACGGAACGCGGTCAGCGCCAGTCGGACGACTCCTTCGCGTTGATGTTCAACTCCGCTCCCGGGGAAGGGGAGTTCCTCGTCCCGGCGGGACACGGCGGCGACTGGGAGACCGTCGTGGACACCGGCCGGGACCCGGACACCGGCTCGCCGCCGATCCGAGTGCGTGCGGGTTGGCGGCTTCTGCTCAAGGGGCACTCACTGCGGGTGCTCCGGCAGCCCTCGTGATCCTCAAGACCGGCTCACTCCCCGTCCAGCCCGGTCCCCACATGCACCTGCCACTCCCCGTTGGTGAGCGAACGGCCCGCCGCCCGCCGGGCCAGTGCGGCCAGCGGAGCGGCGGTCAGCGGCAGCAACTGGGCAGCGGGAGAAGGGTCGTTGTCGTCACTCCACGAGGGCAGCACCACATGGGCGCCGTCCGCCGTGAAGGCCAGGCTGCCGCCGCCGGCCTGAGGAGCCGAGCAGGTCACGCGCCGCCGGACCGAGTCCCACACCGTCACAAGACCGTCCCCGCCCACGGTGGCGAGCCACCGCCCGTCCGCGCTGAAGTCGACGTCCGTGATGTAGCCCGGTGACGGCAGGGACAGCAGTTCCCGCCCCTCGCCGTCGACGTCGAGCACCCGGGTGACGCCGTCGTCACAACTGACCGCCACCCGGTGGCCCCCGGCGTCCAGCGAGACACAGGTGGCGGCCTCCGGCAGCCTGACCTGCCAGCGGGCCTCGGCGAACGCATCGGCCCGGTCCATCCGGAAGAGCCGCAACTCGCCGTACTCGGTGCCGACGCAGATCACTCCGAGGTCCTTGGTGCAGGCCGCGATCGCGACCGGCGCCGACAGTCTGAGCTGGACCGTCCGCTGGGTGTCGGTCCAGTGCACCACCAGCTGGCGGCGGTGGTCGACAGCCAGGGTGCAGTCGATCCCGGTCAGCCACGGCTCGTGCGGCGAGCGCAGATACACGGGCCCGCGCGCCAGCCCGATGCGCCGCCCCATACGGGCGAACTCCACCGCGTACGGGCGTGCGTCGACCCGCTCCGTCTGGCTCGCGCCGAGCCGGGCCAGGCAGTTGCGCACCTGGGTCTGCGTGGCCGGTTCCGGGGCGCGGTCCAGGGACTCGACGGCCAGCAGCAGCGCGACCGTCGGATCCGTGGCGCGCTCGGCGGCCGAGCTCAGGGTGCGGGCCAGCGACAGCTGGAACAGGGTGCGGTAGCGGGTCTCCTCCTGCTCCTGACGGGCGCGGCTGTCGTCGATGAAGAAGCGCTCCTCGGCGGTGAGGTCGGCGGGGCGCTCCGCCAGCCACCGCTCGGAGTCCACCAGCAGCGGGCCCGTCAGGACCCCGCCGCCCGCCTGCTCCCCGTCGGACTGCCCCGCACCCGGCCTCATCGCGTACGTCAGCAACTGCCGCCACTTCCGGAAGGGCTCCTCCTCCGTGAGCCACACCTGCAACGTCTGCCACGCCCGCAGCAGTGCCTCGTGCACCACCTCCACCGTCTCCGCACCGTCGGGCCCCCGCCCGACCGTCAGCAGCCGCTCATTGGCGAGCCGCACCGCCACCGACCACTGGGCCGGCGGCATCTCCTCCCGGCGCGCCACCCGCCGGGCGTCCGGCTGGTCCGCCGAGACCAGTTGGGCCAGGAACAGCCGCCGTACGTCGGCCTGTTCGGCGGCCCCGAGCCCCTCAAGCACCCCGTCCGCGTACTCCGCCAGCGCCCCGTCGAGCCGGCCGATCTCCTCGTACGCGTCGAAGGAGAGCCGTTTCCGGCCGCCGCGCAGCGTCGCCCACATGCGGGACAGGGTGAACTCCAGCAGGGGGAGTGCGCCCGGCCGCCCGCCGACGGTCGAGATCAGCTCCCATACCAGACCGTCGTGCAGGGTGACGCCGTGCAGCGCGGCCGGGGCGACGATCGCCTCGCGCAGCTCGTCCGCGTCCATCCCCGGCAGGGCGATCGCGGTGCGCCGCAGCAGCTCGCCGAACTCGCCCTGCCCGACGAAGAGTTCACCGAAGGCGTCCTCCCGCAGGGTCAGCACGGCCACCACGGGGGAGTGCGCCCGGTCCGCGAACGCGTCGAACTGGGACAGCAGCCTGCGGCTCTCCGGCGAACCGTCGACCGCCTCCTCGAACTGGTCGATCACCAACAGCAGCCGCTCCGCACCGGTCGCCGCGAGCAGCATTTCGGCGGCAGGGAGCAGCCCGTCGACGGCCAACTTGGCTCGCCAGCCTTCGAGTTCGGCGAGCGGCACCGGATGCCGCGCGCCGAGCGCGCGGGCGAATCCGGCGGCCAGCGCGGCGGTCAGGTTCGGCCGGGGCCGCACCGAGACGAACGTCCACGAGGTGACACCCGCGGCCAGCCCGGGCAGCAGGCCCGCGTGCGCCAGCGACGACTTGCCGACCCCGGAGGCGCCGACGACCGGCACCAGCCCCTGCTCGTCGACGACGGCCACCAGCCGCCGGGTCATGGCGGACCGCCCGAAGTACAGATGGGCGTCGCTCTCGCCGAAGGACTCAAGTCCCTTGTACGGGGACGGCGGCAGCGGCGCGAGGACGGCGGGCCAGGCCGCGATGATGCCGGGCACGGGGACCGCGTACACATCGGTGTCCCCGCGGCCCTGCGCCGTCGCCACCAGGATGCCGAGCACCCGGTTCGCGCCCGGGTCAACGATGGGGGTGCCGCTGAAGCCGGGCTGCGCGACGTGCGCGCCGTGCCCGTCCTGGTCGAGCTGTTGGCGGTACTGGGTGACCGACGGACGCAGCCGCCCGGCCACCCATCCGCCGGGGCGGCCGGGTACGGGGCCGTACATCAGCACCTCACCGGCGGGCTCGGACGAGGCGGCGAGCGGCACCGGAATGGCACCCACCGGCCGTGGCTCGCCGACCAGGGTCAGCCCCGCGACGTCCAGGCCGTCGAAGGCGTCCCCGGGCGGCGCCCACGCGTCCACCCGGGCCCGGCGCTCGGGGGCGTGCTCGGTGAGCTGTGCGAGCAGCGGGAATTCGAGCCGGACGACCCGCCCGAGCGCCGGGTCCGGGCAGCGCAGCTCGCGCCCGAGCACGGCGTTGACGACGTGCGCGCAGGTGACCACGTGGGTGTCGTCGACCAGCACGCCGTACCCCACGACCTCCTCGGAGGCGACCGCCCTGAACCGTACGATCGCGGCACCCGAGGCCTCCATCAGCCGGGCTCGGCCGCCGGGGGCGCCGGTGCAGTCGCTGCCGCTGCCGCTGCCGCTGCCGCTGCCGCTGGTGCAGTCGCTGTCGCTGGTGCCGCTGGTGCCGCTGGTGCCGTCGGGACCGTCTCCGGCTGCCGGTTCCAGGTGACGTTGACCGTGAAGTGCACCTCGGCCGTGCCCTTGGCGAGGATCACGCCCGTCTCCCCGCCCAGCTTCACGCCGAACTCCACCTGGAAGCCGTCGGGCGCCATCGCCTGGAGGGTGCGGGTGAGTGTGTCCAGTGCGGGCCGCAGGGACGCCAGGCTCGATTCGAGGGACCTGGTCGCCTGGGCGACGGCTCTCCCGGGTTCGGGAGAGGCCAGGACCACCGAATCCCGGGGAATGTCCACCCGGTCGACCTCTGCCATCAGGAAGTCCCCGCCGGCCAGCGGAATGCGTACGAGCTCCGACATTCCCACATGTTCACACGGCGACGGCCGGACCAGAACAGGTCCGGCGGATTCCGCCGGATCCCGGCGAACCCCGGATGCACCCACCCGCAACACGCACCCCACCCGCCCAACCCCACACATTGGTGACGGAGTTGAGGAGTTTTTGTCACTCAGGTCACTAGATCGCCGGGGTGTGAACGGTCCACTGTGGTCCTCCTTGTGCGGACCCTGTGCGGACCTTTCGGTGGAAGGCGGCCCCGTAGTGACAAGCCCCGTGAACCCCGTGGTGGGACGACGACGATTACTGGCGGCGGCGGCCGCGGTGGTGCCCGGCGCACTGCTCGCCTCCGGGTCGGCACGCGCGGCCGGCGCCCCGGCCGCCCCGGCGGACGGGCCCGCCGTACGGGCGCAGGACTGGCAGTCCGTACCGGTCCCCGGCGGGACCCCCGCCTCACAGCTGCGCCGCATCTCCGTCGCCGGTCCGAACCAGGCCTGGGCCGTCGGCGAACAGGCCCGCGCCGGATCGTCGGGAGGCCGGGCGCTGGCCGCCCACTGGAACGGCACCGCCTGGGCCCAGACCGACCTGTCCCATCTGGACTACCCCGGCAGGTTCAGCGACGTGGCCGGGGTGAGCGCCACCTCGGCCTGGTGCGTCGGACTGCCCTCGGGGAGCGCGAGCCCCCTCCTGCGCTGGGACGGCACCACCTGGCGCGAAGCGACCTTCCCCGGCCGGGGCGAATCCGGCGTCATGCTGCACTCGGTGGCGATGTGCCCGGACGGCCGCGTCTGGGTGGGCGGCACCCGGGGCGGCGCCGCCGGACTGCTGCACCGCTCCGGCACGACCTGGAAGTGGCTCGCGCCGCTGCCCGCCGCCGACGCCAACCTGTACCGGGTCGTACGGTCCGCGGGCCAGGTGTGGGTGTGCGGCGACCGCCCGAACGGCGGGGGCTGGTCGGGATTCGCGGCCCGCTGGAACGGGACGTCCTGGACGGTCCTGCCCGCCCTCGGCGGCCTGCGCACGAGCATCGGCGACCTCCACGCGGCCGGGCCGAACGACGTCTGGGCCGTGGGCACCGAACTCGGCATCGGCGGACCCCCTGGCCGCCCCGGCAGCCCCGTCCTCGCCCACTTCGACGGCACCGCCTGGACCCACGCCACGCTCGACTTCAACGTCGGCGCACTCAGCGCGATCGCGGCCGACACCCAGGGCCGCGCCGCCTGGATCTCCGGCTGGAACTACCGCGACCAGGCCCGCAGCACCTATCTGCGCCGCGAGGGCAACGCCTGGGTCACCGTACGGGGCCCGGCGGGAGCGGCTCCCGCCCCGTACCTGAACGACGTGACGGCCGTCCCCGGCACCACCGAGTTCTGGTCCGTGGGCCTGACGAGCCCCACCCCCGCGCCGCCGACGACGGCGTACGCGGAACGGCTCGCAGGATGACCCGTCGGAGACACGCCGCAGCACTGGGCGTGGCCGCCCTGCTGTGGATCACGGGCTGTACGGGCGTCCCGGACGCGCCCGCCGAAGACCCGCCGGGCCCGGGGGTCGTGGCGGCGGCCCGGCCGGGGCTCCCGGAGGCAGCCGGTTCCGCGCGGCCCGACGACGTACCCCGGGCAGCGAGGGACCCCCGTACGCCACCTCCACAAACAGCCCCCAAACCGAAACCCAAACCCAAACCCCTGCCCCGCGAGAAGTACCCGGTGCTCTACCTCGGCGACTCCCTCGCCATGGAGAGCCAAGTGGTGCTGGGCGAAAAGGTCGCCGCCACCGGCCGGGCGACCGTGCACAGCGCCCCGTACTCGGGCACGACCCTCTGCGACTACCTCACCGGGCGGGCCGTCGACTCCCTCGTACCGCCGCAGGACAAGGCGGCGGCGCTGGTCAAGACGCACCGGCCCCGGGTGGTCGTCCTCCAGTTCTGGGGCAACTCCTGGGGCTTCACCCCCTGCATGGACAACATCCCGCAGGGCTCGCCCGCGTACTACGACCGCTACGCGAAGGACGCCGACACCCTCACCGCCCAGATCGGAGCGGCGGCCGCATCCGCCGGGATCCCCCGGCCGCGCATCGTCTGGGTGCTCCAGGGCCCCGACGCGTTCTCGGCGGACCGTACCCGCCGGGTCAACGAGCTGTACCAGGCCCAGGCCTCGGCCACCGGCGACACCGTCTCCGACGCGGGAGGCACGGTGAGCGCCCCGGGCGCCAGGTACACCTGGCAGCAGCGGCTCCCCTGCACCGACGAGGAGCGCGCCCGCCCGAACGACTGCGGCAACGGCCTGGCCACCCTGCACAGGGACGACGACCCCCTGCACTTCTGCCAGGCCCCGACCACTCCGAAGCCCCAGCCGTGCCCGGTGCACTCACCGGGAATCGCCCGCTACACCAAGGCGATCGCCACGACCGTCGACTCGTACGTACGGAAGATCGGCTGACGGCGGCGCGGAGTCCTGACCGGACACCTAGGGACCGGACACCTAGGGACCGGACACCTAGGGACCGGACACCTAGGGAGTGGGGATACCCGCAGGGCGCGCCGGGCGGCCCAGTCGGACCGGCACTCCGGGTGAGTACAGGACGCTGACCGGTGGTCCGCCCGGCGCGGGGAGGCCGGCCGCGACGATCAGGTCCTCCTCGCAGTCGATCAGCTCGGCGCGGTGCAGGGGCCAGCGCGGATGGTGGTTCGGGAGGTAGGCGGCGGCGCCGAAGAAGGCGTTGTGCATCCCCCAGCGCGCGGTGAGGAAGTGCTCCAACTCGGTTGGTTCTGCGATGGGTTCACCGGTCCGTACGGTGATCCGGCTGCGGGCGCCGCGCGGCCCGGGCCAGCGCCGGGAGCTGGTGTACGTGACCTCGTCCCCGACGGTACGTACCGACATCCGCGACCACAGGTACGGCAGCCGGAACCCCACCCGCCCCATCGCCACCGGAATCAGCCGGGCGGCGTCCATCGACCGGAAGACCACCCCGCGCCGCCCGTGCTCGTCCACCGAGTACAGCCGCACATTGGTCTCGGGGAAGGTCCCGAGGTACGGCACCCCGGGCAGCCCCAGCCACCCCACCCGGTGCATCCGGAAGGCCACGAGCCCGACGTACGTGGCCCCTTCGTGCGTGTCGGGGAAGGTGCCGCGCGGCAGCAGCCCCGCCACCGACTCGGGCGCGACCGCCCAGTGGAGGAAGGCGAGATCGAGCCACTGTTGCGTCAGCAGCGGGGTGCGTACGGCGATGGGTGCGTCACGGGTGACGGACGTGGGTTCCTGCACGGCACCAGCATGTCAGCGGGGAGCCGGGCGCAGGACCGCTTTTCCTTCCTCCGGTTTCCCTCTCAGCTCTCGTCGTCCAGTACGTGCCGCAGGGTCTTCGCGAACTCCACCGGCTCGCCCTGCTGGCCGAACTCGCCGCCCAGGAAACCGGCGTGGTGGCTCGGGAACACCGTCGGCGCTGCGCCCAGCGCCTCGGCCACTCCGGCGGCGGCCCGGGCGGGGAGCTCGCCCTCGGACTCCCGCCCCGCCGCGATCACGATGCGGGTGGCGGCGGCGCGCAGCGCGGCGTAGTCGGGCTGGTATCCCGTACAGCCGCGCATGTTCTGGCCGAGCAGCGGGTCGTTGCGCGAGCCGTCGTCCTCGGTGGGCATGCCGAAGTCGGCGGCGGAAGGACCGGGCTGGTCCGCCCAGTCGGCGGGGAACGGGCCCTTGTGCGAGGTCAGGGCGATGAACTTGGCCATCCCGGTGCCGAATCCGGCACTGTGGTAGGCGGTCCGGACGGCCTCGCAGGCGGCCAGCGCCGTCTCGTGGTCTGGGAGCGCCCGGGCGACGGGCGGCTCGTGGGCGACGAGGGTACGGACCAGGCCGGGGTGGGCCGTCACCAGGGCGAGCGCGTTGACCGCCCCGCCGCTGCTCGCGAACAGGTCCACCGCGTCCGCGCCGACCGCCTCGATGACGCTCCGCAGGTCCTCGGCGTGCTCCTGCGGCAGCAGCTCGGCAGAGTCGTCGTCGAGGGTGCTGCGGCCGACACCGCGCGGGTCGTAGGTGACGACCGTACGGTCGGTGAAGTGGGAGGCCAGCGTGACGAATCCGGAGGCGTCCATCGGCGATCCGATGAGCATCAGCACGGATCCGTCGTCCGCCGGGCCGTTGCCCCTGCGGACGTCGTAGGTCAGGGTGGCTCCCGGAACGGACAGCGTGCGGGTCTCTGCTTCGGTCATGGCCGGCTCCTCGGAGGTGATGGGCGCGGGTTGTGCCCTGTTGTGGTGTCCTGTTGATGGGTAGACCGCGGACCGAGCCGGAAATCATCGGTCATTGCGCGATCTTCTCGAACTTCTTCTCGATTCTAGATCGAGCATGAGCCGCGACCCCGGCCCCGGCCGCCCGCACACGGCGGCACAGCGCCGGGCGGTGCCTCGGCCGGCCGACCGCAGCCGGTGTGCCGTCGCGTGCCGGCGGCGTCTCCACTCGCCCCGGGGGAGCGCGACGCGCTGACCGCCGCCGGTGAACAGGGCGTTGACGGGGGCGTGCGGATCGGCCGCCATCCCCTTGGCCACCAGCACCCCGACCACCAGCGGGCCGATGGCGACCGCGAGCGCGGTACCGGCGGTGGTCACGCGGCGCAGGTGCGGGCGGTTCGCGGCGGGGGCGTCGGCCGAGCTCGTCGTGGGGGTCATGCCCTGATTCCAACAGCTGCGTACCGGCGGGTAATCGGGGCGGGTACTCAGGTGAACGGGCGTGAGGTACTCAGACGGGCGGGTGGGGCGTGAGGTCCGGGTGCAGTGCGTCGAGGATGACGGTGAGACCGAAGGCGAACTCCTCGCCGTGGTCGTAACCCGGCTTCTGCACCTGCTCGGTGGCCAGTTCGGCTAGGTACGGATAGGTGTCGGCGGGCATCGCCGCGAGGATGGCGCCGGTGACCTCGTCCTGTTCGGCCGCGCCCCGGAACGGCAGGCTCAGCTCCTGGAGCACGAACCCGTACAGGTAACTGTCGATCAGCGACACGGCGTGCGCCGCCATCGGGACCGAGAAGCCCCCGGTGCGCAGCGTGCCGATGACCGCGTCGTGGTGGCGCAGGGTCGCCGGGCCGGGCCGGGAGCGTGAGTCCAGCAGACCGACGGCCCACGGATGGCGCCCGAGCACGGTCCGGGCGGAGTGCGCGCGGTGGCGCACGGCGCTCTTCCAGTCCGTGTCGCGCGGCGGCAGTTCGATCTCGCCGAACACCGCGTCCACCATGCCGTCGAGGATGTCCTCCCGGCCCGCCACGTGGTGGTAGAGCGACATGGCCTCGACGCCCAGTGGCTCGGCGATGGCCCGCATGGTGAGCGCGGCGGACCCCTTCGCGTCCGCGAGTGCCACCGCCGCACGGATCACCCGGTCGCGACTGAGCGGAACGCGTCCCGCCGTTTTCTTGCCCATACGCCCGCCTTTGTTCTCGGCCGTTGTCCGATTCATTGACTGCCTTACGCCATAAGGCTAGCTTGCCTTACACCATAAGGTCAGCACGACGGCACATCGGTACATCGGCACTTCTGCGAAAAGGGGTCGCTCCATGGGCACGGATCGGATCAACGGGACGAAGAAGGTCTGCATCGTCGGGGCCTCGGGCAAGCTGGGCCAGTACATGATCGGGCACGCACTGGAGCGCGGCTACGAGGTGGTCGGCGTGTGCCGCGAGAGCAGTGTGCCCAAACTGGCCGCGTACGAAGGCCGGATGACCGTGGTCCCCGGCCGGCCGGACGACCCGGAGGTGATCCGGCGGGCGGTCGCCGGATGCGACGGAGTGCTGACGGTGCTGGTCCCCCGCGGCGTACGGCAGTACTCCTCCGGCACGGCACAGGCGGTGCTCGACCACGCGCGGCCCGGTGCGCGCCTGGTCTTCTCCTGCGGCTGGCACATCACGCTCGACGGCAAGGACACGTACTCCTGGCTGTTCCGTACGGGCGTGCGGGCCGCCACCGTACTGGCCAAACTGGCCCGCGCCTTCGAGCTCGACGACCAAGTGGAGGCGTGCCGACGGGTGTTCGCCAGCGACACCCGCTGGACCGTGGTGCGCGGCAGCACCCTGGAGGAGGGCGAAAGCGAGGGTCTGCCGGTGTGGAGCCGCCACGTGGGCGACCCGGTCCTGGCGAGCAACCTCACCCGCCGCACCGACTTCGCCCTCTTCATGGTGGCGGCGATCACCGACGACACCCTCGTACGGGAGGCCCCGGCGATCGTCGGCTGCCGCACGGAGAGCGCGCTCGCGCATGCGGGGATCGCGAACGGCCAAGCCTAGAGGGGCAGTTCGGGTGAGAGGCAGGTCAGTGGGTCGCGAGGCGTTCCATCAGGTCGATGCCTCGGGACAGCAACTCCCGTTCCTCTTCCGTGAGTTCCGCCTCGATCGCCCGCGCCAGCCAGTCCGCCCTGCGCTCGCGGGCCTCCTCCAGGAGGGCGCGTCCCGCTGCCGAGAGGTCGACCAGGCTCTTGCGGCCGTCGGTCGGGTGGGCGGTGCGGGTGATCAGGCCCTGCTCCATGAGCAGTCCGACGGCGCGTGCCATGGACTGCGGGCGCACCCGCTGGTCGGCCGCGAGGTCGCTGGTGGTCATGGCGCCGCTACGGTCCAGGGTGCCGAGGACGGCGACCTGGCCGACCGGCATCCGGTCCTCCAGCTTCACGCGACGCGTGAGCTTTCCGATCGCGGTACGCAGTTCGGCCGCGACGGCGGCGGATTCCGGGAGGGGCATACCGCACTTTAACGCAGCCCGGCTGCACAGCTCATCTGCGCAGCACGACTGTTCAGCACAACTGTTCAGCGGAACTGTTCAGCAGGACTGTGCAGCATTGCTGTAGAGTCTCGTTTCGCCGGGCCCAGCGCCACCGTCGTCGCAGCCGGACCTCGGCATGCCACCACGTGAAGGACTCCCATGACCGCCATTACCTCCGTCATCGGCCGCCACGTCCTCGACAGCAGGGGCAATCCCACCGTCGAGGTGGACGTCGAGCTGGCGGACGGATCACTCGGCCGGGCCACCGTTCCCTCCGGCGCCTCCACCGGCGCCCGTGAGGCCGTCGAACTCCGGGACGGCGACCCCGCGCGCTGGCACGGCAAGGGCGTCGACCTCGCCGTCCGCCACGTCAACACCGAGCTCGCCGAAGCCGTCACCGGCCGCGACGCGGAGGACCAGGCCGGGCTCGACGCCGTACTCGTCGCCACGGACGGCACCGACACCAAGTCCCGCCTCGGCGCCAACGCGATCCTCGGCGTCTCCCTGGCGACGGCGAAGGCCGCGGCGGCCGCCCACCGGCTGCCGCTCTACCGCTACCTCGGCGGTTCGGACGCCCGACTGCTCCCCGTACCGATGATGAACATCGTCAACGGGGGCGCGCACGCCGACAATCCGCTGGACTTCCAGGAGTTCATGATCGCCCCGATCGGCGCGGGGACGTTCGGCGAGGCCGTACGGATCGGGTCGGAGATCTTCCACACCCTGCGCCGCGACCTGCTCGCCGCCGGCCACTCCACGGGCGTGGGCGACGAGGGAGGTTTCGCACCGTCGCTGCGGACCGCCGAAGAGGCACTCGACTTCGTCGTGGCGGCCGTCGAGCGCTCGGGATACCGGCCGGGCACGGACGTCGGCCTGGTGATGGACCCGGCCTCCTCCGAGTTCTTCCGCGACGGCGTCTACGACTACGCGGGCGAGGGAGTGCGTCGCACTCCGGCCGAACAGGCCGACTACCTGGCCAAGTTGATCGACGCCTATCCCATCGTGTCGATCGAGGACCCGATGGCGGAGGACGACCTCGCGGGCTGGCAGGACCTCACGGCCCGGGTCGGCGCGCGCTGCCAGCTCACCGGCGACGACGTCTTCTGCACCAACGAGAACCTGCTGCGCGAGGGCATCGCCTCGGGCGTCGCCAACTCGGTGCTGGTGAAGGTCAACCAGATCGGCATCCTGACGGAATCCCTCGCCACAGTCAACGCCGCCCACCGCGCCGGCTACACTGTCGTGATGTCCCACCGCTCCGGCGAGACCGAGGACACCACCATCGCCGACCTCGCGGTGGCGACCGGCTGCGGCCAGATCAAGACCGGCTCGCTGTCCCGCTCCGACCGCACCGCGAAGTACAACCAACTCCTGCGCATCGAGGAGCAGTTGGGCGAGAGCGCACAGTACGCGGGTATGTCGGCGCTGCGCCCTAGGTAACCGCGAGGTAATCCCCGAGGCGACCCCGCCGGGCCGCTAGTGGGTGCCGGGCGGTGCTGCGCCGTCCTGCCCCGAGGGCGCCGCACCGGCCGGCACCGGCGGACGCAGCAGCTTTACCTCGCGCCTGGGGTCGAACGGCTTGTCCGGGTGGAGCTCCCAGCCGTGCACGGGCGCGGCCCCGGCCACGTAACCGGCCCCCACCGCACGGTACGCGCGGTGCGGTATGTCGATCTCCCTCGGCGGGGTCTTCGCCTTCAGCGGCGCGGTCAACCGGCGCTCCACCCGCTCCCGGTAGAAGGCCTCGTCGCCCTCGTGCCGCAGCTCGGGCAGGGTGACGAACCAGAGCGGCCACAGGGGTATGGCGCCGAACAGCGCGTCCACGCCCTTCAGCAGCCCCTTCTCCACCCCGGGTATCCAGGTGATCAGCTCCAGGAACATGCCCACCACGACCACCGTCACCGCGAGCACCGCCCAGAACAGCCAGTGCAGGGGCGCGTACACGACGGTCAGCAGGAACTGCGCGGTCAGCCGGAAGGTCCCTCTGGCGGGAGCCGGGTCCCAGGACGTGTCGCGGAACATGCGTGATTCCCCTTCGGCGGCGGACTGCGGATGCGATGCGGACTGTACCCAGTGGATCAGCCGTACTTGGCATGCATGCGTCCGCCCCCTCGGGGAGCCGGGGAGCCGGAGGGGGGCTACTTCTTGCGGCGGGCCAGGAGCATCGTCGTCGCCGCACCGGCGGCGAAGGTGACGGCGAGGACGAACCACATGGGTGCCGACGCCCAGAAGAACCAGAAGTGGATGCGTGCGGTGCTCGTGTTGATGAGGACGAACCAGAGGGCCAGCGCGGCGATGACGATCCCCGCGATCAGGCGCGGGGAGACGTCCCGGGGCGATTTGGGAAGGGGCATGGCACTCCTTGGGGCAGTTGGGTCGAGGTGTGGAGGGCGTCCGGCCGGATGGCAGGTGGCAGGTGGCAGGTGTCAGGTGGCTTCCCCCTCCGGGACCAGCATCTCGGGACGGCCGGTGACCAGCAGCCACGCTGGCAGCAGCGCCACGCACAGCAGTGGCAGCAGTTCGAGGTCGGTGACGAGTGCCGCGGCCACGAACAGGCTCAGCCACCCCTGTCGCGTGGTCGCGAGGAGGAGACCCAGAGTGGCGGTGGTGACGGCCAGCGCGATGGGCACCGCGTCGACGAGGGAGTGCGCGAGCATGCCGAGCGCCACCCCGACGAAGACGGCGGGGAAGATCCGCCCGCCCTGGAACCCGCACGAGGCGGCCACCAGGAGTGCCACCAGCTTCACCGCGGCGAGCAGCAGCAGGTTCGCGGCACCGTGTTCCTCCGGGTGGGCAGACAGCTCCTTCATCTCCTCCAGCCCCTTGAAGAGCGTCAACTGGCCGCCGAGCACGCCCAGTCCGCCCAGGACGAGCCCGCCGACGGTCAGCATGACCACGGGGTGGCCGAGCTTCCGGAAGAGCCGGTGGAGGTACGGAAACACGTACACGGCCACCAGCCCGACGAGGGCGGCGGCCGAGGCGATGGCCATCGCGGAGACGATGTCGATCAGCCGGGCCCCGGGGTAGGGGGCGATGTTCAGGGCCACCGAGGGGCTCGCGAGGAACACCGTGGTCAGCGCGCCCGCGCCGGCGGCCACCAGCGGCGCGAACAGCCGGTCCCACAGCGGTCGCGGATCGGCGCCGACCACGATCTCGGAGAGGATCAGGGCGGCGGCCACCGGCGTCCCGAACAGCGCGCCGACGGTCCCGGCAGCGGCCAGCGAGACCCAGGACGCGGCAGACGTATGAGGCATGGCCCGCATGCCCAGTGCGCAGGCGAGCGCGATGTTGATCGTGGTGATGGGGTTCTCGGGGCCGAGACTGACCCCGCCCGCGAGGCCGATGACGGTGGCCAGGGCGATGCCCGGCAGGATCCACACCGGCAGCGGCGGGTCGATCAGCCCACGGGTGGCCGGGTCGGGCCCCGTACGCCCCGGGAACCGCCACACGATCAGCCCCACGACCACCCCGGCGGCGGTCAGCACCGTCAGCGTCCACCCCGCCGAGGTCCCCGAGATGCCGAGGCCGTCGGGCAGTACGTCCCACAGCAGGTCCTGCAACCGCTCGGCGACCCAGCTGATCGCGATCAGCACCAGGCTGCACCCGACGCCGATCAGCAACGCGGGCAGCACCTGCGGGAACAGGACACGGGCCTGGGGCGGCCAGAGCCGACTCGTCGGGGGCGCGGGCGTGGACGAGGGGGCGGACGCCGGGGGGCTGGTCATCGTTCCTCGCTCCGGAGCAGGAGGGGCCGGGACGGAGTCGGGACCGAGGTCACTCCATGGACGTACGTCCGCGATCGGTGCACAGCGCCCAGATCACGAAGACGGCGAGCGCGATCGAGATGAGCGCCCAGAGCGGCTGGTAGGGCAGCCACAGGAACTGCGCGACCATGACCAGCGCCGCCATCCCGATGCCGAAGCCCCGCGCCCACGCCGCGCCCTTGAGGATGCCCCAGCCTGCGACGGCCACGACGATGCCCAGGATCAGGTGGATCCAGCCCCAGGTCGTGAGGTTGAACTTGTACACGTAGTCGCCGACCCGGGTGTACACGTCGTCCTCGGCGATGGCGGTGATCCCGCCGAGCACCCCGAAGATGCCCTCGACCAGCATCAGGACCCCGGCGAACATCGTGCCGCCGGACGCCCAGGCAGCGCTGCTGTCGTAGTCGCCCGGCGGGGGCGCCGCCCTGTCGGCGCCGGGACCCGGACCCCAGCCGGAGCCGGGGTCGGGAGTAGGGCCGGGGCCGGGGCCGGGTGTCGTGGTGCTCATGGTCGACCTCCATGCATGACGGGAAGGGACTCCGAGCCTGGTTCTCGGCCGAGCGGGCAGCGACCCGGCGTGCGCCGTTCGGGTGAGCTCACGGTTCGTGCCGCTCGGACCGCGACTGCAGCCGACGGTGGCGAGCGTGATGACGGTGAAGTAGAGCGGGTCCACCCGGTTGGTCAGCCCGGTGAACTCCCCGGGCCGCGAAGTACGCCCCGGCGAAGAGCAGGACCGTCAGGCACATCAGCCCGGCGGTGATCCACACCGGCCTGGTTCCGCTCCGGTCAGGACCGGCCGGCGCCCGCCGAACACCCTCAGCGGGAGCAGGAAGTACGTCGTGACCATGACCACCGCCCACCCGGTCAGCAGCGTGGCCCGCCGCCAGACGGGCGCCGTCCCGTCGGTGCCGGCGGACACCTTGGCTCCACCACTGTTCCTCGGCCGCCCGTCGCACACACCGCGCGAAGCGTCAGCGCAGTGGTCGCCTTCGACGGCAATCGCTTCAACGGCGACATCGTCCCCGCACTGTGCGAACTCCAGCAGAACGAAACCGTGCGCGTCCTGGACCTGACCTTCGTCAAGAAGGCGACCGACGGCTCCGTCCAGCTCACCGCACTCGCCGACCTCAAGGCCCAAGGGCTGCTGACGGACGAGGAGTTCGCGGTGGAGAAGGCCCGCGTCCTCAAGTCCTGACGAGGACTACTTGATACTGGTGTCGCCCAGCGTCTCCAGCACCTTCCGGAGCTGGTCGGCGGCCTTCTGGACCTGTTCGCGGTCCACGTCGGCGAGCAGGTTCGCGTAGTTCGCCAGATGTCCGGCGAAGGCGGCGCGGGTGACCTCGTGGCCGTGCTCGGTGAGGCGGATCTTGACGGTGCGCCGGTCGGCGCCGTCCCGTACCCGCTCGACCAGGCCCTTGGCCTCCATCTTGTCGATGCGGTTGGTGATCGCGCCGGACGTCACCATGGACGCCTTGATGAAGGCGCCAGCGGTGAGCGCGTAGGGCGGCCCGGAACGCTGGAGAGTGGTGAGTACGTCGAACTCGCCGCGCTCCACGCCGTAGGTGGCGGCAACCGCCTTCGCGGACTTGTCGACCACCTGGCCCAACCGCTGCACCCGGGCGAAGAGCTGCACCGGCCAGAGGTCGCCCTCCAGATCGGGGCGCTCCGCGACCCACTGCCCGATGATCGCGTCCACGGCATCGCTCATCGCGTCACTCCCTCAGTAGCTACCTTCTCAACGTTGAGATTATCAAGGCTGAACAGGTGGGAGCGGTGCCGGTGGACAGCACGCGAAACGGGCCCGCCACCAGAAGGAAATGGTGACGAGCCCGCCGAAGTCATCAACTACCAGTACGCATAAGCACGCACACGTACGCACAGATCGGGTTAGGCAGCCAGTGCCCAAGCCGTCATGTAGCCCGGCGAGCGGTCGGCCTCCTGGACCTCGCACTGCTCGCACGGCACGTGCCGAGCGGCTGCCGCGCACGGCGCGGGCGTCTGTGCGTGCCCCTTCTGGTCCTTGCGTACCGCCCACCAGACCGCGATGTAGGCGGGGCCGGTTGTGATCAGAGCGACGGCTATCTCGGTGAAGTCCACCGGTCTCACCCCCTGTACGACTGTGGTTGCTTGAGTGTGCTCGCTTCACGATAGGGAAGGCGTACACCGAGGGGGAAGCCGCAATCCGGACGATCACGGCCGGATTCGTGCCCCTACCGGTGGCCGAGGACGTTGACCACCCGCCCGCTCGGGTCCCGTACGAAGAACCGGCGCACTCCCCACTCCTCGTCCCGCAACGGATGCACGATCTCCGCACCACTGTCGAGCACCGCCGCATAGGCCGCGTCCACGTCGTCCACCTCGACGCTCATGTCGGGGCTGACCGGCGCGGTCTTGTCGTCCGCCATCACACTGATCTGCGCGGCGGGGGCGGACGGCGAGGCGAGGGTCATGATCCAGCCATGGTTCATGACCTCCTCGAAGCCCAACAGGCCGTAGAAGTCCCGGCTTTCCTCCAGGGCGCCGGAATGGATATTGGGCACCACGCGACGAACGGCCATCAGAGCCTCCATGAGAAACGAGAGTCCACGTGCGTACGTGCGCGCCCCGGATCCTCCCCGAGCACGCACGCCTCACCTGTCACCACACATCATCACGGCGTCGGCGATGGCCGCATTGACGAATCTGGCGACGGCGGCGTTGGCCGGCGGCCCCGGGTCCCGGTCCGCGAACAGGAGGTGTCCGCCCCCGACGAGCGAGAGGGTGAGCGAGTCGATGTCGGCGTCGGCGGCCAGCCGTCCCGACGCCCGCTCTCCCTCTACCAGGAGCAGTACGCGAAGGTCGCCGACGCCATCCGCGCAACGGGACGGTTCGCCGCCCCCGAACAGTGGCGCTTCGACCAGGACCACCACTACACGCGCGACCAGTGGCTCGCCCTGCTCCCCACCACCGGCGGCCTCACCCGGCTCAGCCCCGGCCGACTGGCCGAGATCCTGGGCGAGGTGGGCGCCGCCATCGAGACCCTGGGCGGCCACTTCACGCTGAACCTCACGACCCTGGCGACGACGGCCGTACGCCGAGGGCCCGAATCCGAGGACGGGGGGAGTGTCAGAGGCGCGTCCTAGTCTGGGAGGCGTAGCCGCTGGACAGCGAGAGGAATTACCCGTGTTCGAAGAACGGCTGGCGGAGTTCTCCAGGCAACGGCTGGGCGGACGCCCCGTGCCGGAAGACGTGCGCCTCCTGGCGACCGCGCAGTGGGACGGGCGCGGCCACCCCCTCGAACGCTTCGGCATCACCCTCCTGGAACCCGACGCCCCGCACCCGCTCACGGACACCAGCTATCTCAGCGAGGAGGAGCGCGCCGATCCCGACATCATGGCCAACTGCGCGGCCTCCGCACAGATGGCCCAGCACCTGATGGCCGTGGCGCAGCACGAGGACGGCGACTTCTACGGGTACTGGCAGGACCCGGAGCAGCCCGCGGACCACCGCCCGCCGCCGGTCATCAAGGTCGACACGGAAATGACGTACTCGCAACTGGGCGGGAGCACCTTCTCCGAAGCCTGCCTGTACGACATCGCCTTCGACGACGAGGACCTGTTCGCGGAGGTGGCCGCAGAGCTCGCACGGCTGGACGTGACCATTCCCGTCGCGGCTTGGGAGGACCTCGAAGAAGTGGTCGTCGACCGCGCCCCGGAGGACGTGCACACACGCCTCTACGACGCCGAGCGGGCGAGACTCGGGCTCCCCGCACGGAACTAGGAGGTGTGCGGGGAGTGCCGCACCACGAGAGCAGCGGCTTCGGACGTTCGGCATGCGCCGCCTCAGCGACGGGGTGCAGGGATTCGTACGACACCCCGGGGGCCCTTGTGCACAGGACACGCCCTACCATCCCCACGTGCCCCGCAACGAGAAGAAGGCCCGGCGCCTCGCCGTCGGCGGTACCACCTACCTGTGGTCGGTGAGCCATACCCACCACACGCCGGACGCTGGCCGCTACGAGGACTGCCGCGAGATCCTCACCGTCCGTCAGGAAGGTGGCCGGGGGCGTCTCCGTGTGGTCTTTCGGGACGCGCCCGACCGCCTCGTACCGGACGGGTATCTCATGCCCTCGGGTGCCGTCGGCGTCGGAATCGGGCCGGGTAAAACCATCAACCTCCACGAACCGGGCACCACCCGCGCCCTCCTCGAAGCCGCCCTCGCCCAGGGATGGCACCCCGATGCGCCCACCCCCGCCGAACTCGACGGCTGGACCCTCTTCGACGCGGTCGCCGTACACCGCGGCGGGGGTCAACGGCCGCACGACTGACCTGCCGTGCCGCCACGACTGTCCGGCCGAGCCCACGGGTACGGATGCCCCATGCCCGACCACACCGCCCCCCGCCCTCCCGCCACCCTCCCCGTGGTCGACCTGCGCACCTGGCGCAGCGGCACCTCCCAAGGACGACAGGAGATCGCCGCCGCCGTCGACCACGCCCTGCACACGGCCGGATTCCTCCTCGTCGTGGGACACGGCCTGGAAGCCGCCCTGCGCGCCGAAATCCGGTCCGTCGCCAAGGAGTTCTTCCACCTGCCCCCAGCCGTCAAGCAGGCGTACACCGCCAAGGTCGGCGGGCGCGGCTGGCTGGGCCCGGGGGCCGAGGCCAACGGTTACGCGGAGGGCACCCCGACCCCGCCGGACCTGAAGGAGTCGCTCTCCTTCGCCGCCGACGAACCGACCGGCGACCCGGCGGTGGACGCCGAGTGGTTCCGCCCCAACGTCTGGCCGGCCGAAACCCCCGCCCTGCGCGCCCTCACCGAACGCCATCTGCGCGAAATGCGTGCCCTGGCCGACGAACTCCTCGGACTCCTCGGTGAACTCCTCACCCACGACGAGCACCACTTCACCCGCCACACCACCCACCCCACCTGGGGCTTCAACATCAACTGGTACCCGGGAACACGAACCGTCGGCGAGCCCGCCCCCGGCCAGTTCCGCATCGGCCCGCACACCGACTTCGGCACGGTCACCATCCTGGACCGGCAGGCCGGAAAGGGCGGCCTCCAGGTCTTCACCGACGAACACGGCTGGCAGGACGCCCCGTACGTCCCCGGCGCCTTCACCATCAACATCGGCGACCTGATGTCCCGCTGGACCGACGGCCACTGGCGCTCCGGCCGCCACCGGGTGCTGCCCCCGCCCTCCGACGCCCCGGCCGAGGAACTGGTCTCGCTCGTCTACTTCTACGAGTGCGACCCGGGCACCGACGTACGGGGCACCGACTCGCACACCTATCTGCGCGCCCAGCTGGACGCCATCACGGCGGACTGAGGCGGGGTGCCTCCGCCCTGATGCCGACGACCACCGACGCGATCAGGCCCAGCGCCACGATGCTCCCGGTCACTCGACGGGCTTGCCCGGCTCCTCGTGCGTGGCGCAGTGGATGCCGCCGCCGCCCGACGCGATGGTGTCGATGGACACCATCACCACGTCCCGCTCGGGGAAGTGCTCGCGCAGGATCCCGCGCGCCCTGTCGTCGGACTTGCGGTCGCCGAACTCCGGCACGAAGACCGAGCCGTTGGCGACGTAGAAGTTGGCGTACGTCGACACGAAGTCGTCGCCCTCGCCCCTGATGCGGTCCGGGTCGGGCTGCGGGAGCTCCACCAGCTCGATCCGCTTGCCCTGGGCGTCCGTAGCCCGGGACAGCAGCGAGTGCGCCTGGTCGGAGGAGCGCGACCAGGAGTCCGGCGGGGTCCCGGGGAACGCCCGGTCGAGCAGGACGACACCGGACTCGGTGAAGCGTACGAGGCTGTCGACGTGCGCGTCGGTGATGTCCTCCCCGCGCACCCCCTTCAGCCAGATCACCATTGTGACGCCCAGGTCGTCCTTGAGCTGCGCCTCGATCCGGTCGCGGCTCATCCCGGGGTTGCGGTTGTCGTTGACGAGCGAGCTCTCGGTGACGAGCAGGGTGCCCTTGCCGTCCGTCTCGAAGGAGCCGCCCTCGGCCACCAGCTTCGACTCGACGCGCGGGACCCTGTACTCGGCGAGCAGGGTACGGCCGACCTCGGCGTCGTTCTCGTGCTGCTGCTTGTCGCCCCAGCCGTTGAAGTGGAAGTCGACGCCGATGACCTTGCCGTCCTGCTCGACGAAGACGGGCACGGTGTCCCTGGCCCACAGGTCGTCGACCATCAGCGGAACGACCTCGACCTGCTTGCCGCAGGCCCGCTGGGCGGCGGCCACCTGGTCGGGGCGCGCCAGCATCACCACGTACTCGTACTCGGCGACGGCACGGGCGATGCGCGCGATGTCCTCCCGTACGTACGGAAGGTCCTCCTCCCAGACGCTCTGGAGGGCCGGCCAGGACATGAACGTACGGGCGTGGCTCTCCCATTCGGCACCCATGCGGAGGGCGGGACGGCGGGGGGAGTGGGACATGGGGGACTCCAAGACTGAGCAGGTGGCACAGAATGTACGTGTTCCCCCCGCCCCGTCCCGGCAAGGACAGCGGCAGGGCGGCCACGAAGAAGATCAGCCGTAGCCGGTCCCCAAGGTCAGCAGCGCCAACAGGGCCGCCGAACAGCCGAGTTCGACCAGCCCCACCGTCCGCACCCGCAGCCCCCGCCCCGGCAGCAGCGCCGCCCGCAGCAGACAGCAGGCGAACAGCACCGACGACACCGGGAGCAGCAGCACCGCGCCCACCAGCGCCACCGCGTGGTAGCCGACCGAGCCGTACAGATAGCGGGGGTTGTTCCGCTCCCGGATCATCGACTTCACGTACAGGACAGTGCCTGCGAAGTAGAGGAGGCACAGGGCGAACGGGACCAGCCCCTCCGCCACCGGCCCGCCGCCCAGCCGCAGCGCGACCAGCAGCACGGCGCACGCCGGGACCACCGCCACCAGGCCGTTCACCAGGCTCCGCTCCCGATTGCGCAGCGCGTACAGGGTGTTGACGGCGAAGAACGGCAGCGCGCCCGCCACCGCGACCAGCAGCCACGGCCGCACCACCAGCAGCACAACGCCCAGCACGGCGAGCGCCGCGCCGAAGACCAGCAGCGGTTTCACGTGCCGCCCGGCGGCGCGCGGATTGCGCGACAGCCGGCGCAGCCGGACGTACTGCTGGAGGTGGAAGGCCGTCGTGTACGCCAGCAGCCAGCACACGAACAGCGGCAGGTGCAGCCAGGTCGGCGAGCCGAGGAAGGTGCCCACGGCGTACGGCACGGTGAGCATGGCCCACGCGCCGTGCTGGTCGGGCACCCACTTCGTACGCCTGCTCACGCTCACGCCGCGATCCCGTGCGACGCGGGGACTGCGTTGGCCGCGGTACGGGGCAGGGCCTCGCCCGGTGCCGCCACGTCCCCCGGCCTCGGCAGCAGCCGGACCGGCGCACCCGGCTCCACTCCCTCCGGCGGTACGACCGCCAGCGCGGCACAGGCGGCGAGACCGCGCAGCATGGCGGGCCCGTGGAAGTCCAGCGGGTGCACCTCACGCACCTCCCCGGGCTCCTCCCGTATCCCGACCGGCAGCAGGGACGTGGACGGGGCGCGCCCCGGCAGCCGTACCCCCGCCGGAAGGCCGACCGGGGGAGCGGGCGGCAGCCCGGCGAGGGTGCGCAGCAGCGGGACGGCGAGGGTGGCCGTCGCGGCGACCGCCGCCAGGGGGTTGCCAGGCAGGCCGACCACCGGACGGCCGTCCGGCAGCACCGCCAGGAGCATCGGATGACCGGGGCGTACGGCGACGCTGTCGACCAGCAGCCGCGCACCTAGCGACTCCAGGGCGCGGCGCACGTGGTCGACCGGGCCCCGGGCCGAGCCGCCCGTGGTGAGCACCACGTCCGCCGTCGAGGCGGCCAGCGCGGTGCGCAGCGCGTCGAGGTCGTCCGGCACCCGCCGGGGGGCGGGCACCCGCACGCCGAGCGCGTCCAGCCACGGCACGAGCAGCGGACCCAGCGCGTCGCGGACCCGGCCGCGCCCGGGAAGGCCCCGGTCGAGGAGTTCGTCACCGAGGACCAGCAGGTCGGCGCGGGGGCGGGCGGTCACGGTGAGGGTGTCGTGCCCGCAGGCCGCCGCGAGCCCTACGACGGCGGGCGTGACGGGCGTACCGGCCGGGAACAGGGCGTCACCCGCCCGGCACTCCTGACCACGCCGGCGGATGTCCCGCCCGAGGAAGGAAACGGCGGCACCGGCACCCAGCACCCCGTCGGCGGCACCGGCCTCCAGCACGCCACCGGCAGCACCGGCACTCAGCACGCCACCGGCGGTACCGGCCCCCAGCACGCCACCGGCAGCACCGGCCCCCAGCACGCCACCGTTGCCGACCCGGGCGCTCAGCACACCCCCCACCACCTCCCCCTCCTCGCTCCGCAGCACCAGCCCCGCCCCCTCCGGCACCGGCGCCCCCGTCGCGATGGTCACCGCCTCGCCCCGGTCCAGCGGCCCGCCCGTACCGCCCGCGAGCACCCGGCCCCTTACCCGCCAGGGGCCCGGTCCGCAGACGGCCCAGCCGTCCATCGCCGAGGTGTCGAAAGCGGGCAGGTCGGTGAGGGAGGCGAGCGGCATGGTCAGTGCCCGGCCGGTGGCTTCGGTCAGTGGCAGCCGTTCGGCCATCAGCGGCCTCACGGCGGAGGCGGCGACCGAGTGCGCGTGCGCCCAGGTGTGCATGGGAGAGATCGACCGCCCTTCGGGCCAAAAGGCCTTATTACGCAAGCACTTTGTTTGCGAATTCCACCATGTCACCCCTCGCGGAGCGGAATTGTGGAATTAGGTCACTGTCCGGCGGGACCAAAGTCCCCGGGTGCGGCGCGAAAGCGGTCATAGGGTCGGGATGGGCCCGTAAACGCATCGGCGGACATGTCGGAGCGCCAGGGCCGGAGTTCTCTTTCCCGGAGGGGTCAAGTTGCGGCAGAACCAGGGCGGCGCGGCGGAAGCGCTGCTCAAGGCCGGACGGTATTTCACCAAGGCCGAAGTGTCCGACGACCTGCGGTCCGTGCACCGCACCGGCGGACGGGAGGGCGAGGCGTTCTACCGGGACCGCTGGAGCCACGACAAGGTCGTGAACTCCACGCACGGCGTGAACTGCACCGGCTCGTGCCGCTGGAAGGTCTACGTCAAGGACGGGATCATCACCTGGGAGACCCAGGCCACCGACTACCCCTCCGTCGGACCCGACCGCCCCGAGTACGAACCGCGCGGCTGCCCGCGCGGCGCCTCCTTCTCCTGGTACAGCTACTCGCCCACCCGGGTCCGCCACCCCTATGTGCGCGGCACCCTGCTCTCGATGTACCGCGAGGCCAGGCAGCGGCTGAAGGACCCCGTCCTGGCCTGGGCCGACATCCAGCGCGACCCGGCCCGCAGGCGTACGTACCAGCAGGCCAGGGGCAAGGGCGGACTGGTCAGGGCGAGCTGGGACGAGGCCCTGGAGATCGCCGCCGCCGCACACGTGCACACCATCAAGGAGCACGGTCCCGACCGGGTCGCCGGGTTCTCCCCGATCCCCGCGATGTCGATGGCCTCGCACGCGGCCGGCGCCCGCTTCCACTCGCTCATCGGCGCGCCGATGCTGTCCTTCTACGACTGGTACGCCGACCTTCCGGTGGCCTCCCCGCAGGTCTTCGGCGACCAGACCGACGTCCCCGAGTCGGGCGACTGGTGGGACGCCGCGTACCTGATGATGTGGGGCTCCAACGTCCCCGTCACCCGCACCCCGGACGCGCACTGGATGGCCGAGGCCCGTTATCGGGGCCAGAAGGTCGTCACCGTTTCCCCGGATTTCGCGGACAACACCAAATTCGCCGACGAATGGATGCACCCGCACCCCGGCACGGACGGTGCGCTCGCCCTCGCCATGGGCCACGTCATCCTCAAGGAATTCTTCGTCGACCGCGAAACCCCCTTCTTCCGGGATTACGTACGCCAGTACACCGACCTGCCCTTCCTGGTCACCCTGCGCGAAACCGAAAAGGGCCTCGTGCCGCACAAGTTCCTCAATGCGGCCGACCTCGGGCAGGACACCGAGAACGCCCGGTGGAAGACCGTCCTCGTCGACGACGCGACCGGCGAGCCCGTCGTCCCGCACGGCACCCTCGGCCACCGCTGGGGCAAGAACGAGACCCCCGAGTGGAACCTCGACCTCGGCGACACCGTGCCCCGCCTCACTCTCCACGGCGAGGAGTCGGCGGAGATCGTGCTGCCCCGCTTCGAGGAGGACGAGCCCGGCACCGTACGGCGCGGAGTCCCGGTCCGCCGCGTCGGCGGGCACCTCGTCACCACCGTCTACGACCTGATGCTCGCGCAGTACGGAGTCGGCCGCGACGGACTCCCGGGGGAGTGGCCCACCTCGTACGACGACGCCTCGCAGCCCGGCACCCCGGCCTGGCAGGAGACCCTCACCTCCGTACCGGCGGCCCAAGCGGCGCGCGTGGCAAGGGAGTTCGGGGAGACCGCCGAGAAGTCGCAGGGCCGCTGCATGATCCTGATGGGCGCGGGCACCAACCACTGGTTCCACTCCGAGACCATCTACCGCGCCTTCCTCGCCCTGCTCACCCTCACCGGCTGCCAGGGCCGCAACGGCGGCGGCTGGGGCCACTACGTCGGCCAGGAGAAGTGCCGCCCGGTCACCGGCTGGGCCACCCTCGCCAGTGCCTCCGACTGGGCGCGCCCGCCCCGCCACATGATCGGCGCGGGCTGGTTCTACCTGCACACCGACCAGTGGCGGTACGACACCCTGCCCGCCGAGGCCCTCGCCTCGCCCCTCGCGGAAGGCACCTTCGACGGCATGTCGGGCGCCGACTGCCTGGCCGCGTCCGCCCGGATGGGCTGGATGCCCTCCTACCCCACCTTCGACCGCAACCCCCTCGAACTCGGCGCCGCCGACGACCCCGTCAAGGCGGCCGTCGACGAACTCAAGGCGGGCACCCTCGGCTTCGCGGGCGAGGACCCCGACGCCCCGCAGAACTGGCCGCGCGTCCTCAACGTGTGGCGGGCCAACCTCCTGGGCTCCAGCTCCAAGGGCAACGAGTACTTCCTCAAACACCTCCTGGGCACCCACCACAACCTCCCCGACGACGGCCCGCGCTGCGAGCCGCGCGACGTGACCTGGCACGAGGCGGACGTCGAGGGCAAGCTGGACCTGCTCACGACCATGGACTTCCGGATGACGTCCACGACGCTGCTGTCCGACGTCGTCCTCCCGGCCGCCACCTGGTACGAGAAGCACGACCTGTCCTCCACGGACATGCACCCCTTCCTGCACGCCTTCACCCCGGCCGTCGACCCGCCCTGGCAGACCCGCTCCGACTACGACGCCTTCCACGGCCTCGCCCGCCGCTTCAGCGAACTGGCCGCCGAACACCTGGGCGTACGCAGGGACCTGGTGGCCACCGCCCTCCAGCACGACACCCCCGGCGGCGAGATGGCCCAGCCCGGCGGCGTCGCCCTCGACTGGTCCAAGGGCGAGTGCGAGCCGGTGCCCGGACGCACCATGTACAACCTCGCCGTGGTGGAACGCGACTACGGCGCCATCGGCGCGAAGTTCGCCGCACTGGGCCCGCTGGTCGACAAGCTCGGCGTCACCACCAAGGCCATCACCTTCGACGTCGGCGAGGAGGTCGACTACCTCGGCGCGAAGAACGGCACCGTACGCGGCGGAATCGCCGACGGACGCCCCCGCCTGGACACCGCCGCACGCGCCTGCGAGGCGATCCTCTCCCTCTCCGGCACCTCCAACGGCCGCCTCGCCGTACAGGGCTTCAAGACCCTGGAGAAGAAGGTCGGCACCGAGATGGCCCACCTGGCCGCCGAGGCCGAGGGCAAACGCGTCACCTTCGCCGACACCCAGGCCCGCCCCGTCCCCGTCATCACCTCGCCCGAGTGGTCCGGCAGCGAGTCCGGCGGACGCCGCTACACCGCGTTCACCGTCAACACCGAACACCTCAAGCCCTGGCACACCCTGACGGGCCGTCAGCACTTCTTCATCGACCACGACTGGCTGCACGAGGTCGGCGAGGCACTCCCCGTCTACAAGCCGCCGCTCAACATGCACCGCCTGTACGGGGAACCCGAGCTCGGCCGCGTCGAGGAGAAGACCGTCGCCGTCCGCTACCTCACCCCGCACAACAAGTGGGCCATCCACTCCATGTACCAGGACAACCACTACATGATGGCGCTCGGCCGCGGCGGCCAGACGGTGTGGATGTCCCCGCAGGACGCCGAGTCCATCGGCGTCGCCGACAACGACTGGATCGAGGCGGTCAACCGCAACGGCGTCATCACCGCCCGCGCGATCGTCTCCCACAAGATGCCGCCCGGCACCGTCTACATGAACCACGCCCAGGAGCGCACCGTCGGCGTCCCGCGCACCGAGAAGACCGGCCGGCGCGGCGGCATCCACAACTCGCTCACCCGCGTGATGCTCAAGCCCACCCATCTCGTCGGCGGTTACGCCCAGTTGACCTGGGCCTTCAACTACCTCGGTCCGACCGGCAACCAGCGCGACGAGGTCACCGTGATCCGCCGCCGCAGCCAGAACGTGGAGTACTGACATGCGCGTCATGGCCCAGATCGCGATGGTCATGAACCTCGACAAGTGCATCGGCTGCCACACCTGCTCCGTCACCTGCAAGCAGGCATGGACCAACCGGCAGGGCACCGAGTACGTCTGGTTCAACAACGTCGAGACCCTCCCGGGCCAGGGCTACCCCCGCCGCTGGGAGGACCAGGAGAAGTGGAAGGGCGGCTGGGAACGCACCCGCTCCGGCAAGCTCCGCCTGCGCTCCGGCAGCCGCCTCAGGCGCCTCGGCAACCTCTTCGCCAACCCCGAACTCCCGGAGATGGCGGACTACTACCAGCCCTGGACGTACGAGTACAAGAACCTCACCGAGGCCCCGGCGGGCGACGACCTGCCCACCGCCCGCCCGGTGAACACCGTCACCGGTGCCCCCATCGACAAGATCGAATGGGGCCCCAACTGGGACGACAACCTCGGCGGCGCGGTCGAGCACGGCCCCCGCGACCCGATCGTGGAGAAGATCCGCGACGAGGTCGGCGAGAGGATCAGGTTCGAGTTCGAGCAGTCGTTCATGTTCTACCTGCCGCGCATCTGCGAGCACTGCCTCAACCCGGCCTGCGTCTCGTCCTGCCCATCCGGCGCGATGTACAAGCGCGCCGAGGACGGCATCGTGCTGGTCGACCAGGACCGGTGCCGGGGCTGGCGGATGTGCGTCAGCTCGTGCCCGTACAAGAAGGTCTACTTCAACCACCACACCGGCAAGGCCGAGAAGTGCACCTTCTGCTTCCCGCGCATCGAGGTCGGCATGCCGACCGTCTGCTCCGAGACCTGCGTGGGCCGCATGCGCTACCTGGGCGTCATGCTGTACGACGCCGACAGGGTCGCCGAAGCGGCGGCGGTCGAGGACGAACAGGACCTCTACCCAAGCCAGTTGGAGTGCTTCCTCGACCCGCACGACCCCGCGGTCCGGGCCGCCGCCCGCGCGAGCGGCATCACCGAGGAGTGGCTCGACGCCGCCCGCCGCTCCCCGGTGTACGACCTCATCGCCACGTACCAGGTCGCCCTGCCCCTCCACCCGGAGTACCGCACCATGCCGATGGTCTGGTACGTGCCGCCGCTGTCCCCGGTCGTCGAGGCGGTCGCCGCCACCGGCAGCGACGGCGAGGACGCGGGCAACCTGTTCGGCGCGATCGACGCGATGCGCATCCCCGTCGAGTACCTCGCCGAGGTCCTCGCCGCGGGTGACACGGGGGTCGTGGACGCGGTCCTGCACAGGATGGCGGCGATGCGCGCCTACATGCGGCGCGTCAACCTCGGCGAGGAGCGCGACGAGTCCATAGCCCGCGCGGTCGGCCTGACCGGCGAGGAGATGGAGGACATGTTCCGCCTGCTGGCCATCGCCAAGCTGGAGGACCGCTTCGTGGTGCCGAGCGCCGCCCGCGCGGACGCCGACGCACTCGCCGACGCGCACCCCCTGGAGGAAGAGGGCTGCCCGGTCGCCGACCTGGGCGCGGCAGCCCCCGCCCGCGTGATGCTCAACCTCGGACCCACCCGGAGGAGCGCATGACCGCCGTCACCACCGCCACCGCCACCGTCGACTTCGACCCCGACTCCGTGACCCGGCTGATCGCCGGACGCTGCCTGGAGTACCCCGACTCCCGGCTGTACGGCGACCTGCCGCAGCTGCGCGAGGCCCTCGCCGACGCAGGACCGGAGGCCGCCGCCCTCCTCGGCGGCTTCCTCGACCACGTCGCCGCCACCGAACCCCTGGACCTGGGCGCGCACTACACCTCCACCTTCGACACCCGCAACCGGCGCTGCCTGTACCTCACTTGGTGGGCCGACGGCGACACCAGGCGGCGCGGCCTCTCCCTCGTACGCGTCAAACAGCTCTACCGGGAACACGGCCTGGAGTACGCCGACGAGGAACTCCCCGACTTCCTCCCCGTCGCCCTCGACTTCGCCGCCCGCCACCCCGAAGCGGGTACCGCCCTTCTGGAGGAGCACCGGGTCGGCCTGGAGTTGCTGCGGCTCGCCGTCACGGCGGCCGACACCCCGTACAGCGCCGTACTCGAAGCCCTCTGCACCACGCTCCCCGGCCCCTCCCCGCAGACCAGGGAGGAGGCCAAGGCGATGGCCCGCAAGGGCCCGCCACAGGAACTCGTCGGCATCGGCTCCCCACTGGAGCCCCTGCTGGAGCCCTTCGGGCCCGGCATCGACCCGCCCTGGCCGACCGTCGGCACCCGCACCCCGTCCGAAAGGCCGTCGGCATGATGGACCTCCTCCTGTGGGGCGTCCTGCCCTACGTCTCGATCGCCCTGCTCATCGCGGGCACCATCTGGCGCGGCCGCTACGACCAGTTCGGCTGGACCTCGCACTCCTCCCAGCTCCACGAGTCCAAGCTGCTGCGCATCGGATCCCCGCTCTTCCACTTCGGCATGCTCTTCGTGGTCCTCGGCCACGTCGTCGGCCTCCTCATCCCGCAGAGCTGGACCGACGCGGTCGGCATCAGCGACCACACGTACCACCTGATGGCGGTCGGTACGGGCGCGATAGCGGGCGCGGCGGCGGCGGTCGGCATCGGCCTCCTGGTCCACCGCCGCCTCAAGGTCCCGGCAGTGCGCCGCGCGACCCTGCGCAGCGACCACCTGATGTACACCTTCCTGCTCGGCGCGATCGTCCTCGGCCTGCTCGCCACAGCCCTCAACTCGACCGGCGCGACGGACGGTTACAACTACCGCGAGGGCATCTCCCCGTGGTTCCGCTCCCTGTTCACCTTCTCGCCCGACTACACCCTCATGTCGAGCGCGCCCCTCGCCTTCAAGCTGCACATCCTCTTCGGCTTCACGCTCTTCGCGCTGATCCCGTACTCGCGGCTGGTGCACATGTTCAGCGCCCCGGTGAAGTACGTCTTCAGGCCGTACGTGGTCTACCGCAGCCGGGACCCGAAGGTGCCCGCGCAGCGCCCGGAGCGCAGGGGGTGGGAGCGTACGCGCTGAGGACGGCGTGCGGGGCGGGGACGGCGTACGAGAGACGCCGCCCCCGCAGCGATGAGTAAGACGGCTCCGCCAGGTCTACCCATGGACGGACCGAACGCACTCATCACCCACTCACCGGGAGCACGGCATGGGCCTCATCCACATCGAACAGTTCACCACCCTCGACCTGGTCGGGCAGGCGCCCGGCGGCCCCGAGGAGGACCCGGCGGGGTTCCCGTTCGGCGGCTGGCAGGCGCCCCTGATGGACGAGGTCGCCGGCGCGCAGATCAGCGCCGCGTACGAGGGCACCGACGCCCTCCTCCTCGGCCGGCGTACGTACGACATCTTCGCCGCCCACTGGCCGCACCAGAAGGGCGGCCCGGACAACGAGATCGCCACCCTCTTCAACAGCATCCCGAAGTACGTGGCCTCCCGGGGCAAGCCCGACCTCGCCTGGGCGGGATCCACCCTGCTCGGCCCCGACCTGGTCGAATCGGTGCGGGAGATCCGGGAACGGCACGAGAACATCAAGGTCGTCGGAAGCCTGAACCTGGTCCAGACCCTGTTGCGCGAGAGGCTCTTCGACCGCCTCGACCTCTGGGTGCACCCGATCGTGCTCGGCGTCGGCAAGAAGCTCTTCGACGGCGGCGCCGTCCCCGCGAACATCACCCTCCTCGCACCGCCGGAGGCCAGCCCCAAGGGCACCGTGCACCTGCGCTACGGCCTGGCCAAGGGCACGCCGGGAACGGGCGACATGAGCGCACCCGACCGGGGAGTGGGCAACGACCGCTGAGGGGAGTGGGGCGGCTGCCGGTGCCTCAGCCGTCGAGTGCGGCACGCACCAGGCGGAGCCCCTCCGCCCGCAAGCGGTCCCGGTCGGGCATCCCGTCGTCCCGACGCCAGCGCCAGGCCGAGAACAGCGCCCAGTTCAGGGCGCGGCACCGGCGGATCAGGTCGTGGTCGGCCCCCGGGTAGTGCTTGCCCACTTCCTCGGGTGCGTGGGCGAGGTCGAACTCGACCGGACCCCGGCAGCAGGTGGCGAGGTCCACGAAGAGCGGGCCTCGCCGGGTGCCGAGGAGGTTTCCCGGATGCGGTTCGCCGTGGAGCAACTGCTGACGGCCCGCGCTGGCCCGGTCGATCGCGGTGCCCAGTTCGCGGAGGGTGCCGCCGAGGAACTCCCGTTCCACAGTGGGCAGTTCGGGGGACTGCTCCCGGTCGGTCACCACGTCGAGTGCCCGGTCGACGCGATCGGTGAAGTGCGGTGCGACCAGGTCGGTCAGGCCGGGCAGGTCGGTCCGGCGCAGGGCGGCGTGGTGGCGCAGGAACACCTCGGCGTAGTCGGCCGGGGCGATCTCCGGGACCACGGGTGCGTAGTAGGTCCAGAGCGAGACGGCGAAGCCCCCGCGCGAGAAGACCCGGGCTCTGGCCCGAGGGTCGAGCTCGCCCACCGGGGCACCGGCGTCGGTGAGCCGCCGGGCGACCTCCACCTCGAACTCGGAACCGGCCAGGTCCCCCAGCGGTGCGACGCGGGCCAGTACGTCACAGGGGAGCAGGCGCAGCGCGACGCGGTCCGAGTCATGGATGACGATCACGTCGTCGACCCGGTGGCCGAGCTCCGAGGCGACCTCCCGGCCCGCGTCGATCGCCCGGCGAAGTTCCGGCTGCCGCACTGTGCCCTCCATCGTTCTGCGTTCTTCGTTCTTCGATCTGCGTTCAGCGGGTGGTGAGGTTCCCGGCGAGGGTCAGGAAGAGCTGGAGGTTCGCGACCTCCACGGCCGCCACGTTCGCCCAGGGCCGGGGCTCGCCGCGCTTGTTCACGTACATCCTGCCTCCCCTGACGGCGATCTCCTCCACGTCGGCCCAGCCGAGGGAACCCTGTGCCGTGCCGGTCAGCCCGCTCGCGGACACCGTCAGCGCGCTGAAGTCCACGCTCCGGCCGCCCCTGACCGATTCCAGCAGCGGTACGCACTGGGCGCGGGCGATCGCTTCCTGCAACTGCGGGCCCCAGGTCCCGGGCGCCTCGTAGAACTCGGTGATCCGCGTGCTGACCCCGCCCGAGGGGACGAGGGTGAAGACGTACTTGGTGGGCGCCGGGATCCCGTTGATGATCACCTGGGTGATCTCCTGGTAGAGCCGCACCGAGTCCCAGCGGGCGACGACCGGGTCGGCGCGGCCGGACTGGGTGTGCACGATCATCCCGTGCTCGAACAGGTGGAGCCGCTTGGCGGCCTGCTTCCGGTTGAAGTTCGGGTACCTGCGCAGCCACCAGTAGTAGGCCAGGCCGGGCACCACGAGGAGTCCCAACAGGGTGACGAGGGTGAAGACATAGAGGGCGACGAGCCCGCCGCCCAGCCGTTGGGGTGCGTACGAGGCCTGGAGCGCGCCGAGTTGATGGCGGGCGGCGAGGTCGGCGGCCTCGGTGGGTAAGGGTCCCGGCGGTACGGGCCTGCCGGGAACGGCGGACTTGGTGTGCGCGCTCATGAGGCCCGCCCCTTCTCAACTCGCGTCTGCGGAAGCATGGTTCGACGCTAGGGCGGGGCAAGGCATTCGACCAGCGAGTAGATTGCATCGCAGCCATGCACGGGGGGAATGTGTACGAGATCGACGCACTGCGGCTGCTGGTGACGGTGGCGGACACCGGTTCGTTCACCAGGGCGGCCGACCGGCTCAACTACACGCAGTCCGCGGTGTCCCGGCGGATGGCCTCCCTGGAACAGCGCGCGGGCGGCCCGCTGTTCGAGCGGCTGCCCCGGGGCGTACGGCTCAGCCCGGCGGGCCACGCGCTGTACCGTCACGCGGTGGACGTGCTCGACCGGCTGGCGCGGGCCGACCAGGAGCTCGCGACGATCCACGCGGGCCTCGGCGGAACGCTCCGCGTCGGCGCCTTCGCCACCGCCAACATCTCCCTGGTGCCCACGGCGTTACGGGAGTTGCTGCGGACCGTGCCCAGTGGCGAGAGCAGCACCGCCGCAGCGGACATCGAGATCATCACCGTCGAGGGCCGCACCGGCGCCCTGATGCGGCGCCTCGGGGACGGTGCGCTCGACCTCGCGGTGGTCAGTGACTATCCGTCGGGCCTGCCGTCCGTCGACGGAGTGACGACGCACGTGCTGCTGGAGGACGAGATCCTGGTGGCGCTGCCCCGTGACCATCCGCTGGCCGGATCCGGAACCGTCGACCTGTACGCATTGCGCGACGAGGCCTGGCTCCAGGACGCGCCGCTGGACCGCCCGATGATGCTCACCGAGGTCTGTGCACGGGCGGGCTTCCGGCCCAGGAAGATCGTCAGGATCGCCGAGTGGGCGGGGAAGTTCGGCTACGTGGCCGCCGGCCTGGGCGTCGCCCTGGTGCCCTCGCTGGCCGCCTGGGCGGTCCCCGCCGACCTGGTCTGCTGCCGCATCGGGGACCTCGCCCCGCGCCGCACCGTCCACATCGCGCTGCCCGCCACCCCGCTGCCCGCAGCCCTCCGCCTCGCCGAGCACCTCCACGGGGCCGCCGGGGGAGCGGGCCGCTGAGGCACGGGCGTCGAGGTGCCCGTACGTGGAACGGGGGCCGTGCCTGCGCGGCGCGACCCCCGATCCAGCGGACGTCAGTGTCAGTCCTGGCGGCTGGTGACTTCCACGAGGTGCGCGCCGAACTGGGTCTTGACCGGGCCCTGCACCACGCCGACGGGCGCGGAGAAGACGACCTGGTCGAACTCGGGGACCATCTGGCCCGGGCCGAACTCGCCCAGGGCGCCGCCGTTGGCCGCCGACGGGCACGAGGAGTACTGCTTGGCGAGGTCGGCGAAGTCCGCGCCGTTCTCGATCTGCTGCTTCAGGTCGGCAGCCTTTGCTTCGCTGTCTACCAGGATGTGGCGCGCGGTGGCCCTAGCCATGATCGTCATGTCCTTTCGAGTGCTTTTCGGTTTGCCGCCCCAGAATCTCACGGGCGATCAACGGGGCACGGCCGACCGGCCAAGGTGGCTCGTTCTCGGCCCCGTTCGCCCCAGTAGGACACGGTCCGCTCGTTCTGTCCCGTCGACAGTGATTGCAAGTCAGGTTAGCCTTGCCTAAATTTTGGCCGGAATGGGGCTTCCGGGGAGCCGTCCTCGTACGCGACCCCGGCCCTGTGAAAGGAACGGCCGTGTCCCCTGGTACTCGCCCCGCGCTGACGAGGACCCGTAGAAATGTCCCCCGGGTGGCGGTCGCCGCCCTCGCCGCACTCGTGCTGTCCGCCTGCGGCGGCGGTACCGACCGGGCGGCGAAGCCGGAGTCCGGGCCGTCCGCAGGGACGGGTGCGAACGCGGCGGCGTTCCCGGTGACCGTCACGCACAAGTACGGCACCACGACGATCGACGCCGAGCCGAAGAGGATCGTCACTCTCGGCCTGTCCGACCAGGACGCGGTGCTGGCGCTCGGCATCAAGCCGGTGGGCGCGGTGGACTGGTTCAAGGAGAAGCCGTACGGCAAGTGGCCGTGGGCGAAGGACAAGTGGGGCTCGGCAAAGCCCGAGATCGTCGGCGAGCGCGACGAGTACAACATGGAGAAGATCGCGGCCCTCCAGCCGGACCTGGTCATCGCCCAGTACTCGGGGATGAAGAAGGAGCAGTACGACACGCTCTCGAAGTTCACCAAGGTCGTCGCGCAGCCCAAGGAGCATGCCGACTACGCGGCGCCGTGGCAGGTGATGACCCGGCAGATCGGCAAGTCGCTCGGCAAGAACGCCGAGACCGAGAAGCTGATCACCGGCATCGACACCGCGTTCAAGGACGCCCGCGCCAAACACCCCGAGTTCGCCACGAAGACCCTGGCCGTCGCCGACAGCTTCGAGGCGGGCAAGTACTCGGCGTTCACGAAGACCGACCCCAAGTCGATCTTCTTCAGCCAGCTCGGATTCAAACTGAAGCCCGAGGTCGACAAACTGGCCAAGCCGGGCTGGAACGTCGCCGAACTCAGCGCCGAGAAGCTCGATGTGCTCGACACCGACCGGCTCGTCTGGGTCACCTCAAGCACCGAGGCCAACGACCGGATCAAGGCCGAGCCGCTCTACAAGAAGCTGAAGGTCCAGCAGGAGAAGCGCGACCTGTTCGTGCCGTACCAGGACCCGGACGTCGGGGCGGCGTTCTCCTTCAACACGGTCCTCTCGATCCCGTACGCCATCGAGCAGATCGGCCCGCTGCTGAAAGCGGTCAAGTAGCAAGTGCGGCAAGTGAGTCATTGAGCGGTGGTCGACGGCGTGCCGGGTCTTCCGGCACGCCGTCGATGCGTGCGTGCGTGCGGGGGCGTCTCTCAGCCTTCCGCCGACGCCCGCTCCACCGTCGCCGGCTGTTCCCGGCTGTCGGACCACGCCGCCCAGAGGTCCGCGTAGCGGCCTCCCGCGGCGATCAGTTCCTCGTGCGTACCCGTCTCGACGACCCGGCCGCCGTCGAGGACGACGACCCGGTCGGCGGCTGCGGCCTGCGGCAGGCGGTGCGCCACCATCAGGCCCGTACGGCCCTCCAGCGCGCGCATCGCGGCCGTCTCCAGCACCCGGGCACCGGCACTTCCCGCGTCGGCGGTCGCCTCGTCGAGGATCGCGATCCTCGGGTCCGTCAGTACGAGACGGGCCAGGGCCAGCTGCTGGGCCTGGGTCACCGTGAGCCGGTGCCCGCCCTCGCCGACCACCGTGGCCAGGCCGTCGGGCAGCGCCTCCACCCACTCCAGGGCGCCGACCTTCCCGAGCGCCGTACGCAGTTCCGCGTCGGCCGCACCGGGCCTGGCCAGCCGCAGGTCCTCGGCCAGCGGTCCCGCGAAGACGTGGACCTCCTGGCTGATGAGCGTCACCGCCCGCCGGACACCGGCCGGGCCCAGCTCCCGTACGTCGATCCCGCCGAGCGCGATCGTGCCGCCGGACGGCTCGTGCACGCCCGCGATCAGCTTGGCCAGGGTGGTCTTCCCGGCGCCGCTCGCACCGACCAGGGCCACCCGCTCGCCGTCCCGCACCACCAGGTCCACCTCGTGCAGGACCGGGTGCCCGGGGACGTAGGAATGACCGAGCGCCGAGACCTCGACCGAGCCGTCCGCCACCGGCACCGCCTCCCCGTCGCCCGTGTCGCCCGTGTCGTCCGTGTCGCCCCCGTCCTGCTCCGCGGGCTCCCGCTCGGCCGGCAGGTCCGACACGCCGACCAGGCGGGCCAGGCTCGCCCCGGCGGACTGCGCGTCGTCGATGAGGAAGAGCGCGGCGTTGATCGGGTTGAACAGGCCGTGGAAGTAGAGCGCCGCGGCCGTCGCCGTACCGATGCTCACCGAACCGCTGTCGACGAGGAAGAACCCGGTGAGCAGGACGCAGGTCAGACCGATGAACTCGGCGATGTTCAGCCGCGAGAAGAAGCCGGAGACCAGCCGGGTCCCGCGCGCGTCCAGGTCGACGGCCGCCTGCGAGCGCCGCTTGAGCAGCTCCTCGTGCCGGTCCTTGAGCCGGAACGCACGTACCGTGCGCACCCCGCCGATGCTGTCGAGCAACTGGTGCTGCAACGCACCCGTCGCCACCCGGTGCTCCGCGTACACGGTCGCCGCACGCGGCATGTACCACCGCACCGTCAGGATGTGCACCGGCACCGCCACCAGCACGGCGAGCAGGAACCGCCAGTCCAGCACGGCGAACCCGGCCAGCGTCAGCATGATGGTCAGCGCGGCCACGGTGAACTGCGGCAGGGCCTGCCGCACCGCCTTCGCGATCAGCGTGACGTCGCCGGTCACCCGCGAGGTCAGGTCACCCGAACCCGCCTGCTCCACCCGCTCCAGCGGCAGCCGCAGCGCCCGCGCGATGAACCGCTCGCGCAGCGAGGCGAGCACGGTCTCGCCGAGCCTGGCGGTCAGGGACGTGCCGATCGCGGTCGCGACCCCCCGGGCCACCGCCACGACCAGCAGCAGCACCATCGGCACCGTCAGCGCCCCGGCACCGGCCCCGTCGACGACCAGGTCGACGATCCGGCCGAGCAGCGGCGCGGTCAGCAGCCCGATGGCCGTACCGAGCACCAGCACGCTCATCGCGCCGACGGCCAGCGGACGGTGGTCGCGCAGCAGCGCGCGCACGGCGGCGAGGGTCTCGGCGGGGGTGGCGGTGGGCAGCAGCTCCCGCCCGGGGGCGAGTTCCCGCTCCGGGGCGAGCTTCCGCTCGGGCGCGCTCATGCCAGCACCGCCGACCGGTAGGCCGCGTGGTCGGCGACCAGTTCCGTATGGCCGCCCTCCGCCGAGACGGTGCCGCCGTCGAGCAGCACCACCCGGTCGGTACCGGCGAGCAGGGCGGGGCTGGTGGTGACCAGGAGGGTGGTGCGCCCTTGGCGCAGCTCCCGCAGCCGGTCCGCGATCCGCGACTCGGTGACCGTGTCGACTGCGGTGGTCGGGTCGTGCACCACGAGCACCGCCGGGTCGGCGGCCAGTGCACGGGCCAGCGCCACCCGCTGGCGCTGCCCGCCGGACAGCGACCGCCCGCGCTCGGTGAGTACGGTGTCCACCCCGTCGGGCAGCGCCTCGGCCACCTCGTCCGCCGTCGCGGCGGCCAGCGCGGGACCGATGTCCGACGCGCTCCGGTCCGTCGACGCCCGTACGTTGTCCAGCAGGCTCGCCTCGAACAGGTCGGCATCGTGATGCGCGACCAGGACCGCCCGGCGCGAACCCTCCGGATCGAGCTCGCTCAGCGGTACGCCGTCCAGCTCGACGGACCCCTCGGCGGGGTCGAGCTCACGGCCCAGGCACAGCAGCAGATCGCGTGCGGCGGCCGGGTCCCGGGCGACCACGCCCACCAGGCTGCCGGGCGCGATGTCGAGATCGACACCGCGCAGCGCCCCGTGCGTGACCGCGCGCAGGCGCAGCCGTCCGGCGATCCGGCGGGGGAGCGGCACCGTTCCCGCGCCGACGGCGTACGGCGAGCCGAGCACCTCGGCGACCCGGGCTGCCGAGGCGCGGCCCTGGGCGAGTTCGCCATTGACGTACGTGAGCATCTGGAACGGGCCGAGGAGGTACTGCGCGAGGCCGACGGCCGCCACCAGTTCACCCACGCTGATCGTGCCCCGTATCGCCAGATGGGCGCCGACCAGGGCGATCACCACGATGAAGACACCCGTGAGGGAGAGGATCGCGCCGTCGTGCCAGGCCCGGCTGCGGGCGGCGCGCAGGGCGGCCGCCAGGGAATCCCGGCTGGTCACCCGGTAGCGGGACACCGCCGCCTGCTCGGCGCCGATCCCCTTCAGGACGCGCAGCCCGGAGACGAGGTCGGCGGCGACACCGGACGCGTGCGCGGCGTGCTCCTGCTCCGCCTCGCTGCGCCGCTCCAGCGGACGGCTGATCAGATGCCCGATCCACAACAGCGGTGGTACGCCCAGGAGTACGAGCAGCCCCAGCGGCACCGACACCCGCAGCAGCGCCACCGCGCTGATGACCAGTCCGGCGAGCGCCGACATCGCGTACGGCAGCGCCGAGGCGACCTTGCCCACCCGCTGCGCGTCACCGGTCGCGACGGCGGTCAGCACACCGGGCAGCCTTCCCGCGTCCACCCCGCCGCGCGGGTCGAGTATTCGGGCGCCGAGGTCGAGCCGGACGCGGTGCGCGGCGTGCTCGGACGCCGCCTCGGTGATCCGGGCGGACGTGCGGTAGCACGTGGACAGGACGAAGAAGAGCGCGGCGAGCACCAGCAGCCAGCGCAGCAGGGCGCCGGACGAACCGGTCGCCACGGCCTCGTCGATCACCAGCCCGATCACGACGGGCACCATCGCCTCGCAGCCCTGGTGCGTCATGGCCAGGGCCGATGCGCCGACGATGCGGCGACGTTGGTCGCGGAGCACGTCGCGCAGGACGCGTCTCCCCGATGGTTCTCCGGCGGGCATGCGAGGCCTCCACGGCAAGGGGCGGGGTGAGTACGGGGTAAGTGAGGCAAGGCTAACCTGGCGGAACTTCGCGCGTTGACCAGTCAGGAAGGCTCGGTTAGCCTCACCTAAGTTGGAGGCCGGTCCGGCGCGGCCGGCCATGCCGTACCGACCCTGCCGTACCCATGAACCGCCGCCCGGGGAGCTGTCGTTGTCGGTCACCGCCCGGACGGCACCCCTGGACAGCGCCGAAGGCACACCCCCGGCCCGCCGGGGTGCCACCGCGCTGCGCTGCCTCGGCCTCCTGGTGGTGCTCGGCGCACTGGTCCTGGTCTCGCTCGTCAGCGTCTGGGTGGGCACGCGGGGCATCCCGTTCGGCTCGACCTGGTCCCTGCTCTGGCAGAGCGACGGCTCCCAGGCGTCGGTCATCGTCCACGACTACCGCATCCCCCGCACCCTCCTCGGACTGATCGTCGGCACGGCCCTCGGTCTGTCCGGCGCGCTGATGCAGGCCCTGACCCGCAACCCGCTCGCCGACCCCGGGCTGCTCGGGGTGAGCCTGGGCGCGGCGACGGGAGTGGTGGTCGCGATCGCGTTCCTCGGGGTGGCGGCGCCGCTGGGCTACGTGTGGTTCGCGCTCGGGGGAGCGGCGCTCACCTCGGTGGTGGTCTACCTGCTGGGTTCCTCGGGGCGGTCGCTGGCCACCCCGGACCGCCTGGTCGTCGCAGGCGCCGCGACCACGGCGGTGCTGTACGCGTTCAACTCGGCCGTGCTGCTGCTCAACCCGAAGGCGTTCGACCAGTTCCGCTTCTGGAACGTGGGCTCGCTCGCCGGCCGCTACTACGAGATCGTCCGCCTCGTCCTCCCGTTCGTCGCGGTGGGCCTGCTGATCGCGCTCGCCCTCGCCCCCGCGCTCAACGCCCTCGCCCTGGGCGACCAGATGGGCCGTGCCCTCGGCGTCAACGTCGGCCGGGTACGAGTGTCCGGCGCGGTCGCGGTCATGCTGCTGTGCGGCGCGGCCACCGCGGCGGCGGGCCCCATCGCCTTCGTGGGCCTCGCCGTGCCGCACGTGGCCCGCTTCCTCGTCGGCGCCGACCAGCGGTGGGTACTGGCGTACTCGATGCTGCTGGCACCCGTCCTGCTGGTCGGGGCCGACGTACTGGGTCGGGTACTGGGCGCCCCGGGCGAAGTGCAGGTGGGCATCGTCACCGCGTTCATCGGCGCACCGCTGTTCATCGCGCTGTGCCGCCGCCGAAAGCTGGTCATGCTGTGAGTTCCGGTACGAGACCCGTCGAGAGTTCCGTCGCGAGTTCCGTACGGGAGGGCACGGAGGCCCCACCCCGCCTCGTCAGCGGCCTGGTCCTGCGCATCGGCAAGGACGGGCACTCGCTGCGCGTGCCGGGGCGCGCCCTGGTGATGACGGCGGTGCTGACCGCCGTCCTCGCCGTCGTCATGGCCTTCACCCTCACCACCGGGGACTTCGAGCTGTCCCTGGGCGAGGTGCTCCGCGCCGTCACCGGCAACGGATCGGGCGCCGCCGACTTCATCGTCAACACCCTGCGCATGCCCCGGCTGCTGACCGCCCTGTGCGTCGGCGCGGCGCTCGCGGTCAGCGGGGCGATCCTGCAGAGCCTGACCGGCAACCCGCTCGGCAGCCCCGACATCATCGGCTTCACCAACGGATCGGCCGTCGGCGCGCTGGTCGTCATCATCGTGCTGCACGGCAGCATGACCCAGATCGCGGTCGGCGCCCTGATCGGCGGACTCGGCACCGCCGCCGCCATGTACCTCCTGATGCTGGGCCGGGGGCTCCAGGGCTTCCGGCTCGTCGTCGTCGGCATCGGCGTCAGCGCCCTGCTGCTGTCCGTCAACTCGTACCTGATCACCCGGGCGACCTGGCAGGAGGCCCTGGAGGCGCAGGCCTGGCTGATCGGCGGCCTTGGCAACCGGGGCTGGCCGCACGCGCACACCATCGCGCTCGCGGTCGTCGTCCTGCTCCCGCTCGCGTTCGCCCTGGCCCGCCGGCTGGCCATGGTGGAGATGGGCGACACGACCGCGACGGCCCTGGGAGTGGACGTCGCCCGCACGCGTACGGCACTGCTCGTGATCAGCGTCGCGCTGGCCGCCGTCGCCACCGCGGTCACGGGGCCGATCTGGTTCATCGCGCTGGCCGCCCCCCAACTCGCCCGCAGACTGAGCGGATCGTCAGGACCCTCACTGATGTCGGCGGCCCTGATGGGCGCGGTCCTGCTCGCCGCGAGCGACCTGGCCGTACAGCGGATCTTCGCCCCCACGCTCCTCCCGGTGGGCACCGCGACCGGCACCATCGGCGGGCTCTACCTCATCTGGCTGCTGATCACCGAGTCGCGAAAGAGCCGCGCATGAAGGCAACAACGAAGTCCCCGACCCCGCAGAACCCCCCGAGCCCCCGGGTCTCGCGCTTGCGCGCCGAGGACCTCACCCTGTCCTACGACCAGCGGACAGTGGCCACTTCGCTCGGCGTCGACATACCCGACGACTCGTTCACGGTGATCGTCGGACCGAACGCCTGCGGCAAGTCCACCCTGCTCAAGGCCCTCGCCCGGATGCTCAAACCCCGTTCGGGGCAGGTCTATCTGGACGGCGCGGCCATCGCCTCGTACCGCTCCCGCGAAGTCGCCCGCAGACTCGGCCTGCTCCCGCAGACCTCCACCGCGCCGGGCGGGATCACGGCGGGCGACCTGGTGGCCCGTGGCCGCTACCCGCACCAGCGGATGCTCAAGCAGTGGTCGGCGGAGGACGAGGCGGCCGTGGCCGAGGCCATGACCCTCACCGGCGTACGGGAACTCGCCGACCGGCCGGTCGACGACCTCTCCGGCGGACAGCGCCAGCGCGTCTGGCTCTCGATGGTGCTCGCCCAGCAGACCCCCATCCTGCTGCTCGACGAACCGACCACCTTCCTCGACATCGCGCACCAGGTCGAAGTGCTCGACCTGTGCGCGGGCCTGCACGCACACCGGGGCCACACCGTCGTCGCCGTACTGCACGACCTCAACCAGGCCTGCCGCTACGCCAGTCACCTCATCGTGATGCGCCCCGGCGGCACGATCGCGGCCGAGGGACCGCCCGCCGACGTCATGACCGCCGAGCTGGTCGAGGACGTGTTCGGCCTGCCGTGCCGCATCATCGACGACCCGGAGACCGGCACCCCGCTGATGATCCCGGCCGCGCCCAGGCACCACGTGCCGGAGACCGCGTCCGCCCGCCCCTGACGTCGCTGATGTCCCTGTCCGCCTGCGGGCGGCCTGCACTGTCAGTGGCGGGTGCCACGCTGGGGGGATGAAGGACGACGATGCGGAGCGGCTGCTGCGGGGTCGGGTCTACGGCCATGACCACGGCGATCCCCACCAGGGGTGGCGGCCCGGCAGGAGGTACGCCGAACTGGTCGGCGGCCCCCTCGACGGGCTGCTGCTCGACACCACCGGCTGGACACCGGACGAACTGCGCACGGGTACGGCCCTGGAGACCGGGCTCGGCCGATTCGGCCCCGGCGGGCGGGCGTTGTACGACCCGCGCCCCGGGGATCCGGACCGCTTCGACTGGGCGGGGGACGCGCCGTGACGGCCCGCCCGCCGCCCGGCCGGACCGGCTCGGTGCAGGTGTCAGCCCCGGTGCACGACGCTCCCGCCGGTCATCGTGAGGACGACGGGCGCCTCCGCCAGTTCGTCGGCGGGCGCGGACACCGGGTCGACGCCGAGCGCGGTCAGGTCGGCCCGGAAGCCCGGCGCGATCCGCCCGGCGATGTCCTCCTCGCCCACCGCGCGAGCGGCGTGCGACGTGCAGCCCTCCAGCGCCATCAGACCGGTCAGCGCCTGGCCGGCCAGGACCGGCGCGGTCCCCGGCCGGCCGGGCAGCCTGCGCAGCCGGGCGGTGGCCAGCACCTCGCGCGGGTCGTAGTGCGCGATCGGCCAGTCCGAACCGAGCACCAGGGTCGCCCCCGCGTCCCGCAGGTCACGGCACCGCCAGGCCCGCCCGGCCCGCTCCTCACCGACCCGCTTCGACCACTCGTCGGTGTGGTCGGCGCGGGTGTACGCGGTGTGCGCGGGCTGCATCGACGCGGCCACGCCGAGCTCGGCGAACCGCGCCAGCTGACCGGTGGGCACGGTCTCGATGTGCTCGATCCGGTGCAGCGCGCGCTGCTGAGGGTCCGTCAACTGCTCGACGGTGTCCAGGACATGGCGTACGGCCGCGTCCCCGATGGCATGCGTCGCCGTACGCACCCCGGCGCGCGCGAGCCGGTGCACGGCGGCGGTGTACGCGGCGGGGTCGGGCCAGAACGCCTCGGTGCCCTCGCCGTGGCAGTCGGCGTGCTCCAGCCAGGCGGTACCGCCCTCGACGGTGCCGTCCATGAAGAACTTCACCCCGCCCACCCGCCAGTGCCTGCCGTGCGCACGCTGGAGCCCGACGAGGTCGTCGAGGCCCGCCGCGTCGGTGCCCGGCATGCACCAGGGGTGGATGCGCAGCCGCACCGGCAGCGGCCCCGCCTCCTCCTCGCAGCCGGCCAGCAGTTCCAGTACGCCGACGCCCTGGAGGTCCATCACATGGGCGCCGGTGAGTCCGGTCGCGGCCATGTCGTGCAGCAGCTCCAGCAGCCGGGCGCGCCGTGCGGCGGCGTCCGCGCGCGGCAGCACCGGCTCCATCAGGTCCATCGCCGCGGGCTCCACGAGGTGCCCGGTGGGCCGCCGGTCCGCGTCGCAGACGACCCTCGCCCGCTGCGTGAACTCGCGCGGCCCCTCGATCCCCGCGGCGGCCAGGGCGGGGCCGCTGGCCAGCGCCGAGTGACCGTCGTACAGCCGCAGGAACGCCGGTACGCCGCCGAGCGCGGGGTCGATCAGCTCGTGGTGGACGGGGCGCCCGCCGAAGGTGTTGTGGTCCAGGCCGTACCCCAGGACCCAGTTGCCGGGGGCGGCCGTACGGGCGGCTTCGGCGAGCGCGGACCGCAGGGCTTCCAGGTCGGTACAGCCGGAGAGGTCGATGCCGGTGGCCATTTCGAGGCCGTGCACCGGGTGGCTGTGCCCGTCGACCAGGCCGGGCGTGAGCGAGGCACCGCCGAGGTCGATCACCTCGGTTCCCGCGCCGCGCCAGTCCCGTACGTCCGACGCGTCACCGACCGCGACGATCGTGCCGTCCTTGACGGCGACGGCACCGGCCGATGGCCGCGCCGGATCGAGGGTGCGGACCCGGGCGTGGGTGAGGACGGTGTCGGCGGTGGCGGACAGCGGACGGTCGTTCGTCTGGGGCACGGCAGGCATTCCTTGGGCTGGGGTACGGGTGGTTCACCGCGCGGCCGGGTGCACCGGGGTGCCGGAGCGGCCGGGCGGGGGATGCGGGGGGGGGGATGAGGGGTATGCGGCCTCAGCCGGTGGTCGGGGCGGAAGCGGGCGCGGGCCCTGGCACGGACTCGGCAGCGGGATCCTGCGGTTCGGCGGCGAAGCCCTCGTACACCTTCGGCCGGGAACGGCGGATCCGCAGCGCGAGTACGACTCCCAGGACGAAGGCGGCGGGGACGGCCAGGACCAGCAGGGCATTGGTGGTGAAGGGGGCCGAGGTGGTCAGGCCGATGTTACTGATCACCAGCCACAGCGCACCGGCCATCAGTACGGCGGTGGCCAGGGGCATGACCACGGTGCGCAGCACGCCCTCCTCGTGCGGGGTCCGGCGGAAGAAGCGGAACACGGCCACCGCCGTGATCGCCTGGAGCGCCAACAGGCCGATCATTCCCGGGGTGTTCATCCACAGCAGCAGCTGCTGGTACGGGTCGGCGCCTGCCAGTACGAAAGCCGCGACGACCAGCAGCGCGAGCACGCTCTGCACGGTTCCCGCGACGTACGGCGAGTCGTGCCGGGGGTGGACCCTGCCGAGGACCGCGGGCAGCACGCCCTCCCTGGCGAGGGAGAGGCCGTAGCGGTTGATCGCGTTGTGGAAGGCCAGTTGCGAGGCGATGATGCTGGTCACGATGAGGACGTGCATGAGGGTGGCCGCCCAGTCGCCGACGTACTGCGAAGTGGCGGTGAAGAACAGGCCCAGCGGATCGTCGGTGACCGCCTTCATGACGTCGGCGCTGCCGAACGCCTGGATGACGATCCACACGCTGAACGCGTAGAAGAGGCCGAGGAATCCGACCGCGATGAAGGTGGCGCGCGGAACGGTCCGTACGGGGTCGCGCGCCTCGTTGCGGTAGATCGCGGTGGACTCGAACCCGGTGAACGCGGCGAAGGCGAACGCGAGCACCGCGCCGGTGCCGGGCACCAGGACGTTGGACGGCGTGAAGGAGTCCAGGGCGAGCCCGTGAGCTCCGCCCTCCAGGAGCACGCCGCCCGCGAGGAGCGCGAGGATGCCGGTCTCGGCGACCAGCAGCACGCCGAGGACCTTCGCGCCGAACTCGATGCTGCGATAGCCCAGGTACCAGATCACGAACACGCCCGCGAACGCGATCACCGGCCACGGCACGTCCACGCCCCACAGCACCCGCAGCGCGTCCCGGGTGCCCGTCGCGAGCAGTCCGTACACGCCGATCTGCATGCCGTTGTACGCGAGGAGGGCGAGCGTGGCCGCGCCGAAACCGGCCGGTCGGCCGAGGCCGCGGGTGATGAACGCGTAGAAGCCGCCGCCGTGGCGGACGTGCCGGGACATCGTCGTGAAGCCGACGGCGAAGAGGGCGAGCGTGGCACCGGCGAGGAGATAGCCGACCGGGGCACCGACCCCGCCGACGCCGATCGCCAGCGGGGCCACCCCGGCCATCACGGTCAGCGGGGCTGCGGCCGAGACGACGAAGAAGACGATGTCGGCGACGCCCAGACCGGGCCGTCCGGGCCGTCCGGGCCGCGCGGACCGTCCGGGAGGGCCCTCGCGTTCCGGTGGGCCCTCGTCGTGCTGTGGAGTGCGGGATGCGGACTCGACGTCCATGGCGCTCGGCCCTTCGCAGAAACCTAAACCGTTTCGGTTTAGGCAATGTAGAGGGCGGCCGTACGATCGGGGAAGACCTCTCGACGGGAGAACGAACATGGGGCGGCCCCGCAAGGCTCTGCTGGACCGGGCGCGCATCGGGGCCACGGCACTCGAACTCGTCGACGAGCAGGGCGACTTCACCGTCCCCGAGGTCGCGCGCAGGCTCGGTGTGCAGACTGCCTCGGTGTACCACCATGTGGACGGCCGGGCCGGAGTTGTCGAGCTGGTGCGTGAACGCGTCGTCGAGATGCTCGACATGGACACCCTCGACCGGGGCACCTGGGACGCCTCGCTGGAGGCCTGGGCGCGCTCCTACCGTGCGGCCTTCGCCGCCCACCCGCGCGCCATCTCCATCCTGATGACCTCTCCGGTGCGCGCACCGCGCGCGATCGGACACTACGAGAGGGTCGCGGGGCTGCTCCTGGACGCCGGGTTCGCCCTGGACGACGTCCTGCCGATCATCACCGGCCTGGACAACATCGTGCTGGGCTCGGCCCTGGACATGTCGGGGCCCGAAGTGATGTGGGTGGTCGAGGAGGAGTCCGAGGCGCCTCGGCTCGCCGCGGCCCAGGAAGCGGTCGGCGCGGCCCGCGCCGACCGCGCCTTCGACCTGACGCTGGCGGGGTTCCTGGCGCACTGCCGGGGGATCCGACGGCCGGGGGTCGGGGAGTCCGGGCAGTCCGGGGCGCCCAGGGAGTCCGGGGAGGGGTAGCCCGGGCTTGCCCCCGGCTCAGCAGCTTTCGGTGCTCCTCAACGCGCCCGCAGGCAGGCCGAGTTCGCGTTCCGCCGTGCTGAACAGGAGGGCGTCCAGCGCGGGGTGGCCGAACGGCGCCGCCTCGTTCGCGTACGCGCCGAGCCCGTCGATCGTGACCAGGATGACCAGGCACGCCCCCAGCGGATCGGCCGCCGCGAACTCCCCCGTGCGTACGCCGTCCTCGATGACCGACGTCAACTGCTCGCGCATGGCGGCCTCCTGCTCGCCGACCACGCGCTGGAGGTTCGGGCGGTAGCGCGAGAGGTGCCGCGCGTTCAGCCAGAGCCTGCCGAGGTCGATGAACTCCGCGCCGTCGAGGCGGTGCAGGAGGCGGCTCAGCCGCTGCGTCGGGGGCAGCCCGGCGTCGGCCTCCGGCTGGAGCGCGTCGCGCTCCCGGGCGACCGCGCACGCGAACGCCTCGCACAGCAGGTCGTCGATCGCGGGGAAGTAGTGGCTGATCAGGCCCGGACGTACCCCCAGCTCGGCGGCGACGAGCTGCATCGTCACACGTTCGAGCCCCCGCTCCAGGGCGAGTCGGGCGGCGGTCTCCAGGATCTCGCTCCTGCGCTCCTGTGCGGTCTTGCGCGTCCGGGGGGCCCTGGGCGGCCGGGGGGTTGACGTCATGCGGGACAGCCTATTGGATAGCGCACCAACAGCTTATTGGTGCCGATACCAATTGAGCTGGACCACCGCTGACCGCACCTTCCGGACTCCTGCCTTCCGGATGACTGCCGCCCGGACACCTGCCCTCCGGGCTCACGCCTCCGCCCTCCGCTCCACGGTGCCCACCTGCCGCACACCTCTGCGGTCAGCGGGCCGGGACAGTGCCGCCCCCTCCTCCTCGAAGGAACCCGCCCATGCAGAGTTCTCCCGACGGCCCCCGCCCGGCCGTGACCGCTTCCGGACAGGATCAGGCCGGCTCGGTCGAGAGCCGGGGCATCGACGTCGTGCCCGACGTGGAGCGGCACGGAAGGGCCCGCGAGCTGTTCGCGCTCTGGGCCGCGCCGAACGTCAGCTACCTCAGCTTCGTGGTCGGCGGCACCCTCGTCCTGATGGGCCTGTCGCTGGCCGAAGCGGTGGCCGTCATCGTCGCCGGGAACCTGTTGTGGCTGCTCACCGGCTTCATCGCGATCAGCGGCCCCGCCGCAGGCACCTCGGGCTCCGTCATCTCCCGCGCCATCTACGGAGTGGTCGGCAACAAGTTCGTCGTCGCGCTCACCGGCTGGCTGATCGCCTCGCTCTACCTCGCGCTCAACTGGTCCGCGGCCTCCACGGCCGGCCTCGGCATGGCGGCCCAGCTCGGACTGCCGGGCTCCACCGCCCTGACGGCCACGGTGGTGTGCCTGATCACCGGCATCACCGTCCTCGTCGCCGTCTTCGGACACGCCACGATCGTCCGCCTGTACGGCGCGCTGACCGTCTTCCTCACCCTGGTCTTCCTCGCCCTGAGCGTGATGGTGCTCCAGCACACCGACTGGTCGTACGAACCGGCCGAGCCGCTCACCGGTGCGGCCCACCTCGTCGTCCTGGCCTCCGGGTTCACGCTCGTCGCGTCGGCGCCCCTGTCGTACGCCAACAGCCCCGACCTCGCCCGCTACCTGCCTCGGAGCACGCGCGGCCGTGCCATCACCCTGGCGACCGCGATCGGCGGCTTCCTGCCGAGCGTCGCCTTCACCACGATCGGGGCGCTCGCCGCCACCACCCTCGACATGAACGATCCGCAGGCCGCGCTGGAGAGCATCATGCCGCCCTGGTTCGTGCCCACCTTCGTCACGGCGGTGATCGTCAACACCGTGGCGAACAACGGCATCACTGCCTACAGCGCGGGACTCTCCATGCAGTCCATCGGCGTACGGCTGTCCCGGACGGTCGCCGTACTGGTCATCGGGGTCATCGGCACCGCCATGACGCTGTTCGCACTGCTGGTCTTCGACTTCCTCACCGCCGTCAACACCATGATGGAACTGGTCGTGGTGATCACAGGCCCGTGCATGGCCGTGTACGCCACGGACATCGTCCTGCGGCGCAACCGCTACGACGGCGAGCAGCTCCACGAAGGGAGCCGCACCGGCCCCTTCTGGTACGTCGGGGGTGTCAACTGGGCCGGTGTGCTTGCCACTTCGGCCGGTGTCACGGCCGCCGCCCTGTGCGCGAATTCGACCTCCTGGGCCGGTCCTGTGTCGTCGGCGGCGGGCGGGCTCAATCTCGCCGTACCCGTGGGAATCCTCGGCTCGGCGGCCCTGTACTGGCTGCTCGCGCGCGCCTTCCGCACCCTCCCGCGCACCTCGCCGAGCGCGCCCACGCCCCCGCCCCCGCACCCGCACACCAGCCACCCGTCCCCGACTGTTCAGCGCTGAAGGACCGACCATGAACGCCGACCTCATCGTGCGCGCCGCACGGATCGAGAACTTCGACCCCGACCCCGGCCCCGCCCCCCTGTCCCTGCCCGTACCCGCCACCGTGCTCGCCGTCCGCGACGGCAGGATCGTCGCCGTCGGGGGAGACGACGTCCTCCACCGCTGGTCAGGGCCCGACACCGACGTACGGGACTTCCCCGGGGCGACCGTCGTCCCGGGCCTGACCGACGCCCACGCCCACCCGGTGTGGGGCGCGATCGAGGTGGGCACCGGCCTCGACCTCGGCGGCGCGACCACACTCGAAGCGGTGTGCGCACGCATCGCGGACCGCCTCGCCGACCGTACGACGGACCGCCTCGCCGACCGCCCGTCGGGCCGGGAGACGGACTGGGTGACCGGATACGACCTCGACATCAACGTCTTCGACGCGGCACCCACCGGACACTTCCTCGAACGGCGCTTCCCCGGCGTACCCATCTCCCTCATGACCTGCGACGCCCACTCCCTCGTGGTCAGCCCCGCCGTGGTCGACGCCCTCGGCCTGACCGGAGCGGAGACCTTCGACGACGCCTCCGAGATCGTCGTCGGCCCCGACGGCAGACCCTCCGGCTTCATCCTCGAACTCCAGGCCATGGACCTCGTCTTCGCCCACTACCCCGAGGTGCCCCTCCCGGTCGCGGCGGCCCATGTCGCCGACCAGCTGCGGGAGTTCGCGGCCACCGGCCTCACCGGACTGCACGCCCTGGACTTCACCGCACCCTCCGAGGACGTCTACCGCCTTTTGGAGCGGACCGGGGAGCTGCCGCTGCGGATCCGCTGCTCCCCGCTCGTGCCCGCCGACTCCGGGCGCGACGTGTGGGAGGAGGTCGCCGCCCAGCAACGCGTCGCCGGCCGCTGCTGGCACGTCGCGGGCGCCAAGTTCATGCTGGACGGCACCGCCGACAACGGGTCCGCCTGGTTCGAGCACCCCGACGTCCACGGCCAGAACCGCAAGCCCCTCTGGAAGGACGTGGACCGCTACCGCGAGGCCGTCCGCTTCTTCACCGAACGCGACATCCCCACCGCCACCCACGCCATCGGCGACCGGGCCGTACGCACCGCACTCGACGTCATCGAGGAGACCGGCCACGCACCGTCCGCCCCGCACCGGATCGAGCACATCGAGTCGATCCCCGACGACCAGCTCCCCCGGTTCGCCGCACTCGGCGTCACCGCCGGGCTCCAGCCCGTCCACGCCACCCGTCTGACCAGGGCCGACATGACCGACAACTGGTCCCGGCGGATCGGCCCGCAGCGCGCCGCTCACGGCTGGCGCACCCGTGACCTGCTGGACCACGGCGCCGTCGTGGCCCTCGGCTCGGACTGGCCCATCGGGATCGCCGACCCCCGGATCGCCCTGGCCGACGCCCAGTTGCGCCGCCCCGTCGGACAGCCCGAACTCTCGCCCGTACAGCCTGCCCAGCGCATCTCCGCGACGGAGGCCTACGCGGGGATGACCCGCGCCCCGGCCGTCGCGGCGGGCGCCGCGGACCGGCTCGGCCGGATCGCCCCCGGCTACCTGGCCGACCTCACGGTGTTCGCCCGCAGCCCGCTCGACCTGGCCCCCGAGGAACAGGCCGTCAACCCGGTCCTCGCCACGGTCGTCGGCGGCACCGTCCTCACCCACCACTCGTAACCCCGCAGGAGACCGCCCCGTGAACCCCGTACCGAACCCCGCACCGAACCCCGCACCGTACGCACGCCCCGACCACCGCCCGCACTTGAGCGTCGACGCCACCGACCCCCGCACGCGCGGCCGTTCCCGCGGCGAGCAGCTCGCCGGCACGCTCCCCACCACGCTCGACGCCTACGACCGGCTCTTCGCGCTCGCCGAGATCCGGCCGGAGACGGTACGCGACGACGCCGAGCGCGCACTCGACGCCGTCGGCACCTTCCGCCCGGGCCTGCGCGCCCAGATCGAGGGCATCGCCGAAGGCGCCGGGGTCGAACCCTGGCGGATCGCCGCGCTCAACGCCCGTACCGAGATCCTCGCGCGCAGCCGCACCGTGCCTCCGGGGGAGTGCTCCACGCTCGTACGCCGACTGGGCACGCCCGACGGCGGCAGCACCCGGGTGGGCGTGCAGACCTGGGACTGGCACGTCGAGCTCAGCTCCTCCTGGCACACCCTCGACAGCGCCGGGGGCACGCACCGCTACGTCGGCATCACCGAGAACGGCATCCTCGCCAAGATCGGCGTCAACAGCGCCGGACTCGCCCTGCACTTCAACATCCTCGGCCACCGCGACGACCGCGTCGGCGGCATACCGGTGCACGTCCTGGCCGCCCTCGTCCTCGAAGAGGCCGAAAGCCCCGCCCACGCGCGGGAGCTCCTGCGCGAGGCCCCGCTCACCTCGTCGGGCTCCTTCATGCTCTTCGACGCGCGCAGCGCCCTGCTGCTCGACCTCAGTCCGGTGGGGGTCTTCGAGGCGCCGGAGGTCGCGGAGGGCACCCATCTGCGCACCAACCACTTCCTCACCCCCACCCCCGCCGCCCACGAGAAGTCCTGGCTGTACCAGCCCGACTCCGGCGAACGCCACGCCTTCCTCCGCGACCGGCTCGCGCACAGGCCCGTCGAACGCGCCGAGGACCTGGTGGAACGGCTGGTCACGGGACCGGGGGAGCCGCCGGTCACCTGCGTACCCGACATGGCGGCACCGACCGGCAGCAGGTGGGCGAGCCTGGCCACCGTCGTGCTCGACCCCGCCGCACGCGTCGCGCGCGTACTGGACGGGACACCCGCCGAGCACGCGACCCGGCCGTGGCGCACCTTGCACGCGTGACGGTGCCACTCCCTTTGATTTGAGTATTGCTCAAAGCTGTCAGCAGCCGGTCGTAGGTCATTCTCAGGCCAGCGCTTCCGGATCTCCCGTCACAGGTTTAGAGTGCTGTTCTAACAAATGTGGAGGAGTGACGGGCGTGCGACTGACCCCGACCGAACGTGACCGGCTGCTGCTCTTCGGGGCCGCCGAACTGGCGCGGGCCCGCCGAGCGCGCGGGCTGCGGCTCAACGTCCCCGAGGCGACCGCGCTGATCGCCGACACCGTCTGCGAGGCGGCCAGGGACGGGCTGCGGCTCGCGGCGGCGATCGAGGCGGCGCGCACGGTGCTCGGCCCCGACGACGTACTGCCCGGCGTCGCCGACGTGGTCACCGAGGTCCATGTCGAGGCCGTCTTCGACGACGGGTCGCGGCTCGCCGTGGTGAGCGACCCCATCGGCGGCGGCTCGCTCGGCGCCGACGCTCCCGGAGCGCTGCTGCCGGGGCCCGGGTACGAGGAGCCGGAGGCGGCCGTACGGATCACCGTGCGCAACACGGCCGAGGTGCCGGTGTCCGTCACCTCGCACTTCCACTTCTTCGAGGCCAACCCCCGGCTGGAGTTCTCCAGGGCGGTGGCGTACGGGATGCGGCTCGCCGTGCCCGCCGGATCCTCGTTCCGCTTCGGGCCCGGCGAGAGCGCCGAAGTGGGGCTGGTGCCGATCGGCGGGGACCGCGTCGCGATCGGCTTCGCGGGGCTGGTGGACGGCGCGCTCGACGCCCCGGGCGCGAAGAAGGAGGCGCTGCGCAGGGCGTCGGCGTGCGGCTACTTGGACAGCGACAGCGACAGCGACAGCGACAGCGACCGCGACAGCGACCGCGACAGCGACCGCGACAGCGACAGCGACCGACCCCACCCCACCCCGCACCCGACGGAGGCGACCCGATGAGCTCTGGCATCACCCCTTTCGAGTACGCCTCCGTGCACGGCCCCAGGGCAGGCGACCGGGTGCGGCTCGGGGACTCCGGGCTCGTCGTGCGCGTGGAGTCCGACTCCCAGCGGCCGGGGGACGAGTTCCTCGCCGGGTTCGGCAAGACCGCCCGTGACGGACTGCACCTCAAGGCCGCCGCCGTACGCGACACCTGTGACGTGGTGATCAGCAACGTGCTGCTCATCGACGCCGTGCAGGGCATCCGCAAGGTGTCCATCGGCATCCGCGAGGGCCGCATCTCCGGCGTCGGCCGGGCGGGCAACCCCGACACCCTCGACGGCGTGGACGTCGTCGTCGGCACCGGGACCACCATCGTCTCCGGCGAGGGGCTCATCGCCACCGCCGGAGCCGTCGACACCCACGTACACCTCCTGTCGCCCCGCATCATGGAGGCCTCCCTCGCCTCCGGGGTGACCACGGTCATCGGCCAGGAGTTCGGCCCGGTGTGGGGCGTGGGGGTCAACTCGCCCTGGGCGCTGCGGCACGCCTTCAGCGCCTTCGACGCCTGGCCCGTCAACATCGGCTTCCTCGCCCGGGGTTCCTCCTCGGACGGGGCACCCCTGGTCGAGGCGCTCGCCGAGGGCGGCGCCTCCGGGTTCAAGGTCCACGAGGACATGGGCGCCCACACCCGCGCCCTGGACACCGCACTGCGCGTCGCCGAGGAGCACGACGTCCAAGTCGCCCTGCACAGCGACGGGTTGAACGAGTGCCTGACCGTCGAGGACACCCTCAAGGTGCTGGAGGGCCGTACCATCCACGCCTTCCACATCGAGGGCTGCGGCGGCGGGCACGTACCCAATGTGCTGAAGATGGCGGGCGTGCCGAACGTCATCGGCTCCTCCACCAACCCCACCCTGCCCTTCGGCCGCGACGCCGTCGCCGAGCACTACGGGATGATCGTCTCCGTCCACGACCTGAAGACCGATCTCCCCGGCGACGCCGCCATGGCCCGCGACCGCATCCGGGCCGGCACGATGGGCGCGGAGGACGTCCTGCACGACCTCGGCGCGATCGGCATCACCTCCTCCGACGCCCAGGGCATGGGCCGGGCGGGGGAGACCGTGCGCCGCACCTTCCAGCTCGCCGGGAAGATGAAGGCCGAGCGCGGCGCCGAGGGCGACGACGACAACGCCCGCGTCCTGCGCTACCTGGCCAAGCTCACCATCAACCCGGCCATCGCCCACGGCCTCGCCCACGAGATCGGCTCGGTCGAGGTCGGCAAGATGGCCGACATCGTGCTCTGGCGGCCGGACTCCTTCGGCGCGAAGCCGCAGATGGTGCTGAAGTCGGGCTTCCCGGCGTACGGAGTCACCGGCGACCCCAACGCCGCCACCGACACCTGTGAACCCCTGGTGCTGGGACCGCTGTTCGGGGCCTACGGTGCCGCTCCCGCGGACCTCTCGGTGGCCTTCGTCGCCCAGGCGGCCCTGGACCAGGGCAACGACACCATGCCCACCAGGCGGCGCCGGGTCGCGGTCCGCGACACCCGGGGCATCGGCCCCGCCGACCTGCTCCTCAACTCCCGTACCGGAGCGGTCGATGTCGACGGCCGCACGGGCCTGGTCACCCTGGACGGCGACCCGCTGAGGTCACAGCCCTCGGACTCCGTCTCCCTCAACCGCCTGTACTTCCTCTGACCCTGACTCTGACCCTGACCCTGCCTTCCTGTCTCTTCCCCTGACCCTTTCTCCTCCCTGAAGGACCGTCATGTTCCGCATGCCCGCCGAGTGGGACCCTCACGAGCGCACCTGGATGGCCTGGCCCGGCCCCAACACGACCTTCGACGACCCCGCCGAACTGGCCGCGTCCCGCGAGGCCTGGGCCGCCGTCGCCCGCGCGGTACGCCGTTTCGAACCCGTCACCATGGTCGTGGGCCCCGGCCAGTCCGACACCGCCGCCGCCCTCCTCGGCCCCGGCATCGACCTTGTCGAGCACGCCCTCGACGACGCCTGGATGCGGGACATCGGCCCCACCTTCGTCACCGACGAGAACGGTCAACTCGCCGCAGTGGACTGGGTGTTCAACGGCTGGGGAGCCCAGGAGTGGGCCTCCTGGGAGCACGACGCGAAGATCGCCGCGCACATCGCGGACCTCGCCTCCGTCCCCGTACACCCCTCGCGTCTGGTGAACGAGGGCGGCGGCCTCCACGTCGACGGCGAAGGCACCGTACTCCTCACCGAAACCGTCCAGCTCGGCCCCGAACGCAACCCCGGCTGGACCAGGGAACAGGTCGAGGCCGAGGTCCACGCACGGCTCGGCACCACCAAGGCGATCTGGCTGCCGCGCGGACTCACCGGCGACTACCCTCCGCACGGCTACGGCACCCTCGGCCACGTCGACATCGTCGCCGCCTTCGCCGCACCCGGAGTGGTCCTCGTCCACTCCCAGCCCGACCCCGCCCACCCCGACCACGCACTCTGCGAGGGAATCGCGGACCTGCTGCGCGCCGAGACCGACGCCAAGGGCCGCCCGCTGGAAGTGATCGAGGTCCGCGCACCCGAGGGCCTCAAGGACGACGAGGGCCACTGGGTCGACCACTCCTACATCAACCACTACCTCTGCAACGGCGGCGTCGTCCTGTGCGCCTTCGACGACCCCCGCGACGAGGAGGCCGCCGCCCTGTTCCGCCGCCTCTTCCCCGACCGCGAGGTCACCCTCGTGGACGCGCGCACGATCTTCGCGGGCGGCGGCGGAATCCACTGCATCACCCAGCAGCAGCCGGCCGGCCGTACGAAGCCGATCAGGTAGGAGAGCCGATCAGGCAGGAGAGCCGATCAGGTAAAACATACGAGTGAAGAACGACCCCCCGCCCCGCCGCCGCAAGACCGCCCCTCCCCGCGAGACCGTGTTCGCCGCCGCCATGACCGCCATCGCCGATGACGGCCTGGAGAAGCTGACCATGGCCGGGCTCGGGCGGGAGGTCGGCATGAGCAGTGGCCACCTCCTCTACTACTTCCACTCCAAGGACGAGCTGCTGCTGCGGACATTGGAGTGGAGCGAGGAGCTGCTCGGGGTGGAGCGCCGCTCCGCCCTGGCCCGGCAGGTCCCGGTGCGCGAACGGCTCGACGCCTATGTGCGTTTGTACGTGCCCCAGGCGCCGCGCGACCCGCACTGGACCCTCTGGCTGGAGCTCTGGAACCGGGTGCGGGCCCTCGACGACGCGGCCCGCGCCCGGCTCCTGGACATCGAACTGTCCTGGCACCGCGACCTGGTGGCCCTGCTCGTCGAGGGCGCCTCGCGCGGCGACCTGCGCGCGGTCGACGCCGAGCGCATCGCCACCCGCATCCGGGCACTGCTCGACGGATTCAGCACCCATGTGGCGATGGGGCTGCCCGGCTCGGACCGGGACGAAGTCCTGGCACACATCGGCAACTTCCTCGACGAAACGCTCTGAAACACCCCGGACCGAACAACCGGACCGCGCAACCGGACCGCACAACCCCCACAACCCGAACACGCCGACGCGCAGTAGATGTAAAGTGCATCTGTCCTGGGTGGGAAACATGCTCGTAACGCCGGGAGTAATGCGTGTTCCGCTCAACTGATGTACGGGGGCTGTCCTTCGCCGCCCGGGTCCTGCGCGGCCAGGCGCAGGTGACCTTCCTGCCGAGCGCCGCGGCCGGCGCCGTCTTCTGCGTCGCACTGTTCGTGGCGGGCTGGCAGTACGGCCTCTACGGACTCGGCGGCGCGGTGGTCGGCACCGCCACCGCCCAACTGCTCGGCACGGCCCGCGAGCGCGTCGTCACGGGGCTCGAAGGCTTCAACTCCTGTCTGACCGCACTCTGCTTCGCCGTCTTCCTCGGGGCGAACCACCTCTCCACCGTGCTGCTCGCGGCCGCGGGCTGTGTGGTCGTCACCGTGGTGACCGCGTCCGTGGTGAACATGCTCGGGGTGTGGAAGCTGCCGTCGCTGACACTCCCGTACTGCCTGCTGGCCAGCGCGATGACCATCGCCGCCCCCGGCTTCCAGCGCGTCTGGCACCACGGCGACTCCCTCGCCGCGCTGCCGCTCGCCGCGACCGGCCCCACCACGCTCGGATTCCCCGACCTGTGGCGGGCGTTCTTCTCGGCCTTCGCCGAGATCTTTTTCATGCAGCAGTGGTACGTCGGTGCCCTGCTGCTCATCGGGATCTTCGTGGCCAGCCGTCGCGCGGGCCTCGTGGCGAGCCTGGCCGGCCTGGTCGGCATCGCCGCCTCGCTCGCCCTGGGGGCACCCGCCGAGCAGATAGCCGACGGCCGGACCGTATACAACTCGGTCCTGGTCGGACTCGCCCTGTGCGGAGTCTTCCTGGAGGCCGGCCGGGCCACGTTCCTGTACGCGATGGCGGGCGCGGCCACGGCCACGGCGATGACCACCGCGATGGCCGCACTGTTCGCCCCGTCCGGCGGCCACACCTTCACCTGGCCCTTCGTACTGACCACCTTCGTCTTCCTGGCCGCAGCCCCTTCCTTCCCGCGACTGCGCGGCGTCGCACCCAACCTCGACCCGCGCGGGGCGACGCCGTAGCCGGTCGTAGCCAGCCATAGGGTGAAACCCGGTGTTCGCGGCATTCGCGGCATTCTGGCGGGACATGCAGGTACGTGCGGGTACGTGCAGGTACGGAAAGCGGGAAACGGTGCGCAGCAGTGGCAGCTACGGCGGGAACAGCACGGACCAGCCGCAGGGACAGGTCGACGGCTGGCTCAAGACCTTGCTGTACGTGGCGTTCCTGCTGCTCCTGGGTGCCGCACTCGCCCGCTTCCTGATCCGCCACACCGGCGAGGTCCTCGTTCCCTGGGTCGTCTCGCTCGCCGCCGCCCTGGCCGTCCTCTACCTGCTCGAACCACTCCTCGGTACCCGGCCGGGGCCCCGCCGCTACGTCTGGCTCGGGTCGGTCGTCGCCGTCTGGCTCGCACTCGTCGTACTGGCCCCCAGCTTCGGCTGGTGCGCGGTCCCGCTCTTCTTCATCGGTCTGCGCCACCTGCGTTCACCGGCCTCCTTCGTCCTGATCGCCCTGGTCACCGCCGCCACGGTGGTCGCCCATCTGCGGCTCGCCGGGCGTCTGGACGTCGACGTGCTCCTCGCCCCGCCGGCCGTCGCGGCGATCGCCGTCGCCGTCTTCGTCCAGATGGACCGCCAGGCCCGGCGCCAGCGCGAACTGATCGACGACCTGATCCGCACCCGCCGCGAACTCGCCGCCACCGAACGCCGCGAGGGCACCCTCGTCGAACGCCAGCGGCTCTCCATGGAGATCCACGACACCCTCGCCCAGGGCCTCTCCAGCCAGCAGATGCTGCTCCAGGCCGCCGACCGCACCTGGGACACCGACCCGGCGACCGCCCGCACCCATGTACGCACCGCCACCGCCATCGCCGAGCGCAACCTCACCGAGGCCCGCCGGTTCGTCCACGACCTCGCCCCCGCCGACCTCGCCGAGGGCGACGGCCTCGAACAGGCCCTGCACGCCCTCGCCGAACGCGAGACCACCCCGCACACCACCGTCCGCTGCCACATCGACGGCACCCCCGCCGCCCCGCTGCCCGACCGGGTCCAGTCGGCCCTGCTCCGGATCGCCCAAGGCGCCCTGGCCAACGTCCGCGAACACTCCGGGGCCACCACCGCGGTCCTCACCCTGACCCATCTCGACGACCAAGTGGTCCTGGACATCTCCGACAACGGCCACGGCTTCGACCCCGCCACCACGCCCCGCGACAGAGCCACCACCACCCGGGGCCACGGGCTCCCCGCCATCCGCACCCGCACCGAACAGCTCGGCGGCACCCTGAGCATCGAGTCCCGCCCGGGCGACGGCACGGTCATCTCCGCCGCGATCCCACTCCTTGCGCCGACGGTGTCCCCGCCGACGCCCTGACCCCGTCCTGCTCGGCGGCGACAGCGGCAGCCGACAGGAGCGTCCCGGCGGCGAGACTGCCCCACAGGGCGGCCGGGCCGTGGGCCGCGAGGGACGTGATGGCCAGCGGGGAGACCGCGAGGCCGAAGCCCGAGGACAGCTCGAAGCGGGCGAGGGTACGTCCCAGGGCGTGCGCGGGAGCGAGGACGGTGACGAGCGCGGTGGCGCTGCCCGCGTAGACGATCTCGCCGAGCGTGCACAGCACGGACACCGTCGCCACCGCCGGGGCGCCCCAGCCGTGACCGAGCGAAGCGGCCACGAGGAAGCCCAGGTACGACACCGCGAGGACCACACCGGCGAACGCCAGCACCGCCCGCCGGGAGAAGCGGGACAGCAGGACGGTGACCGGCACCTGCAAGGTGACCACCAGGACCGTGTTGGCCACGAAGATGACCGCCGCCCACACCGGGGACGCGTGCAACTGGGTCACCAGGATCAGCGGGAGCGCGATCTCGGGAACGTTGAGACAGAAGACGTAGACCACGTTGGCGGCCAGCAGTGCGCGCATACGGGGCGGGGGCCCGCCCGTACCGCCCGCTCCATCTGCCCCGACCGCACCATCTGCCCCGCCCCCACCGTCCGCCGATCCGTCCCCGGCGTCCACCACCGCCCCGGCGGCCTGACGCGCGTCCAGCCGGACCGACCACGCCAGGGCGGCGGCGACCAGACAGGCCAGCCCCGTGGCCAGTGCCAGCAACCGCAGCGCGGGGGCGCCGCCCGCCAGGCACACGGTCGCGAGCAGCGCGCCCACCCCCATGCCCGCGTTCCGCAGCGCGCGGCCCGCTGCGAGCGCGGCATCTCGCTCCCGCCCGTGGGCGACCGTCGACACGAGCGCCGCATGGGCGGCCGGGAACGCCTGGTTGCCGATGCCCAGCAACAGCGCCGCCCCCGCGAACATCCCCACGTGCCCGTCCGGCGCGGCGAGCAGCACCACCACGCCCACCACCCGTACCAGCATCGAAGCCGCCACGACCGTGCTGCGCGCACCCCGGTCCAGCCACCGCCCCACCCAGGGCATGCACACCAGACCCGCGACGATCCCGACCGTCATGGCGACACCGGTGGCCGGGGCGGAAAGACCCAGCACGGTCATCCCGTACAGCAGCAGGAACGGCCGCAGCAGGCCGGTGCCGAGGGCGTCCACGGCCAGCGCGACGGCATAGCGGGGGCCTCCCGAGGCACGGACGAGGGAGCGTGTACGGATCTTGAGGGGAGTTGCCATGGGGCCACACACTGAGGTCGGACGCCCGCCCCGCCACGTCGGTTGACGGACACCGCCAACCGACGTCGGCACCGCAAGAGCGGTCGGCGATGATGAGGGGTGACCTTGAGGATCGACATCAGCGGCCTGCCCGCCGGGCGACTGCGGTTCGCCGCCTCCCCCCTGGCCGAACTGACCGCGATGCTGCACGTACTGGCCGAACCCGGGCACCATCCGCGGTCCGCCCACTGGGCCGCACAGGTCCGGGCCGACCTGCCGCCCGAACTGGCCGGGCGGCTGCGGGAGGCGGAGTTCCTCTGGCGGTCCTCACAGGCCGACTTCCTGCTCCCGGCCGGGCCCCGGCCGACACTCGCCGAGGAACTCGACGACGTGGACCGCATCGACGACGCCACCTATGTGACCGCCGCGCTCGTCACCACCTGCGGCGGCGACCGCGCCCCCTTCGCCGCACCGTCCTCACCGCTCACCGACGCGCTCGCCCGCGACCGGGCCCTCGGCCTGGCCCAGGCCCTCGGCCCACGCCAAGAAGCCTTCGCCGTACGGCTGTTGGAGGACACGGCGGCGGTAAGGGCCCGGATCCGCGAGACCCTCGAACAGTGCGCCGACGCCTTCTTCGACGCCGCCTGGACGGACGCCGCCGTACCCCTGGCCACCGACCTGCGCCTGAAGAACGACCTGCTCGCCCGCCGGGGCACCGCTGCGGCACTCGCCTCCGTCTCCGGCGCGGTCACCCTGTCACCGGACGGCGGGCACATCGTCGTCGACAAACTCCAGGACAAGACGACCACTGCCCACCCCACCGGGGTCACCTTCATCCCCAGCGTCTTCAGCCGCCCGCACCTGGTGGCGGTCCATTCACCGGGCTGGCACCCGGTGGTGCAGTACCCGGTGCCCGAGCCCGATCCCGGCCCGGCAGCACCCGTACCGCTGGAAACCGTCGCCCTGCGCCTGGAAGCCCTTGCCCACCCGGTACGGCTGCGGCTGCTGCGCACCCTGGCCCGGGGCCCGCACACCACCGGCGAACTGGCCCACACCTGGCAGCTCTCGCCCCCGGAGGTCTCCCGCCACCTGGCAGTGCTGCGCCGCGCGGGCCTGCTCACACCCCGGCAGCAGGGCCGCTACGCACGCCACACCCTCGACCAGCGCGCCCTGACGGACCTCGGCACCGACCTGCTGGCAGCCGTACTGCGCTGAGGGCCCGGCCCCGGCTGCTCAGCCGCCGGCCTGCGCCCCTCCACGGATCCGCTGGCGGGCGGCCTCGTACAGGACGGCGGTCGTGGCATTGGCCGCGTTCAGCGAGCTCGCGGAGCCGGTCATCGGGATGCTGACCGTGTGGTCGCACAGCTCGCGCCAGGCGTTGCTGAGCCCGTTCGTCTCGTTCCCGACGAGCAGCAGCGTCGGCTGGGTGAAGTCGAAGTCGAAGACGTCGCAGTCACCGTGCTCGTCCGTACCGACCAGGACGATCGGGGTGCCGCCCGCCCTGCGGGCGTCCACCCACTCCATCACCTCGGCCGGTGACGGCACCCGGACGGCGGGCAGCGAGAACAGCGAACCGGTGCTGGAGCGGACCGACTTCGGGTCGTACACGTCGGCGGCGTGCCCCGCCACGATCAGCCCGTGGGCGCCCAGCGCGTCCGCCGAGCGGATGATGCTGCCGATGTTGCCCGGACTGGTCGGCCGGTCGAAGAGCACGCCGAGGAAGTCCTCGCGGTCCGGGATCCGGCCCAGGTCGTCGGCGGGCATCTCCACCACGGCGACCACCTCGGGCGGGGTGTCGCTCTTCTCGCCCAGCTCCATCAGCAGTTCCGGGGCCATCGCGACGTGCTCGGTGGGCGCCGTACGCAGGAGCTCCCGCGCCCACTTCGACAGCTCCCGCTGCCCGTCGTACAGGAGCGCGCGCACGGGCCAGCCGTACTCCACCGCGAGCGAGATCGGGCGGACGCCCAGGACCAGGAACTCGCCGGCCCGGGTGCGCTTGTTGCGGTTGCCGAGCAGGGCCTGCCACTGCTGGAAGCGGGCGTTGCGCGAGGTGATGCGCTGCGTCGACGGCATCCGGGCGCCACGTGTTCTTGCCATTCGACGGACCTTATCCTCCTGGAACGGTGGAGTGCACCTGGCGCAGGAAGGCCGCGTTGTCGGGTGAGTGCCGCAGCTTGGCCAGTACGGCTTCCAGGGTGGACTGCCCCTCCCGCGACTGGAGGGCCCGGCGCAGACCGCGTACGACGGCCAACTCGGCCGCGGGCACGAGGAGTTCCTCGCGGCGGGTGCCGGAGGGGGTGATGTCGACGGCGGGGTAGACGCGCCGGTCCGAGAGCGCCCGGTCGAGGCGCAGTTCCATGTTGCCGGTGCTCTTCAGCTCCTCGAAGTAGTAGTCGTCGGCGCGTGAGCCGGTGTCGACCAGGGCGGTGGCCAGGATCGTCAGGGATCCGGCCTCCTCGGTGAGCCGGGCGGCGCCGAACAGCCGCTTCGGCTCCTGCAGCGCGGCCGCGTCGACGCCGCCGCTGAGGGTACGGCCGCCGGAGGAGGCGGCGTTGTTGTGCGCCCGGCACAGCCGGGTCAGCGAGTCGAGCAGGATGACGACGTCGACGCCCCGCTCGACCAGGCGCTTGGCGCGCTCCACGGCCAGCTCGGCGAGAGCGATGTGCGCCTTGGCGGGCTGGTCGAAGGTCGACGCGTACACCTCGCCGCGCACGCTGCGGCGCATGTCGGTGACTTCTTCGGGCCGTTCGTCCAGGAGCACCACCATGAGGTGGACCTCGGGGTGGTTGGCCGCGACGGACGCGGCGAGCTGCTGGAGCAGTACGGTCTTGCCGGTCTTCGGCGGCGCGACGATCAGGCCGCGCTGCCCCTTGCCGACGGGGGCGACCAGATCGACGACGCGTCCGCCGAGGCCGCCCGCCGTACTCTCCAGCCGCAGCCGCTCCCGCGGGTGCAGCGGGGTGAGGTCACGGAAGTGGGGGCGGCGCGAAGTGGCGTCCGCCGGGGCGCCGTTGATCAGCTCGACCTGTACGAGGGCGCGCGGCTTGCCGCACACGCCCTCCACCAAGTCGCCCTTGCGGAGGCCGTGTCGGCGGATGAGCGAGGCGGGCACCTGCACGTCGTGCGGTGCGGGGACGAGGGACGGGCCGCGGAGGAATCCGTTGCCTCCCCCGACGAGATCGAGGACACCCAGGGCCCGTACCGCCGGGGCGGACGAGGAGCTGGAAGGGGTTTCGAGTGTGGTGGTCATGAGGAATCGGTCCTTTCGAGGACGCGCTGGGAAAAGCGAGGGGAAAGCAAGGGAGGGGGGATCCGCGGCGGGGGAGGGCGGGGCGCGACGGCCCCGCAGGGCGGACGGAATCGTCCGCGGCCGGCGGGAAGGAGCCCGGGAGGGTGCGGACGGCCCGTGGTCGGGACGTACCGCAGAGAGTCCGGGCGGGGAACTTCCGCGAGGGAAGAGAACCCGTGCAAGGAGCGAAGAAACGAAGAAACAGGCTGACGGAGAACGTCAGGATGAGACCGCGATCGTCAGAACGAACGCATTCCCGGAAGAGATCCGGGGAGGGAACGAGCACCGGCGCCACAGAAGGGGCGTACACAGGAGCTGTCGGCAATGTAGCACGGATGGCGGATTCCCGGTACCACCGATTTCCGGTACCGCCGATTCCAGGTACCACCGAATCCCGGGCTTCCGGCGGGGAAGCCAGGGACCGCCCCTCTGTGCCGCCCCTCTGTACTGGGCGCGATCTATGCTGGGCGCGATGTCTGACTCCCCGGGGCCCACCTTCCGAGAGCTCGCCGTTCAGGCGCTGTCCTCCGTCGAGCACGGCTACGACCTGCTCGCGCCGAAGTTCGACCACACTCCCTTCCGGACCCCCGACTCGGTCCTCGCGCCCGTGGCGGGCCTCCTGCGCCGGCTCGGGCCCTTCGGGACCGGGCTCGACCTGTGCTGCGGCACCGGGGCGGGGGCGGAGGTGCTTCGGGCGGTGTGCCGGGAGCGGGTGGTCGGGGTGGACATCAGCGCCGGGATGCTCGACGTGGCACGCCAGTGCCCGCCCGGCTCCGTACCCGCGCACTGGGTGCGCGGTGACGCGCTCGCGCTGCCGTTCGGGCCGGTCTTCGACCTGGTGGTGAGCTTCGGCGCCTTCGGACATTTCCTGCCCGCCCAGCGGCCCGCGCTCTTCGCCCAGGTCCGTGGCGCACTGCGCCCCGGCGGCCGGTTCGCCTTCCCCGTACCGGCGCCGCCACGGCCGGGCTCGCGCGCACCTCGCGATGCTCGGCTTCGACGGTGCGATGCGGGTGCGGAACGCGCTCTGGCGGCCGAGCTTCGTCATGTACTACCGGGGCTTCCGGCTCGGCGACGTCACCGCCGAACTGTCCGCCGAGGGCTTCGGCGTCGAGTCGTACGCGCTGGAAGAACTCGGCCGCAGGCCGGACGGCTCCCCGCGCTGCCGGATGCTGGTCGCGACCCGCCGATGAGTTCCCGCCCCCGGGCGAGTCCTCCCTCGAAACACCATGACCGTACGGTCGGGCCGAAGGGAACGGACATGATGGACGACGTCTGGGCGAACGTGCACGCGGAACGTGCGGCGCTGATCGAGGACCTCACGCACCTCAAGGACGCGCAGTGGGACGAGCCCTCCCTGTGCGACGGGTGGACCGTCCACGACGTCGTCGCCCACCTGGTCGACAGCGCACGTGCGACGCGTACCGGATTCGTCGTCGGCATGGTCCGGGCCCGGTTCGACTTCGACCGGCAGAACGCGCAGGGGGTACGCCGCGAACGGGGCGCCACCCCCGGCCTGACACTGGCGCGGCTCCGGCAGGTGGCGCCGCGCCGGACGGCGCCCCCCGCACCCCTGGACACCCGGCTCGTCGAGGAGATCGTGCACGGCGAGGACATCCGCAGGCCGCTGGGTCTCACCCGTGCCTATCCGCAGGAGGCCGTACTCAGGGCGCTGCGGCTGCAGACCCGTACCCCGGCGTCCTTCGGCGGTGCCAAGGAACTGGTCTCGGGCATCCGGCTGGCGCCGACGGACGCGGACCTGTCGCTGGGGTCCGGGCCGGAGGTGACCGGCCCGGCGCTGTCGCTGCTGCTGGCCGTCTCGGGCCGACGGGCCGCGCTGGACGACCTGGCGGGGCCGGGAGTGGCCGCCCTCCGCGAGGGCTGAACCCTCCCGACGGGACCCGGCGGCTACGCGACGGCCGTGGCGAACGCGGCGGGCTCGCCCAGCTGCGCGGCAGCCGTACGCCAGGCCTCCGTCACCGCCGTCCGGGCCTGCTCCGTCCGGGCGGGGTCCCCGCCGGTCAACTCGACGGCTGTGCCCACGTGTACGTGCAGGCGCGGGCGGCGCAGCGGTGCCGTGAGGAGCCCCGCGAGCTGCTTGGCCGTACTCCCCGAAGTGATCCGGCGGGCACCGGCCTGTCCGACGGGCACCACGGGAGCGCCGGTCCGCTCGACGAGGCGGGACAGACCGCTGCGGAAGGCCCCGGGAGCGGCCTCACCGGCATCCGCACGGAGTGGAATCCCGCCCTCCGCGTAGATCAGGACCAGTCGGCCCCGCTCCAGCGCCTCGACGGCCCCGTCCAGCGAGTCCGCCGCACGCCGGTCACCCCGGTGCACGGGAATGTGCCCGCCACGGACGAGCGCCCGCCCGAGCAGCGGTACGCGCCACAGCCCGGCGGTCGCCATGACGACCGGCCGGACCCCGAGCCGGTGCAACGCCGCGATCACCACGGCGGGGTCCGCCAGGGAGGTGTGGTTCGCGGTGATGATGCTGCCGGGGGCGAGGGCGGCGCCCGCGTCGGCGGTGACGGTGAGGCGGCCGACGGCGGGCACCAGGACGTCGGCGAGGCGGCTGAGCATGTTCGGTCTCCAGGTCTTACGGTCTCGGGGCCCGTCGGTCGCTCCGGGACGGTCCGGACGAGGGCGACCTTCATCGTCGGCCGTGGACCGCTCCCGCACATGAGTAGCCGCACTCAGCTTCCCCGGGCGTTGTGACAGGGCGTTCCGATGACCGGGAACCACGACTACTCAGCCGCTGCGTCCGATCTCCCGGCGGCGCAGGAACTCGTTCGAGGCGTCGTATCGGTGGACGGCCCCGGTACGCGACCGGTCCGATGCGGAACAAGTTCATCAACTTCTCGCGCCGCAGGGAAAGTTGACGCAAGATACACAAGATGCAACTGCGCCGTGCGAGTGCCGGTGCGAGGTCGTGGTGCCGTGTTCCGCGTGCACCGTGTGACGGGGGAAGAGCGGTGACTGGAGAGTCATGAAGTTCCGAACGGGCGCCTTGGCCGTTGTGGTGAGTACGGCAGCACTGCTGACGGGGTGTGCGAAAGAGCCGGTGACGCCCGTCGAGTACGGGTCGGCCCGGCCCGCCGGGGACAAGCTGGGGCTGGCGACGCCCAAGGGGACGGCGATCGTCCTCTCGAAGTGGCCCGACGCGTGCAAGCTGGTGACCGAAGCGGAGCTCCGGGCCGTACTGCCCCAGGCGAAGAAGGTCGAGCACGATCCGGTCAAGCTCACGATCCTCAACTTCAACCCGCTGACCGAGAGCGCGCCCGGCACCACCGGCGACGTGCCCCGGGGTGGCTGCAAGTACGAGTTCCACCTCCCCGACCGAGGTGAGGAGGAGTTCACCAACAGCCACTTCACCGTCGTCGTGACCAAGATCGCGGACCCCGATCTGGTGGGGAAGGAGTACCGCGAGGACAAGGCCAAGGACGGCAAGAAGAAGGGCTTCGCGGATCTGGCCGGGGGCTGGGGCGCTCAGGACTGCTACAACCTCAACTCGGGGATCCGCGACAAGGTGACGTGCCTTCAGGGCTCGTACGTGTTCGAGGTGGACGGTGACACCACCGCTGCGGGCGTGGTCGAGATGCCGGAGTCCGGGGCGAAGCCGGGCGAGAACCTGGCCGTCGTGGAGAAGCGCCGGAAGATCTGGACGGACAAGGTCCTCTCCGAGATCACCAAGACCCTCGCGGCCCGCCTGTCCTGACACTACGGGGGGCGGCGCGGTGTGGCGCAGGCCGTGGAGCCGGTCAGCGTGGCCAGACGGCCAGAACGCCGACGAGTACGAGGGCCACGGCCGCCAGCAGCAGGCAGCCGTGGCTCAGGGTCCGGCCGCCGCGTCGGGACTCGATCTGGCCGCCCGGGGGAGTGCCGGGGTGCTTCGCCGCGTAGTGCTCGATCTGGCGGCGAAGGGCCACCGGCCGTTCGAGCCAGGGCGTCTTGAAGCCGCACTCCCCGCACCAGTAGCGGTTGGCCACGTCGGTTCCCTGCCTCCTGTCGGTGGGCCCGGCAGCACCCGGACTCGACGGTCGCCCCGGCCGTGCCGTACGTACAGGCCAGACGACCGGCCATTCGTGACCGGTGGCCGCGCGGGTAGGCTCACCGCCGTTCGAACCGGTCGGTAGGGAGAGGCTCGATGACAGTGGACCTCGGCACGTTGCTGCGCGAGCTGCGCGACGGGGCGAACCTGACGCAGGAGCAGGTCGCCGAACGGTCCGGGGTCAGCGTGCGCACCATCCGCCGCTTGGAGAGCGGCAGCTCGACCAACCACCGGACCGGCACGATCCACCTCCTAGCGGACGCGCTCGACCTCGGACCGGAGGACCGAATACGCCTGGCAACCACCATGACCGGCCAGCCCGGAACCGCCGGCGCCACTACCCACCGCGCCACTCGAACCCCGCCCGCGCCACCTGCACCCGCCGCGCCACCTGCACCCGCCGGGCCGCCTGCACCCGCCGGGCCCCCCGTGCCCGAAGCGCTTGGGGAGGTTGTGCGGGAGTTGGCGGGTGAGGTGCGGCGGCGGTGGCGGGGGGAGGAGGTGCAGCGGGGGGTTCACGATCCGTTTCCGTTGCCCGTGCGGTGGCGGCCGGTGCCCGGTGGGCTGACCGATCGGGCCGAGAACATTCAGCGACTCGGGCCCGGTGAGGCGCCGCGCGAGGTCGATCTGGAGGGGGACCTGCGCAACCTGGCCGAGGTCTACCTCAGGATCCCTTCCGGACGCCTGGTGGTCCTCGGCCGCGCGGGCTCGGGCAAGTCCATCCTCACCATCAGGCTCACCCTCGACCTCCTGGAAGCGTCGGTTGCGTACGGCCGCGTGCCGGTCATCTTCAGCGTCGGATCCTGGGATCCGACGACCACCGCCCTGCGCGACTGGCTGATCGGACGGCTCCTGCGTGACCACCCCCACCTGGCCCGGCGCAGCTCGCGCGGGGCGACCCTGGCCGCCGCGCTGGTCGACGCGGACCTCGTCCTGCCGGTCCTGGACGGGTTCGACGAGATGGCCGAGGGGCTGCGGCGCGAGGCCCTGGACGCGCTCAACTCCACGTCCACCCCCGTGGTCCTCACCAGCCGCCGCGACGAGTACGCCGAAGCCGTCGCGGCGGCCCACGCACCGCTCGTCTGGGCGGGCGGCATCGAGCTCACCGACCTCACCCCGGACGACCTCGCCGACTACCTGCCCCGTACCTCCCGCATCGCCACACCCGGCTCGACGTGGGACGCGGTCCTCGCACGGCTGCGTTTACGGGAGGACCCCGCCGCCGAGCACCTCGCCACGGTGCTGACCACCCCGCTCATGGTCATCCTCGCCCGCACCCTGTACAGCGAGACCCCCGGCAAGGACCCCGCCGAACTCCTGGACACCGTCAGGTTCCCCACGGTGAAGAGTCTGGAGGAACACCTCCTGGCGGGATTCGTGCCCGCCGTCTACCGCCGCCGCGCCCCGGAACTGGACGCGGCCGGCCGTCGGCCGAAGGCGCCGCACGCCGACCCCGAACGGGCCGAACGCTGGCTCGGACACCTCGCCCACCACCTGGTCCGGCTCGACCGGGACCGCCAGGACCTCGCCTGGTGGCAGGTCGGCGACACCCTGCCGCGCTCGACGCGGACGCTGGCCGTCGTACTCGCCACCGCCCTGAGCATCGCCCTCGCCGACCTGCTGGTCGGCCTGTCTCTCAGGGTGCTCACCTTCGGTGAACTCCTGCTCCAGGGCGCCTTCATGGGCCCGGCGGCGGGCCTCGCCTTCGGCGCCGTCTACGCCATGGCGGACAGGACCAGGGGTGGCGCGGCCTACGAACCGGCCCGGGTCCGGCTGACGTTGCGCCGCGCGCACGACAGCCTCGGGCGGCGGCCGCTGCGCACCTTCGCCGTCCGCTTCGGACAAGGGCTGACCGGCGGCACCCTCATGGGCATCGGCTGCGCCGCCGCCCTCACCCTCGGCCGCAACCTGTACGCGGGCACGTCCGTCATCGATACGTACGTCCTCCAGGGCACCCTGATCAACATGGTGGTCCTCGGGCTGGTCTTCGGCTCGGCCGCAGGTCTCGTCTTCGGGCTGATGGCCGCACTCGAAGCGCCCATGGACGTCACCGCGGCGGCCACCCCGATCAGCCTGCTGGCCTCGAACCGTACGACGGCCGCCCGCCAGTTCCTCATCCTGGCACCGGCGTTCGCCCTGGCCATCGCCTTCGGCGGGCACCTGGTCGTGCGGCTGCTCCGAGGGACGATGGGACCGCTCAACTGGGGAGTCCAGGACGGCCTGTTCATCGGTACGGTCGGCGGCCTGGGCGGCGCGGCCGGCTATGTGCTCACCTTCACCGCCTGGGGGCAGTGGATCCTGCTCGTACGGATCTGGCTGCCGCTGGCGGGGCGCCTCCCGTGGGACCCCGCCGCGTTCCTGGACGACGCGTATCAGCGAGGGGTGCTCCGGCAGACCGGTGCCGTCTACCAGTTCCGGCACGTAAGGCTGCAGCACCACCTCGGACGCACGTACCGCGGCAGCCAACGGAACTTCGCACCGGCCGTCTTCCCGCCGTCGCGGACCGAGGCACGCGGCCACCAGGAAATCTGACGGCCGGTCACCAATGGCCGGTGGCTTGGCCTGTCGTCAGGGCGGTACGGGAGTGAGGATCGGGACGTCCGGCTCGCGGCGGCCCACCGTACCGCGAGCCTCCCCCGACGAAGGGCTCGTGATGACACCCCTGCGCCAGACCTCCCCGCGACTGACGCCCCTGCGGCTCTCCTCGCTCGGCGCGGCACTCGCGCTCACCGCACTGACCGGCCTCGGCGCCGCGCACGCCGCCACACCCGCCCCTGCTCCTGGTTCCGCACCGGCCACCGCAGCCGCCTCTCCGGCTGCCGCGGCCCTCCCCGTATTCACCGACGGCTACGGACTGACCCTGGTCCCCGGTGAGACGGAAGTGCACAGTCCCACCGACTTCACCCTCACGGTCACCACGCCCCAGCTGTCCGGGAAGCACAAGATCCGCATCCTCCTCCCCGCCGGGTACGACGCCGATCCCGGCCGCCGCTGGCCGGTCACGTACTTCCTGCACGGCGGCGCGGGCAACGTCAACGACGTCGCCGCGGCCCCCGCACTGCACTCGAACGCGATGATCACCGTGGTGCCGGACGGCGGGCTCAAGGGCTGGTACGCGGACTGGCTGATGCAGAACACCGCCGAGGGGAAGGCCAATTGGCAGACCTTCCACCTCACCCAGGTCGTCCCGTTCATCGACGCCAACCTCCGCACCCGCACCGACCGGGCCCACCGGGCCGTCGTCGGACTGTCCATGGGCGGCTACGGCTCCCTGCACTACGCCCAGGTGCGGCCCGACCTGTTCGGCCAGGTGGCCGCCCTGTCGGGAGGCATCGACTTCGGCATGTGGGAGGTCCGTGCGGCCGTCCTGGCCACCGAGCTCAACCTGGCGGGGGCGTGGTGCGCGGCGAGCAGCTCGTCCGGTTCCGGTTCCGGGAACTGCGCCGGCCACGGCCCCTACGTGGACAGCGACGCGATCTTCGGCTCCCCGTACCCGGTCTTCGACGCCGACCGCGTGTGGAAGGCGGTCGACCCGGCCGCACCGGTCAACCTCGCCAAGCTCTCCCACACCGGCATCACCCTCTACACCGGCAACAACGACGTCATCGACGCCAACACCGCGAAGGCCTCCCAGAACGTCAAGAACCGCCTGGACCAACTCGGCATCCCCAGCCGCCTCGTCAACTACGGCAACGGTGCCTCGCTCTCCCCGACCTGCGACGGCGGCCACAACTACGGGTGCTGGGCCCCGGCCTTCGCCGACTACGTCCCCCGCCTCGAAGCCGCCTTCGCCGCAGCGGGCTGACCCCGCCCCAGCTCCCCCGAGCCGTGCCGCGAAGGCGCTCGACGGCTACCTCGTCACCGTCGACCCCGGTGGTGGCTCAGAGGCTGAGCTCGTGCCCGGTGGTCGCGTCCACGTGGTCCGGGATCTCGTCGTGACGATCGCCCACGGTCGGCGTCCCGGCAGGCTCGAACAGGAGGATCGAGGCGCCGGACGGAGCGTACGGCTTGTGCTCCGTACCCCGGGGGACGGTGAAGACCGCCCCCTGGGGGAGCAGGACCGTGCGCTCCCCTCCGGGCTCGCGCAGCGAGATGTGCAGCTCGCCGTCGAGCACCAGGAAGAACTCGTCGGTGTCGTCGTGGACGTGCCAGAGGTGTTCGCCCCGGACCTTGGCGATACGGACGTCGTAGTCGTTGACGCGGGTGACGATGCGGGGGCTCCACAGGGCGTCGAAGGAGGCCAGGGCCTTGCTGAGGGGGATGGGTTCGTTGCTCATGGACCCATCGTGCGGCGTTTCGCACGGCCGCCGTGAGTGCTAGGAATAGCACATGTCGAAAGAATCCTCGCAGGCGGCGAACGTACACAAGGTCGTCGTGATCGTGGACGAGAACTCGAACCCCTTCGAGCTCGGCTGCGCCACCGAGGTCTTCGGGCTGCGCAGGCCGGAGATCGGCCGCGACCTCTACGACTTCCGGCTCTGCTCCCCCGAGCCGCGCACCCTCATGCGGGACGGATTCTTCACGCTCACCGGAGTCGCCGACCTGGCGGCGGCCGACGCGGCGGACACCCTGATCGTGCCCAACCGCCCGGACACCGACGTGCCCCGCCGCCCCGCCGTGCTCGACGCCGTCCGCCGGGCGCACGCACGCGGTGCGCGCCTGATCGGCTTCTGCAGCGGCGCCTTCACGCTGGCCGAGGCCGGAGTGCTCGACGGCCGCCGAGCCACCGCGCACTGGCAGTGGGCGGATTCCTTCCGCGCCCGCTTCCCCTCCGTACGGCTCGAAACGGACGTGCTGTTCGTCGACGACGGCGACATCCTCACAGCAGCGGGGAGCTCGGCCGCACTCGACCTCGGGCTGCACGTGGTCCGCCGCGACCACGGCGCCGAGGTCGCCAACTCAGTGAGCAGGAGGCTGGTGTTCGCGGCTCACCGGGACGGCGGGCAGCGGCAGTTCGTGGAACGTCCGATGCCCGATCTGCCGGACGAGTCCCTGGCGCCGGTGCTGGCGTGGGCCCAGGAACGGCTGGACTCACCCCTCGCGGTGGCCGACCTCGCGGCGCGCGCGGCGGTCAGTCCGGCAACGCTGCACCGCCGCTTCCGAGCCCAACTCGGCACGACACCGCTGGCCTGGCTCACCGGTGAACGGCTCGCGCTGGCCTGCCGGTTGATCGAGCGCGGAGAGTCCCGCTTCGAGATGGTCGCCCGGCGCAGCGGACTCGGCACCGCTGCCAATCTGCGCACGCTGATGCGCCGCGAGACGGGCATCGCTCCGTCGGCGTACCGGCGTCGCTTCGGGCCGGAGGCGAACTGACGGCAGACCATCCGTACGTGTTATCCATGGGACGACCGCAGCCGGGTCCGGCTGCCGACCGAACCGAGGGGCAGGACATGGACGGCATTCGCCCGGCTCGTACGGCCGACTACCCGGCACTCGTGGAGTGCGTACAGCAGTGGGGGCTCTCGCTGTCGCCGCACGCGCTGCATCCGCTGCTCCTGCGGCAGTTCGGGCGGACCAGTCTGGTGCTGGAGGACGAGACGGGGATCCGGGCGTTCCTAGTCGGGGCCCACTCCGCCGACGACGCGCATGACGCGCACGGGGCGCATGACTCGCACGAGGCATACGTCCACCTCGTCGCCGTGAACCCCGAGCGACGCAGGCGGGGAGTGGCCCGGCGGCTCTGCACCGCCTTCGCCGAGCGTGCTGCCGCGGCCGGCCGCAGCGAGGTGCGCGCCGCCGTCCCGCCCCGGGACACCGGGGCCGTCGCCTTCCACCGGGCCATGGGCTTCGAGCGCACACCGGAGCCCTTCTCGACGCGCGCGGCGGTGCCGCAGGACTTCGACACGATCGTCTCGGTGGTCGACGAGTGGTGGGGGCGGCCCGCCTCGCGCGACCTGACCCGGTTGTTCGTGGACCACTTCCACGACACCAGCCTGGTGGCCGAGCGCCACGGCGAACTGGCGGGCTTCGTCATCGGCTTCCTGTCCCCGGCCAACCCGGCGGAGGCGTACATCCACTTCACCGGAGTCGCCCCCGACTGCCGCCGCACCGGCCTCGCCGGATTCCTCTACGAGCGGTTCTTCGACATGGCCCGCGCCCACGGCCGTACGTCCGTGAAAGCCATCACCTCCCCGCAGAACGACCGCTCCATCGCCTTCCACACCGCCCTCGGCTTCACCCGCTCCGACCCCATCGCGCACTACGACGGCCCCACCCTGGACCGCGTCACCTTCCGCCGCGCGCTCTGACCCCGCCCGGCGGACATCCCGTCCGTCAGGAGAGCTGTTCGCGCACCCAACCGGGATCGGGGTTGGTGTGTGGCACGCCCGCCACGAAGACGGTCGGCACGGTTTCGTTCCCGTCGTTGACCTCCCGTACGGCTGCGGCTCCCGCCGGGTCGTCCCAGATGTTGACCCAGTGCAACTGCCGTGCGCGGCGCCCCAGTCGGACCCGCAGACGGATGCAGAACGGGCAGCCGGGCCGCCAGTAGACCACCGGCCGTCCGTCGGCCGCACTGCGTCGCTGTGCCTCCGCCGCACCGATGGACCGGGGGAAGATCAGAGGTTTCATGTCAGGACCACGCATCCCTGGTTCTCCAACGCGGTGAGCACCGGGTGAGAAGGGTCGATCCCGTTCCACCGCAGATCCAGCTTCTCCAGCGCCTTCAGCTCGGTGAGCCACTGCGGCAGCGGGCCGAGCCGGTTGCTGCGCAGGTCGATCTGACGTAGTCGCGGGAGGTCGGCCAACTGTTCCGGCAGCTCCTTGAGCAGATTCTCCCGCAGTTCCAGGTGGCGTAGCTGGCGCAGTTCGGAGATTGAGGACGGCAGAGCCGTGAGCGCGTTGCCCCTGAGCCAGAGTTCGCGCAGGCTGCCCAGTCGGCCGATCGAGTCGGGCAGCGTGGACAGTTGGTTGTGCTGTGCTCTGAGCTCGATGAGTCCGGTCATGCGGCCGAGGGACTCGGGCAGCGAGGTGAGGAGGTTCTCGCCGACGTTGAGGTAACGGAGGCGGGTCAAGTTCCCCAGTTCGGCGGGGAGTTGAGTGAGCTGATTGTCGTGCAGGTAGAGGAAGTCGCTCAGCTCGTCGAGATCGCCCAGTTCGGCAGGGATCGACGCGAGCTTGTTGTGGCCCAGGTCAAGGGTGGTCAGCCTCGTCAACTCACCTATGTCCGGCGGGAGTTCCGTGAGGCCGTTGTCGGCGAGGATCAGGACCTGGAGGTCGGTCCGGCTCCATACGGACCCGGGTACCTCTCCGAGCCCGTGGCGCCACAGGTTCAGCTCGTTCCGCACGGCCGTTCCCGCCCTTCTTGTCGGTGGTGCTCGGTCGGTTGAGGGTGATGGCGATGGTGAGGGGGCTGGGGCTGGGGCTCAGCGTCGGTACGCGGCCGTCGCGGTGTCGACGAAGGACCGGATCAACGGGTTGGTGTCACCCTCGTTCCACACCGCCACCACTCGGCTCGGTGCCATGTCGGTCAGCGGCACCGTGGCCAGTTCCGTGGGCAGGTCGTGCCCGAGCGGGGCCAGGCCCACCGTTCCGTTCCACAGCACAGCTTGGAGGCATTCCTGGACGGCGCGCACTTCCGGGCCCTCGCGCGGGGTGCCGCCGTTCCAGTACGACTGCCAGGCCCGGTCGGTGCCCTGCGGGAACTGGAACCAGCGGCGGTCGGCCAGGTCGGCCAGTCGCAGCCGGTCGCGATGGGCCAGCGGGTCGTCGGCGCGCAGGACCACGCCGACGGGGTCGGCACGTAGTTGACGTACCGTCAGAGCGGTCTCGTCGAAGGGCGCACGGGTCAGGGCCACGTCGACCAGTCCGGCGCGCATCCCGCAGGTCGGGTCGGTCAGGTCGGTGTCGCGTACGCGGATCTCGATGCCGGGGTGGCGACGGCGGAAGGCGGCCGCCAGCCTGGCCGCTCCGGGGTCGGTGCCGTCGCCCAGGATGCCGACGGTAAGGGTGGCGACCCCGGCCGCCGTGCTCACCCGTACGCGTACCCGGTCGGCATGGTCGAGCAGGCCCCGCGACTCGTCCAGCAACACCTCGCCGACCGGGGTGAGCGTGACACCGGCGGGCGAGCGGACGAACAGCGGCGCCCCCACATCCGCCTCCAACTGCTTGATCGCGCGGCTCAACGGCGGCTGGCTCATGTGCAGTCGGGCGGCGGCCCGGCCGAAGTGCAGTTCCTCGGCGACGGCCACGAAATAGGTCAGGGTCCGCAGCTCCACGCTGCAACGATACCCAGGAGGTATCGGCGTGGCGAGATGGGTCTTGGACGGCGGCGGGGTGGTGGCCGTGGACTGGTGAGCATGACCGAAACAGTGAAGAGCAGTGAGCCGCCGAAGAGCAGTGAACCGCAGACCGGCCGGGCCGTCGTGTCCGTGGTGGGCCCCGAGGACGGCGAGACGATCCTCCTCGGCCCCACCCGCATGCGCGTCCTTGAGGACGGCAGCCGCACCGGGCACCGCCTCGCGATCGCCGAGTCCGTCCTCGCCCCGCACACCCAGGGACCGCCGCAGCACCGCCACGGCGGGCACGACGAGGGCTTCTACATCCTCTCCGGCACCGTGCGGTTCACCGTCGGGGACCAGGACCACGACGTCAGCGCGGGTACGTTCGTGCTGGTTCCGCCAGGCGCCCCGCACACCTTCGCCAACCTCACCGACCAACCCGCCGTCATGCTCAGCACGTTCACCCCCGACCTGTACGTGCAGTACTTCCGCGACCTCCAGAACGCGCTCGCCGACGGCCGCCCGCTGACCCCGTCGGTCAACATCGACGTGATGAACCGATACGCGACCGAGCCCGCCACCCATCCCCACGACACGGGGAACCAGGAACAGGGCCACGCATGATGAACATCGCCTACCAGCGTTCCTCTCGTTCAGTTCGCAGCGCCTGTGGCCGGTGGTGTCCGGCCGGTCAGGTGCGCGAAGACGATGACGTTGGAGTCCCAGTGCCGGTCCGGGGTCAACTCGCCGCCGCAGGTGATCAGTCGGAGCTCGGCCCTGTCGTTCTTCCCGTAGACCTTCTGCGTCGGGAACTCGTCCTTCTTGAAGGTGTCGACCGAGTCGACGGCGAAGACCGCCGTCGTGCCGTCCGCCCGGTGCACCTTGATCTGCTCGTCCTTCTTGAGGTCCTTGAGGTCGAAGAACACGGCCTCGCGGGTGTTCGGGGTGTCCAGGTGTCCGACGATCGCCGCCGCACCCTGCTCGCCCGGGGTGGGCCCCTCCCGGTACCAACTGGCGTGCGTCGGTTTGTCGTACGGAGGTGTCTGCATCGTGCCGTCCTTGGCCAGGCCCACCGTGTCCAAGGGCGCGTCGAGCTTGATCGCCGGGATGGTGATGCGGTCCGGGACCGAGGGGGACAGCACCTTGGCCGGCTGCACGGCGGTGCCGTCCGGGGCGGAGGCGGAGGTGGAGGCGGACGCGGAGGCCGAGGAAGCGGAGCTGGACGGCGAGGTGCCGGCCGGGCCGGTGCTGTCGCCCGAGGAGCAGCTCGCGGTCAGGCCGACGGCGAGGAGTGCGGCCGCCGCGGTGATCACCGCGGCGGACCGCTTCGTCTCAGCCACGGCTGCGCCGCCGCATCGCGCCCACGACGCCGAGCGTGCCGAGCGTTCCGGCACCCGTGAGCAGGGCGATGTCCAGGCCGTCCGGCGAGGAGGAGGCGGCAGGGGCCGCACCCGTCTGGACCGAGCCCTTGGGGATCTTGTGCTGCCCGGGGTCGAGCGGCTTCACGCTGGGGTGCGTACCGGCGTCTCCCGCCGCCACACCGAACTTGAGCGTGCCCGCCTGCTGCTTCCCCGCGTATCCGGTCACCGCGTAGTAGCCGGGCTTGGTGTGCGCCGAGACCACCGCCGTGCCGTGCCAGGCGCCGTTGACGCCGCTCACCGGGGAGAGGGCGACCTTGCCGCCGAAGGCGTCGGACTTCACGTACACGCCGCCGTCGAGCTCACCGGTGCCCTTGATGTCCAGGCCGACCCGGTCGCCCGGTTTGCCGCCGTCCGTCGACATGGTGAAGGCGAGCTGCCCGGGTGAGGGGCTCGGCTTGCTGTCGTTCCATGTGGTGATGGTGGTCGTGCTCTGCGCGCCGGTGTCGCCGAAGTCGGCGGTCGTCTTCACTTCGTACGTACCGATCTTGACGTTGTCCGCGATCGTGGCGGTACCGGTCCAGGTGGTGCCGGAGCCTGTCAGCGGCACGTTGCCGAACGCCTGGGAGTACACCTTGACGCCCTGCGCGGGGGCGTTGGTCGTCGCGGAGAGCTTCACCTTCTCGCCGGGACGGAAGCCGGTGTCGTGGGCCGGTGCGGACAGGGTCAGCGTGACCTTGGCATCGGTCTGGTCCGGCGTACTGGTCGAAGGAGAGGGGGAAGGAGGGGACGGCGGTGGCGTGGGCGGATCGGTGGGTGAATCCGTGGGGGACGGGTCCGTGGGTGAGACCGAGGGGGAAGTGGGCGCGACAGGCGGGGGAGACGCGTCGTCGGCGAGTGCCGCGGTGGGACCCGCCACGGCTATCGCCGCAGCGACCGCGACAACGGACGCGCTGAAGACCTTGGGCATGGGTGCACCCTTCCTTCCGGTTTGCGCCAGTGCTCGTTTTGCTTGTTTCACTCGATTTGCTCGTTTTGCTCGTTTCATCCTGCGCTTCCCGGTGGCACGGCGCCTGGCGAGTAGTCGCCCGATCACCCACCGTGGCGGGGGCGGAATTTCCCGTTCGGCGCAGCGGGCGGGAGGTTCACTCCCTCGCACCAAGCCGGCCCCGCTGACCTGCGCCGGATTGCCGGTGCGGTGCGCCCGGGCGGCGGCCCTGGGTGCGTACGGGCCTGCGCGCCCCGCACGGAGCGGCTTGCGTCGGGGGAACGGCGGTTTCGACGACGGTGCGGTGTGTGCCGTCGCCGCCTGTTGCTGGAGGAAGCCCTGATGCGTTCGCTGAAGATAGCCACCGGAACAGCCATGGCCAGTGCCGCTCTGCTCTTCACCGCCCCCCTGGCCTCGGCGGCGGACACCCAGTGCGACCCGGCGACCGCGACGGCGATGGAAGCGGAATCCGCGTACAAGACGGCTCTCGCCGACTACCAGAAGCAGGTCGACGCCGGCGGCCACCCCGGCCAGGCCGAGCAGGACAACGTCGACCAGCTCAAGCAGAAGGCCGACTCGACGGCCTCCGAGGCGCAGCGGATCTGCGGCGACTCGACGATGAACCCCTCGCCGAAGCCGACCCACACGCAGACGGATCCCCGCGGGGCGATGCGCACGGGCGTCGGCGGCTCCGCCGAGAGCGACAGCGGCAGCACACCGCTCGTGCTCGGCGTGGGCGCGGTCGGCGTACTGGCGGCGGGCGTGCTGGTGGCGAGCCGCCGACGCGGCCACGGGCGGTCCTGACCCGGCCCCGTACACCTGCCTTGACGGCGGCCGGGGCCCTTGTACCACTCCGAGGAAACCCCGGCCGCCTGCGCTCAAGCCCCGTGCATCGCTCACCGCAGCCGAGAGCAGATCCGCCGTGCCGCACACGCCCCCCGGTTTCCGTGCCCGAGTCGACCGCGCCGCGCGCACCACCCTCGCCCTCGTGGCCCTCTACTGGGGCCTGACCGTCCTCGGCGACCAGCAGCCCGCAGGACCGCCCCCGCAGCCCGGCGCCGCACAGGCCTTCGGCACCCAGCAGGAGCGGACCGCGCCGCGCGCCGCTCCTCAGCAGCCGCTGCCGCCCGTGGCCCCCGTGAGCGTCGTCATCCCGCAGATCCACGTCGACGCCCCCCTCATGGGCCTGAATCTAGACGACGAAGGCCGGCTGAGCTCGCCCCCGGACACCGACCGCAACCTGGCGGGCTGGTACCAGGCAGGCACGCCCCCCGGCTCCGCAGGGACCGCCGTCCTGGCCGGACACGTCGACACGGCCACCGGTCCCGCCGTCTTCTACGCCCTGGGTTCCCTCCGCAAGTCGGACACCGTCCGGATCGCGCGTGCCGACGGCAGCACCGCGGTCTTCACCGTCGACGCCGTGGAGGTCTACGCGGCCGACGCCTTCCCGGACTCCAAGGTCTACGGGCAGACGGCCACGCCGCAGCTGCGGCTGATCACCTGCGGCGGTGGCTACGACAAGAAGGCGGGGCGCTACCTGGGCAACGTCGTCGTCTACGCCCACCTCACGGGCAGCGACTGAGATCCCGGGCCGGGTGCCCGCTGCAAGCCCCTTGTTACTCGCGAGTCGGCCCAGTTATAAGGGTAGTTGCACGTTTCCCGTACTTCCCCGCGTCACCCTGCGCACCCCTGGACTCCCGTGCGCTCGCGCGTGCCGGAACTCCGTACCGGAAGGAAGACGACCGTGAAGCGCACCAGAACCCTGCTCGCCCTCGCACCCCTGCTCGTGGCACCGGCCCTCGCCTGGCCCGCGCCAGCCGCCGCGTCCGCTCACGCCTCGGCCGACGGCCCAGGTCACAGCCACGGCCGTACGACGACGGTCGCGCGCTATGCCGCCCTCGGTGACTCCTACGCGGCGGGCATCGGCATCCCCGACCAGAACTCCACACCGCCCGGCTGCGGCCGCTCGAACCACAACTACCCTTCCTGGATTGCCGTCGCGGCCCCCGCGAAGCGCTTCACCGACGTCACCTGCGGCGGCGCCGTCACCGACCACCTCACCCAGAAGCAGACCACCGGCAACGGCGTCAACCCGCCCCAGCTGGACGCCGTGACCCGCAACACCACCCTGGTCACCCTCCAGATGGGCGGCAACGACATCGGCTTCGGCAACATCGTCGCGACCTGCATCCAGAGCTCCGGTACGGACCCCAAGGGTTCGCCCTGCAAGGACAAGTTCACGGCGGGCGGCACCGACCAGCTCGCCGCGCGCATCGCGGCCGCCGCCCCCAAGATCCGCGCGGCCATCGACGCCGTACGGGACAAGGCGCCCCGCGCGCGGGTGCTGGTGCTCGGCTACCCGGTGATCGTGCCCGACAAGGGGAGCGGCTGCTATCCGAGCGTGCCGATCGCCGCGGGCGACACCCCGTACCTCCGTGACACGGCGAAGGCGCTGAACCGGACGATCGCCCGGCAGGCGTGGGCCGAGGGCGCGGAATACGTCGACCTGTACAAGCCGAGCCGGGGCCACGACGTGTGCCAGGCGCCCGGCACCCGCTGGGTCGAGGGCTTCAGCCCGACCACCCCCTTCCACCCCAACGCGCAGGGGCACGCGGCGTTCGCCGGAGTGGTGATGAGCGAGCTGAGGAAGCACCGCCACCACCGGTAGCGGGGGACCGCTGCTCCGGGCCGGGGCGCGGGAGGTGGTTCCGCCCAGCGGCACCACCAGCAGGCCGTGGCCCGACCTGATCAACCTCTACCAGCCCGAACGGATTCCTGAGGGACCGCGCGCGGCCCGGCCGTTTAATTCGGTTGCCGCTCGCGGGGCCCGCCCTCATCATGGGCGGGACGCCGGGAGCTGCCCGGTGCTTCACGAGAGGAGGCACGACCGTGATCACGACTGTCGTCGGCCTGTCCGCAGACCGCCTCCGCCTTTCTCTCACCTCATGGAGCACCCCCAGCGATGTCTCACGACAACCTCTCGCAGCACCCGCAGTACCTGGCATTTCCTGACGAGACCGGCGCCGATTCCTCCGGCTACCGTCGGCCGCAGGCCGATCTGAGCGACATCGACGACCGGTTCGTCTTCGACTTCCACGCCTACGGCGCCCTTGAGGACGGCCAGCGCTGGTCGACCTGGCTCAGCGTCGAACCCCTCTCCCGGGGCCCCGAGCCGCGCCCCGACTGGGTGGTCACCTCGCACGGCGCGCTGGACACCGAGCTCGGCGTCCTCAAGACCGGCAAAGAGGCCGACGTCCACCTCGTCGAGCGCGCCGACCTGCGCGACCCCGCCGCGAGCGTGATCATGGCGGCCAAGCGGTACCGCTCCTCGGAACACCGCACCTTCCACCGCGCCGCGTCCTACACCGAGGGCCGCTCGATGAAGCGCTCGCGCGACGAGCGCGCCGTCAAGCGCAAGAGCACCTTCGGCCGCCAGGTCGCGGCGGGCGAATGGGCCGTCTCCGAGTGGGCCGCGCTGGTGCGGCTCTGGAACCTCGGGATGCCCGTCCCCTACCCGGTCCAGATCGACGGCACCGAGATCCTGATGGAGTGGATCACCGTCGACAACGAGGACGGCACCCTGGCGACCGCACCCCGGCTCGCCCAAGTCCGGCCGTCCCCCGAGCTGTTGGCTTCGTACTTCGAGCAACTCACCGAAGCCCTCGCGACGATGGTGCAGAACGGCCTCGTGCACGGCGACCTCTCCGCGTACAACATCCTCGCGGCGGGCGAGCGGCTGGTCATCATCGACCTGCCCCAGATCGTCGACCTGGTCGGCAACCTCAACGGGATGAACTTCCTCCAGCGCGACTGCGCCAACATCTGCGGCTGGTTCCGCTCCCGGGGCCTGGAGGCCGACGAGGAGGCCCTGTTCGCGGAACTGATGGCGCACGCCTTCTGAACAACGGGACCGTCCTGGATCAGCGGCGCGGCGGCCGCTGATCCAGGACTACTTCCCCGCGGACCCGGCGCGCGTCGCGTCCGCGCCCCAGCTGGCGAGCAGCCGCAGCCCCTGCGCGGAGGCCGAGTCCGGCTCCGCGTGGTAGGTCACCAGTGACTGGTCGTGGTCGTCGGGCAGCCGCAGCGTCTCGTACGACAGGGTCAGCTCGCCCACCAGCGGGTGGTGCAGGCGCTTGACGCCGTGGCCCTTCTCGCGCACGTCGTGCCTGGCCCACAGCGTGCGGAACTCCTCGCTCTTCACGGAGAGTTCGCCGACCAGTGCGGAGAGCAACGGGTCGTTCGGGAAGCAGCCCGCGTCCATCCGCAGGAAGCTCACCATGTCCGACGCCTTCTGCTCCCAGTCCACGAACAGCTCCCGCGTGCCGGGGTGCAGGAAGCAGAGGCGCGCCCAGTTCCGCTCCTCGGGCGGCAGCGCGCCCCAGTCGCCGAAGAGGGCCGCCGCCATCCGGTTCCAGGCCAGGATGTCCGAGCGGCGGCCGACCACATACGCGGGAATGCCCTCCATCGCGTCCATGAGGTGGTGCAGCGCGGGACGCGCGTGCTGCGGCCGGGCGGGGCGCTTCTTCTTGTGCTGCTTGGGCTTGGCCAGGTGCGTCAGGTGCGAGTGCTCGGCGTCCGTGAGGCGCAGGGCACGGGCGATCGCGTCGAGCACCTCCCCCGAGACGTTGCGGCCGTTGCCCTGTTCGAGACGGGTGTAGTACGCCACGGACACCCCGGCGAGCTGGGCGAGCTCCTCGCGGCGCAGGCCGGGCACCCGCCGGTGCCGCCCGAAGTGCGGCAGCCCGACGTCCTCCGGCTGCAACCGGGCCCTGCGGGTGCGCAGGAACTCACTGAGCTCGGCCCGGCCGTCGAGGGGCTCGGGGCCGGGGGACGGCGGAGAGCCGGGGGAGGGTGTGGGCCGGTCGTTCATGGTTGCCAGTATCCAGGGTCGTACGCACCTGAGCCTGACCCCGCCAGTAGTAGGACCACTGGACGTAGGTAGGACGGTGACCTGGGTGGATGCCCCGAAGGCTGGCACGGTGGACGCCATGACCACCGCACAGACCAGCACCACGACCGTTTCCGCCTACGCCGCACCGTCCGCCAAGGCGCCCCTGGAGCGGACCACCGTCGAGCGCCGCCCGGTGGGCCCCTCCGACGTACTGATCGACATCAAGTACGCCGGTATCTGTCACTCGGACATCCACCAGGCACGCGACGGCTGGGGCGAGGGCATCTTCCCGATGGTCCCCGGCCACGAGATCGCCGGCATAGTCACCGAGGTCGGCTCCGACGTCACCAAGTTCGCCGTCGGCGACCGCGTGGGCGTCGGCTGCATGGTCGACTCCTGCCGCGAGTGCGACAACTGCAAGGCGGGCCTGGAGCAGTACTGCGACAAGGGCAACATCCAGACCTACAACGCCCTCGACAAGAACGGCGAGCCCACCTACGGCGGCTACTCCACGCACATCGTGGTGGACGAGGCCTTCACCGTCCGCATCCCCGACGGCCTCGCCCTGGACGTCGCCGCGCCGCTGCTGTGCGCGGGCATCACCACGTACTCCCCGCTGCACCGCTGGAACGTGGGCCCCGGCAAGAAGGTCGCCATCGTGGGGCTGGGCGGCCTCGGCCACATGGGCGTCAAGATCGCCCACGCCATGGGCGCCGAGGTGACCGTCCTCTCGCAGTCCCTGCGCAAGAAGGACGACGGCCTCCGGCTGGGCGCCGACCACTACTACGCGACCAGCGACGAGGCCACCTTCGAGCAGCTCGCGGGTTCCTTCGACGTGATCCTCTCCACGGTCTCCGCGCCGCTGCCGCTGGACAAGTACCTCGGCCTGCTGCGCCCGGAGGGCGCCTTCGTGAACGTCGGCGCACCCGAGGAGCCGGTCTCCCTCAACCTCTTCTCGGTGATCGGCGGCGGCAAGACGCTGGCGGGCTCCATGATCGGAGGCATCCGGGAGACCCAGGAGATGCTGGACTTCTGCGCCGAGCACGGCCTGGGTTCCGAGATCGAGCTGATCGACGCCGACGGGATCAACGAGGCGTACGAGCGTGTCCTGGCCAGCGAAGTGCGCTACCGCTTCGTGATCGACGCGTCCACCATCTGACGTTCCTCAGGCAGCCGGCGGGCGGATCCGGGAGACACCGGGTCCGCCCGTTCGGCGTCGGCCGGCCGGCAATTGCGGAGAGCGGGCCGGAAACCTGACAAATGTCATCTCTTCCTGTGTAGAAGGTCGTTCGGAGGTCGGAGAACCGGCCGGTGGGTGGCGTCGAGGATGGAAACACGCATTCCCATCCTGACGAAACGAGATCCGCCCATGCGCAATGTCCAGCAGAGCCCCCGCCCCGGCCGTCGGAGAGCGAGGCTGGCCGCCGTGGCGTCGGCAGCCCTGCTCTCGCTCGCGGTCGGCGCACTGCCGGCCGGTGCCGCCACCCCGTTACCGGCACCCGGCGCCGCCTTCGCGGCTCCCGCCACCTCCCGCCTCGACCCGAAGGCGCTGGACGCCTCCCTCCAGGCGTTCCACGAGGCGGGGATGTACGGGGCCGTTTCGGCGGTACGCGACGGCCGCGAGCGGTGGCGCGGAGCGGCGGGCGTCGCCGACATCGACACCGGACGGCAGATGCGCCCGCACTACGAGCACCGGATCGGCAGCATCACCAAGACCTTCACCTCGGTGGCAGTGCTCCAGCAGGTGGCCGCGGGCCGCATCCGCCTGGACGCCCCGATCGGCGACTACCTCCCCGAGTTGGTGCCCGGCGAGCGGGGCCGCAAGGTGACGGTGCGGATGCTGCTCAACCACACCAGCGGCATCGCGGACTACATACTCCCCGCCTTCCCCCTGCTGACCACGGACCCGGGCCGGGCCCTGGACGAAGGCCGGTTCCGCACGCTGGACCCCGAGGAGCTGGCCCGCCTCGGCCTGGCGGCCGCACCGCAGGCGCCGCGCGGCACGCACTCGTACTCGAACACCAACTACGTCCTCGCCGGGCTGCTGCTGAAGAAGGTCACCGGCCAGGACCCGGAGTCGTACATCACCAGGAACGTCATCCGGAAGGCCGGTCTGCGGCACACCTACTTCCCGCGCACCGCCCGCATTTCGGGACCGCACGCCAAGATGTACGAGTCCTTCTACGGGTACATCGAGCCCGCGCGCGACTACAGCGTCTACAACATGTCCTGGGCCACGACCGCCGGTGCGATGGTCTCCACGATGGACGACCTCAACGACTTCTACCGCCAGCTCCTGAGCGGGAAGCTGCTCGGCGCGGCACAACTGCGCGAGATGAAGCGGACGGTTCCCGCGTACGAGCCGGCGGAGGGGGAGGAGGTGCGGATGCGGTACGGCCTGGGGCTGTACACCGTCAAGATGCCCAGCGGCGGCTGGTACTGGGGCCACGACGGCGGCGTGTTCGGCGCGGGTACCTGGGCACTGTCCACGGAGGACGGGCGCCGCCAGTCGGCGATGGGCTACAACCTGATGAAGTACGAGCGGTTCGACGAGAACGGCAAACCGCTGCCGGACCCGATCGGCGCCGCGCTGGTCGCCCACATGGACGGCGCGCTGAGCGGCACCCCCGCCGCGCCCGGCGCCCGACGGACAGCCGAGGCACCGCCGGTACCGCACCGACTGGTCGCGCCCGAGCAGTTGCGGCGCTAGGGGCGGCGCGAGGGCCGCGCCGGGGAGGGGAGGCGGCGCGGCCTGCGGGTCAGAACTGGGAGTGGGCGAACCACTTTTTCAGCAGGTTCTCGTCCCCCGAGGTCGTGAACGCGTCCGCGTCGTGGCGCAGCCTGCCGTACACGAGCAGCAGGAGATCGGCGGCCTGCGCCTCGACCGTCGCGTCGGCCGTGGCGTCGGTGGTGGCTCCCGAGGAGCTCTGCTCATCGATGCCGAAGCCGTCGGGGCGCAGGCGTACCACCCATTCCGTACCGGTGTCCGTGGTACGGAAGCGGAGGGTCTCGCCGGTGCCCCGCAGCTGCGCGGTCCCGGGGGCGAAGGGCGCGGCGAAGGGGAGGTTGACCAGGAACTCGTCCACTCCGTCGGTGGCGAGCGCGGGGTCGATCACGGGCCGCTCGCCGAGGGCGAGTTCGGCGTCCGTACGGTGCACCAGGGTCTCGAAGAGCATCCGGCGCGCCCAGAACCTGGCGTGCCCGTCGGCGCCCCATACCCACATCGGCGCGTCCGGATCGATGGCGGCGAACGCCTCGGCGGCCTCGTCCGCGCTCCGGGCCAGCCAGTCCGGGTACTCCTCGGCGCGCTCCGGCAGCCGTAGCTCCACATCGCGGCTCGCGGGCGGGGACTGGCTGCCCCGGCGCAGCAGCGCGGCGAACCAGCGCTGCACGCTACCGGTGTGCCTGACCAGGTCGAGCAGGGTCCAGCCGGGACAGCCGGGCACTGGGGTCGTCAGGTCCGCGCTCCGGACGAGCGCGACGAAGGCGGCGGTCTCGGCGGCCACGGCCGCGCGATGGGCGGCGGGCGTCACGGCTGTGGGGGTGGAGGCGGGGGTGACGGCGGGGGCGGGGTGATCCATGCGGTTACGCCTTCTTGGTTTTGGTCTTGGTCTTGTACTCGTCCGTCGCGCAGCTCGCGGCAGGCGTGGTGAGGTCCGCGCCGTCCAGGGCTGCGGTCAGCGCGTCCAGCTTGGCGTGCAGCTCCCCGACCTCGCTCAGGGAGAGACCGGTGGAGGAGGCGATGGTGCGGGGCACGGCAAGCGCCCGCGCGCGCAGCGCGACTCCCTGCGGAGTGAGCCTGACGGTGACGGAGCGCTCGTCCTCGGGGCTGCGGCGGCGCTCCACGTGCCCCGCCGCCTCCAGGCGCTTGAGCAGGGGGGAGAGGGTGCCCGACTCCAGCCGCAGCCGCTCGCCGATCCGCTTGACCGGGAGTTCGTCGTCCTCCCAGAGCACCAGCATCACCAGGTACTGCGGGTAGGTCAGGTCGAGATCCTTCAGCACGGTGCGGTAGACGCCGTTCAGGGCGCGCGTGGCCGCGTGCAGCGAGAAGCAGATCTGGTGGTCGAGGCGGAGGAAGTCCTCCTCGCGCACCTCCCACACGGCCACCTCGTCCGCCCGTTCCTGTTCCTTCGCCCGGTTCGTCGTCATGGAAGCAGCGTACAGCGCGCGACTGAGTTGTGCCTGATTAAGTTGTGCACAACTCAATCGTGTGCTCTAGTGGTCGTAGGGAGACACCCGGATCGACAACGAACGACACAGAAGAGGGCTGGAACCATGGACGCGCTGTACACCGCTGTAGCCACCGCGAACGGCCGCGAGGGCCGTGCCGTCAGCTCCGACGGCCGGATCGACCTGCCGCTCGGCCTTCCCGCCGCTCTCGGCGGCGACGACCGGGGCACCAACCCCGAGCAGCTCTTCGCCGCCGGTTACGCCGCCTGTTTCGCGAGCGCGATGAGCTCCATCGCCCGCCAGGAGAAGCTCGACGTCGCGGACGTCTCGGTGACCGCCGAGGTCGGCATCGGCAAGGACACCGACGGTGGTTTCGGGCTCTCCGTAGTCATGCGGGTCGAGCTGCCCGAGCACCTGGAGGGCGAGGCGGGCCGCGCTCTCCTGGAGAAGACCCACGCGTACTGCCCCTACTCCAAGGCGACCCGGGGCAACATCCCCGTCGAGCTCGTCATCGAGTAGTTCCCTGAGTGGCTAATTGCCCTTGGCGTGAAAGCGCGCTTTCTTCTGGCGGTTGCCGCAGGTGTTCATGTCGCACCACTTGCGGGTGCGGCTCTGGCTGGTGTCGAAGAAGGCGGCCAGGCAGGTGGGCGAGGCGCACAGGGCCAGTCTTCCGTCTCGCTCACCCGTGATGACGCTGATCGCGTCGGCGGCGATCACGCCGAGGGCATCCTCCACACAGGTGGCCGAACCGAGCCGCCACTGCCGCCGGCCCTCGGGCGTCAGAACGGCGAAGGCCCGCCCCTGAGCGCTGCGGTCATTGATGACCTGGACGGCGGACGCGGGGAGCGCGGCCCGCGTCGCGGCCGCCGTCGCGGCGGCATGGATCGACTCCCGCAGTTCCCGGGCGAGTTCGAGCTGCGCGGCGGTGCAGGAGTCCACGGCGAGGCCGTTCACCGTCAGCCAGTCGACGAGTCGGTGCGGCACGGGAATGCGCTCCACGGCATCGCCATGACGCTCCGACAGGGTCCCGGTGAAGCTGGTGGCCAGGACGTTGCCGAGGCGGAAGTCGGGATACGGAGTACGCATGGAACCACCTTAGCCGGTTGCGGCATGGCTCGGAGGGCTGCTAGAACCGTCTTAGCCGGTTCGCGAGAGCTCGCGGCCGGTCCTACGACGGCCAGGAGGTCCCATGTCCCGTCCGACGAACGACGTACAAGCAGTTGTCCGAGCATTCGAAGCCCGCGCGACCGACGCCGACCTCGACGATCTGCGGGCGCGACTGGCCGGGGCGCGGCTGCCGGAGGCGGCCACCGTCCCTGGTGACGCGTCCGGCACCACGTCCGGTACCACGTCCGGTACCGCGTCCGGCGGCCGGCGGTGGGAGCAGGGCGTTCCGCTCGCCGACCTCGCCGACCTCGTGGACTACTGGCGTACGGAATACGACTGGCGGTCGTTCGAGGCGCGCCTCGAACGGATCGGCCAGTTCCGTACGACCATCGACGGCCTGGGAATCCACTTCCTGCACCGCAGGTCCGCGCGCGCGGACGCCACGCCGCTGATCGTGACGCACGGCTGGCCCGGCAGCGTCGCCGAATTCATCGACGTGGTGGACGAGTTGGCGGACCCGAAGGACGCGGACGCCCCGGCGTTCCACGTCGTGATCCCGTCGCTGCCGGGCTTCGGCCACAGCGACAAGCCGACCGTCACCGGGTGGGGAATCGAGAAGATCGCGGCCGCGTGGGTGGAGCTGATGGGCAGGCTCGGCTACGACAAGTTCCTCGCGCACGGCGGCGATTGGGGCGGAGTGATCACCACGGTGCTCGGCGGCCGGTTCCCTGAGCACGTTCTCGGCATCCACACGACGGTCGCGCAGGCACCGCCCGGGCTGACGACGGACGGGCTGACACCGGCCGAGCTCAAGTGGACCGAGGAGACCCACGACTTCTGGCACCACCGGGCGGCGTACGCGAAACAGCAGGCGACCCGGCCGCAGACCATCGGCTACTCGCTCGTCGACTCACCGGTCGGGCTGCTCGCCTGGATCCTGGACAAGTTCGCCGAGTGGTCGGACACCGAGGACAGCCCGTTCGAGACGATCTCCCGGGACCGGCTGCTCGACGACGTCACCCTGTACTGGCTGACGCGGACCGGCGCTTCATCGGCCCGCATCTACTACGAGAGCCACCTCTCGCTCGACCCGGAGCTCCGGGTGGACGTGCCGTCGGCCATCACGATGTATCCGCGCGACATCGAGAAGTCCCCGCGCGCCTGGGCACAGGAGCGGTACCGGCGGATCGTTCACTGGCGGGCGCCGGAGAGCGGGGGCCACTTCCCGTCGCTGGAGGTCCCCGAGTACTTCGTCAAGGACCTGCGGGAGGGCCTCGCGGCAGTACTGGCCGCGCATCGGTGAACGTGACGGCCCTCAGCGGCGCTTCAGCGGCCCTCAGCGGTGCCTCAACGGCGGCCGTGCAGGAAGAGGTGCGGCTCGGGCCCGGCATCCGGGTGCGCGGGGGTGAAGAGGAGGCTCTCCTCGTGGGTCACGGACAGCCCCGCCCCGCGCACGGTCGCGGCGAAGTCCGCTGCGGCGAAGCTGGTCACCCGTACGTCCTGACCCATGAAGACGCCCTGGACGTCCTCGACGTCCAGGGGCACGGTCGCCACCGCGAACCACCCGCCGGGGCGCAGGGCGCGAGCGAGCCGGCGCAGGAGCGCGGACTGCTCGGCGCGTGACATCTGGAGCAGTGCGAAGTAGACGCAGACCGCGTCGAACGAAGCCTCCTCCAGGGGCATTTCGCGGACGTCCGCGTGCCGGAACTCCGCCCCCGGCACCTGCTGCCGTGCGAGCTCGACCATGACGGGCGAGACGTCCACGCCCAGTACGTGGTGCCCGGCGACGGCCAGAGTGGCCGCGGTGGGCTTTCCCGTACCGCTGCCCACGTCGAGGACCCGGCTGCCGGGGTCCAGTTCCGCCAACAGGCGCTGGAGGGAGGCGTGATGAGCGGGGGACCCGCCGAAGGCACGCTCGTACGCGGGCCCGAGCGCGTCGAAAACGGACGCAGCCGGTTGCTGGGCGAGCCCCTCGTCCACGGTGATACGTCTCCTTGCCGTGCTCAACTGCCCTGAGTCCGAGCATCGTTCCATGAGCGCGGCCCCTCCACAACGGCGCCGCATTTCCGCGACACCTCTCGACGCCGGGACGATCACACGGTTCACTCACCCTGATATGCGCATGCCAAGCAGGGGACAGGGGACACAGTGAAGACGACGAAGGCACGGATCCGCAGGATCCCACTCGTACTCGGCAGCGCCGTCGCGCTGGTCGTCGGGGCTTCGGGCAGCGCCCACGCCGAGCCGCCGCAGGCCCTGCCCGCCAACGCCGACGCGCTGGAACGGACGTACCAGCCGGCCCTCGACTACGACACGGACGGCTGTTACGCGACCGCCGCCATCGGCCCCGACGGGACGACGAACGGCGGCCTGAAGCCCTCGGGAGCACTCAACGGCCAGTGCCGGGACGCCCGGGACCTCGACAACACCAACAGTTACGCACGCCAGAAGTGCAACAACGGCTGGTGCGCCGTCATGTACGGCCTGTACTTCGAGAAGGACCAGGCTGTGCCGGGCAGCGGGCTCGGGGGACACCGTCACGACTGGGAGCACATCGTCGTGTGGGTGCAGAACAACGAGGCGCGCTACGTCGCCACTTCGGCGCACGGCAACTTCGACGTCAACTCCCGCGACCGCATCCGCTGGGACGGCACACACCCCAAGATCGTCTACCACAAGGACGGCGCGAGCACCCACTGCTTCCGCCCCGCGAACGCCAACGACGAACCCCCGGAGAACCACGAGCACACCTGGCAGTTCCCCGCGCTCGTCGGCTGGCAGGGCTACCCCGCGGGCCTGCGCGACAAGCTCAGCCGAACGGACTTCGGCAGCGCCGTGTTCGGCCTCAAAGACGGAAACTTCGCGGCCCACCTGGCGAAGGCCAAGCCGTCCGGAATCCCCTTCGACCCGTACGCGTAGAAGCCCTACGGCTGGAAAGCAGGCCTCCGGGTCACGGTCACGCGCGTGCTACGTCACTCCTCACTGCTCGTCGATGACGGGCCAGGTATCCCGGACCAGGTCGAGGCGTCGGTACGCGTCGTCGAACCAGGCATCGACCAGGGGGACGGTGACCGTCACCGTCGTCAGGGACATGGAGAAGTCCTTGATCGTGACCTTGCACCGGTCGTCGTCCTCGTCCAGCTCGATGAACAGCCAAGGAGCGCTGTACCCGTCGCGCCAGGAAATGTCCTGGCCCGCGTCGAGCGAATCCAGGGCCTGCTGCCACTCGCGCAGGTCCTCGGGGAAGATCCAGGTGTCGAGGGTGCCGCGGACGAAGGGCGTATCGATCACGAACTCCCCGACCAGGAGACCGCCCCCGAAGGGACGCTCCCGCTCCTCCTTTCCGAGGATCCGGAGACTGACGGAATTGCCCCCTCCCTCCAGGCGGAACAGGTCGATCGGATTCTCAGCCATGACTGTTGCCCCTCCCACGTCGCGTCCCGGTCGGGTCGCGCACGCCGCCGAACCTAGTGGTCGGCACTGACACCGAGCCGTCGGAGCGCGTCCCCGGGATACGGGGTCCGCCTGCTCTCGAAGCGGAACTCGCGGTAGTAGTCCGTCATCACCGCGGCGACGGGAGCGTGGCGGGTGAGGAGTGCCGCGATCCGAGGCGGGATTCCCGTCGGAGGTTCCCCCCGGGCGACGGCGCGTACGAACGCGGTGCGCTCGTCACCTCCGTACCCGTACAGGGCTGTGACGAGCCACTGCACGAGGTGGGTGACGGTGTAGCAGCGGTCATAGGTGCGGTGTTCGGCGAAGAAGTCGGCCTCGTCCTTCGACAGGTCGAAGCGCGAGGAGAGCGCGAGGCCGTAGTCCGTGAAGAAGAGACGCTTGCCGTCGGTGAGGATGTTCTGGAAGTGGCCGTCGAGGTGGAGGAGTCCGCGGGAGTTCATGAAGGAGGTCCCGGCCTCAAGTTCCCGCGCCACCATGGCGCATGCCCGCTCGGCCGTCTCGTCGTCGGCGTTGACCTGGACGTCCAGCCAGTCGTGCAGGTTCTGCGGGATGTACTCCAGGAACAGCACAACGCTCGCCGAGGCGTCCCGCAGCGCCTCCAGCCGGTGACGCACCTGCGACGCGCCCCCGTAGTAGGCCACCACCTTTTCCACGTCGGCCAGTTCCCCGGGCAGCGCCTGCCCGGGGTGCGGCAGGACGCGCCAGTGGTACATCAGGGGGAAGCCCTCGTGGTCCTGCGCGAGCACCCAGTTCGTGGTCATGATGTGTACGGCCAGCTCCCGCCAGGCACCCCAGCCCGGTCCGCCGGGCACGCCGAGACCGGGATGGCAGAAGGCGGGCAGCCCGAAGAGGTTCGCCGTGGACCGGACGCTTGACGGCTGCCTCTCCAGATCGGTCAGCGGCAGCCGCTTGACGAAGACCGGGCTCCCGCCGACCTCCAGCAACGCCGAGGTCCCGCCGATGCCGGAGCCCAACGGCTCACCCGTATCCAGGAGGTCGAGCAGCTCGCGGTCACTGCACAGTGCCAGCGAGGTGGAGACGGTGCTGTACGCGGACAGGCGCGCACCACGCGACGCGTCAAAGCCTCCGACCGGAACCTCTTCCTCCACCAGTACCTCTTCCTCGCAGGGCGGCGGCCACAATGCCCTCAAGGGAATCACGCGGCACTTCGCCCCCGTTGACCAGCCGGTCGAAGACCAGCCCGTCGACGCACGTCAGCAGGGTGTGCGTACGGCTGTCGGCATCCGCCACGCCCTGACCCGCGAGGAAGAGCCGGACGGCCTCGCGGCCGGAGTTCTCGCGCGGTACGAGGATCTCGCGCAGCTCGGGGTCGCGCACGCTCTCCACGGCGCAGGCGTAACGGGCGAGCGAGCGGCGACGGCCCTCCCCGGTGAGCCGCTGCCGGGTGAGCAGCACCATGCCGTCCACCAACTCCTCGGCGGTGACCACGGGCGGGAGTTGCTCGGCGCTCGTCCGAAGTTCCTCCTGGTCGAGCTGGACGAGACGCGTGACGAGTGCGGTGAGCAGTGCGGCCCGGGTACGGAAGTACGCCGACGTGGTGCCGGTCGGCAGGGCCGCTCTGCGGTCGACCGCCCGGTGGGTCAGGCCGCGGATCCCTTCGTCGGCGAGTACGTCGAGAGCCGTGTCCGCGAGGAGGGTGCGTCGATCGGAAACCATGGTCCTTTTCTACACCTGTAGAGCCTCGGCTAGGGTGAGCTTCTACGGATGTAGAAGAAATGGGGGCTTCGGCATGGGCAGCACGGCAGTGGTGGTCGGAGGAGGCATCGGCGGACTTGCCGCCGCGATCGGCCTGCGCCGCATCGGCTGGGACGTGACGGTCGTCGAGCGCGCGTCGGTGCTCGACGACGCGGGAGCGGGCATCTCGCTGGCCGCCAACGGCCTGCGCGCACTGGACGAACTCGGCGTCGGCGCGGCGGTACGGGACGCCTCGCGCGGCCAGTACAGCGGCGGCACCCGCACACCGGCGGGCAGTTGGCTGTCCCGGATGGACGGCAGGGTGCTGGAGAAGGAGGTGGGCACGCCGATCATGGGCATCCCCCGCGCCACCCTGCACCGGCTGCTCCGCGAGGCCCTGCCCGAGGAGGCACTGCGGATCGGCTCCGAGGTCGGCCCGGTCCGGCAACTCGCGCCCGGAACCGTACGGGTCGGTTACGGAGACACGTTCCTGGACGCCGACCTGGTGGTGGCGGCCGACGGCATCGGCAGCCGGGTGCGCAGCCACCTCTTCCCCACCCACCCGGGCCCGGTCCACAGCGGCTCGACGGTGCTGCGCGCCATCACCGAGCAGGCGGTCGACCTGCGCACCGACTTCGAGCTGACCTGGGGCCGGGGAGCCGAGTTCGGACACATCGCCTTCCGCGACGGACGGGCCGAGTGGCACGCCGTCCTCAACCTGCCCGCCGGAACCCGGTTCGCCGACCCCCTGGCCGAACTCCGCCAACGGTTCCGTACCTGGCACGACCCGATCCCCGCGCTGCTCGACGCGACCCGGCCCGCCGCCGTACTGCACCACGACGTCAACGAACTCCGCACGCCGCTCCCCTCGTACACCGCCGGCCGCATCGCCCTGCTCGGCGACGCCGCACACGCGATGACCCCCCACCTGGGCCAGGGCGCCTGCCAGGCCCTGGAGGACGCGGTCACCCTGGCGGCGTCGCTCGCGACCGAACCCACCGTGGAAACCGCGCTCGCCCGCTACGACGCGGAACGCCGCCCGCGCAGCCAGTCGGTCGCCAGGGCCGCACACCAGGCCGGACGCATGGGCCAGCAACTCTCCCACCCGGCCGCCGTCGCCCTGCGCAACACGGCGATGCGGCTGACACCGTCCCGCACGTCAACGCGCATGATCCTCCGGCACCACGCCTGGGTCCCGCCGCAGCTGAACTGAGTCGGGCCCATCCCTGCGTGCCGCGGTCACTCCGCCTCCAGGCCCAACTCGGCCACCACGTACACCGGATCGGCCCTGCGGCCGTTGCGGAAGACCGATGCGCGCAGGTCCGTCGGATGTTCGGCGCCGAGTGCGCGTGCCGCGGCGATCACCTGCCGGGCCAGCGGGCCGGCTCCGAAGAAGGCGGGTGGCTCGCCCGCGTTCCAGGCCGCAGCGTCCTGGGTGAGCGGTTCGGGGGTCCAGCCGCTTTCGAAGAGTCGGCGTGCGCGCTCGGAGCCGGGATCGTCCCGGGTCGGCAGGTTCGCCGGGTCGAGGGCGTCGTCCGAGGCGTTGGTGGCGGCGGTGCCGTCGTACGACTTCATGACCTGGACCATGCCGGATCCCGGGCGGAGGAGCCCCACGCAGGCGTCGGCGGGCAGCGTGCACAGTGCCCAGTCGAGGCGGTCCGTCAGGTCGTCCCATCCGGTGGGCGGTCCGGATGCCCCGCGGCTGGTGGGCCGGTCGTCGAATTTCGGCAGGCCGTAGCCGGGGTCGACAGGGCCGTCGTACCCCCAGCTCCGTACCACGAGGTCCTTCTCGGGCAGTCGCAGTACGTCGCGGATGACGTTGACCACCGAGTGGCCGCGTTGGGTGCGCACTTCCTCGTCCGCGTACCAGCGCCACTGGAGGTCCCACGCTCCCTTGTCGGAGGAGCTGTAATGGACCTTGCGCCATCCCAGTTCGGCGAGGGCGCGTTCCTGGTCGTCGGTCAGGGCGGGACCGTCGGCGGGGAGGAACACGTCGGCCGATACGTAGTCCTCGCCGTGCCGGGTCAGGGTGACCGACGGTGAATCGCCGGGGGCGCCGATCCGCACCCGATTGCCGTCCGGCTCTTCCTCGCCGCCCAACAGGCCCGCGATGCAGGGGGTTTGGCGGCGGTGGCTCACTGGGCTGAGCAGGGCGTCCCAGAGTGTGGTCTCCATGGTTTCAGTGTGCCGACCCGGATCTCGGGCCGGGGCGGCGGGGTCGGTTCGTTCGGGGGCGTCCGCACCGGCCCGCCGCTCGGTGGGAGCGGAGGGCCGGTGCGGGCGTGGTGTGGTGGCCGGTGGTCAGTTGCCGAAGTAGGTGTCGAAGTTGCGGCTGAACTCCTGGTTGTTGAAGCGGTCCCAGTTGATCGACCAGGTCATCAGGCCGCGCAGCGAAGGCCAGGTGCCGTGGGTCCGGTAGCTGCCGCAGTTGGTCTTCTTCGTCAGGCAGTCCAGTGCCTTGTTGACCTCGGTGGGGGACACCCAGCCGTTGCCCGCCTGGGTGGAGGCGGGCATTCCGATGGCGACCTGCTCGGGGCGCAGCGGCGGGAAGACGTTGTTGGCGTCGCCCGCGACGGGGAAGCCGGTGAGCAGCATGTCGGTCATCGCGATGTGGAAGTCGGCGCCGCCCATGGAGTGGTACTGGTTGTCCAGGCCCATGATCGGGCCGGAGTTGTAGTCCTGGACGTGCAGCAGGGTCAGGTCGTCGCGCAGTGCGTGGATGACGGGGAGGTACGCGCCGGCGCGCGGGTCCTGGCCGCCCCACTTGCCCACCCCGTAGAACTGGTAGCCCAGCTGGACGAAGAAGGTCTCGGGCGCCATGGTCAGGACGAACCCGCTGCCGTACTTGGCCTTGAGGGTCTTGACCGCCGCGATGAGGTTGACCACGACCGGGGTCGTCGGGTTCTTGAAGTCGGTGTCGGCGGCGTCCAGGGAGAGGGAGTGGCCCTCGAAGTCGATGTCGAGTCCGTTCAGACCGTACTCGTCGATGATCTTCGATACGGAGGCGACGAAGGCGTCACGGGCGGCAGCGGTGGTGAGCCGGACCTGGCCGTTCTGCCCGCCGATGGAGATGAGCACCTTCTTGCCCTGCGCCTGCTTGGCCTTGACCGCCGCCTTGAACTCGGCCTCGGACTCGACGTTCGGGCACTCGGCGACGGGGCACAGCTTGAACCGGATGTCGCCGCTGGTCACCGAAGTGGGCTCGCCGAAGGCGAGGTTGATGACGTCCCAGGAGGCGGGGACGTCGGCCATCCTGGTGTAGCCGGATCCGTTGGCGAAGCTGGTGTGCAGATAGCCGATCAGCGCGTGGGCGGGGAGGCCGCCGCCCGGGTCGGGATCGCCGCCGCCCGGGGGAGTGGTGACGGTGACCGCGGCGGACTTGGCCGACTCGCCGTCCGCGTTGAGGGCGGCGACCTGGATGCTGTACGCGGTGGCAGGGGTGAGCCCGGTGAGGGTCGTCGAGGTGCCAGGGACCGTCGCGGCCTTGGTGCCGTTGCGGTAGACGGCGTACGAGGTGGCGCCGGTGGACGCGGACCAGCTGAGGGCGGCGGTGGTCGAGGTGACGGTGCCCGCGGTGAGGCCGACAGGCGGAGCGGGCGGCTGGGGCTGGGTGGTGTCGCCCGGGCCGAACAGGCTGAGGTCGTCGGCGTAGTAGGCCGGGGTGCCGTACCAGCCGTGGGTGTAGATGCTGACCTGGGTGGTGTTCGCACCGGTCTTGAAGGTGGTGCTCAGCTGCTTGAAGGCGTCGGCGGACTGGGTCCAGGTCGATACGTCGGTGGTTCCGGTGCCGCTCGCGCCGAGGTACACGTACGAGCCGCGCACCCAACCGCTGAGCGTGTAGGTCGAGTTGGGCTTGACCTTGACAGACTGCGAGCACTTCGCGTGGTCGCTGCCCGCCGGGGTCGCCTTCAGCGCGGAGGTGCCGGTGCGGACGGGGCTGGTGACCACGGCTCCGGCGGTGCAGCTCCACCCGGTGAGCCCGGCCTCGAAGCCGCCGTTGCGGGCGAGTTCGGCATCGGGGGCGGCCGCGGCATCGGCGGCGGCCGGGGCGACGGCGGTGAGGGCGGAGGCGGCGAGCGCGAGAACGGTGACCGCGAGGCTGACGGGAGAGGTGAGCCGGCGGCGGCGTCTGGGCGCGGGGGTTCGACTGGACGGGTCCACAACTGCCTCCGGAGCGGGGGGAGATGGAGGTAGGTTCGGGCGCTCAATTTGGTCCAGACCAATGGGGTTGTCAAGGCTCTGGTGCCGGGCGGTCCACGGGCCGGCCCGCGGACTCGGGTCAGCGGCGGTCCGTGGAGGGCTCCAGGGAGGGCTCCGTTGAGTGTTCCGGGGTGTGCTCGGCGAGCAGGGCGCGTACGGCGGAGGAGCAGCGTTCGCCCTGGCAGTGGCCCGCTTCGACGCGGGTGCGGCGGCGCAGGCCGCCGGGGGTGCGGGCGGGGACGGTGGCGGTGAGGGCGTCGCGGACCTCGCCACGGGTGACGTTCTCGCAGGGGCAGATGATGTCGCCGTAGGCGGGATCGCGGGCGATGAGGCGGGGGTGCGGTCCGTGCGGTGGGAGCGCTCCGTGCGCTCCGTGCGCTCCGTGCGATCCATGCGGTCCGTGTGGCTCGGGGGTGAGGGGGAGCCCGTCGGCTGCGAGGAGTTCGGCGACGTGGGCGGCGATGCCCAGGGAGGCGCTGAGGCCGGTGGACCGGATGCCGCCGACGGTGACGTACCGCAGGCCGGGGTGGGAGCGGATGCGGAAGTCGTCGTGCCCGGTCGCGGCGCGCAGCCCTGCGTACGAGGTGATGACCTTTGTGGCGAGGAGGCCTGGCATCAGGCGACGGCCGTGCTCCAGGAGGTGGGCGATGCCCTCGGGGGTGGTGTGGTTCGCGGTCTTGGCGTCGGGGCCCGTGAGGTCCTCGGCGGTCGGGCCGAGGAGGACGTTGCCGAAGACGGTGGGGGTGATGAGCACGCCCTTGCCGAGGGCGGTGGGTACGGGAAGCAGGATGTGCCGGACCAGAGCCCTGGACTCCTTGGCGAAGACGAGGAGTTGGCCCCGGCGAGGGGTGACGGTGAAGTCGTCGATGCCCAGGAGGCGGTCGACGGTGTCGGCGTGGAGACCGGCGGCGTTGACGAGGCGGCGGGTGCGCAGGGGGCCGCGAGTGGTGTGGAGGAGGTGGCCCTCGGCGGTGGAAGTGATGCGCTCGACACGGGTGTTGAGGCGGAGGTCGACCCCGGCGCGGACGGCTTCGGTGGCGTAGGCGAGGGGTGTGGTGAAGGGACAGATGATGCTCTCACCGGGCACTTCGAGCGCCCCCAGGGCGCCGGGCCCGAGGTGGGGTTCGCGGGCGTAGAGCTCGGCGGGGGTGAGGGGGCGGGTGTCGTGGGTGCCGTTGCGTACGGCTTTGTCGGCGAGGGCGGGGAGCGCGGCGAGCTGCTCCTCGGTCCAGGCGACGAGGAGCGCGCCGACGGGCTCGACGGGGATGCCGGATTGCCGGGCGTAGGCGAGGAGACGGCGGTACCCGTCCCGGACCAGCCGGGATTCGAGGGTGCCGGGGGTGGTGTCGAAGCCGGTGTGGAGGATGGCGGTGTTGGCTTTGGAGGTGCCGTTGCCGACGTCGTCGGAGGCGTCGAGGAGGGCGATGCGGAGGGGTGGGTGGTCGGGGTCGGCGTGGGTGGTGAGGTGGCGGGCGATGGCTGTGCCGACGACGCCGGCGCCGATGATGGTGAGGTCGTAGGGGGTGGGCATACGGGGTGTCTCCTTCGGAGGGCGGGGGCGGGGGCGGGGGCGGGGGCTTGTGGTGTGTGGTGCGGGTCGTGGGTGGCGAGGGTTCCGCTGCGCGGGGCAGTCCCCTCCCCGCCCCTTCCCTAAAGCGCTGGCCGCGCGGCTGGGGGCGGGTTGCGGTTGGGCCACCTCGCGTGCCCCGGGCCGAGCGAGGCTTGCGGTGGAATGGTGTGGACGTGTGGTGGGTGGTCGCGTGGTTCCTCGTGTGAGCGGCGGGACTGGTGCTTGGGCCTGGTCGGTGCTTGAGGAGGTGCGGACACGGTTGGCGCGGGACCCCGGTGGTGGCGGTGGCAGCCCCGCGCCCCGCAGGGCAAGCCCTGCCGGGCACGCGCAGTCTGCCTCGCAGCCGGCAGGGTTTGCCCGGGGTCCCGCAGGGCTGGCCCTGCGATTCCCCGGAGCCTGCTCCGCGGGACCCAGGGTTTGCCCCGTGCCCCGCAGGGTCTGTCCCGTGCCCCGTGCCCCGTGTCCCGTGTCCCGTGTCCCGCAGAGTCTGTTCCGTGGCCCGCAGGGTGCGCCCCGGGGCTGGCAGGGTCCGCACCGTGCTCCGCAGGGTTGGTCCGTCCTCCACAAGCGATGCTCCGTGCCCCGCATGGTCTGCTCCGTGCCCCGCAGGGCTTGGCCCGTGGCCCGCCAGGGTCTGTCCCGAGCCCCGCAGGCTTTGCCCCGTGGCCCGCAGAGTTTGGCCCGGGGCTGGCAGGGTCCGCCTGTGGCCCGCATGGTCTGCCCCGTGCTCCGCAGGGTTGGCCCGTCCCCCGCAAGCGTTGCTCCGTGCCCCGCAAGGTCTGTCTCGTGGTCCGCAGGGTGCGCCCCGGGGCCGGCGGGGTCCGCCCCGTGGCCCGCGTGGTCTGCTCTGTGCCCCGCGGGGTTCGCCCCGTGCCCCCCATGGTCTGCCCCATCCTCCGCATGGTTTGGCCCGTGCCTCGCGAGGTCTGCTCCGTGCCCCCAAGGTCTGCCCCGAGCCCTGCAGGGTCTGCTCCGTGCCCCCCAAGGTCTGCCCCGAGCCCCGCAGGGTTTAGGGAAGGGGTGGGGAGGGGCTGTCCACAGCTGCCCGGAAGGCCGCTCGTCGGTTTTCTGCCTCGTCCGGCGAGATGCGTGGTTCGTACACCGCCGACGGCCTCCCCTCCCGGGGCAATGCCTCCGGCAGCGGCGTGCCCAGGCCCAGGCGGGCTGCCGTGCCCACTCCTTGGGCCGTCGCGTCCGGTAGTTCCGCTACCACCACCGGGAGTTGGAGGAGATCCGCTTGTGTTTGCATCAGGGCCGCCGACTTCGTCAGGCCTCCGTCAACCTTCAACTCCGTTAGTGGGGTGGTTAGTTCTTCGTTTACGGCTGTGAGTAGCTCCGCCACCTGTGCCGCCAGGCCCTCGCACAGGGCCCTCACCAGGTGCCCCGCCGTCGTGTCCAGCCCCAGGCCGCTCAGCGTTCCGCGTGCGTCGCCGCGCCACCACGGTGCCGCCAGGCCCGCCAAGGCCGGTACGAAGGTGACGCCCCCGGCGTCGGGGACCTGTGCCGCGACCCGGTCCAGGTCGTGGGCGCCCGCGATCACGCCCAGGTCCGTGAGCCACCGCACCGCCGACGCCGCCGTGTAGACCTGGCCGTCCAGGCAGTAGTCGGTACGGTCACGGAGCCGCCAGGCCACGCAGCCGACGAGACCGTTCGTCGGGCGTATGGGGGCGCGGCCCGCCTGGGCGAGGAGGAACGCCCCCGTTCCGTAGGTGCACTTGGCGGTCCCGGGTGTCAGCGCGCGCTGGGCCAGCAGGGCCGCCTGCTGGTCCACCAGGAGTCCGGTGAGCGGGAGTTCACCGCCGAAGGCCGTCGTCGTGCCGACCTGGTGGTCCGAGCCGACGACCTCCGGCAGCGGCTCGTCGCGCAGGCCGTGGATGGCGAGTGCCTTCGGCGACCACTCCGTGGTTTCCAGGTCGAGCAACTGGGTGCGGCCCGCCGTCGCGGCGTCCGTGACGAAGGCGCCGGTGAGGCGGTGGACCAGCCAGGAGTCGCTGGTGGTCACAACGCCTGCCCGCGTGAGGTGGCGGCGTACCCACGCCATCTTGGGGGCGGCGAAGTAGGGGTCCACGGGGAGTCCGGTGAGGGCCTTCAAGTCGGCCTCGTGCACGGCCAGTTCGGCGCACAGGTCGGCGGCTCGGCGGTCCTGCCAGACGATTGCCTCCGTGAGCGGCGCCCCCGTGTCCGGGTCCCACGCCAGGACCGTCTCGCCCTGGTTGGCCAGTCCCACGGCCACGACCGGCTCGCCCGCCGCCGCCAGGGCCTCGCGGCCGGCCGCCACCACCGACGCGTACAGCTCCTCCGGCGACACCTCCACCCGCCCGCCGGGCAGATGGCGCGGGTTCACCGGAGCCCGGCCACTCCCGATCACGCCGCGTTCGGGACAGATCACGAGCGCCTTCGTCGCGGACGTGCCCTGGTCCACGGCCAGTACCGCCCCGTTCGTCCTCGCGACCATCCCCGCGCCCCCTCGCCCGCCGACCTGCCCGAAGTCCGGCCAAAGCCTCCGCCAGCCGCACCGCCGCCGTCAAGCGAATCCGGACGCGGGCGTTCCCGCATCCCCCGTACGGCTGGACCGGAATTCAGATCCATGGTCAACTACACGGCGGCACAAGGGAGTTACCCATGGTGCTCATGTGGACGCATGCATGGGGTGCCGCCGCCTCCCCCCACCTCCGTACCGGCGACCGCACCAGAGGACCAGCGACGATGTCCAGCGACGACTTCCTTCCGGTGTACCACCCCGCAGGGCACGACGCCGAACTCCGCGCCGTCGTGCAGGAGTTACGGGCAGGCAGATGGCTCGCGATGCGGAACTTGTGCAACGGGACCACGACTTGGTCGGCGTGGACCCGGCGCACCCAGGTACTGGCGACCGTCGCGGCCGGCACCGACACCGTCCGCGCCTGGCGGGCCGAGGAACCGCACAGCGCGGCGGCCACCGCGATGCACGCCCGGGTCGCGGTGGAGCGGGCCACCCGCGCGCACCGGGAACGCCACCCGCAGACCTCCGCGCTGTGGCACGAGGCGTGGGAGGCCTGCCGGATCTACGCCGAGCAGGCCCCCGACGACCCGGTGCCGTGGGTCTGCCTGCTGGCCCTGTCCCCGCTCGACCGGGGCCAGCGGATGCCCGAACACCGGCTGCCGCCACCGGGGCCGATGCTCTTCCCCGGACCGTGGGCACTCCTCGGGGAAGTCGCCAAGCGGGATCCCGACAACCGGGAGGCCCACCAGCGAATGCTCCAGTTCGTGTACGCGCGCAGCCCGCACGGCGCGTTGCCGGAAGCCGTCAACTACGCCCGCTGGGCCGCCTCTTCGGCGCCGCCCGGCTCCCCGGTGCACACCCTGCCGCTGTACGTAAGGGCCGAGCGCTACCGGCGCGAACGCGGGCAGGAGCGGGCGCTCGACCTGCACTGGGTGACGGACGACGCGATCCGCGACGGGCGGGCGGCGCTGCACGACTGGTTCGACCATGTGGACCGGGCCCGCCCCGGCGGCCGGGCCGACCCCGCTGACCCCGCCGACCACTCCGACTCCTCCTTGCTCGACCTGAGCCATCTCGCCCACGCCCTGTGGGGCGCCCACCAATTCACCGACGCCGCGCGGGTGTTCAGGGCGCTGGGGCCCTACTACGCGCCGGTGCCGTGGACGTACCGCATCCGTGACGACCACGGCGACACCGTCCAGGGGGCCGAGGAGCTCTTCCTCCGGGCCCGCTCGCGCTCCCTCGACGGGGACAACCCGCATCACGCGTAAATCACCCGCAGCAGACCTCACGCCACTTCACGCAACCTCACGCAGAAGGAAGACCCATGTCCATACCCGCGCCGTCATTCAAGAAGGGCGGCCGCTCGAATCCGCCCGTGCAGCAGGACGAGGAGGCCCGGCTGCGCGAACTGGGCTACCAGCCGGTGCTGGCACGCCGGATGGGCGGCTTCGGCAACTTCGCCATCAGCTTCTCGGTCATCTCGGTCCTCTCCGGCTGTATGACGCTGTACGGGTTCGGCCTGGGCACCGGCGGCCCCGCCGTGATGATGTGGGGCTGGATCGGCGTCGGTCTTTTCGTACTGACGGTGGGCCTGGCACTGGCCGAGGTGACCAGTGCGTACCCCACCTCGGGAGCGCTCTACTACATGGCCGACCGGCTCGGCGGCCGCAAGTGGGGCTGGTACACGGGGTGGTTGAACCTGCTGGGCCTGCTCGGCGCGATCGCGGGCATCGACTACGGCGCGGCGCTCTTCACCGGAGCCTTCCTCAACCTGCGCTTCGGTTTCGAGCCGACGCCCGGCTCCACCATGCTCATCTTCATGTGCATCCTCCTGCTGCACGCGGTGCTGAACCTGTTCGGCGTGCGGCTGGTCAGCGTGCTCAACTCGATCAGCGTCTGGTGGCACCTGGGGGGCGTGACGGTGATCGTCGGCGCGCTGGCGATCGTCCCGGACAAACACCAGTCGACGGAGTTCGTCTTCACCGAGTTCGTCAACGACACGGGCATCGACAGCCCGATCTACGTGGCGGCCATCGGCCTGCTGCTCGCCCAGTACACCTTCTCCGGCTACGACGCCTCCGCGCACCTCTCGGAGGAGACCTCGAACGCTTCGGTGGCGGCCTCGCGCGGCATCGTCCGCGCCATCTGGGTGTCCTGGCTGGCGGGCTTCGCGCTGCTGGCCGGGCTGACCTTCGCCATCCAGGACTACGCGGGCACCGTGGGCAGCGAGACCGGGGTGCCGCCGGCGCAGATCCTGCTCGACGCGCTGGGCTCGGGCGGCGCGACGGCGCTGCTGCTCGTGGTGATCGTGGCGCAGCTCTTCTGCGGCAACGCGGAGGTCGCGGCGGCCAGCCGGATGGTGTTCGCGTTCAGCCGCGACAACGCGCTGCCGGGCTCGAAGCTGTGGCGCCGCGTCAGCAGCCGCACCCAGACCCCGGTGCCCGCGGTGTGGCTGTCGGTGGGCTTCGCCTGCCTGCTCGCCGTACCGTCGCTGTACTCGGCCACCGCGTACGGCGCGGTCACCGCGATCAACGTCATCGGCATCACCCCGGCCTACGCCATCCCGATCTTCCTGCGGCTGCGTGCGGGCGACCGGTTCCAGCGGGGGCCCTGGCACCTCGGCCGCTGGAGCAAGCCGATCGGCTGGATCGCCGTGTCGTGGGTGGCCGTGGTGACGGTGCTCTTCCTGCTGCCGCAGAAGGCGCCCGTCAACTGGGAGTCGATGAACTACGCGGCGATCGCGCTGGCCGTGGTGCTGATCCTGGCGACGGCGTGGTGGTACGCGGCCCGCAAGACGTACGGCACGCCGTCGGAGGCCGCGTACGGGACCAAGCGGGAGCGGGAGGAGATCGCGGAGGGCATCGTCTGACCGGGTGCGCCACCTCCGATGGGCCATCGACCTCGCGATGAAGTGCCCGCGCCCCGAGTGCTTCGCCTCCGCCTCCGCCTCCGCCGCCGACCGGGACCGGTTCGTGGCGGAGGCGGTGGGCTGGTGAGGGGCGGGTCAGTGAGGGGGGCCGGTGAGGGGCAGGCTGGCGAGGGGCGGTTCGAATTCCGCGCCGTCCGGACACGCACCTCAAAGTGCGTGATTGATCAGCGGGGCCCGGTGACGGATGCTGATCGAGCCGCACCGGGGGCCACTTCGCCCCACGTCACGGTGCCGCGGATTCCGCCCTCACCGACCCCGCCGATGAAGAAGGCATCGGCAACGCGCGTTCCGCCAGGTGCTCCTGGCCCCAATCGCCCAGAAGGCGCAACAGTTCGTTGAGACGGTGGCCCTTCGGGGTCAGTGAGTACTCGACGCGCGGCGGCAGTTCGTCGTACACCTCGCGGTGCACGATGCCGTCCGCCTCCAGTTCGCGGAGCTGCTGGGTCAGCACCTTCTCGGTGATCCCGGTGACCAGCCGCCGCGTCTCACGGAACCGACGCGGGCGCTCGGCGAGCACCCACATCACGAACGCCTTCCACTTCCCCCCGAAGACGGCGACCGCCGCGCTCGTCCCGCACTCCAGCGGATCGACGACGCGAGGTCCGGCGATCTCAGGCGCGCCCGCACGCACTTCCAGCGATACCGATACGGAGCCACTCATGCCCACGCCCTCGTCCACACCCACGCCCACACCCACGTCTGCACCCACGTCCTCATCCCCTTCCCCGACGCCCGTCACCGTCCTCGGGCTCGGCCCGATGGGCCAGACCCTGGCGGGGGCCTTCCTCGCCGCGGGCCACCCCACCACCGTATGGAACCGTACCCCGGGCCGAGGCTCCGACCTGGTCCAACTCGGTGCCGTGGAGGCCGAGTCGGCCGCTGCCGCGATCGGGGCGAGCCCGCTCGTGGTGGTCTGCGTACTCGACTACGACGCGGTGCACGCGGTACTGGAACCACACGCCGACGCCCTCAAGGGCCGCACCCTGGTCAACCTCACCGCCGACACCCCCGCCCGCGCCCGGGCCACCGCCGCGTGGGCGGCCGAGCACGGGATCACCTACCTCGACGGCGCGATCATGGTGCCGACGCACCTCATCGGCAGCGAGTCCGCGCTCGTCCTGCACAGCGGCCCCGCCGACGCGTACGAGGAACACCGGGCCACGCTCGCGGCGGTCGGCGGCCGTTCCGTACACCTGGGTGAGGACCCGGGGCGGGCGGCGGCGTTCGACGTGGCGCTCCTCGACGTGTTCTGGACGGGGATGACGGGCATCGTGCACGCCTTCACGCTGGCCACCGCGGAGGGCGTCGCCGCCCGCGACCTGGCCCCCTTCGCCAAGGGGATCGCGGAACTCCTGCCGTACTACGTCGACTCCTTCGCCGGACAGATCGACACCGGCACCCATCCCCCGGAGGGCTCCAACCTCCGCTCGGCGGCGGCCATCATGGCGCACGTACGGGAGGCCTCGACGGCCCGCGGAATCGATGCCTCGGTGATCACGGCGGCGCACGAAGTCGCCCTGCGAGGAATGGAGGCAGGGTTCGCGGAGGACTCGTACTCGTCGGTGGTGAAGGTCAACCGGGGCTGAGCACATCACGGGTCCGGCCGAGCGGAGGGGTCAGCGGACCGGACCCGTACCCGGAGCGGAAATCCCTTTCACCGTAAGCCCGTTGTGGACGCAGGATAGTGCGCATGACTCTGGCCGCACCCACGCTGCGCACCGCTCGCCTGCGCCTCCGTCCCTTCGCCGACACCGATGCGGACCCCCTCTTCGCGCTGCACACCAGCACCCGGGTGATGCGCTACTGGGACTCCCCGGCGTGGACCGAACGGGCCCGCGCCGAACGCTTCCTCGCGGTGTGCCGGAGACTGTCGGACGAAGGCACGGGGACGCGCCTGGCCATCGAGCGGGCCTCCGACGGAGCGTTCGTGGGCTGGTGCGCCCTGACCGACTGGGATCCGGACTACCGCAGCGCGTCGTTGGGCTACTGCCTCGGCGACGCGATGTGGGGCCACGGCTACGCGACGGAAGCCGCGCAGGCGTTGCTGGAGTGGGCGTTCGCCACACTGGACCTGAACCGGGTCCAGTCCGAGACCGATACGCGCAACGTGGCGTCCGGCCGGGTCCTGGAGAAGATCGGCTTCGTGCGCGAGGGAACGCTGCGCGAGGACTGCATCGTGAACGGCGAGGTCTCGGACTCCTGGGTGTTCGGCTTGCTCAAACGCGAGTGGAAGCCGTCCCCCGCACCCATCCCGGCCGGCTGAGCGGAAGCAGGACCGGATCCCGGGCAGTGAGCTGAGCGAGCGGTCCGACGGCCCCAGTACGTCAGGCCGTGGCCGTGGCGGAACAGTGGGGCGCGGGTGTCGAAGGGGACGTCCTCGCAGCTGTGCTCGACCGCCTCCATTGAGGACGGCAGGTTGAGGAGGGCGTCATCCTCGGCGCCGAAGTCGCCGACCAACGCGTGCGCGATGCCCGCGAGTTCGGTGATGATGGCGAGGCGTTCCAAGTAGGGCAGGACCACGGTGCGGACGGCGGCCGCGACCGTACGGACGTGGCCGATGGCGGCGGCGGGGAAGCGCAGGTCATCGCCGTGGAACCACTCGTCGAGTGCGGCGCAGGACCAGTGAGCGGCGCTGGGCGTTTCGGCCGGACCCGCGCAGGGCGGGGGCGCCCACCGTTTCGGCTGCGGCGTCGGCATCGACGTAACGCCGCTCGAAGAGGTCGAGGCGGAACTTCTCGCGCAGCTGCCGCCGGGCCGAGGCGTCGATACGGGACAGGGCGTACGCCAGTCGCTCGGCGGGGGTGAGGGGCGGTCTCGCTGGAACCGCTCCGCTGAAACAGTTCCGCTGAAACAGCTCCGCAATCGATTCCGGAACTATTGCGGACCCAGCTCCGGGAGCTTCGGAGGCGCAAGGGTCGTCGGGCACCGAATCCTGAGCGCGGCGGGGCTCGGTCTTGCGGCACCGGCTCCCTCCCGGGGATGCTCCGTACGGCAAATCTATCGAACTATCCACGATCGTTCGTGGAGTGATAGTTTTAGTCCTCGCACCCCGCACCCTCGCACCCGACCAGAGGCGGCCTCCCCATGTGCCCGAAGACCCAGCCCCGACGGCGCGGGCTCCGTACCACCGTGTGGTCACTCGTCGCGGTACTGGTCGTGGCCGCCGGACTGGTCGGTCTGGTCCTGTGGCAGAACTCCTACGCCATGGACGAGCGGCGCGTCTCGATCCGCCACAACGGTCACACCCTCCAGGGCGTACTGACCACCCCCAGGGACGGCCGGAAGCAACACGGCCTGGTCGTGTACGTCCACGGCGACGGCCCCATCGACGCCACCCACGACGACGGGTACAAGCCCATGTGGGAGGCGAACGCCAAGGCCGGATACGCCTCCCTCTCCTGGGACAAGCCCGGCGTCGCGGGCGCACCCGGCAACTGGCTCAACCAGTCCATGGACGACCGTGCGGACGAGGTGGCCGCCGCCATCGCATGGGCCCGCGCCCGCCCGGACGTGGACGGCGACCGGATCGGACTCTGGGGCGCCAGCCAGGCGGGCTGGGTCATGCCGAAGGTCGCCGCCAGGACGCCCGTGAGCTTCGTCATCGCCGTCTCGCCCGCGATCAACTGGCTCCAGCAGGGCCGCTACAACCTCCTCGCCGAGCTGCGCGCCGACGGCGCGACACCGGCCCGTACCAAGGCGGAGGTCGCCAGGAGCGACAGCACCCGCCGGCTGCTGGGGCGCGGCGCGACCTTCGAGGAGTACGTCAGGGAAATGGACGGCGACGCGGGCGGCATGACCGCCGACCGCTGGGGCTTCATCGCCAAGAACCACACGGCGGACGCCACGCAGGACCTCCGCGCCCTGCGCGGCATACCGGTGCTGCTGGCCCTAGCGGGCCATGACACCAACGTGGACACCGCCGACACGGAACGCGTCTACCGTCAAGTACTGTCTCCTGAGGGCAAATTGACGGTCAATCAATATCCGGACGCGACCCATTCACTACTCAAGCAGTCCGTCGAACAGTCTGACCTCAAGCTCACGCTCACCGCCCTGTTCTCCCCCCGTTCCCTCTTCGCCGACGGATTCCTGGCCCACCAACGCCAGTTCCTCGACAACGCCACTCCCTGAAGGACTCGGACGCCCGCCATCGCGCGACCGGAGCGAGCGAGCTCGCGCCATCCCCGAGCCGACAGCACCCCAGGATCGGCGGTCAGCACTTGCAGGCAGACGTGGTCGGCTCCCGCGTCGAGGTGCTGCTGAACCGTGGGGCCGCGAGCAACTCGACGCCCGCAACGCCGTGGTACACCGCCGCAGGACGGCCCTCACCACCGGTCACCATCGGCAGCCCCTCAACCGACCCGCCTTCACCGCAGCCGGTCCAACTCACCGCCGATCGCCTCGCGCAAAGGGTCATGCCGTGGGCCGAGAGCGAACCGCCCGTCGCTCCATCTCTCACTCGGATAAAGCCACACCGGCACGCCCCCGAGCTCCACCGGCTCCCACTCGAACCGCGGCCACACATGGGCATGCAGGAAGCCGTCGGTATTGCCGAGGATCTCCAGATTGACCCGCCGGAAGGCCGGGTCCAGACGGCGGCAGGCACGCTCGACCGCCTCACCCAGTTTGTCCATGTCGGACAGGAAGGCCAGCCGCTTCTCCCGAGGCAGGTCCGACAGCCGCTGTACGTCCGGCTCATCCACGAGCAGAACCGAGTACCCCGGAAGGAACTGCACGTCCCCGATCACGGCGAACCCGGCATCCAAGCGCCGTAGCACGGCAGGGTTTTCACCCCGCAGCGCGCTTCCGATCCGATCCCTCCGCCAGTCTCCAGCCATGGCGAGAACCTACACCTCAACGATTCGGGCAGACCCGCCGACGTGTCCCGACGGAGTCGGTCCGCGTCTCTGCATCCTCAAGGTTCCCGAACCCAAGACGGCGAAGAACCGGCTCCACATCGACGTCCGAGTGCCAGGACACGGCAGTTCCGACGAGCGGTGGGCACGGATCAGGGCGGAATCCGCACGCCTGGTGCGGGCGGGTGGGACCGTCCTGGGGGAGTTCGACGGGCACCATGAGCTGATGGCCGACCCGGAGGGCAACGAGTTCTGCGTCGGCGCAGCCGCCGTGTGAGGGGTTGACGGGCCAGGGCCCGTGCCACACCAGCCCCTGGGTGGGCTTGGGCCGTCGTGGGCGATGGGTTCTGCGGCGGTCGTACTGTCGAAGCCGTTGCCGAGGAGGATTTCGGATGCGCAGCGTGACCTATTCGATGAGCGTCTCACTGGATGGCTACATCGTCGGGCCGGACGGAGACTTCGGCTGGACGGCGCCCGACGAGGAGGTCTTCCGGTTCGCCACCGACGAGGTGCGCGAGCTCGGCGTCCACCTGTTGGGGCGGCGGTTGTACGAGACGATGGTGTACTGGGAGACCGTCGGCCAGGACCGTGGCGAACTCACCGCGATCGAAGAGGCCGCCGAGGCTCTCCGGGCCGAGCCGTCGTTCGACGCCGCGATGCTCGAATTCGCCGAGATCTGGAAGGCGCTGCCGAAGGTGGTCTTCTCCACCACGCTGTCGACCGTGGTGGGCAATACCCGCCTGGCTTCAGGCGGCCTGGCCGAGGAGATCGAGCGGCTGCGGGCCGAGCCGGGGGAGGGCAACATCGCGATCGGCGGCGCGACTCTGGCCGCCGAGGCGGCCGAGCTGGGGCTGATCGACGAGTACCGGGCCAGGGTCTATCCGGTACTGGTCGGCGGTGGCATTCCGTTCTTTCCTCAGCGTGAGCGCCGGGCCGATCTCGAACTCGTCGAGACCCGCACCTTCAGCTCGAAGGTCGTCTACCTCCGCTACCGCGTGGCGCACGACCGCTGAGCACCGCCACCCACCGGAACTACTTCTCCTCGGGCTCCGATTCCGATTCCGATTCCGGCTCCGGCTCCGGTTCCGACAGGAAGGTGCGGACAGCTGCCGCGTATTCGACCGGTGCGTCACGATGTACGACGTGGCCTGCCGCCAGCTCAACGCGTTGGATCCGGCCGGTGAAACTGGCCACCATGTCGCGGGCGTGGTCGGTCGACAGTTCGTCGCTGTGCGTTCCGTGGATGAGCAGGGCCGGGCACGATATCCCCGTCCAGTCCTTTCGGTGGTCTCCATTGAGGGCCTTCTGCGACCGCAGGGTGTGGTCGGGGTCGAAGGAGAAGCCCCATCCCTCCCCGGCGGGCCGCAGGGAGCACTCCAGATACGGGGCCGCCCGGCCGAGCGCGGTGAGCAGGGCCTGGCGGGACGGCGCGTGGCGGGGCAGTCGCTCGGTGAAGGAGCAGTCCACGTTCACCACCGCGCCGATGTCCTCGACGATCAGCGCTGACACCCGGCCCGGATGCCGTGCGGCGTACTGGTAGGCGTTCACGCCGCCCAGGGAGTGGCCGAGCACGGCGACCGGGCCGAGTCCCAGATGGTGGTGGAAGGCCGCGATGTCGGCGACGTAGTCGTCCCGTTCGTAACTGGAAGCCTTGTCGGACTCGCCGTGCCCACGCTGATCGAGCGCGATCACCCGCCACTGCGGCGCCAGCAGATCGGCAAGCTGCCCGAACTCCGACGCCTCGTTGTAATGCCCGTGGAAGGCCAACAGCGGAACCCCCGGACCGCCGAAGTCCAGGAACGACAGCTGACGCCCACCCACACCGAAGAACCTACGCATACGGCGGATGCTATGCGGCAGCACTGACAACAGCGTCCGGCCAACCACCTACTCACTCACTCAATCACTCACTCAGGACGAGCTACGTCCGTCCACGACTTCGGCGAAGTACGGCCAGCCGTCCACTTCGAGGTTCTGCACCGATGGCCGGGTCTCCAGCGCGGGCGCCGCGACGTCGAGCAGGCGCCTGACCGTCCCCGGCTCGTAGAGGTTGAGCCAATTGCGGTCGGGGAGGCGTATGACCGTCCCCGCCTCGAAGTACGAGTTCGAGATGATTCTTTCCGGGCCCGGGGCGAAGACCAAGGTCAACCGGCGTCGAGTGCCCTGCGCCGGCACCTCTGGGAAGAGGGAGAGCGACAACCGACAGTCGTCGTAGTCCGGCCTCACCCGCTGCCGGACCGTCCAACGCCAGACGGCCCCGTCGACCACGAGGCGGCGGACCCGTCGTTCGCTTCCCACCGGGTCAGCGTAGATCGTCGGTGCGGTGGCGTGCCGTGTATTGCCGTTCATTGAGCGCGGACTTGCTCGGTTACGCTCGCAGCTCGCGACGCCGTCGCAGAGAAACCAACCAACCAACTCCTTGGGCGCAGGATGACCGATTCCGACACTCAGTGGCGGCTCTGGCACGGCAATGTCCTCGTCGGCACGATCCTCGTCGAGGAAGCCGGCATGCCGTGGCAGCGCGGACGATTCCTGCCGGAGCCTGCCTTCGGCCGCTTCAGACCCTGGTTCGACGAGGTCAACGCCATTGTCGAGGCGCAGGACTTCGAACGGTTCGACGATGCCTACGACCGCATCGAGAACGCCCTGACCCTGGCATCGCCATCGGGGCCCGTTGCCGAGTTCCTCCTCCACATCGACCAGGACCGCGCCTGGTTCCGCTGGGACACGGGCCCGAACCAAGTTGAGGGGGCGAGGAGTTGAGGAGATGAGGGGTTGAAGCTCAAGATCCGCTAGCCCAACTCGACGACTTCCTGGCCCGCGCGGTGAGCGAGGGCCTCATCCGCCCGGCCTTACCGGAGGGAAGCGAAATCGGCGAGCGTACGGAAGTCCTCCTCGCGCAGGCCGATGCGCGGGTTGACGTGGTGGAGGAGTGCGGGGCCCCGGTGGTGGGCGGTGACGTACGCCTCGTCGAGTTCGCTCTGTTCGTCGTCCACCCAGGCGAAGGGGCGGCCGTTGGCGTAGTCCAGCAGGGGGCGGGCCTTCCAGTGGACCCCGTCCGGCCGTTCCTGGAGCAGAGTGTCGCCGAACTCGACGAAGGGGAGTTCGGGGAGGCCGAGTACGGGGGCGATCCATCGATTGGCATCGTTCATCCAGGTGGTGGCCCAGCACAGTTCGTAGTCGAGCTGGAGCAGGTCCCGCCCGTGCTCGGCGTTGAGCCAGACACGCAGGGGCCGCCGCCGGACCGCAAGCGCACCGTGTTCCGTCGCGGTCCCGTCGTCCTCGGGCACCCTGAGTGTGGTGTACCCGTCGGGGCGTCTCTCCGGCTTGGCCGCATAGGGGTTGAGCGGTCCATCGACGTCGAGGAACAGCAATGGTCGCTTCATGGTCTTCCCTCTGTGCCCCACTCCGACGGTGCCGTGGAAGCGTAGTCGCAAGTCGATACGTACGCGGCCGGCGGGGGCGTCGACCGCCGCCGCGCATCACGTCCTGCCTGACTTGGTTGGCTGGTGCAGGTCCACGGACCTCGACATCGCAGGAATCCCGCCCTATTCCTGGCGCGAGCGTTTCTGGGCGGGCGCGCTGTGCGTCCCCGCGGTCCTGGTCTCGGGCGCTCTCTCCCCCCCCCGCAAGGGATGTAGGACCACAGCCCCATGTGCATACCGATCTTGCTGGCTAGCATCGGCGGCTATGCAAAGCAGAAAGACCGTTCACCGCTCGACGGCCGAACGCACCCGCGAGACACTCGACCGCCTTGCCGGGGAGCGGGACGCCTGGGTGGCGACGGCTCATCCCGATCACGGCCCTCACCAGGTCCCCTTGTGGTTCGCATGGGACGGGAAGGCGGTCTGGGTGTGCACCGGCGCGACGTCCGCGACCGTACGGAACGTACGTGCGGACCCGCGCGTACGCCTGTCGCTGCCTGACACCTTGGACGTCGTACTGCTCCAAGGGTCGGCGGAGTGCTTCACGGACCAGGAGGTGCCGGCCGACGCGGCCGACGCGTTCGCCGACAAGTTCGGGTGGGACCCGCGTACGGAGGACGGTTCCTTTGTGTATCTGCGCATCGCGCCGAGGGTGGTACGTGCCTGGCGTGGAGAGGCGGAGCTGAGGGGCAGGGTCATCATGCGTGACGGGGCTTGGCTGGGGTAGGCGCCACTCCGACATTCGTACACCCGCAGCCCAGCGCTGGACCGACCAGTCCGTCGACGGCTTCCTCTGGGCCTGGGTCCGGCTCCTGGAGGGGCGGCTCGACGGCACCGACCGAACGAGGTGAGTAGCGCCCGCGGTCTGCGTCTGTACGCCGCGGCGCTCGCCGCTGACTTCGCCCGCGACCGGGAGGAATGGGAGGCGAGGGTCAGCCGCGGTGAATGGCGGGCGACGGTGGCAGTTGGGCGTCCGGAACCCTCGGGCAGGTACTCGAATCCTGGGCCGCCTGCCTCGCCGCCGACACACCGTTCCACGCCCAACTCGAACCAGTCACCTGGCGGTCGGTCGCCCAACAGCTCTCCGCTGCCCAGGTGTACGAGTAGCCCGGCTGACATCATGCTGAAGTGGCCCACGACATAGCGTTCTTCCTCGCTCCCGACGACGCGACAGCCGCTGCGACCCGTCTGCGGGGGCCTGGTGAGGCCTTTGAGTCTGTGACGTGCCGTTTCTTTGAGCCCGGCAGCGCCATCGTCGAGTGGGACATGTACTTCGCGGATCCCTCGGCCGGGGCGCCGACGGATGAGCAGCTCTGTGCGTGGCGGCCGTGGCCGGAGTGGGTCACTGCTCCCCTGAACGATGGCGTCGAGGTCTTCGCAGTGCCGCCGAGGTTGACCCGGGCGTTGGCCGATGCCGACTCCACCGCGCTGGAGGAGTTGGCGGACCGCTGGACCACCAGGCTCAGAGCCGCCGACGGGGACGACATGACCGACGACGATCTGCTGGCGGTCCTGCAAGGAGTCGCCCGGCTCGCGGTGTTGGCGGTGAGCACCGGTGGTGGTCTCTACAGCTGGAGTTTTTGACCGCACGGGAGACACTGGCGCGGTGAGTCAGCTTCAGGAGATCGTGGCACTGACCGACGCCGTGTTGGGCGAGGACGTCATCGGCGTCTACCTCCATGGGTCCTCCGTGCTCGGCGGACTCAGGCCGGCCAGCGACCTGGACCTACTGGTCGTCACCCGGCGGTCGATGGAAGCGCGGCAGCGTCGTGCGCTCCTCGATGGTCTGCTCCTGAACTCCGGCTCCCTCGCCAAGGCCCGCCCGGTCGAGCTCACGGTGGTCGTCCAGTCCGAGGTCCGGCCCTGGCGGTACCCTCCGACCTGCGACTTCCTGTACGGCGAGTGGCTGCGTGCCGAGTACGAGGCGGGGGAGGTGCCTCGGCAGGAGCCGATGCCCGATCTTGCCTTGCTGATCACGATGGTGCTGGCCGGGGATCACCCGCTCACCGGCCCTGCGCCCGCACAGGCCCTCGACCCCGTCCCGCGTTCCGACCTGGACCGGGCGAGTGCGGCCGGTATCCCCGACCTGCTCGACGACCTGGACGGCGACACCCGCAACGTCCTGCTCACCCTCGTACGCATCTGGAGCACGCTCGCCAGCGGTGAGATCAGGTCGAAGGACGCCGCCGCCGACTGGGCCCTCGCGCACCTCCCGCCCGAACACCGCGCGGTCCTCGCGTACGCCAGGCAGCTGTACCTCAACTGCCGCTATTCCGAGGAGGACTGGAGCGAGGCGTTGCGGGCGGAAGTGCGTCCGTTTGTGGATCATGTGGCTGGCGAGATCGGCCGGTTGAATGACGGGGGTCGGTGAACTCAGCTGTCGGCGGCGTCAGTTCGGTCAGACGGTCGTGGTCGTGGTCGGCTCGGGGGCGGGCTGTTGCCGGTCGCCGCCCGCATCGGTGGGCTCGCTCTTGGAGCGGTGGCGGGTGAGGACCAGTACCAGCGCTGCGGCAGCGAGCGTCACCGCGCCTGCGGTCAGGGCGAGAGTGTTGTGGCCGGTGGCGAACACCGCGTGCACGGTGTCGGTGAGGAAACTGTGTTGCGGGGAAGGGGAGTTGGCAATCAGCTTGTCGGCTCCGCCTCCCGACAGTGTCTGTGCGGCACCGTGCGGGTCGGGGACCTTGCCCTGGAGGAGGCGGCCCATGGTGGAGACCGCCAGGGTGCCGAAGACGGCGACCCCGAAGGCGTAACCGAGCTGTTCGAAGGTGCTGTACGTGCCGCTGGCCATGCCCGCGCGCTCCGGGGGCACCGAGCCCAGCGCCAGCGAGGCGGCCACCTGGAACACCAGGCCCATGCCGACACCGCTCAGCGTCATCCCGCCGACCAGGGCGGGCCAGCCGGAGTCGGGGCCCAGGAAGCCCTGCGCGCAGATGCCCAGGCCCGCCAGGAGCAGGCCCAGAGTGGCGCCGATACGGGGCGAGGGCCTGGGCACCCAGCGTCCGGCGGCGACGGCGACCAGCCCGGCCGCCAGCGCGTGCGGCAGGATGACCAGGCCGGTGGCGACGGGGGAGAGGTGCTGCACGGACTGCAGCCACATCGAGGTGTACGGCATGATCCCGTAGACCGCGCCCTCACCGATCGCAATGGTGATCATCGCGGCGGTGAACGCCGGGCGGCGGAAGAGTGTCAGGTCCAGCAGCGGGTGGCTGCTGCGCCGCTGCACCCCCACGAACGCCACGAGGGCCAGGACCGCGACGCCCAGCGGGACAAGGGTCGCCGATGCCGCCCACCCCCGGGAGTGCGATGCGGTCAAGGCGTACACCAGGCCGCCCGCGCCGAGCGCGAAGAGCACCACGCCCGGCACGTCCAGGCGGCGGGTGGTGTCCTCAGCAGGAGCCGGGACAGCCGGAGTGGTCACGGTCGAGCGCGGGATGCAGCGGTACGTCAACCACAGGGCGAGCGCGGCGACAGGCACATTGACGTAGAAGATCCACCGCCAGTCCAGTGCCTGGGTGAGCAGTCCGCCCAGGATGGGGCCGAGCGCGGCGGCGCTGGAGGCCACCGCCGCCCACACGCCGAACGCCATCCCCAGCCGACGCCCCGCATACAGGGTGCTGATCAGCGACAGGGTGGTCGTGAACATCGCGGCTGCCCCGAGGCCCTGCACCAGGCGGGCCGCGATCAGCCACCCCATGCCGGGCGCCAGCGCGCACGCGACGGAGGCGAGCGCGAAGACCACCAGGCCCGTCGCATACACGCGGCGCCGTCCGTGCAGGTCGGCCAGCATGCCCGCGCCGAGCAGGGCGGCGGCGACCGCCAGCGCGTAGCCGTCGGCCACCCACTGCAACTGCGACAGCGACGCCCCGAGGGATTCGGACATGGACGGCAGTGCGACCAGCACGATCGTGACGTCGACCAGCAGGACGAACGTACCCAGGCAGACAGCTGCCAAAGGGCCCCAAATGCGCATGAGTGATGACTCCAGGAGTGGAGGGTCAGGACTCGGTCACCCTGCAAGGCCTACCGTTCGTACCCCTAGTCAGATCTGGGAGAGTGGAAGAAACCGACAGTGGAGTGGGGTATCACGGTGGATTCCAGCAAGCCAGACAAGCTCGATGAACTGGACCAGCGGCTGCTGCAGGGCCTCCAGCTCGACGGCCGGGCCCCCTTCAGCCGCCTCGCCGCCGACCTGGACGTCTCCGAGCGCACCGTCGCCCGCCGCTACCAGCGCCTCCTGGGCAAGGGGCTGCGCATCGTCGGCCACCCCGTCCCCGCCCGCCTCGGCCTGGTGCGCTGGCTGCTGCGCCTGCACTGCACCCCTGACGCGGCCGGCACCATCGCCGACGTGCTGGCCCGCCGCCCCGACACGAGCTGGGTCACCCTGGCATCCGGCGGCACCGAGCTCTACTGCGCGCTCAACACCCGTACCGCGGACGAACGCAACGCCCTGCTCCTCGACAAACTCCCCCGCACCCCGCACGTACTGTCCGTCAGCGCCCACTGCATGATGCGGATCTTCGTCGGGACCACCAGCACCTGGCACGCCACCCGCTTCGAGACCCCGGTGCCCGCCGAAGCCACCGTCCCGGCCGACCCGCTGCCCCTGGACGGGACGGACCGCGCCCTGTTCACCGAGCTCGCCCGCGACGGCCGCGCCACCCTGCCCGAACTCGGCGCGGCCGTCGGCCGGTCGCCCTCCAGCGTTCAGCGCCACCTCGACCGGCTGCGCGACGAGGGCGCCCTCGGCTTCGCCGTCGACTTCGACCCCCAGCTGCTCGGCTACCGGATGAGCACCCGGCTCTGGCTGAACGTCGCCCCCGCCCACCTCCGTACCGTCGGCGAAGCCCTCGCCACCCACCCCGAAATCGCCTTCGCCGCCGCCATCACCGGGACCGCCAACCTCGTCGCCAGCGGCATCTTCCGCACCCCGATCGACCTGTACGACTACATCGACCGGCGCATCGGCCCCCTGCCGGGGATTCAGAGCATCGAGACCGCCCCGACCCTGCGCGAGGTCAAGCGCCTCGCGCCCGCGCTGCCCTGACGCATCCACAGCTCACAGGGCTTGTCGAGTGGGGCGGTGCGGGGTGTAGGGGGCCCAGCCGGGGGCGCCGGTTGCGGCGAATGAGACCCAGGCGCCGTGTACCCGGACCGCGAGTCCTGGCGGTGCGGGGGCCGGGCCGAGGAGGCCGGTGTCGCCGTGCGATGCCGCGTCCTACGAGCTGCGCCATCCCCTCGTCGGCACGGTGACGGTGACCCAGCAGACGCTGTCGGTCGCGCGGTCGCCGGAGCAGACGCTCATCGTGTGCACCACGCCCGCAGGATCTCCCTCCGAGGGGGCACTCGCGCTGCTCCGGCAGGCGAGCCAGGGGCAGGGACGGTAGGGACGGCGGGCACGGCAGGGTGCCGGAAACTCCGGCCGGGTGCCGGAAACTCCGGACGGGTCGGGCGAATGCCGGGGCCCGGGCCCAACACCGCCGCGAGTGGCCTAGGTTGGGATCTCCGTATGACCGACCCAGGGGGATCACCGCATGGCCGCCCACCACCCACAGCCCACCCCGGCCCGCGCCTCGACCCACCCCACACCCCACACTCCGAAGGGCTGACGTTCCCGCCGTGCAGCAACTGACGGGGGAGGACCCCGCACACATAGGCCCGTACCGTCTGATCGCCCGGCTCGGTGCCGGTGGGATGGGGCTGGTGTACCTGGGCCGCAACGATCTCGGACGGACCGTCGCCGTCAAGGTCGTACAGGCCGAGCACGCCCAACACGCGGAGTTTCGGGCGCGGTTCGCCCGTGAGGTGGCCGCGGCTCGGCGGGTGGGCGGGGCCTGGACCGCGGACGTCCTGGATGCCGACACCGCGGCGGCAGTGCCGTGGGTGGCGACCCAGTACATCCCGGGGCCCGACCTCACCACTGTCGTGTCCGAGGACTTCGGGCCGCTGCCGGAGAAGTCGGTGCGTACGCTCGCCAACCGCCTCGCCCTCGCGCTCCAGGCCGTGCACGGGGCTGGCCTGATCCACCGGGACCTCAAGCCGTCCAACGTACTGATCACCGTCGACGGCCCCCGCGTCATCGACTTCGGCATCGCGCGGGCGATGGACAGCCTGGGCGGCGACAGCCTGCACACCCGTACCGGAATGCTGATCGGCTCGCCCGGATTCATGTCGCCGGAGCAGGTGCGCGGGCTCGAACTCACCCCGGCGTCCGATGTGTTCTGCCTCGGCGCCCTGCTCGTCTACGCCGCCACCGGACGCCTCCTCTTCGGCGCCACGGAGACCGGCCTGAACGCCCATCTCTTCCGTATCGCCGAGGAGGAGGCGGACCTCACCGGGGTGCCGGACTCGCTCGTCGACCTGGTACGGGCCTGCCTGGACAAGGACCCGGCCAAACGGCCCACCCCGCACGAGGTGGCCATGGCAACGGAGTCCGCGGAGGCGGGCGAGTGGCTGCCCGGAACGGTCCTGGCGCAACTCGGGCGCCGCGCGGCCCACTTGCTGGACTACACCCCGGCCCCGGCACCGGCCGCACAGGCACAGGCACAGGCACCGTCACCGGTGCCCGCATCGCCCGCGTACGCCCCGACCGCCGCCGCCGCCGGCCCGGCCCCGGCGCCAGGCATCTGGGGCGCCCCCACGGCCCCGGCCCACCGGAATGACCGAGCCGCGAACGCCCCGGCTGCCCCGTCGGCCCCGACGACCCCCTCGGCCCCGCTCCCCAGACGCTGGTGGGCCCTGTCCGCCCTCGTACTGGCCCAGCTGGCCGTGCTGTTCGACGCGCTGTTCTCCAACTACGTCCTGCTGGTCGGGGGCGCCGCCCAGGACCTGGGGATGCCCAGCGACGGCTTGAGGGTGTCGTCCACCGTCTACCTCGACATCATGCCCATCGTCTACTCGCTGGCCTTCGCCGCGCTGCTGCTGTTCGGCTCCCGCGTCACGGACCGCGTCGGGCGCAAACGTACGCTGCTGATCGGCCTGGTGGGCTTCGCGGTCACCGCCACGGTTGCGGGCCTGGCCCCCACTTCCGGCGTGTTGGGCCTGGCCCGCGCTCTCCAGGGTGCCTTCGCGGCGTTGGTCTCGTCGTCCGTACCGGGCCTGGTGTCCGACAACTTCACCGACGACCGGGAACGCCGCAAGGCCTTCGGGATCTACGTCGCCGTCGCGGGCAGCGGGCCGGTGCTCGGCCTGGCGGCCGCCTTCTACGCCCACTTCGGCATGGAGGCCTGGCGCGATTCCCTGCTCGCAGTGGTTCCCTTCGCCGTCCTCGCGGTGATCGGAACGGCCATCGCCGTGCACAACCAGGCGGGTCGCACCCGCTTCGACGGGCTCGGCGTGCTGTTCGGCGCGGCCGGCGTCATCGGCATCAGCGGAGCGATCCCGCACTTCACGGGCCGCGAAACATTCCTCCCACCCCTCGCGCTCGCCCTGCTCGTGGCCTTCGTGTGGTGGCGCACCGGCAGCACGACGGGCACGCTCGGCCCGCCGTACGCGAGTGCACCACGGGCGCCCCTCGCCTACCTGCTCGTACTGACCCTCATCAGCATCGGCGTCTTCGCCCTGCTCCAGGGCGCCGGACTGCACTACTAGCGACAGACCCGCGCCGCACGGCCGCGACCGGACGTGTTTCGATGGTGCCCAGCCCCGCACCCCGCGCAGAAGAGACCCGTACCTGATGCCCAACCCCCCGCTCCACCCCACCACCCGTACCACCCGCACCGCCCGCGCAGTCGGTACGGCCCTCCCGGCAACGCTCCTCCTCGCGCTGAGTCTGGGGCTCGCCGCCCCCGCCCAGGCGGCGGACCAGTCCGCCACCGCCGTCGCGCACCCGGCCGGTCGCGCGACGGCGCCCGACCGCGCGACGGTGAGGGAAGGCCAGGTGCGGGAGGTCGCCCCGGGCGGCGTGCTGACCTACCCGAGCGTCACCAGCTGCCTCACGGTCACCGTGCGGCTCAGGGACGGCGGTCTGGTCGGTGCGCACGCCAGCCTGTTCCAGGTGCCGGGCGAACTGCGTTCCGACGCGATCCTGAAGGCACTCGGCGAGCTCGTCGGCCAACGCCCCGTGGCCGCCGTCCAGGTCAAGGGTGCCGTGGGCGCCTGGCACCCGAGCTACTTCACGAAGGCGATCGAGAGTTACGGCGAGGGCGAGCAGGTACCGGTCCCGTCCGGCCAGGACTTCGAGGGGCTCGGCCGGGAGGTGGCCTGGGGCCTCGGCCTGCCCCGGGTCCTGGTCACCGTCGAGGACGTCCCCGACGGCGACCAGATCGTGAGCTGAACACGTCCCCGGGACCCTTCAGCGGTCAAGCCGACAGCACTCCCGTAACGCCAACGAGTGCCATATAGGACCTGCTGCGTGTCCGGGGGTTTGGCCGGGCGGCCGAACGACCAGGGTCCGGTGGTCAGTTCGTTTCCCCCAGGAGGTTTCAATGACCGGTGACGTGCGCGGACAAGAGTACGACCGCACCTTCGACGCGCTCGACGCGAACGCCAACGGAGTGCTGGAGGAACAGGACTTCGTCACCCTCGGCAAGTCGATCGCCCGCGCCGCCGGCGCCCCGGACAGCTCCGCCAAGGCGACGACGCTGGCGGGGGAGTGGCGCCGCTGCTGGGTCCTGCTCCTGGAACACGCCGACGCGAACGGTGACGGCCTGATCAGCCGCGAGGAGTTCCGCCAGGCGATGTCGGGAGACCTGGGGGACCGGGCGGCCCTGGAACGCAATCTGCGCGCCGGGTTCGAGGCCGAGTTCGCCGTGATCGACACCGACGACGACGGTGTCGCCGCCGTCGAGCAGATGACGGCGTTCCTGATCGCCTGGGGCCTGGAGAGCGAACTGGCCCACACGGTCGCGGCGCGCCTCGACCTGAACGGCGACGGTTACATCACCCGCGACGAGTACGTGGCGGGCTGGAGCGGCTGCTTCCTGGACCCGGCGACGGACACGGACGCCGAGGCCATGGGCACCCCCTTGCTGGCATACGTCGGCTGACCCCGGGGCCGCCCGGCACGAAAGCACACGACGGGCGGCCCGTTCCGGCAAACCGGCAATCCGGCAAACCGGCACAAGAGTGGGATCCGTCAGGCCGTCTCCTTGCGGCGGCCTCCTTCGGGGATGACCAGTGGTGTGCCTGCCACCGGGCACTCGATCACGGTGGCCCGCAGGGCGAACACCTCGTGGACGAGTTCCGGGGTGACGATCTCCGAGGGCGGGCCCGCCGCCACGATGCGGCCCTCGCGCATTGCGATGAGGTGGTCGGCGTACCGGCAGGCCAGGTTGAGTTCGTGCAGGACCATCACCACGGTGCGGCCCTCGGAACGGTTGAGTTCCGCGACGAGTTCCAGGACGTCGACCTGGTGGGCGAGGTCGAGGTACGTGGTGGGCTCGTCCAGGAGGAGTACGGAGGTGTCCTGGGCCAGTGCCATCGCGATCCACACCCGTTGGCGCTGGCCGCCGGAGAGTTCGTCGATGGAGCGGTGCGCGAGTTCCGCCGAGCCGGTGGCCTTGAGGGCCGCGTCCACGGCGGCCTCGTCCGCCGAGGACCACTGGCGCCACCAGCGCTGGTGCGGGGTACGTCCCCGGGCGACGAGGTCCCGTACGGAAATGCCGTCCGGCGCGGTCGGGGTCTGCGGCAGCAGGGCCAGGCGCAGCGCGAAGTCACGGGCGGACAGCGACGCGATGTCCTCGCCGTCCAGCAGTACGGTGCCGCCGGCCGGCTTGAGCAGCCGGGCGAGGGCGCGCAGGGCGGTGGACTTGCCGCAGGCGTTCGGGCCGACCAGGGCGGTGACCTTGCCCGCCGGAACGGGCAGGTCGAGATCCTCGGCGACGATCCGGTCGCCGTAGCCCAGCCGGAGACCGGAGCCGTGCAGCGCGGCGGGCGGGGTGCCGGTCTCAGGAGCGGTCGGTGGGGCGGTCATGTCAGCCTCCCTTTCCGGCCCGGTTGGTCCGGGCGAGGAGCAGCAGCAGGTACGGGGCGCCCACGGCGCCGGTGAGAACGCCGACGGGCAGTTCGGTCGGGGCCAGGACGAGGCGGGCGGCCAGGTCGGCGAGGACGAGCAGGACCGCGCCGGTCAGCGCGCTGGTCACCAGCGGGATTCCCGCGCTGCCGGTGAGCCGGCGGGCGATCTGCGGTGCGCCCAGTGCGACGAAGGCGATCGGCCCGGCGGCGGAAGTGGCCAGGGCGGTGAGGCAGGTGGCGAGCACCAGCAGGGCGATCCGGGAGTGCTTCAGCGGGATGCCGAGGCTGCGCGCCGTGTCGTCGTCGTACTGGAGGAGCTGGTACGGGCGCGCCAGGGCCAGCGTGAGCGGCATGAGCAGCAGCAGGGCGAATCCGGCCCACTGGACGTGTTCGTAGCCCCGGCCGTTGAGGCTGCCGGTGAGCCAGACCATGGCGCGGGAGGCCTGGTCGATGTCGGCGCGGGCCAGCATCCACCGGGTCAGGGCCATCAGGGCGCCGTTCGCGGCGAGCCCGACGAGTACGAAGCGGTAGCCGGTGATGGTGCCGTCGCGGTAGGCGAGCAGGTAGATCGCGACGGAGGTGAGCAGGGCGCCCGCGAGCGCGCCGAACGGAACGGCCCCGAAGGTGCCGGCCCCGGCGGCGGTGACTCCGCCGATCAGGATCGCGGTGACCGCGCCCGCTCCGGAACCGGCCGCGATCCCGATCAGGTCGGGACTGGCCAGGGGATTGCGGGTGACGGCCTGGTAGACGGCCCCGGCGAGCCCGAAGGCGGCGCCGACCAGGAGGGCGGTGAGCGCGCGGGGCAGCCGTAGTTGACGGATGATCAGGTCCGCCGCGCCGTCGCCGGTGCCCAGGACCGCGCCGAGTACGTCCCCGACCGGGATGGCGTACGTACCGAGGGACACCGATACGACGAGTGCCGCGAAACCGGTGACGGCGAGGACGAGGACGACGGCGGCCGTACGAGGGCGTACCGCCAGGCCGATCGGTCCGCGCTCGAACCTCAACAGGCTCATGCGGTGTGCTCCTTGAGCTTGCCCCGCTTGACGAGCAGCGCGAGGAACGGGGCGCCGAGCAGCGCGGTGACCACCCCGGCCTCCAGCTCGCCGGGCCGGGCGACCATCCGGCCGACGACGTCCGCCGACAGTACGAGGACGGCACCGCCGAGGGCCGAGCAGGGCACCAGCCAGCGGGCGTCGGGCCCGGTGAAGGCCCGTACGACGTGGGGGACGACGAGGCCGACGAAGGTGACCGGGCCGGCGCCGGCGACTGCTGCCCCGGCGAGCAGGACGACCGCCACGGCGCCGAGCAGCCGGGTCGTCCGGACCTTGGTGCCCAGGCTGCTCGCGAGGTCGTCGCCGAGTGCGAGGGCGTTGAGTCGGCCGCTGATGCCGAGGGCGAGCAGGAGGCCTGCTGCGACGAACGGGAGGAGCTGGAGGGCCAGTTGGCCGTCCCTGCCCGCGAGTGAACCGACCGCCCAGAAGCGGTACTGGTCCAGCGTGCGGACATCGAGGAGTACGAGGGTGTTGGTGCCCGCGTCGAGGAGAACAGTGACGGCTGCCCCGGCAAGTGCCAGTTTGGCCGGAGTTGCCCCTCCGTACCCGGTTCCGCCGACGGCGTAGGCGAGCATTCCGGCCAGCGCGGCGCCGAGGAAGGCGAACCAGATGTACTCGAAGGGGCTCGTCAGCCCCAGAGCCCCGATGCTGAGCGCGACGGCGAAGGCGCCGCCCGCACTGATCCCGATCAGGCCCGGGTCACCGAGGGGATTGCGGGTGATGTCCTGCGCGATGGCTCCCGCCGCCCCCAGTGCCAGACCGACGACGAGACCCAACAGGGTACGGGGCATGCGCAGTTGGCGGATCACCAGGGCGTCGCCGTCGGTGCCGCCGCCTATCGCGGTCAGTACGTCGGACAGCGGTACGGCCTTGGTGCCTATCGCGAGCGAGGCACAGACGGCCGCCGCGACGGCGGCGAGGAGCAGGGCAGTCACCATGGCGCGGGTGCCGATTCGCGGTGGTGCGGGGGCAGGTGGAGCGGGGCGGCGCGCAGGCGCTGCCACCCCTCCGACGTCGGGCTTCAAGGTCACGCCTCACAAGGTAAGGGATACCTAACCATGGGTGATGCGCACCCCCGGATGGATCGCACGCACGTCCGGGGTGGATTCGGTCCTGAGCAGCAGCTATTCTCACATCGCCCCTACAAAGGTAAGCCTTGCCTAAGTGTGGCGGGCTTTCCTTTTCCGCATTGCCGATGCCGTCTTTTGGGAGACACCCGATGCACCTCTTCGCTCAGCGCCGCCGGCCCGGCCGAATCGCCGCTGCCGCCCTCACGGCGGCGCTGGCCCTCTCGCTGGCCGCCTGTGGCGGCGGTGACAGCGGCAAGGCCGCCAACGGCAGTTCGGACAAACCGGCCGCAGCCGACGCGGGCTTCCCGCGCACCATCACCCACGACAAGGGCACCACCGAGATCAAGACCAAGCCGAAGCGCGTGGTGGCGCTGGACAACAGCCTGGTCGAGGCCGTGGTCGCCGTGGAGGCCCCGCTCGTCGGCGGCATCGGCTCCTACCGCGACCAGAAGGGCTTTCCCCCGTACCTCGGCGACGCCGTCAAGAACGCCAAGGACGTCGGCCCGCTGACCAGCCCCAACCTTGAGGCGATCGCCGCCCTCAAGCCGGACCTCATCGTCTCGGCGACCGTCCGGCACGCGGACCTGTACGACCAGTTGAGCCAGATCGCGCCGACCGTCTTCGTCAAGACGACCGGACCGATCTGGAAGGAGAACATCACCTTCCTCGGCAAGGCCCTCGGCCAGGAGGACAAGGCCAAGGCCAAACTGACGGCGTACGAAACCCGGGCCAAGAAGATCGGTGACGCCATCAACGCACTGGGCGGCGGCAAGGACGGCGGAAAGCCGACCTTCAGCGTGACGCGGTTCGTCGACGGCCCCACCCGCATCTACCTGCCGAAGACCTTCAGTGGCGTCATCCTCACCGACATGGGGCTGACCCGGCCCGAGAACCAGCGCGACACCAAGGAGTTCAACATCGAGATCAGCGAGGAGCAGATCCAGCAGGTCGACGCGGACCACATCTTCCTGACGTCCTTCTCGGGCGGCGAGGAGCGGAAGAAGAAGTTCATGGCGAACCCGCTGTGGAAGCGGCTCAACGCGGTCAAGAAGGGCAACGTCCACGAGGTCGACGACGCCATGTGGATGACCTCCGTCTCGCTCCAGGGCGCCGACAAGGTGCTCGACGACCTGGCGGCGACCTTCAAGGTCGACCCGGCCAAGTGAGCTGCGGCTGAACCTGGTTGCCCGTTCCGGGCCGGGGGGGGGGGGGGGGGGGGAACACCCCCCCCCCCCCCCCCCCCCCCCCCCCCTCTCCCCCCCCCCCCCCCCCCCCCCCCCCCCCCCGGCCCTCGGCAGTATCCGACCCGCGCGGACTGCCGGGGCAGTCAGCTCTCCAGCCTCCGCAGCCGTTCCGCGTCGCAGGTCCTCGGGCAGGTACCGCACGGCTCCGCCGCGTCGAGCGCGTAGTACAGGCAGCAGCCCAGCCGGGTGCGGGTCGGGTACGCGCGACCCTCGCGGCCCGCGAGCCGGCGGAAGTCCGCACCCCCGGGGAACGGCGCGACGGCCGTCGGGAGCAGATCGGTCGCCGCGCTCACGGCCCGATCCTCCTGCCCCAGGACGCGACCGAGGTACCAGACCCCGGAGACCAGGTCGTCGGCCGCCATGCCCCACAGGGCACGCGGTCCGCGCCGGGCGTACGGGCCGATCGCGGCCAGCAGTGGACGCATGTGGTCGACCACGGCGGCCCTCAACTCGGCGCGGAGCGCCTCCTCGTGACCGACCACCCTGGCCCCGGCCCCCCTCCCGGAGCCGACCGCCGGATCGTCCGGGAGGCAGGCGAACGAGGAGCCCGCGGCCACCTCGAACGCACCCGTCGCCAGGTGTACCCGGATCTCCGCGGGGCGGATGCGCGGGACGCGCCGCTCCAGGTACCAGGCGCCGCTCATCAGCAGGCTGACGGACCAGAGGTAGTCGTGGAGCGCGCGGGAAGCGGCGACGTCGCGGCGGGGGGCGAGTCCGTGGCGCTCGTGGATGCGGGCCGACTCGGCGTCGATGAAGGACTCCAGGGCCTCCGGGTGTTCCGCGAGGTCCGCTCCGGTCACCCAGCCGCCCGCCGCCCGGCCGGAGCCCGTGGCCACCCGTACGTCCAACGCCTCGCACATCCCTGCGAGCCGCAGGTAGACGGAGGTGAGCACCTGGCGGCCACCGGTGACGACGGCGCGGGCCGTCGCGGTGTCCAGGGGTGTGGTCATCGGCATTCCTTCAACGGCGTGCGGGCGTGCGGGCGTGCGGGCGTGCGGGTGTACGTGCGTACGGGCGTGCGGTGCGGCGGCGAAGCGCCAAGATCCAGCAAAACAAAGGTAAGCCTTACCTTATGAGTTTGGCTGGCCGTGATCAATCCGGGTAAGTCATCCGGGTGAGCCGGGAGTTGGAAACTAAGGGTTGCCTAACCTAAGCTACTCCCGGTCGCCGACTCCCCCCATCGGTCGATTACTCCCCCTACCGGAAGGGCCGCCGCCCATGCGGTTGTACCTGCTCGCCCTCAATCCCACCGATTCGGTCACCGAGGGTTTCCTCCCCGCCGCAGCCCGCCTCGGACTCGACGTCACCCTGCTCACGGACCAGCCCGAGGCCCACCGCCGGACGTGCCCGGACATCGAGGTCCTGGAGTGCGACGTACGCGATTTCCGCGCCGTCATCACCCGGATGTCGACCCACCACGCGCCCGGCGCCGTATTCACCAACAGCGATCACCTCCAGGTGCAAGCCGCCCTGGCCGCCGACTACTTCGGCCTGCCGGGCAAGAGCTGGCAGGCCGCCCTGCGCGTCAAGGACAAAGCGCAGATGCGCCGCCACCTCGCCGCGGCCGGCGTCGACGCCGTGTGGTCCGTCGAACTCGCCGCCGGTGCCGACCCGGCCGCGCTCGCGGCGATCGCCGCCGAAGCGCCCGCCCTGTGCGTGGTCAAGCCGCGCGAGGGCGTGGCGAGCGAGGACGTGGTCCTCGTCGACGGGGCCGAGGACCTGGTCCTGCGCTGCAAGGAGATCCAGGGCCGCCGCCCCGACACGGCCCTCGTCGTCGAGGAGTACCTCCCCGGCAGGCTCTACACGATGGAGACGCTCGGGGACGGAGCGCTCCGGCACGTCCTGGGCGGATTCCGGACCCGGCTCTCCGCCCCGCCGTACTTCATAGAGGAGCACTGCACCTTCGTACCGGCCCACCCGGACGCCGTGACCGGCCAGGTGCTCGCCCAACTCGACGCGCTCGGCATCGGATTCGGCATCTGCCACACCGAATTCGTCGTGCACGAGGACCGCGCCCGCATCATCGAGGTCAACTACCGTGCCATAGGCGACCAGTGCGACCTGATGCTGGCGGAACTGCTCGGCATCCCGCTCTTCGACCTCGTCCTGCGCACCCACCTCGGCGAGCCGCTGCCCACCGACCTGGGCGCCCGTCGCGACGGGGCGGCCGAGATCCTCTGGCCGTGTGCCGACCGTGCGGGCACCCTGACGGCCGCCCCCGCCGCCACCGACCTGGAGATCGACGGCGTACGGCTGACGTACCGGCCGCTGCGCGCGGTCGGCGAGACCCACGAGCTCCACCACACCAACCGCGACTACCTCGGCGTGGTCCGGGGCACAGGCACCAGCCACGGAGACGTGCGTCGCGTCGTCGCCGACTTCGTCTCCGCCCAGCGGTGGGAGATCGCGCAGTGATCCCCACCACCGCCGAAGCCGCTGAGGCCGCCACCGCCGACGCCACTACCGCCGGAGCCACCACCGCCGAAGACGCCCTGCTGCTACGGGTCCTGAGCGCCTTCCTGCGCGAGGACGTCGTCGGCCTGCGCACCCGCTCCACGCCCACCGTCCGCGAGGACGGCCTCTGGCTCCGCCTCCCCGGCGCGGGCACCGGTGCGGGCACGGGCACGGGCGAGAACGAGGCACTGCTGCTGCCCGTCGCAGAGGACGGCTTCCAGTGCGAGTACGCCGCCCGCCTCCCGCTGCTCCTCAGCGAGCCGTACGGTGCCGAAATCTCCGGCATCGACGAGGTCCTCGGCACGCTGACCGCCCTGGCCGACCCCCTCGACCGCCCCGGGTTCGAGGCCTTCGCCGAGGAGTGCCGCCAGACCCTCGCGACCATGCACCTGCACGACCGCACCACGGGCGAGGTCTTCGACGAGCTGACGGCCCGTCATGGCGCCGACCCCGCCGACTGGACCGGGCTCGCCGCCTCCCTCGCCCACGACACCCTCGCCGCCCGGCTCGACCACCCCGTCTACCCGACGGCACGCGGCCGCTCCGGCCTCGTCGACGCCCAACTACGCGACTACGCACCGGAGTTCCACCCCCGCTTCGACCTGCGCTGGATCGCGGTTCCCCGAGAGGCGCTCACCGTCCCGGGCGGCACCGAGCGGCTGCCGGCCGGCTGGCCCACCCCCGCCGAGCTCGGCCTGCCGCGTCTCGGCGACAGCCATGTCGCCCTGCCGGTCCACCCGCTCACACTCGGCGCCCCACTGCGCGCGGCACTGCGCGAAACCGGCCTGGACGGTACGGCGGTGCTCGCCGAGCGCCCGTACCTGGAAGCCGTACCGACCCTGTCGATGCGTACCGTCGCCCTCACCGCCGACCCCGGCCTCCACCTCAAACTCCCCCTCGTCACCGCGACCCTGGGCATGCGCAACCGCCGCACCATCAAGCCCGTCACCCTCGTGCACGGCGCGGCCGGTCAGCGGCTGCTGGAAGCCGTGGTCGCCCGTGAGCCGCGGTTCAAGGCGTCGATACTGCACGCCGACGAGACGGTCTACGCCCACGCCGGGCACGAGCTCCTCGCGACGCTGTGCCGCCGCTACCCCGCCGGTCTCGACGACGCGGTCGTACTGCCCCTGGCCGCGCTGCTGGCTCCCGCACCGGGCGGCCGGCCGCTGATCGACAGCCTCGCGGACCGTTTCTACGGCGGCGATCCGGTCGCCCTCCTCGACGCGTGCCTCACCCTGCTCCTCGACTGGCAGACCACGCTCTACGGCTACGGCATCGCCATCGAGTCCCACCAGCAGAACGTCTCGCTCGTCCTCGACCGCGACGCCGACGGCGGGACCCGGGTGCGGCTGCTGTTCAAGGACGACGACAGCCCCCGCCTCAACCTCCCGCGACTGCGCCGGACCCTCGGCCCCGACTTCGACGCACTCACCGCCTTCGAGGACCCGAGGATGTTCGGCGAGGACTACCGGGCCGTCACCGACATGTTCACCACCATCACGCTCCACCTGTGCGCGGGTTCGTACGCCTTCGGCCTGGCCGCGTACGACCGCGCGCCGCGCGAGGCTCGGCAGGCGGTGCTGGAACTCGTGACGCAGCGCCTCGCGGAGGCCGCCGAGCGGCTGGGGACCGGCCCCGGGCAGCCCGGCGCGGAGCTGCGGGACCGGGTGCTGGAGGCCGACCGCCTGCCGGTCAAGGCCATGGTCACGGCCGGAACCCTGCTCACCAAGGAGCGGTCCGGCGCCACGGACATCAACACGTACTACACGACCGGGCCCAATTACCTGCGTGATTACCGGAGTTCCCGAGCAGGGGTACGTACCCGGGCGGGGGGCCCGCGATGAGCGCGACAGCCGCCGCCGTGGCGGACGGAGCGCCGCACCAGGATCCGGAGGTCGCGGCGGCGGAGGCGCCTTCCCCGCCGGTGCGCCGACAGGTCCGTGCCGTCGCCGGGTGCTACTTCGTGGCGTCCTTCGCCGCCCTCGGCCTGCCCCCGTACCTCACCGAGATCCTTCCCGGGCTCGGGGACACCACGGCCCGGTGGGCGGGAGTGCTCTACATCGTCCCGACCGTGTTCGCCGGACTCGGAGCCCCACTGTGGGGGCGGCTGGCCGACCGGTTCGGCCGCAAGCGGCTGCTGCTGCGGGCCCAGCTCGGGCTCGCCGTGTCGTTCCTGCTCGCGGGCTGGGCCGACTCCCTCGCCACCTTCGTCGCGGCGCTGGTGCTCCAGGGCATCCTCGGCGGCACGTTCGCCGCGTCCAACGGCTATCTCGGCGCGGCGCTGGAAGGCGCCGAGCTGTCCAGGGCGCTCACCTTGATGCAGGGTGCCGCACGGGCGGCGCTGGTGTTCGCGCCCGTGGTGGTCGGCGCGCTGTCGCCGTGGCTGTCCCCGCACCGGCAGTACGCGCTGCTGGCCGTACTGCCGCTCACGGCGGCCCTGTTGATCTGCGCTCTCCCGGAGTCGCGCACAGCGAAAGCTGCGGAAGAGCCGGCCGAAGCGCTGACGGACGTACCGGTGGAGGCGCCGGTTTCGAGGCTGCGAGCCCTGTACGCGCTGGAGTTCGCCTTCGTCTTCTCCACCGTCATCTCCTTCCCGTACCTGATCCGGCTGATCGACGAGCGCATACCCGGGACCTCCCCGTTCCTCTCAGGAGTGTTCTTCGCCCTGCCGCACCTGTGCTATCTGCTGACCGCGATGAAGGTGCACTCCGCCTTCCACCGCCGCCCGAGGCTCGGCATCGCGCTGGGCTTCACCTGCATCGCTCTCGGCCTGGCCGGACACGGCCTGGCGAACGGGCCCGTCAGCCTCACCGCCGTACGGCTGCTGCTGGGCGTCGGCCTGACCCTCGGCCTCGTCTGCCTGTCCGTGCTGGCGGCCGACTGTGCCAAGGGCCGGGAGCCGGGCGGGCTGTTCGGCTCGCTGGAGTTCTTCTCCAAAGCGGGCGCCGTCGTCGGGGGTGTGGCAGCCGCCGTCGGCACCAGTCGCTTCGGGCCGACCGCGCCCGTGCTGACCGGGGCCGCCGTGGCCGTGGCCGCCGCGTGCACCCTCGCCCTTCCCTCCTCCCGTAACGCGTTTCGCACCCTCCGCACCCTCTGTGCCCCCCGCACCTTCCGCAACCTGCGCACCCGCTGGAGCCCGTTGATGCCCCCGCTGAACAAGTCGTCGCTCGCCGAAGCCGCATCCGTAGCAGTAGTACCCGCGGCAGCAGTACCCGCGACAGCCGTACCCGTGGCAGCCTCCCCCCGCGGCCTGCCGAGCGCGGACGACGTCGTCTCCCACACCCTCCTCAACTGCCTGCTGCGCGAGGTGTCGGGCCCCGAGCACCAGAGCGCCGTCACCGACGGCTGCCTGCTGCTCCGGCTGCCCCGGCGCGGCGTACTGCTGCGCGTCGCCCTGCGTCGTACGTCCCTGCTGGGCGCCCACCGGTTCACCGGCCCGGTGCTGGAACAGCGGGGCGCCGTCTGGGTGCAGATCGACTGGCGGCGGCTGGCCGAGTACACCCAGGACGAGCTGTCACTGCGGACCGGGACGGGCAACGACGAGTTTCTGGACCAGGTCGCCTCCGGGCACCAGGCCGTCACCGCAGGTCTCGCCGCCCGCGCGGCGACGCGCGCCCCCGCGCCCACGGAGGACGGCCGGCTGGCCACGTACATCGCCTCCGAGCAGTCCCTGCTCTTCGGCCACCGCTTCCACCCGACCCCCAAGGCCCGTACCGGGGACGCCGAGTCGTGGCTGTCGTACGCGCCCGAGGCCGGCGCCTCCTTCCCGCTGCACCACCTCGCCGTCCGCGCCGAGCTGATCGCCGAGGAGACCGCCTGGGGGACCGCCGAGGAGGGCACGGACCCCGGTGCGACCGAACCGCTCGACCGGGGGCGCGCCGACCTCCCGGAGGGCCGCGTCCCGGACGGTTACTGGCTGCTCCCCGCACACCCCTGGCAGTACGAAATGCTGCGCGAGCACCCCCTGCTGCGGGCGGCCGTCGACCGGGGCGACGTCCTGGACCTGGGGCCGCAGGGCCGGCCCTTCGCCGCCACCGCGTCCGTGCGCACGCTCTACGACGGCGATACGTTCCTGAAGTTCAGCCTCAACGTCCGCATCACCAACTGCCTGCGCAAGAACGCCAGTTACGAACTCTCGGGCGCGGTCGCCCTGACCCGCATGCTGGAGCCCGCACTCGCCGACCTGGCGGACCGCTTCCCCGGCAGCGCCGTGCTCCGCGAGCCCGCCTACCGCAGCCTGGCCCTGCCCGGCCCCGACGGGACCCCCGACCGCGCGCTGCTGGAGGGCTTCGGCGTGATCGTCCGTGAGGGGCTGTCCCGCCAACTCCTCCCGGGCACAACGCCCTTGCTCGCCGCAGCGGTCGCCGACGAGTACCCGACCGGGCCCGGCCACCTCTCGTTCCTCCTCGACGGAGCGGCGCCGCAGACCGCGCTCGACTGGTGGGCTGCGTACCTGAAACTGCTCGTACCGCCGGTCCTGGCCGCCTACTTCGACCACGGACTCGTCCTGGAACCGCACCTCCAGAACGTCGTCGTCGGTGTCGACGACGACGGCATGCCCGCCCAGGTCCTCTTCCGCGACCTGGAGGGCACCAAGCTCCTGCCCGAGCGGCACGCCGCCGCGCTGGCCGCGCTGCCCGCCGACGTCGCCGGTCCGATGACGTACGACGCGGAACGTGGCTGGGACCGGGTCGTCTACTGCCTGCTGGTCAACCACGTCGCCGAGATGCTCGCCGCACTCGCGGACCTGCACCCGCAGTCCGAACCCGCGCTGTGGGCGCAAGTACGGGCCACCTTGCAGGAGTACGCCGACCAGCACGGCTGCCCACCCCGGCTCGCCGCACTCCTCGCCGGAGTGCCGCTGCCCGCCAAGGCCAACCTGCTCACCCGCTGGGAACGCAAGGCGGACCGCGAGGCCGGCTACGTCAGGCTCGCCTCCCCGCTCGCCGAGGACGTGCTGTCGGAAGCGGCCCACGACCAGAACACCCGGATCACCCCGATCACCCGGACCACCCAGGCCACCCGGAGCGCACGATGACCGCACCCACCTCCTCGGTACGCGACCGGATCCGAGACCTGACCGCGTCCGAACTGCCCGCCTACCTCTACGACTTGGCCGCCCTGCGCGACCACGCCGCGTCAGTACGGGCAGCCCTCCCCGACCGCGTGGAGCTCTACTACGCGGCCAAGGCCAACCCCGAGCCGGAGATCCTCGCGGCACTCGGCCCGTACGTCGACGGGTACGAGGTCTCCTCCGGCGGCGAACTCGCGCACGTCGGCAAGGCGGTTCCGAGCCACCCGCTGGCCTTCGGCGGCCCCGGCAAGACGGCGGCCGAGATCACCCGCGCGCTGGAACAGGGCGTGACGCGCTTCCACGTCGAGAGCGTCCACGAACTCCACGTACTGGGAACGCTGGCAGGCCGGAGGGCACCGGACACGAGCGTGACCGTCCTGCTCCGCTTCAACCTGCCCCTGTCCACCGCCTCACTGGCGGGCAGTTCGCTGGCCATGGGGGGCCGCCCCACCCCGTTCGGCCTCGACCCCGCCGAGGCGGACACCGCCGTCGCCCTCCTGACCGACGGCACCTACCCGCACCTCGAACTACGGGGAATCCACGCCCACTTGGCCAGCGGTCTCGAAGCGGCCGACCAGCTCACCGGGGCCGATTCCGTGCTGACCTGGGCCACCGGACTGGCCGCACGGCACCGGATCCGCCTCACGGAGGTCAACGTCGGCGGCGGCATGAACGTCGACTACGGAGCCCCCGAGCAGCGCTTCGACTGGTCCGCCTACGGCGCGGGCCTCGCCCGCCTCGCCGAGGCACACCCGGGCCTGACCCTGCGGATCGAACCGGGCCGCGCACTGACCGCCTACTGCGGCTGGTACGCCACCGAGGTCCTGGACATCAAGCGCAGCCACGGCGAGGAGTTCGCCGTGGTCCGTGGCGGCACCCACCACATCCGCACCCCGGCGACCAAGGGCCACGACCAGCCCTGCACCGTTCTCCCCACGGCCCCCTGGCCCCACCCCTGGCCGCGACCGACGGCCGACGACGACCGGGTCACCCTCACGGGCCAGCTGTGCACGCCCAAGGACACCCTCGCCCGCCACGTTCCGGCGGCCGGGCTGAGGGCGGGCGACCGGGTGGCCTTCGGCCTGGCGGGCGCCTACGCCTGGAACATCTCGCACCACGACTTCCTCATGCACCCGCGCCCCGGTTTCCACTTCCTCGACGCGGACGACTGAACCCGACCGATCCCCGACCTCCCCCCGACCTCACCCCGACCGATCTTGAAATTTCTGCCGCGGAGGCGCTCCGGAATACCCCCCGGGGGTATATGGTTACGATCGTCGTCCTGAACGGGCAACGCAGCAGACGCATCGCACCCAGGGAGTTGTCATGAAGAACCACGGCAGCCACACCGACCATGGCAGTCACGCCGGCCACAGCGGTCACGCCGGCCACAGCGGTCACGCCGGCCACGCAGCCCACGCCGGAGCCCAGCCCGGAGGCCTCTCGGTCTCCGAGCACGGGTACACCCTCGAACTCGACTCGACGATCCTCGCCGCCGGCCCGCAGCCCATCATCTTCCGGGTGCTGGGCCCCGACGGGCGGCCGGTGACCGAGTTCACGCCCGAGCACGAGAAGGAGCTGCACTTCATCGCCGTCCGGCGCGACACGGCCGGGTTCCAGCACGTGCACCCGGTGAGGGACGAGAAGGGCACCTGGAGCGTCGAACTGACCCTGGAACCGGGGGACTGGCGGTTCTTCGCGGACGTACACCCGGCAGGCCACGGCGGAACCATGACGCTGGGGATAGACGCGGCGGTCGCCGGAGCGTACGACCCGAGGCCGCTTCCCGAGGCCACCGGGCTGGCCCGGATCGGCGAGTACACGGTCGCGCTCAAGGGCGAACTCCTGCCCGGAGAGGCGAGCGAACTGACCCTCACCGTCAGCAGGAACGGCCGCCCCGTCACCGACCTCCAGCCCTACCTGGCCGCGTACGGACACCTGGTGGCGCTGCGGGTCGGCGACCTCGGCTACCTCCACGTCCACCCGGAGGGCGAGCCCGGTGACGGCGTCACCGCGCCGGGCCCCGAGATCGCCTTCATGGCCGTCGCGCCGACGGCAGGCACGTACCGCCTGTTCCTGGACTTCCAGCACGACGGCACGGTCCGCACGGCCGAGTTCACCGTACGGACGGCCACGGCCACGGCCACCCCCCGACCGGCTGCGGAACCCGAGGCCGCACCTGCGCACGAGAACCACCACCACGACCACGGCCACCACGCACACCACTGACCGCGCTCCCCCCACCTCCCTCGTACGAAAGGAACGTCATGCCCCGCCTGACCCGACTCACGCCCGACACGGCGGTCGGCGCCTCGCGCGACCTCCTCGCCGACCTGGTCTCCCGCCACGGCCGGATCGGCGACATGGTTTCGACGATGGCCCACTCCCCGGCCGTACTTGGCGGCTACCTCCAGCTCAGCCGGGCCATGGGACGGGCCAAACTCGACCGCAGGATCAGCGAACGGATCTCGATCGCCGTCCAGGTCCGCCAGGGATGCGGACTGTGCCTCGACGCGCACCTCACGGCCGCCCGTTCCCTGGGAGTCGACGAGGAAGAGATCGAGCGCGCCCGCGCGGGCACCTCGGCCGACCCCGCCATCGCGGCGGTCATCACCCTCGCCTTCCAGATCTACCGCGAGCCGACGTCGATCACCGACGCACAGGTCACCGCGTTGCGCGAGCACGGCTACAGCGACCGCGCGATAGCCGACGTCGTCGGAGTCGTCTCGCTCAACATCCTCACCGGCGCGTTCAACCTGCTCGCCGGCCTCACACCGGGAGACGAAGTCAGTGCGTAAGGACACCCCCGCCTGTTGTCGCGGGACAGCGCAGAAGCCCCGGGGCCGCGCCCCACCCCACGGACACCCACGGACACCCATGGACATCGATCCACGGGCGTCCATGGCCACCCAAGGAATCCGTCATGACTCTGTTCGCGATCCGCGACTACCGCCGCCTGTTCGGTGCCCAGGTCATCGCCCTGTTCGGTACGGGACTGACCACCGTGGCCCTCGGCCTCCTCGCCTACGACCTCGCGGGGCCGTCCGCCGGCCTGGTCCTCGGCACCGCCCTGACGATCAAGATGGTCATGTACGTGGTTATAGCCCCGCTGGCCGCCGCGTACGTCGACCGACTTCCCAGAAGAACCCTCCTGGTCACCCTCGACGTGGTCCGAGGCGCGGTGGTCCTGGCACTGCCGCTGATCACCGAGGTCTGGCACATCTACGTACTGATCGGCGTGCTCCAGGCCGCGTCCGCGGCGTTCACCCCGACGTTCCAGGCCGTCATCCCCGACATCGTCACCGACGAGTCCGACTACACCCGCGCACTGTCCGCCTCCCAGGTCGCCTCCACGATGGAGAGCCTGCTGAGTCCCGTACTGGCAGCCGTCGCCCTGACGTTCATGACGTTCAACTGGCTCTTCCTGGGCACCTCCGTCGGATTCCTCGTCTCCGCGCTGCTGGTCCTCTCGGCCCGCGTCCCCAACGCCCGCCCCAGCACCCGCACCCATGCATGGGACAGGGCCACCTCGGGCATCAGGACCTTCCTGGTGACGCCACGGCTGCGCGGGATCATGGCGCTCAACCTCGTGGTCGCGGCGGCAGGTTCGATCGTCGTCGTCAACACCGTCAACTTCGTGCGGGACGAGCTCGGCGGCACACAGTCGGACGTCGCCTGGATGCTCGCTGCCTCCGGCACCGGAACCCTCCTGGCCGCTCTCGTCCTGCCGCGCGTCCTCGACCGGATTGCCGCCCGTACGGTGATGATGACCGGCGCCGGAGTCCTCGTCGGCGGCACGGCCGGCGCGATGACGCTCCTGGCGGCCGGACTTCTCACCTGGACCGGTACGGCGATCGTCTGGACCGTGATCGGCATCGGGATGGCACTGGTCATCACGCCGACGGGCAAGGTGCTGCGCGCCTCCGCCGGGCGCGGCGCGATCCCCGAGGTGTTCGCGGCCCAGTTCTCCCTGTCGCACCTGGCCTGGCTGGGCACCTACCCCGTCGCGGGATGGCTCGGTACGAACGGCGGCCTCACCCTCACCTGGTCGGTCCTCGCGGCCCTCGCGGGGGCGGGCACGGCAGGCGCCCTCCTCCTGTGGCCGCGGCACGAGGGACGCGGGACTGTCGTGACCGGCCGGCCGACGCCCCTGCGGCACACGTCCCGGACGGACAGGTCCACCCTGTCCAAGGCGGCGTGAAGAAGCCTCCCGATCAGGGTGATCGTCGAAGTAGTGGCGTACGGAACCGATGTTCCATCCCGATTCGGCGGCCACCTTCCGCAGCGAGACTCCGGTGAGACCTTCGGCGACCAGGAGGCGAAATGCCGCCTCGATCTCGGTCACCCACGCTCCCGTACCACCCGCTTCTCGTCCCACACCGGCTCCGGCGACTCGTAGACGGTGCCGTCGGAACCGAAGACCAGGAACCGGTCGAAGTCCCGGGCGAACCACCGGTCGTGGGTGACCGCGAGGACCGTCCCCTCGAAGGCGCGGAGCGCGTGCTGCAGCGCCTCGGCGGAGACCAGGTCGAGGTTGTCGGTAGGCTCGTCCAGCAACAGCAGCGTCGTACCGCCGAGTTCGAGCAGCAGGATCTGGAAACGCGCCTGCTGCCCGCCGGACAGGGAGTCGAAGGTCTGCTCCGCCGCACCGGCCAACTCGTACCGGGCCAGTGCCCGCGAGGCCTCCTCGCGGGGCAGCCCCTCCCGGCGCTCGTCGCCCCGGTGCAGGATGTCCACCAGCGTACGGCCGGCCAGATCGGGCCGCCCGTGCACCTGCGCGAACCAGCCGGGACGCACCCGCGCGCCCAGGCGTGCCAGCCCCTCGTGCCGGACGGGCTCGACCGGAAGGTCACCCACCGGCTCGTGTTCGGGCTCGGGGACGCTGCCGCCGGAGGCGAGCAGTCGCAGGAAGTGCGACTTGCCGGAACCGTTGGAACCGAGCACGGCGACCCGGTCCTCGAACCAGACCTCAAGGTCGAACGGCTTCATCAGACCGGTGAGTTCGAGGCTCTCGCAGACCACCGCACGCTTGCCGGTGCGCCCGCCGCGCAGCCGCATCGACAGCTGCTGCTCGCGCGGCTGGGCGGGCGGCGGCCCCGCCTTCTCGAACCTGTCGAGCCGGGTCTGGGCGGCGCGGTAGCGGGAGGCCATGTCCGAGTTGTAGGAGGCCTTCTGCTTGTACATCTGCACGAGGGCCTTGAGCTTGGCGCGCTCCTCGTCCCAGCGGTTGCGCATCTCGTCGAAGCGCTCGAAGCGATCCACCCTGGCCCGGTGGTAGTTGCCGAAGCCGCCGGGGTGGACCCAGGCGGTGTTGCCCGCCGCGCCGAGCTCGACGGTGACGATGCTCTGTGCGGTGCGGGCGAGCAACTCGCGGTCGTGACTGATGAACAGGACGGTCTGCGGAGCTTCGAGCAGCCGGCTCTCCAGCCACCGCTTGCCGGGTACGTCGAGGAAGTTGTCCGGCTCGTCCAGCAGGAGCACCTGGTCGGGGCCGCGCAGCAGTGCTTCGAGCACCAGCCGCTTCTGCTCGCCGCCGGACAGCGTGGACACGGCGCGCCTACTGCACCGGTCGAAGGGCATACCGAGAGCCTCGGTGGTGCACACGTCCCACAGCACCTCGGCGTCGTAGCCCCCGGCATCGCCCCATTCGGCAAGGGCGTTGGCGTACGCCAGCTGCGCGGCGGTGCTCCCGCGCGCCTCCATGGCCGCTTCCGCCTTGTCGACGGTGGCCGCGGCGCGCCGGACGCGCGGGTCGGCCACCGATAACAGCAGATCACGCACCTGGTCACCCTCGCGGGCGATGAACTGCCGCATGACGCCGAGGCTTCCGCCCCGGTTCACCGCCCCGCCGTGGGGTGCCAGGTCTCCCGCGATCATCCGCAGCAACGTGGTCTTCCCGGACCCGTTGGCGCCGATGAGCGCGGCCTTGGCCCCCTCACCGACCCGGAACGAGATCTCATCGAGCAGCACCCGGCCGTCCGGCAGGGTGTAAGAAAGAGAGTTCACATCGATATATCCCACGTGCGGAAGTTATCGCGGCGGTGATACGAAGCGCCTGTGCTTTTCCGCCCCTAACCCTGCCCACCCCTGGCCGGCGTGCCGGTCGGGCGATCCGCCGTGACGAGCCACGAGGTGCTGAGCAGCCGGACCGTACCGTCGGCTGCTTCGTGGTCGCGCAGGTGGTCCGTCAGGGTGCGGCGGGCGCGGTCCTGGGTGGCCGCGTCGGCCTGCTCCATCAGATGGCGACCGGGTCCGGTCCCCAGCAGGAAGTCGGCCGCGTCCTCGGCGTCGCGACCCCAAGTCCCGTAAACCTGCGCCTGGTTGAGAGAGATGTCGATGAATCCGGCCGCGGTGAGGATGCTGCGGACGTGGTCCGGCGAGGCCAGGGAGAACATGCCGGGGGTCCCCGGCTGCCCGAAGTCGCCGACCGGCAGGAAGTCGCGCAGTGAGGCGAACGCCGTCACCCAGCCGTTGAGCTCGGCCACGGACGGGCAGACGAACGCCAGCCGCCCGCCGGGCCGCAGGGCCCGGCCGGCGTTGCTGAAGGCGGCTGCGGGGTCGGCGAAGAACATCACCCCGTAACGGCTGATCGCCGCGTCGAAGGCGCCCGCTGCGAACGGGTACACCTGTGCGTCGGCCTGCGCGAAGGCGATGTTGGCGATGTTCTCGCGCTCGGCGCAGGTGCGGGCCTCGGCCAGCATCGGGCCGGACAGGTCGAGGCCGAGCGCGTGGCCCCGGGGAGCCCGGAGTGCGGCGAGGCGCGTGGTCTGCCCCGAGCCGCAGCCGAGGTCGAGGGTCCGGTGGTCCCCGGTGATTCCGGCGATTCCGGCGGCGTCGAGCAGCAGGTCGTTGAAGCCCTCGTTCACGGCGTTCCAGCGGTCGTGGTTGCGGGCCCAGTGGGTGCCCTCGGGGCCGTTCCATGCCTGTGCCTGCTGGGTGTTGACGATGTCCGACACGGGTGCCTCCTGTGATGGATGACGAGAATGGGCGCTCGCCCAAACAGTATGGGCGCATGCCCAAACTGGCAATCCCCGATACGATGCGGAGGGTTGTGCCCTTCGAGGGCGGCAGGGCCGGAACGGAAAGAGGAACTCATGTCACCGCGCGGAGTGGCGACACCGGACGTGCGCGAGCGGCTGTTCGCGGCGGCCGAGAGGGTCGTGGAAAGGGACGGCCCCGGCGCGCTCACCAGCCGGTCCGTCACCACCGAAGCGGGCTGCGCCAAGGGCCTGCTGCACACGCACTTCGCGGGACTCGACGAATTCGTGGCCGCGCTGTGCCTGGACCGTTTCGCACGGGCGGCGGCGAAGGCGCAGGCACTGCCGGAGCGCGCCGGACAGGACACGGTCACGCAGAACCTCGTGTCCGTAGCCTTCACCCTGTTCGACTCCGGCGGCCCCGCCATCTCCGGCCTGGCCATGACGCGCCCCGCCGCCACACTGCGCGTCCGTGAGGCCCTGGAGGGCGGCGCACCGGGTTTCGCCGCCATCGAGAAGGCCATCACCAGCTACCTGAAGGCCGAACAGGAACTGGGCCGGGTGCCCGAAACCGCCGACCCGGACACGGCGGCCCTGGCCCTCGTCGGTACGGCCCACCACCTCCTGATGACGAGCTGGACCGACACCCCGGACCCACGGCCCGCCATGGCACGCCTGGTGGCCGCGCTGGTGGACGGCTAGGCGGTTTTTTCTGGATCAAGGTGGGGCGAGTGACGACGGTGGTTCCCGGGTGGCTCAGCCCGCTCCGCGGTGACGACTCGCCCACCCGGTCCCCGTACGGCTGCGGCGCCAACCGGCCCGGTCAGCCGAAGCCGGTCTGCAGCTCGTCCGGGAGTTGACAGGAAGTCAGGCGCGTGGGGTGGGGTCATCCCGGGGAGCTGGCCTGCACGGACTACCTGCACGGACTACCTGCACCGGACTACTTGGAACGGACTGCCTGCACCGGACTACTTGGAGTCGACCCGGCCGATCGGGTCGGGGTCGGTCGTCACCGTGTCCCGAGCCGTCTGCCAGGCGGGGTCGCCGGGGTAGAGCTCGCTGCGCAGGTAGGCCACGACGAGTTCAGCGAGGGCGGCGACCCGTTCGGGGTTCTCGTCCGTGGTTTCGGCGACGTCGTAGCCGGAGATCCCGCCGAGGCAGTGCTCCGCGTCGAACAGGGTGAGCAGGGACTTGGGGCCGGGGGAGAGGACGTAGGGGTCGGTGTGCCAGTCCGGGCCGCTGACCGTCAAGAAGGTGGAGGCGTCCTTGTCGCCGGCGACCACGAGGGCGGGCGCCGTCATCGTGGAGAAGTCGGTGGTCAGGAAGAAGGAGTAGTTCTCGACCGTGAACTCGGTGAGGGCGTCGCCGCCGCGGCCGGGCGCGGCGAGTAGGATGCCCGCCTTGATACGGGGATCGGCCAGGTTCACCGTCGTTCCGTCGTGCGGATCGGTGAGTTGGGCGCCGAGCAGCAGGCTCGCGGTGTGCCCGCCCATGGAGTGCCCGGCGACGGCGACCCGGCTCCGGTCGAGACGCCCGGCGAGCTGTGGGACGGCGTCCACGATCGCGTCGAGCCGGTCGAGGATGCGCGTCATGTCCTCGGCCCGGGTGCGCCAGTGATCGGCGGTCCCGGAGGTGTCGGAGTCCAGGCTCAGTGACCTGGAGTCCAGGTGGGTGGGCTGGATGACGACGAAGCCGCGTGCGGCCCAGGAGTTGGCGAGCGGGGCGTAGCCGTTGAGGGAGGAGAGGTGGTGGGAGTGGCCGAGACCGTGCGAGAGGAGGATGACCGGGAGCTCGGTTCCGGACACCGGTGCGGAGACGCGCACTTGGAGGTCCACGGCGCGGTCCGGGGTCGGCAGCACCACCGGGCTGACCGAAAGGACGGGGGTGGGGGAGTGGATGGTGTCGGCTGTGTACGCAGGTGCACTCATGAGGAGCATGCCCTTCGATGACCACCGCCGGCCGCGTACGGCGACGGCGGTATGGCGGAGCGCCCGCAGTCAGCTAACCTGAAAGCGGATCGTTGTTCCACTTACGATACGGAACACTGATCCGTTTAGTCAACGGTCCTCGGAAGGAGTGCGCGGTGCCCACAGCAGGCCCGGCCAAAGGAGCGTCGGCCCGCAGCAAGCGAGCAGACGCGGTACGCAACCAGCAGACGCTGCTCGACGCCGCCGCTGAGGTGTTCGTGACCTCGGGGATCGACGCACCGATCCGCCAGATCGCGACCCGGGCGGGTGTCGGACTGGGCACGCTCTACCGCCACTTCCCCACCAGGGCGGACCTGGTCACCGCCGTCTACCACCATCAGATCGAGGCCTGCGCGGAAGCCGGTCCGAAGCTGCTGGCCGAGGCCGGCTCCCCGTTCGACGCGCTGCGTCAGTGGGTCGACCTCTTCACCGACTTCCTGGTCACCAAGCACGGACTCGCCGACGCCCTCCAGTCCGACAGCGACCGCTTCGCCACGCTGCACACCCACTTCCTCGACCGGCTGATGCCCGTCTGCGCCCAGCTGCTCGACGCCGCCGTCGACGCGGGCGAGATCAGGCCCGGCATGCAGCCGTACGAACTCATGCGCGGCATCGGCAACCTCTGCATCGGACGCGACAGCGACCCCCGCTACGACCCCCGAAGGCTGATCGAACTGCTCCTTCAGGGGCTGCGGCTCCCGTAGACGGTCCGGTTTTTCGCGCGAGCGGGATCAATCGCTTCATGCTGCCACCCCGCCCGAAGCCCGAAGCCCGAAGAAGGAATTGCGGTACCGACCTACCGAGACAGCCGAGTCGTCATGCCTAGTCCCACCAGAACGACCAGGAAGTCCGCCCCACGAGGTCCGTCGCGTACTCGGGGAACGGTGTGGGTGGGTCATCGACGATGTTGTTCGCGGTGGAGAGCACGTGTTCCAGGGCGAGCAGGTTCGCGTGTTCCGCTTCGGCGGGAGGTCTCGCGACCGATACGTGCAGCTCGCTGCCGAACACTGCCACCGCCCGGGCCCCGAAGCGGTCCTCCCAACTCCGCAGGAGTGCACACAGCAGTGGAAGTGGCGCCTCCGCAGACCAACCCGTCAACGCCAAGGCGTCGCTTGCCCGTTGGGCAGGTACGAGCACGAGTCGGTACTCGTTCAGCTCGAACTCGCCCGTCTCGTTGAGCTGGGCCAGCAGGCTTGCCGCAGCCTCCTCCGGAGTCGGGCCTGCGGAGGAGGCAGGCATCGGCGGTGCCAGGCCTGGCCACTGGTCGAAGGGCGGCCCGGGGTCGTGTGGCCACGGCTCGATTCCTTCAGGAGCCGGAGCCGGAGCGGGCGTCGGGTTCGTCCAGAAGGGCAGCCTCTTGCGGCGGTACTCAGCGAAGTCCGCAGCCAGCGCCGACTCCAGGTGGACCGCTTCGATACGGTCCAGGCCGAGCGGCCGTCCCATCGAGTCGGGCCGGTACAGGAGCGGAACCAGGCCGTGCGCCCCGTGGCCGCTCAGCAGACGGGGCCACAGCCGTACGACGTCCGGCGGGAAGTCGTCCGAGACCCACACGCATACGGAATCACGCGCCAGGAACCGGCCGGGCGGCAGAGCATCAGGCAAGGCGAACGGCATGGACGCACCTTAGAACGTGGCACTCCAAGGCGTATCCGCTAAATGCGGTCCAACTGTCGGCCTGACAGGCGGGCGTAACGAGGCAGCGGGATCAGCCGATCGTCTTGAGCACCCGGGCGGGCACTCCCGCGACCACGGTGCCGGCCGGTACATCACGAGTGACCACCGCGCCCGCCGCGATCACCGCACCCGCGCCGATGGTCACCCCCTGCGTGATCACGGCAGCCGTTCCGATCCAGACGTCGTCCTCGATGACGATCGGGGCGAAGGAGAGGTACTCGCGGCGCTCGGCCAGGGGCAGTGGATGGCCTCCGGTGATGAGGCTGACCTTCGGGGCGATCATGACGCCGTTCCCGATGCGGATGCCTCCCCTGTCCATGAAGGTGCAGCCCTGGTTGACGAAGACGTTCTCCCCGAACGTCGTATTGAGGCCGTGCTCGGTGAAGAACGGCGGGTAGATCACCACCGACTCCGGGAGCGGTCCGCCAAATACAACGGAAAGTAGTTCCGCGCGGCCTTTGCTGTCGCTGAATGGAAGCACGTTCAGTCGGGACGTCGCGTCGGTCACCTCCATGATGCGGTCCGCATGACTCGCGAACTCCGGTGTCTGTACGTACATGACCTGCTCTGTGCGGGTAGACATGCGCCGATTCCACACCGCGCAGAGCACTCGATCAAACAACCTCGTATCTCAGCAGATACAACCTGTGGTTGTGGAAGTAGGGTGGGGGCGTGGATGTTGCAGCGCTGCGGACGTTCGTGGCCGTCGCCGGGACCGGTCAGTTCCAGGCTGCGGCCGACGAGCTGGGGATCAGCCAGCAGGCGGTCTCCAAGCGGATCGCGGCCCTGGAGAGGCACGTCGGGGTCATGCTCCTGGTGCGGACCTCCCGGGGCTCCCGGCTGAGCCTGGACGGGCAGGTCTTCCTGCCGCACGCCAAGAAGGTCTTGGCGGCCGTCGAGCACGCCGAGCAGGCGGTGCGCCCCGGAAGCCGTCCTCTGCGGGTCGACGTCCTCCATCGGCGCATCTCCCCGGCGCAGGTCGTCTACCGGTTCTACCGCTCCCGCCCCGGTACGGAGCTGGACGCGGTCACGCTGAGCCAGGAGAACGCCGCCCAGGCCGCCCACGCGGTGCTCGAAGGGACCGTCGACGCCTCCTTCCGCGCCCTGCCGGCCGACCAGGTCCCGGCAGGGATCAGCGCCGAACGACTCCTGGACACACCCCTGGAGCTCTTGGTCGGCCCCCGCCACCCGCTGGCCGACGCGCCCCGGGTCAGTCCTGCGGACCTCGGCGGTCACCGCATCTGGATCCCCGGGATCAGGCCGAGCACGGAGTGGGCGGCGTTCTACCGGGCACTGTCCGAGGCCTTCGGTCTGAGCATCGACGCGCTCGGCCCCCACTTCGGCGACGAGGCCCTGATGGACATGCTGGCCGACTCGGCCTCGCTGGCCACCCTCGTCGGCAGCGGGGACCGGTATGTGTGGCCCCAGGCCCACGACCTGCGGCGCATCCCGCTGCACGACCCGACCCCGGTCTACCCGCATGTGCTGCTGTTCCGCACCGGAGACCAGCACCCCGTACTGACCGCGCTGCGCGACCATCTGCGCACCGCCGCACCGTCTTGCCCGTCCGACGTGTGGGCACCGGACTGGGTGGCCCGCTGACCGGATGACCGAATCGACAGAAACGCCACTGCCGGCGCGAGACGTACTGGCGTAGGAGCGGTCCGGCGAGTGCTCCGGCGACGAGGGGCTGGACACCGTCGATCACGGCCGTGGTGCCGCTGGCGACGCCGAGTCGGATCGCGTAGTAGACGGTGAGCAGATAGCCGCTCTGCGACAGGACACCGATCAGGGCCTGGCGGGCAACGTCCCGCACCGTGAGCCCCCGCCACGCCGTGGTGGCTGCGGCAACGACGATCAGGATGACGGCGAGCGGCAGGAAACGCCACATCAGGATCGTGACGGCGGACGTGCTCGCCGCGCCGAGCTTGGCTCCGATGAACCCGGAACTCCAGCAGAGCACGATGGCGATCGAGAGCAGGAAGTTCACGGCCTGCCGCCCTGCGCGTCCTGGCGGCCGCGGAGAAGCTGTTCTACGAGCGCGGCATCCATGCTGTCGGCGTCGACCTGATCGCCGCCGAGGCCGGGGTGACGAAGAAGACCCTCTACGACCGGTTCGGCTCCAAGGGGCAAGTCGTCGTGGAGTACCTCGCGGACCGCGATGAACGCTGGCGCGCCTTCCTCGCCCAGCACCTCGACGACGCGCAGCCGGAACCGTCGGCGCGCGTTCTCGCCGTCTTCGACGCCTCACTCGCGTGGTCGCGGGAGCACAGCTCCAAGGGGTGCAGCATGGTCAACGCCCATGCGGAGATCAGCGATCCGGCCCATCCCGCGTACCCGATCATCGTCGGGCAGAAGGAGTGGATGCTGGACCTGTTCACCGGCCTCGCCCGGGATGCCGCCCCGGACAGGGCCGACCAAGTGGGCCGGACCCTCATGCTGCTCCACGAAGGAGCACTCGTCGCCCACGGCCTCAACGTGTTCCCGGACGCGATCGGCCATGCGCGCGAGCAGGCGCGAGTGCTCCTTGGGTGAGGGTGTTGTGGTCCGGCCGTCCCCTTCAGGCGGGCTTACTGTCCGGGGTGTCCGGGGCCGTTGGGGCGGGGTGGGCGTTGAGCCAGGCGCGGATCGCGTCCGCCGTCCGGTCCGCGTGCTCCTCGTTGATGCTCCAGTGGTTGCCGGGGACCTCCACGGTGTCGTGAGGATCCGGCCAGGGGGAGGTTCGGTGGTCGTCGGCCGGGGCCTTGTGTCCGCCGGGGGTCCGTGGCAGCGGGTCCGTGGCGTGGACCACCAGCGTGGGGATGCCCGTGGGGGGCGGCTGCCAGCCGCGGGTCATGCGGGTGTAGGCGCCCAGCGCGGCCATGGACATGTCGTCCACCACCTCGTCGAACCGTTCGCCCCGCTGGAGGGCGAGCCTCGCGGGCATCGCGAGCAGCCACGGTTCGTCCTCGCGGTCCGGCGTCACGTGGTACGTGTCGACGATGACCAGGGCGGACGGCGGCGTGCCCGTCTCCGCGAGCCGGGCGGCCACCGAGTGGGCGGGGTAACCGCCCATCGAATAGCCGAGGATGACGTACGGGCGGTCGCCGACGTGTTCGCGCACGGTGGCGGCGTGCAGGTTGACCAGCGTCTCCCAGTCGCGCGGGACGGTGTCTCCGTGGTCGACACCCGGGTGCTGGATCTCCAGGACGTTCCGCTCGCCGCCGAAGGAGCGGGCCATCGCCCCGTACCAGGGCCTGCCCAGGTGGGTGGCGAAGCCGGGGAAGCACACCAGGGTGGGTGCTTCGGTCCCTTCGGCCAGCGGCAGCGGGGCGAGTGCGTGCCGGGTGCTGTCGGTGCGGTCGAAGGTGGGCAGGGCCAGCGAGGCGGTCACCAGCAGGTGCATGGCCGATACGACATCGCCCGTTTCGCACACCCGCCGGTAGAGGGACGCCAGGGTCTGCGAGGGGCGTGTGGTGCCGTGGGAGGTGGGGGTGGGTTTCGGCGAGGGGTGCAGAGTCGTGCTCAGGTCTTCGTACAGGCGGGTGGCCAGCCGGTCCGCGTTGGGGTGGTCGAACACCAGGGTGACCGGCAGGGTCAGGCCGGTGAGCGTGCTCAGCCGGTTGCGCAGCAGCACGCTGGTCAGGGAGTCGAAGCCCAGCACGGTGAAGGGGCGGTCGGGAGCCACGGCGGTCGCGTCCGGGTGGCCGAGTACGGCGGCGACCTCCGCACGGACCAGCTCCAGTACGGCGGGCCCACGGTCGGCGGCCGGGAGCGCCGACAGCCGGTCCCGCCAGGCCACGGTCGTCGCCGACCCGCCGGCGTTGCGGCTGCCGTCCCCGGAACCGGCGGTCGGGCGGGCCTGACGCAGCAGCGTGCGCAGCGGCGGGGGGACCGGCAGACCAGCGGGCGTTGTCGGACGGGAACGGTCGAGGAGAAGCGGGACGAGTACCGGCTCGCCGTCGACCCGTACGCGCACGTCCCGTATGCGCACGTCCCGTACGCGCACGGTCCGTACGCGCAAGTCCAGTGCGGCGTCGAACATCGCCAGGCCCTGCTCCGGCGAGACCGCGCGCAGTACGTCGCCCCGGGCTCGGTCCGCTAGGTCGGTGCGCGCCGCCATTCCGTCCCCGTCGTCCCACGGCCCCCAGGCGAGGGAGAGCGCGGGCAGGCCCTGGGCCGTGCGGTGGTGTGCGAGGGCGTCCAGGAAGGCGTTGGCGGCCGCGTAGTTGGCCTGGCCGGGATGGCCCAGCACCGCGGCTGCCGAGGAGAAGAGCACGAAGTGCGACAGGGGGAGGTGTTCCGTCAGTTCGTGCAGGTTCCAGGCCGCGTCCGCCTTCGGCCGGAGCACCGTCGCGAACCGCTCGGGCGTGAGTGACTCCAGCACACCGTCGTCCAGTACCCCGGCGGCGTGTACTACGGCGGTCAGGCCGGGTGCGTACTCGTCGATGACAGTGGCCAGTCGGGCGCGGTCGGCGGCGTCGCAGGCGATCAGGTCCACGCGGGCTCCCGCGTCTTCCAGCGCGGTGCGCAGTCGTTGGGCTCCTGCCGCCTGGGGGCCTTGGCGGCTGAGGAGGACCAGATGGCGGACCTTGTGCCTGCGTACGAGGTGATGGGCCAGCAGGCTGCCCAGGGAGCCGGTGCCGCCGGTGAGGAGGACGGTGCCGTTGTTCGCGAAGGTGGAGGTCTGGTCGGGGTCCTCGTCGGGCAGCGACTCGGCCACCGCGAGGCGTGGGACGCGCACCGTGCCTTCCGCAAGGGCGAGTTGGGGTTCGCCCGTGGCCAGCGCGGCGGGCAGCAGGCGCAGCGAATCGGGGCTGCCGTCCGTGTCCACGACCGTAAGGCGGCCGGGATACTCCGACTGCGCGGCACGCACCAGGCCCCACACCGCGGCGGCGGGCAGGTCGGGTGCAGGTCCCGTGGCGTTGCGGGTCACCACGACCAATTGTGTACCGGGTGCTGCGGGGCCGGACAGTCGGGACCGCAGCAGTTCCAGGGCGCGCGTGGTCATGGTGTGGGTGTCGGCCGCCGGATCGGTATCGGTGGTGGCCGACGACGGGCCGGACAGCGAGACGACGACCGTCTCGCGGGTGGCTCCCGGAGCGGTGGGCAGCGAGGACTGCAAGGGATGCGAGGGCTGCGAGAGCAGTGACGTACGCAGGTCCAGGTCGTCCGGTTCGGACACGGTCAGGGACGGGCCGTCCGCTGGTGTCTCGACCTCGGTCCAGCGCAGTTCGTACAGGCCCGAGGCCGCGCCCAATCCCGCCGTCACGGCATCGACGGAGTCCGGGACCGGCCGCGCGGTCAGTGACTCCACGCGGGCCACCGGCCTGCCCGCGAGGTCGGCGAGGTCCACCGTGACCGTGTCCGGCCCCGTGGCGCGGAGCCGTACGCGCAGCTCGGTCGCGCCGGTGGCGTAGACCGCCGTACCGCGCCAGGCGAACGGGAGCCGGGCGGGACCACCGGCAGGCGGGGCGGCGAGCACCTCGGCGTGCAGCGCGGCGTCGAGGAGCGCGGGATGGAGGGCGTACCGCGCGGCATCGGCCGTTGCCGACTCCGGCAGCCGTACCTCGGCGAACAACTCCTCGTCCCGCCGCCAGGCGGCGGTGACGCACTGGAAGGCCGGGCCGTACGCGTAACCGGCGTCGGCCAGGCGTGCGTAGGCACCGGTGAGTTCCACGGGCACCGCTCCCGGGGGAGGCCATGGCGCGAAGGCGTCGGTGTCTGTGTCTGTGTCTGTGTCTGTGGCGGAGTCTGTGCCCGCGCCTGTGCCCGGCCGCGCGGTGGCAGGGCCGAGCCGGCCCGTCGCGTGGTGCGTCCAGGCACCGAGGGCCCCCGACTCCTCCGGGCGCGAGTGCACGTCGGCCACGCGGCAGCCGGAGCCGTCCGGTTCCCCGAGGGCGACCTGGACCTGGATACGGTTACCGAGGTCGTGCGGGAGGACCAGCGGGGCGAGCAGGGCGAGGTCCTCCAGTACGTCGAGGCCGCACGCCTCGCCCGCGTGGAGCACCATCTCGGCGACCGCCGCACCGGGTACGAGCGACAGCCCGCCAACCACGTGGTCGCGCAGCCACGGCTGGGCCGCACCGGACAAGTGGCCGGTGCACAGCAGGCGTTCCGTACCGGGCACGGTGGTCGGCCGCGCCAGCAGCGGGTGAGCCCGGTCGTCCCCGGCCGGGGATGCGGTTTCGGTCAGCCAGTGGCGCTGCCGCTGGAAGGGGTACGTCGGCAGGTCGACGCGGCGGGCTCCGCTGTCCGCGTACACCTGCCGCCAGTCCACCGCCACGCCGTGCGCGTACAGCTGGGCGAGCGTGGCCAGGGCCGCCGCGGACTCCCGCTCTCCGGTGCGTACGAAAGCGGTGAACAGCGGCGCCCGGCCCTCCCGGGCCAGGTCGGGGTGGGCGAGGGCCGCCGCCGTGAGCGGTGCGCCGGGGCCGATCTCCGCGAAGGCCGTGACCCGTTCGTCGTGCGCAAGGCGGTGCAGCGCCTCCCCGAAGCGCACGGTCTCGCGGACGTGCCGCACCCAGTACGCGGCCGAGCGCAGGTCGTCCCCGGCGGCCGGCCGTCCGGTGAGCGCCGACACCACCGGGATGCGCGGCGCGCGGTACGTCAACCGCGACGCCACGCGGCCGAATTCGGCGAGCATCGGCTCCATCAAGGGGGAGTGGAAGGCATGGCCGACCCGCAGCCGCGTGGTGCGGCGGCCGAGCCGGGCGAAGTGGTCGGCGACGGCCAGTACGGCGGACTCCGCTCCGGAGACGACCACCGAGCGAGGACCGTTCACGGCCGCGACCGCGACAGCCGACCGGTCCGCACGGTCAAGGTCCGCCAGCGCCTCCGCCACCTCCTCCTCAGCGGCATCCAGGGCCACCATCGCCCCGTTCCCGGGGAGTTGACGCATCAGGCGCCCCCGGGCCGCCACCAGCTCCACGGCGTCCCGCTCCGACAGGATGCCCGCAGCGTGGGCCGCCGCCAGCTCGCCGATCGAGTGCCCGGCCAGTACGTCGGGCCGTACGCCCCACGACTCCAGCAGCCGGAACAGCGCGACCTCGAAGACGAACAGCCCCGCCTGCGTGACATCCGTACGCTCCAGCAGCGCGGCCTCGGGGGCGCCCGGCTCCGCCCACAGCACCTCCCGCAGCGGGCACTCCAGCTGGCTGCCGCCGAAGCCGTCGCGCATGTCGTGCGTGTCGCGCATGTCGTGCGTGTCGCGCATGTCGTAGGTGTCGTACGCGTCGAACCGCTCGCACAAGGCGTCGAAGGCGGCGGCGAAGACTGGAAAGGTGTCGTACAACTCCCGCCCCATTCCCGGCCGTTGAGCACCCTGTCCGGAGAACAGCAGACCCAGCCGCCCGTCGGCCGGGACCGCCCGGGCGGGAGCTGTGCCGGGCGCCGCCCAGGCATCCAGGGCGGTCAGCAGTGCCGCGCGGTCGGCGGTGCCGGTCACCGCCGCCCGGTGGGAGAGGGCGGCCCGGGTCGTGGCGAGCGAGAACGCGACGTCCAGCAGGGGCAGTTCGGGCTGCTCCCGCAGCAGGGCGGCGGTCCGCCGGGCCTGCGCGCGCAGCGCTTCCGGGTCCGCGCCGGACAGCAGCACCGGCGGCGGCGCCTGCTGCCACGGCGTACGGGTGCCCGGGGCCGGCCGCCCGTTCACGTCCTCCTCCGGAACCTCCGCCTCCTCCAGAATCACGTGCGCGTTGGTCCCGCTGATCCCGAACGCCGAGACCCCCGCCCGGCGCGGACTGCCGGGCCGCGCCGGACTCCACTCCCGCTCCCGGGTCACCGGCCGTACGGCGCCCGACGACCAGTCCACGCGCGGCGACGGTTCCTCGCAGTGCAGCATGCGCGGATGCCGCCCGTGCAGCATCGCCAGGACGGTCTTGATGACACCGCCGACCCCGGCGGCAGCCTGGGTGTGTCCGATGTTGGACTTCAGCGCGCCGAGCCACAGCGGCCGCTCGGCGGGCCGTTCGTGCCCGTACACCGCCAGCAGTGCCTGGGCCTCGATGGGGTCGCCGAGCGCGGTGCCGGTGCCGTGCGTCTCGACCGCGTCGATGTCGGCAGGGGACAGACCTGCGTCGGCCAAGGCCAGCCGGATCACCTCTTGTTGGGCCGGACCGCTGGGCGCGGTGAGCCCGTTGGAGGCGCCGTCGGAGTTGACGGCCGAGCCGCGCAGCAGCGCCAGCACCGGATGGCCGTTGCGCCGGGCGTCGGACAGCCGCTCCAGCAGGACCATCCCGACGCCCTCCGACCAGGCCGCACCGTCGGCCGCCGCCGAGAACGACTTGCACCGGCCGTCCGGCGCCACCCCGCGCAGCCTGCTGAACGCGACGAAGGGCGCCGGGGTCGACATCACCGTGACTCCTCCGGCCACCGCCAGCGCGCACTGGCCGGACCGCAGCGCCCGCGCGGCCGAGTCCATCGCCACCAGCGACGACGAGCAGGCCGTGTCGAACGTGACGGCGGGCCCGCGCAGGCCCAGGCTGTACGCGATGCGGCCCGACGCCACGCTCCCCGCCGAGCCCAGCGCGAGATGCGCCTCCAGTTCGTGCGGCCCGCGGTGCAGGAAGCGCCCGCCGTAGTCGGCGTGCATCAGGCCGACGAACACGCCGGTGTCGCTGCCGCGCAGGGCCGCCGGATCGATGCCCGCCCGCTCGCAGACCTCCCAGGAGGCCTCAAGAAGCAGCCGCTGCTGCGGATCGGTGGCCAGCGCCTCCCGGGGGGACATCCCGAAGAAGGCCGCGTCGAAGTCGGCTGCCCCGCGCAGGAATCCACCGCGCCGGGTGAGGGAGGTGCCGAGCCGGTCCGGATCGGGGTCGAAGAGCGCGGCCGGGTCCCAGCCACGGTCGGCGGGGAAGTCCGAGGTCGCGTCCGTGCCGTCCGCGACCAGGCGCCACAAGTCCTCGGGGGAGGCCACGTCCTCCGCGCCCCCCGGATAGCGGCACGCCATGCCGACGATCGCCACCGGATCGTCGGACGACGTAAGGGAGTTGCTCACGCTGATAGGGGATTTACTCGCGCTCGTACGGGAGTTGCTCACGCTCGTACGGGCTGCCGGGCCCGGGTGGCCACCGCCGAACAGTGCCTCGGTCAGGAACTCGGCCACGGCGGCGGGCGTCGGATGGTCGAACACCAAGGTCGCGGGCAGGGCGAGCCCGGTCGCCGCGCCGAGCCGGTCGCGCAGCAGGACACCCCCGAGCGAGGTGAGCCCGAAGGAGGTGAAGGTCGCGCCGGACTCCAGGGCCCCCGCAGGCCCACCGCACGTCCGCTCCGTCCGGTCGAGAACCATGCGCAGTACGGCGTCGTAGCGCCCGGCCGGTGCCAGGTCCAGCAGCCGCCCGCGCAGCGCGGACGCGGCGGACTCCCGCTCGGCCACGACTCGCTCGGCCAACTGCCGCGCCAGCGCCGGTCGGTCGGTTTTGGCGGTGGCCGTACGGGGCAGGGCGTCGGTCGCGTACACCTCGTCGGGCACCTTGAAGCCCGACAGCCGATCCCGGCAGTGGGCACGCACCCGCTCGGGGTCGACGCCGTCCGGGCCCGGCACCACGAACGCGACGGGCACCTCGCCCAGCGCGTCGTGCGGCCTGCCGACGACGGCCGCGTCCGCGACACCGGGGCAGTCCAGCAGCACCCGCTCGACCTCGGCCGGGTTGATGTTCTCACCGCCCCGGATGATCAATTCCTTTACGCGGCCGGTGACTTGGAGTCGGCCGTGCGGGAGGAGACGGCCGAGGTCGCCGGTCCGGTACCAGCCGTCCCGGAACGCCCGCGCGGTCTCGTCCGGACGGCCGTGGTACCCGACCATCAGGCTCGGACCGCGTACCCAGATCTCGCCCTCGCCTCCGTCGGCGGTCTGCTCGCCGCTTTCGGAACCGGTCAGCCGGACCTCGACCCCGGGCACCGGCAGCCAGCCGGACTCGTCGTTCCCGGTCCGGTCGAGCGGCTTTACGGCGATCTTCCCGCAGGTCTCGGTGGAGCCGTAGCCGTCGAGCAACGGCACGCCGAGCAACTCCTCGACGTCCGCTTGCAGCGAGGGAGGACACGGTGCACCCGCGGTCGCGCAGAGCCGCAGCCCGGGCAGCGGTCGCGGGCCCTCACGCCCGTCACGCCCCGCCGGCCCTGCCAGTCCCTCCCGCCCCTGGCGTCCCTCACGCATCGACTCCACCAGGAGGTGGTACGTGGCCGGCACCCCGGCAACGACGGTGAACGACTGCTCGGCAAGTGCCCGGGCGACGCTCGCGCCCCGGCCGAGCAGGTACGCGCTCGCCCCCACCGAGACCACGCCCATCAGGCACAACGAGTGTGCGTACGCGTGGAACACCGGCAGCGGGCACAGCATCCGGTCCTGCGGCCCAAGACCCCACAGCGGTACGTAGGCCGCGGCCACCGACCACAGCCAGGCCCGCTGGCTGGAGACCACGCCCTTGCTCGTCCCGGTGGTGCCCGACGTGTAGTGGATCCACGCGGGCTCGTCCATGCCGAGGTCGTCGCGGGGCGGCAACTCCGGTTCCGCCCGGACCAGCTCCTCGAACGCGATCGTGTCCGCAGGCACTTCGCCCGCCCCGGCATCCGCATCGGCCACCACCACGACGCTCAACCAGTCACGCCCGGCGGCCAGTTGGACGACCTTGGGCAGCAACGCCTCCTCGGTGACGATCGCGACCGCCCCGCAGTCGTCGAGGAAGTACGCCAGTTCCGCATCGGCCGCCCCGGGGTCGAGGGCCACCCCCACCGCTCCCGCGCGCAGCACCGCCAGGCAACTCTCCACCCACTCCACGCGGTTGCCCAGCAGGAGCGCCACCCGGTCCCCGCGCCGCACGCCCAGCTCCGCCAGCTGTCCCGCCAGTCGGGCGGTCCGGTTCTCCAGCTCCCGGTACGTCACCCGCCGCCGCGCATCCTGGAAGGCGGTCGCGCCTCCCCGGCGCTCCGCGTGCGCCCTCAGCATCCCGGGCACCGCACGGATCAGCTCGTCACTCACCTCGGCCACAACTACCCCTTCGCGCCCCGCGTCGCACCACGACGTCCCCCGCCCCGGGCACCGTACCGACCCCGGGATAACGCCGAGGTCAGTCCCCGTATCAGGGTGTGGTGTGCCGTGCGGCGTGGGTGGAGGTTGTGAAGAGTTCACTCCCGCCTCTCCGGATTCGGTCACAGGGGCGGAAAACTCTGAGCACTCAGTCGGCGCGTTCGACCAGGTTGGGCGCCGACCTACGCGAGGGAGACCGATCAACGATGTTCAGTCTGGTACGCGGCAGGGCGCGGACGGCGGCGTTCGCGCTCTCGGCCGTCGCCGCTCTCACCTTCGGCACCATCACCACGGCCGGCGCGGCAGCGGCCCCCGCCCCGGCTCCGGCCCCAGCCCCCGTTCCGAAGAAGCAGGGCCCGACCTCGGTGGCGTACGTCGAGGTGAACAACAACAGCATGCGCAACGTCGGCAAGTACACCCTCGCCAACGGCGACAACGTCTTCGACGTCGCCGTGATCTTCGCGGCGAACATCAACTACGACACGACCAAGAAGGCGGCGTACCTGCACTTCAACGAGAACGTGCAGCGCGTTCTTGACAACGCTGTCACGGAGATACGGCCGCTCCAGCGGAAGGGCATCAAGGTCGTCCTCTCGGTGCTCGGCAACCACCAAGGCGCGGGCTTCGCCAACTTCCCGTCCCAGCAGGCGGCTTCGGCGTTCGCCAAGCAGATGTCGGACACCGTCGGCAAGTACGGGCTCGACGGCATCGACTTCGACGACGAGTACGCCGAGTACGGGAAGAACGGCACCGGCCAGCCCAACGCCAGCTCGTTCGTGCACCTGGTGACGGCGCTGCGCGCGAACATGCCGGGCAAGATCATCAGCCTCTACAACATCGGCCCGGCCGCGACGCGGCTCTCCTACGGCGGCGTCAACATCTCCTCCAAGTTCGACTACGCCTGGAACCCGTACTACGGAACCTGGCAGGTCCCGGCAATCGCCCTGCCCAAGTCGAAGCTGTCACCGGCGGCCGTCGAGATCGGCGGAACCTCCCGGGCCACGGCCGCCGACCTGGCCCGCCGTACCGTCAGCGGGGGATACGGCGTCTACCTGACGTACAACCTCGACGGAACCGATCGCAGTGCCGATGTCTCGGCGTTCACCAAGGAGTTGTACGGCAGCAATGCCATCTACACGCCGTAGGTGAAGGGGCTCGCGAGCGGCACCAATGACAACGCTGTCATCGTCGTCGTAGTCCCGCTCCGCGAGCTCCCGGTCGTGCCGGGCGGTGGTCGCTCCCTTGCGGGTCGGCCACCGCTTCGGGTGTTTCGGAAGCGGAACCCGGGCGGAGGGGGTGGGCGGGTGTCAGTGGTGGGTGGTCATGTGGGCGAGGGTCCGCTCGGCGCTGTCGGGAGCGAAGGCGCCGTCGATGCCTTCGGCGGCTCCCTCGGCCGCTTCGACGGAGCGGGGAACGAGGACGCCCTCGCGGGTGCCGTCGCCCAGTCCCTCGGCGCCGCGCCGGACGACCTGCGCAGTGCCGCCCTGGCCCGCTTCGCGCTGGAGACCTCCCCCCTCGCCCACCGCGCCGACGACCCCGAACGAGCCGTCGGCATCGCCTGCGACCTCCTCGACCACGGGTGGAGCGCGCCCGTGCGTTCAGGACGCCCGGATCGCCCGGTCGATCTCCGGTCCGGTACGGGCCACCACGACCGGGCACTCGTCCCTGAGGGCGGCGGGCAGGTGCTCGCGGTCCTCGTCCCGCTGGATCATGGCCGGGCCGCCCGGGACGATGAGCACGGCATCCAGTCGGCGCAGCAGGACGGCCAGGAGGTTCATGATCCCGCCCCCGCCGAAGTGGTTGAAGGTGATGCTGCCCGGGCCGGTGAGGTACACATCCGCTTCCTCCCCGTCCCCCGTACGCAACTGCAGGAAGTCCGCTCCGGGGTCCGGCGCCACGGCGTAGGGGTCGAGGACCTCGTGGGCGGCGTTCATGTCCAGGGGTGCCGGCTCGCCGTTCTCGAAGCGGCACACGAAGATGTCGAAACTCATGGAGTCCTCTCGCTACTGAGATGCCCGGCCGGGGTTCAGCCAGTTGGCGATGTCGGTGATGACGGCGGGGTCGACGTGCTGCGGGGATACGTATTCGGTGGGGCTGGAGGGTCCCGTGCCGGGGAAGAACAGGTGGTTGTCGGCCTCGTAGACGCGGATGTCGACTTCCGGGCGGTCGGCCAGGCCCGTCCGCCAGCGCACCAGGTCGTCGGCGACGGTGACTTGGTAGTCGCGTCCTCCTTGGAGGACGAGGATCGGCTTGTCGTCGGCGAGCGCGGCCGCGATCGCGACCGGGTTGTAGTCGCGCAGTTCCAGCCAGTACGGCGCGGATAGACCGAACGGCAGATCCGCTGCGGGGGTCGAGGGTGCGAGCCCGGCGCTGTCGACCAGGGCGGCCTGCCGCTGGAAGGTCTCGATGAGTGTGGACGGAACCTGGTCGGGGAGCAGGGTGTTGAGGTGGCGGACGACGCGGACGGCGGCGTGGTGCATCGGCTCGGTGTCGCCTGCCATGATCACCAGGCCCGCCACCGCGGGCTCGGCGGCGGCGACGGCGGGGGCGACCTTGCCGCCCATGCTGTGGCCGAGGACGAAGACCCGTTCGGGGTCGACCGAGGGGTGGGCGCGGAGCAGGCCGACCGCGGCGACGGCGTGCGGTACGTACTCCTGAGTCATCGTCAGCTCTGGTGCTACTGGTGGCGCATCGCCCTGCGCGTACGTCGCCTTGTCGAAGCGCAGCACCGTCGCCCCCCGGCTGGCGAGTCCCCAAGCCAGGTCCTTGAGCGGCTTGTTCGGCCCGCAGGTCTCGTCGCGGTCGAAGGGCCCGCCACCGGCGAGCAGCACCACACCCGGGCCGGGCGCCTGCCCGCGGGGGACGCTCACTGTCCCCGGCACCGTGAACGAGACGGTGCCGAGGGTGACTTCGTGCTCGCTGAAGCAGTCGGGATCCGCGTAGGGCGGGGGCATCCAGGCGAGTTCCGAGCCGGACACGGACTCCGTCGAAGCGCCGTCGGGCATCTCATCACAACCTTTCTCAAGGAATGCGAAAGGTAGCATGGCGTGAGATCATTGTGGGATGGATGCCTTCGAACTCTTGGCGCACCCCGTGCGGTTGCGAGTGGTTCATGCGATGTGCGGCGGCAGGGAGCTGACCACCGCCGAGCTGTGCGCCCGTATCCGCGACGTCTCGAAGGCCACGGTCTACCGGCACGTCGACCTGCTCGCGGCAGGCGGGGTCCTGGAAATCGCCGACGAGCGGCGCGTACGCGGTGCGGTCGAGCGGCGCTACCGGCTTCGCCGCGACCGGGCGGGGATCGACGCGGACACGGCCGGTTCGCTGTCGCTCGACGACCACCGCAGTGCGTTCGCCGCTGCCCTGGCGGTCCTGGCCGCCGAGTTCACCGGGTATCTCGACCGCGAGGCGGCCGATCCGGTGGCCGACCTGGTCGGCTACCGGCAGCACGCCGTCTGGCTCAGCGAGGGGGAACTGCACGGGATGATCGCCGGGATGCGGGAGACCATCGCACCCCAACTGGCCAACGAGCCGTCGCCCGACCGCGCGCAGTACCTGATCAGCCCGATCCTCTTCCCCGTCGAGGCGCCGCCGACCGGGCCGGGCGCCGAGAACGCCGACGAGGCCAGTGATCAGCGCTCGGGATCCGGCAGCTGACCGCTCCGGGACCTTCAGGCCCGCGCGGGCGCCAACCACCGTTCCGCGCGCGCCCGTTTGTCGGGGTCGTCGGAGCGGCGGGCGTGCGCCAGCAGCCGAGCGCGCAGTGGTTCGGGCAGGCGGGCGACGTCCCGCTTCTGGTGCGGGCGGCTCTTCCAGCCCACCAAATGCCGTACGGCGCCCGCGTCGTGGCGCTCCTCGGCCCGGGGGTCGGCCAGGGCGGCGAGCAGGTCGGCGATCGGTGTCCTGCCGAGGAGTTCGCCGGGCACGCCCTCGTGGACGGGATACCCGGAGCAGCGACCGCTGCCTGATCCGTACCAGCCGAGCAGGGCCAGCACACGCTCCACCGGGTCGGGGACGGTCCGGCGCAGGCGGTCCGTGAGTTCCGTGAGCAAGGCGGGGGAGGCCGTGCCGCCGGTGCGGGAGAGGCCGAGGATGCGGTCGGCGGTGTCCTCCAGCCCGGCGGGCATCGCGGCGAGCCAGTCGCGTTCCTCGCGGGTTCCTTCTTCGGCTCGCTGCTGAGTGGCCTCGAACTCCCGTAGCGGGCCGGGCATGCCGTGCCCGCCCAGCCACTCCAGGAGCAGGCGGCCGTCGACGAGGGTGGCGTCGCCGTCCCACTGCTCCCACCTCAGGGTCGCGCCGTGGTGCAGGACAACGGTCGCGAGGCGGCCGCCGGTCCGGTCGAGCACTTCGAAGCAGACGTCGCCCCAGCACATGCACATGAACCCGGGCAGCGACTCCACGGCCATCGCCGTCCGGAACCGGGCCGACTCCGCCGGATCGGAGAGGTCCACCCGGAGTTCCCTGAGCTCCCCGAGCTCCCCGGCCACCCCGGATCCGCTCACCGGACTCACCCGGACCGCGTGCGCCTGCTCCAGCACGCTGTCCAGCACCGCCGTTCCGTCCATGACCGATCCCTCCCCGCCCGGGCGGCCGCCGGTGCGCGGCCCGCCCGATTCCACCGCGGCCGCCTACCGCCCCGCAACCCGGTTACCCGGGCTCCGGAGCACGCTCCGGAGCACTTCGGGAAAACGGGACACACGGGACCTTCGTCCCTGCCCTCCGTGCCCCGACCGGCCCAGGATGGAGGCATGAACACCCTTCCCGTGATCACCGCAGTCGACGGATCCGACCACAGCCTCCGGGCCCTCGAATGGGCCCTGGCGGCAGCGCGCAGCCGAGGTACGGGGTTGCTCGTCGCCCACATCAGGGCGGACCACACCAAGGCGCTGCCGATGGCCGGTTCGGCGCCGATCGTGCCGCCGGTCGACCCCGTGCCGGTCCTCGCCCACATCCGGGAGCTGATCGAGAGCCGGGAGGACAGTGCCGAGCTGCCGCCGGTGACGTACGAGACGGTCGACGGGAGCCCCTCCTCCAGCCTGGTGGCACTGAGCGAACGCGGGCAGCTGCTCGTCCTGGGCTCGCGCGGGCGCGGCGGTTTCGCCAGCCTGCTGCTCGGTTCCGTCAGCCGTGCGTGCACCGCGCGGGCGGCCTGCCCCGTGGTCGTCGTACCGCACGCGGCGCGCACCGAGGAGGCCGAGGCGGCGGACGGCAGGGCGGACGGCGCGGCGCACGCACTCGCTCCGGTGGTACTCGGGTTCTCGCTGGAGGAAACCGGCGACGTCGTCGTGGAGTTCGCCTTCGAGGAGGCGAAGCGGCGCGGTGCCCGGCTCCAGGTCATCACCACGTACCCGGTGCCCCTGTCGACGCTCGCCCTGCTGGGCGGGGACGCCGAGGGGGCGGGCGCCCAGGGCCACCCCGACATCGAGGCGGACCTGATCGAGGCCCAGAGCCACCGGCTCCGGCCCTTCGTCAAGCAGTACGGGGAGGTGGAGATCGAGCAGGTGGTCACGGCGTCCGATGCGGCGGGCCGGCTGGTGATCGCCTCGCAGAAGGCCGGGCTGCTGGTGGTGGGGCGGCACAGGCGCAGGCTGAGCGCCGACACCTTCCTCGGCTCGGCCGCCAACGCCGTACTCCAGCACGCGCACTGCCCGGTCGCGGTGGTACCGCCACAGCCCGCGCGCCCGCTGGGCTGAGCCGGCCCTGCAAGCCCTCCCGGGCCTGCCGCTTGTGTGTGCGTTACGGAGCCGCAGGGGCCGGCGCGTCGTCGGCGAAGAGGCCGAGGAAGAGGGGCCGCGCCTCGATGACCCGCCGCATTTCGCTCCAAGCCGGCGCGAAGACCGTACGGATGGGCGGGGAGTACGCGGCCGTCGCGGCGGGCACAGGCGCGTGGCGCGTGTCCGAACTCCCCGCGGACCACCCGGTACGGCTCACCGCCGCACTCGACGCGGCGGACGTCCCGTGGCTGGCGGCCCGGCTGCCGGTGCCGGTCCACTGGTCCGGGTGTGCAGGCGGAGGTGGTCGCGACCGGCCGAGACCGTCCGTACCGGCTGACCCTCTTTGGGTACATATCCGAAATCCCCGCCTGTTACCGGCCGTTCATGCCTTGGTGAGTGCTGGACACCTGCACGTTCCTGTTATCTTTGCGTGACTTCGCGGCATGACCCTCCGTGACGCTTCGGCCTGAGTTCTCTATACAGCAGGACGGGAATGACCAAGCACGACAGGTTCAACAGGGCAACGCAGGCCGCACGTGGGGTAGTTGCGCCCGGGCGGGGCAGGAGGAAGCGCCCCAGAACGCGGTCCGTGAAGCTACGGCTGCCCAAGAGACCGGACTACCCCCGCACCGGGCGGCGCGGCTGGCGCCGCTGGGTGCCTTCGTGGCGCCAGGTGCTGGGTACGGCGGCGACGCTCATAGGCGTGCTGACGGCGACCGTCGCCGTTGCGTACGCCCGTACGGACATACCCGACAACCTCAACGCCTTCGCCACCCAGCAGGACAACATCTATTACTGGGCGGACGGGACGCCGATGGCGCGCACCGGGTGGGTGAGCCGTCAGGAGATGGGACTGGAGAAGGTCCCCGAGCACGTACGCGGGGCGGTGCTGGCCGCCGAGAACCACAGCTTCTACTCGGATCACGGCGTCTCGCTCCAGGGAGTCACCCGCGCGCTCTGGCAGACGGTCGGCGGTGGGGAGACCCAGGGCGGCTCCACCATCACCCAGCAGTACGTGAAGAACGTCTATCTCTCCCAGGACCGCTCCTTCTCGCGCAAGTTCACCGAGATGCTCATGGCGATCAAGCTCGACCGGCAGCGGAGCAAGGACCAGATACTGGAGGACTACCTCAACACCAGCTGGTTCGGGCGAGGTTCCTACGGAATCCAGCGGGCCGCCCAGGCGTACTACGGCAAAGAGGTCACGCAGCTCAACGTCAGCGAGGGCGCGTTCCTGACCGCCCTGCTCAAGGGCGCGTCGCTCTACGATCCCGCCCTGGGCCCGGCCAACCGCAAGCGCGCCGTCGAGCGGTGGAAGTGGACGCTGGACCGCATGGTGGAGGTCGGCAGGCTGAGCCAGGCCGAGCGGGCGCGGTACACCAAGTTCCCCGAGCCCAGAACGACCCCCAGGGCGAACACCACCAGCGGGCAGGACGGCTATCTGGTGGAGCTCGCGGAGGCGTACGCCAAGCGCGCGGGAAAGATCCCCGAAGCGGCCTTCGACCTCGGCGGATACCAGATTTACACGACCTTCGAGAAGCCGAGGATGGCCGCCCTCACCGCGGCGGTCAAGAAGTCGCGCGAGACCCTGGACCCCAAGACGAGGGACACCGACAAGCACGCCAAGTTCGGCGCCTCCTCGGTCGCTCCCGACGGGCGGATACTCGCCGTGTACGGCGGCCCCGACTTCCAGAAGCAGGCCTTCAACGAGTCCAACACGGCCACGGTGCCCGCCGGTTCGGCGTTCACCCCCTTCGTCTACGCGGCCGCCCTGGAGCACGGCGTCCAGCGCGAGCGCACCGGCCCCCGCACCCCCGTCAGCCCCTCGACCTTGTACGACGGGAACGACGACCTGCCACTGATGACCCCGGAAGGCCCCTACTGGGACCGGGGCGGCAAAATGGTCAAGGGCCAGAACGACGGCAACCGCTCCTACGGGCGCATCTCCCTGCGGGAGGCCGTGACACGCGGCGCGAACACCCCCTTCCTCCAGCTCGGCATGGACGTCGGGCTCGACCTGGTGCGGCAGACCGCCTTGAAGTCCGGGATGCTCGCCTCCAACTTCGGCCCGCCGGTGCCCGCCTTCTCGCTGGGCAACTCCACCCCGAGCGCCATCCGCATGGCCAATGCGTACGGGGTGTTCGCAGGCGGTGGCATGCACACGGACCCGTACTCGGTCGGGAAGATCACCCGCAACGGCGAGCCGGTACCGCTGCCCCGCCCGCGCGCGGTGCGCGCCCTGAGCCGGGAAGTGGCGGGCCAGGTCACCGAGGCGCTCACCCTCAACGGCGAGGACTTCTCCGGCAAGACGGGCGTCACGCACGACGACACCGCGCGCTGGTACGTCGGCTTCACCGAGGAGGCGTCCACGGCGGTCGTCGTCTACCGCATGGACCTCACCAAGAGCCTCGCACCGCTGCCGCTGAAGGGGTTCGGCCGGGATCCGGAGGCCGCCGGGAAGATGCCGGCGGAGATCTGGGACCGCTACACGGCCGCCCTGCGGCGGTGACACGCGCCGTGCTGCCCACCGTGAAGCGCACCGCTGAGCCTTCGCCCCCGTACTCACCCCACCTCTGTCTGGAGCAGTCGCGATGATCTGGAAGAAGTCGGCCACGCTGCGCGCTCGGATGCGCACCAGGACCGGCGTCGGTGTCGGTGTGGCCGTGGCGCTCGTCGCCTCGCTCTCCACCGCGCTCGCCGTCACCGCTTCGGACGATTCGCCGGACGACGGCACGAACGCCCAGGCCGGACCGAGGACGACCGCCGCCGCGCCGAAGCCCACCGAGGGCAAGAAGCCGCCGGGCGCCGGCCAGGGCAAGGAGGAGAAGTGGGACGGGCAGGTGCGGGTGCTGGGGGACGGCTCCACGTCCTACACCGGCCCGCAGCCCGGCCAGTTGAAGGCACAGCGTCTCAAGCCCGGTGAGAAACCGCCCCAGTTCGTGGTGTTCTCCTGGGACGGCGCGCTGGAGAGCGACGATCGGCTGTTCTCCCGCTTCCGGCGCGTGGCGAAGGAGAACAACGCGAACATGACGTTCTTCCTCACCGGCATCTACCTGCTGCCGAAGGAGAAGAAGAGCCTGTACGCACCGCCGCAGCACAAGACCGGCTCGGCGGCGATCTCGTACCCGACGGACGCGCACATCCGGATGACGCTGGAGCAGCTCGGCGGGGCCTGGAAGGAGGGCAACGAGATCGGGTCGCACTTCAACGGGCACTTCTGCGGCAAGAAGGGCGGCGGCGACTGGACTTCGGCGGAGTGGACGTCGGAGATCGACCAGTTCTACTCCTTCGTGCAGAACTGGAAGACGAACACGGGCATGAAGAACCTCGACCCGCTGCCCTTCGACCCCACCCGAGAGGTCGTGGGCGGACGCGCGCCCTGCCTGGAGGGGCAGAAGACCCTCATACCGGCGACCAAGCCCTTCGGCTGGCGCTACGACGCCAGCTCAGCGGGCGACTTCCAGATCTGGCCCACGAAGAAGGACGGCATCTGGGACCTGCCGCTGCAACTGCTGCCCTTCCCCAAGAAGCAGTTCCAGGTGCTCTCCATGGACTTCAACTTCCTCTACAACCAGTCGAAGGGGAGCACCGAGGGCGACCCGGCGAAGTACCAGGAGTGGCGGAAGGAGGCCAGGGACGCCTATCTCGCGGGATTCCAGCGGGTGTACCACGGCAGCAGGGCACCGATGTTCATCGGCAACCACTTCGAGGACTGGAACGGCGGGATCTACATGGACGCCGTCGAGGACGTGATGAAGGACGTCTGCCGCCGCAAGGAAGTGCGCTGCGTCTCCTTCCGCGAACTGACCAACTGGCTGGACGCGCAGGACCCCAAGGAACTGGCCAAGTGGCGGCTGCTGGACCCGGCACAGCCGGCGGGCTGGAAGCCGTAGGGGCATCGCGGTCACCGGCACCGGCACCGGCAGGGCCGGGCCCTGCCCGGTGGTCCGGCGCCCCGGTGGTCCGGCGCCCCGGTGGCCCGGAGGCCCGGTGGCCCGGAGGCCCGGCGCCCGGGTGGTCCGGCGGTCCGGCGCCCGGGTGGTCCGGCGGTCCGGCGCCCCGGAGGCCCGGTGGTCCGGCGGTGCGGCGGTGCGGCGGCCCTGCGGCCCTGCGGCCCTGCGGCCCGGCGCCCGGGTGGTCCGGCGCCCCGGTGGTCCGGTGGTCCGGCGGCCCTGCGGCCCTGGTGGCCCTGCGGCCCGGTGGCCCGGCGGTCCGGCGGTCCGGTGGCCCTGCGGTGCGGCGCCCTGGTGGCCCTGCGGCCCTGCGGCCCTGCGGTCCGGTGGCCCTGCGGCCCGGTGGTCCGGCGCCCTGGTGGCCCGGCGGACAGGGCCTGCGGGTGCTAGTTCCCCGCCCTGTTGGCCTTGTTGGCCTTGTCGGCCTTTCCTGTGCTGCGCGCCTGCTTGTCGATGGACGCCTGGTAGGCGTCCGCGTAGGTGGGGGAGTCCTTGATCAGCTCGTCGCAGAACGCGGCGACGTCCGCGCCGATGAGTTCCAGGACGCCCTTGCCCGCAGCGGCGCCCTCCTCGAAGAAGTCGACGATCCCGGGGAGCAGGGGCCCGTCCGGCAGGTCCACCGGCCCGACCTTGAACAAGTACTTCTGCATCTCCTTGTAGACGATCTGGTAGTCCGGCGGCAGCGCCTTGACCCGGGCGGTGTGCGCCCGCCACTGCTTCTTGCCCTCGATGATGTCCTGGATGCCCATGTCAGCCTCCCAGCCGGCTCAGTTTCCTGGCGACGTTCCTGTTCAACTGCTCGCGCCACCGGTCGCGGTAGGTGCGAGCCCCTTCTCCACCGGCCAGCGCCGTACAGAAGCCCGGGACGTCGTCGCCGAGCACCTCGGGGACGCTCTGTCCGTCCGCCGCCGTCTCTTCGAGCAGCCCGAGGGCGGAGTCGAGGATCGGCATCAGGTTGCGGCCGGTGAAGTCACCGTGGGGCATGAGGTGGACCTTGATCTGTTCCCACGCTGCCCGGTAGTCGTCCGGCAGGGCCGAGGCCCGTGCTTCGAACGCCTTCCACTCCCTGGTGAGATCGCTGCCCGTGATGGTCTCCCAGAAGTTCATTTCCCGCCCTCCTTGAGCCTGTTGATATGTGAGGAGACGTAACTCCACTTCGCCCAGAACTTCGCGAGTTCCTCGCGTCCGGCGTCGTTGAGCGCGTAGAACTTGCGCGGCGGTCCGACCCCGGAGGGGCGTTTCGTCACCTGGACGAGTTTGTTCCGCTCCAGCCGCATCAGGATGGTGTAGACCGTCCCCTCGACGACGTCGGTGAAGCCGAGCTCGTTCAGCCGGCGGGTGATGGCGTACCCGTAGGTCTCCTCGCTGGCGATGATTTCGAGCACGCACCCTTCGAGGGTGCCCTTCAACATCTCCGTAAGGTCGTCCACTGCGAATCCTCCTCGACCTCGGTACTCCGTAGTGCCGAGTACCACTACAACGTATCACTGAGTACTGGAATCTGCCAGCAGTCGGCGAGCGAGTGCCGGGCAACCGCTTGTGAGCACCTGCGGGCCGAGTCAGGCACCCAACTGCGTGCGGATGAGGGTGTCGAGCCGCTGCCACGCCGGGGAGGAGGCGTTGACCGTTCCCTGGATGAGGGCGGGGATCTCGGAGACCGCATCCAGTTGGGGCGGGGCGTCGGTTCCGTAGCGTTCATGGGTCGCCCCGACGATGCGGCGGGCGAGGACATCGATACGGGGATCATCGGCGTCGAGGTCGTGCGCCTGGTCGTAGTCGCGGAAGAGCTGCCGCAGCGCCGGATCGGCCAGGGTCTCGGCCTGGTCGTGGAACAGGGTGGGCGCGAGGTCAGGGTGGGTGGCGAAGACGAGGATCCACAGGTCGCGTTGCAGGTCCACCCACCGAGCGGTGAATCCCCACCCGGCCAGGTCCTCCAGATGGGCGCGGACCTCGGGGGGCAGCGGTGCCAGCCGCCCGGCGGCGAGCTCGCGCAGACGGCCTTGCGTGGCGCGCAGGCCACGGATCCTGGCGGTGAGCCCGTCGTCGATCTCGTGCAGCGCCTGCTGGAACTCCTCGTCGCTCGCCGACCTCAGGCCCCGGATGCGGGCCAGCGGGACCCCGGCTTCGGCGAGCGTCCGGATCTTGATCAGGTCGATGGCGTCGTTCGCGCCGTACCGCCGGTAGCCGGATGCATCGCGATCGGGCTCGGGGAGCAGCCCCTTGTCGTGATAGACGCGAACGGTCTTGGTCGACACCCCGACGTACTTGGCCAGCTGTCCAATGGTGAGCACCCGGTCATCGTGCCACTTGACCTTTCCCCTGGGGCAGGGTCGCAGGATGGCGGCATGGAGAACACGAACACCGACCGGGAGACCCTGCGCGAGCTGGCGGACGCGGGCAACGAGACCGCCCTGGACCGACTGGCCGACCTCGCCGACAAGGCCGACGACCTGGACGAACTGAGCGAACTGCTGGACGAGGGCTCCCTGCACGCGGGGTTGCTCCTCACCCGACGCGCGGCCCTCGACGGCGACCTGCGCGAGCTGCAACGCATCGCCGACGCCGGGTACGAGGAGGCCGAGGACGAGCTGAACCGACTGCTGAAGGCACCGGCCGCCGGGCATCGGGACTGAGGCTCCGACCGGCCCGTCAGCCAGCCGTCCCCGTCGGCCGTGCGGCCCGCAGGGGACGTGCCTCTGCGGTGCTCCTTAGCATGGCCGGATGGACATTTCAGGTCTTCCCGCAGACGCGCGACAGCGGCGCAGCTCAGAAATACGTGAGTTCCTCCGCTCCCGGCGGTCCCGGCTGACGCCCGAGGACGTAGGCATGCCCGCAAGCGGCGGGCGGCGCACGCCCGGGCTGCGGCGGGAGGAGGTGGCCGTGCTCGCCGGGGTCGGGGTGTCCTGGTACACCTGGCTGGAACAGGGGCGGGAGATCAACGTGTCGGCCGGGGTGCTGGACGCCATCGCACGCGTCCTGCGCCTCGACCCCGCCGAGCGGGAGCACCTGTACCTGCTCTCCGGGCTCAACCCGCCGCAGCCCGGGCGCGCGTCGACCGCCGGACGCCGGGAGGTACCGCCCGGTCTCCAACGGGTGATCGACGGCTGGCTGCCGCGTCCCGCCTACATCATCGACCGGCACTGGAACCTCGTCGCGGTCAACCGTGCCGCCCGCATGGTGTTCGGGTACGGCGGGGACGACCACAACTGCCTGGTGAGCTTCTTCGTCAACTCCCGTTACAGTGCGGCCATTTGCCAGTGGGAGGACGCCGCGCGGGCCATCGTCGGGCAGTTCCGCGCGGATGCCGCCCGCTACCCCGACGACCCGGAGTTCAGCCGCCTGGCCGCCGACATGTGCGCGGTGAGCCCCGCCTTCGCCGGTGTATGGGCGGAGCATCCCGTCGGCTCCGCGACCCAGGGAGTCAAGGCCCTCGCGCACCCGGAGGCCGGTGAGTTGACCTTCGAGTACGCCTCGCTGCCGGTGCCGGACCTGCCGGGCCACCGCCTGCTGTTCTACACCCCCGAGGTGCGCGGTGACACCGAGTCCCGGCTCACAGCGCTGCTGGAGGTACGGGAACCGGACGCCGTCTGAGAGTCCGCAGGCCGAGGACCGCCGAGGGTGGTGGTGGCAGACCCAGGTTCGCCCGGCTCTGCCTCATGTATGCGCACCGCTTGAGGATCATCGGCATGAACCGACTCAGTGGACTCGACCGACTCAACGGACTCAACCGACTCACCAACAAGACGGTGCTCATTACCGGCGGCACCAGCGGCATGGGGTTCGCCACCGCGCGCAGGCTCCTGGACGAAGGCGCGTACGTCGTCGTCACCGGGCGCGACCAGGAACGCCTGGACCGCGCCACGGCCCGCCTCGACACCGCCGAGCGGACCCTCGCGGTCCGTGCCGATGTGGCCTCGCTGACCGATCTCGACCGTCTGGCGAGGCAGATCGAGACCTGGCGCGGCAGTGTGGACGTGGTCTTCGCCAATGCGGGTGTCGGGGTCTTCAAGCCGAGTTCGGAACTCACCGAGGCCGACTTCGACCACGTCGTCGACGTCAACTTCAAGGGTGTCTTCTTCACGATCCTCAAGGCTCTGCCCCTGATGCGGGACGGCGGCTCCATCGTCATCAACGCCTCCTGGACCCTGCACCGAGGTCTGCCCGTCGCCTCGGTCTACTCCGCCAGCAAGGCCGCCGCGCACAACCTCGCGCGTACCCTCGGCGCCGACCTGGCGCCGCGCGGCATCAGGGTCAACTCGATCAGCCCCGGCTACATCGATACGGAGATGTACCGGGAGGCGAACCCCGGCCCCGGCGCCGAGGCACGCAACGCCGCGGAGGTGCCCCTCGGCTCCCTCGGCCACCCCGATGACATCGCGGCGGCCGTGGCCTTCCTGGCGTCCGACGACGCCTCGTACATCACCGGACAGGACCTCGTCATCGACGGCGGTCTCGTCGGCTCCGTGCCCGGGGCGTGACCGCGAATGCCCGAGACGAACCCGCGCACGAACCCCGCTGTCACGCTGGCCGCGGTCCTCCTCACGCTGCTGATCCTCCCGACCTCGGTGACGGGCTCGGGGGTGGCGCTGCCGCACATCGGCCGCGATACGCACGCCCCCCTGGCCGCGCTCCAGTGGGTGGTGCACGGCTACAACCTCACCTTCGCCAGCTTCATGCTCGCCTGCGGTTCGCTGGCGGACCTCATCGGGCGGCGGCGCGTGTTCCGTACCGGCGCGGCACTCTTCGCGGTGGCCTCGCTGGCAAGCACGTTCGCGAACGACATCCTTCTGCTCGATCTGTCCCGCGCCGTGGCGGGCGTCGGCGCCGCCGCACTGCTGACCAGCGGCAGCGCGATCCTGGCCGCGACCTTCGAAGGCACAGCCCGCACCCGGGTGTTCGCAACCGTCGGCATCATGACGGGCGCCGGGCTCGCCCTCGGCGCGATGGTGGCCGGGGTACTGGCCGACGCGTGGGGCTGGCGCTCGTTCTTCGGCGTGCACGCGCTGTCGATGGTGCTGGTGATGCTGGCCACCGCCGGCATGCGGGAGTCCCGCGACAGGTCGGCGGCCGGGGTCGACCGGTGGGGCACGGTCACCTTGGTGGCCGCCCTCTTCCTGCTCATGCTCGGGGTGGTCGAAGGACCGCAACAGGGCTGGGCCAGTACGAGCGTGCTCGGCATGCTGGCCGGGTCCGTGGTGCTGATGGTGGTGTTCGTCCTGGTCGAGCGGCGACAACGGCATCCGATGCTCGACCTCACACTGCTGCGCAACGCCAGGTTCGTGGCTCTGTGCCTGATCCCCGTCGTGGTCACCTTCGCGTTCGTGATCCTGCTGCCCCTCTTGCCGAACTACCTTCTGGTCGGGGGCCGGACGACCAGCCGGACGGCAGGCATCACGATGCTGCTGATGACCCTGCCCATCCTTCCCACCCCGGTTCTGGCCGGGAAGCTGATCAAGTGGGGCCTGTCCCTGCGGGCCGTGCTGACCGGCAGTCTGGTCCTGCTGACGCTCGGCGTCGCCTGGCTCGCCCTCGTCCTGCGTCCCGGCGTCGGTGCGGCCGAACTGGCCGGTCCCCTGATCACGCTCGGAGTCGGGCTGGGCCTCAACTTCGGCCTGGTCGACGGTGCCGTGCTGACCGTCGTACCACCGGAGGCCACCGGCACGGCCGCGGGCTTCCTCAACACCATCCGCCTGGGCAGCGAGGCCCTCGCTATCGCGGCGGCGGGCTCGGCACTGGTCAACCTCCTCCAGGGGAGGCTGAGCGGCGGCTCCGGCCACATCCCCGGCTACCACGGCACTCCGGAGGCCCTCGCCAACAGCGTGAACTCGGGCGACCTCACCGGCCCTCTGTCCACCGTCCCCTCCGACGCCCGTTCCCAGTTCTTCGATTTCGTGGCGGAGGGCTTCACCGAGTCGTGGCACCTCGTGCTGTGGGGCAGTGCGGCTCTCTGTGCGCTGCTGTCCGCGGGCATCTTCCTCATGCTCGCCGAACCCGCCGAACCCGCCGAACCCGCCGGGCTCCCCGAGCGGAGTCCCCGCTGAAGGCGGCGGCAGGTGCCTGCCGGAAGGAGTGGGCCCCGCCGACCTGTCGGCGGGGCCCACTCTCACCGCTGCTCCATCACTGCCGCACTGTGTCCTGTCAGCAGGGCTTGACCGTCCAGACCGGGTCCCAGTTGTAGGACGGGTGGTAGCTCGGTGCACCGAGTGTCGTGTAGATGACGGTGCCGCTCTGGTTCTTGAACTGGGCCTTGGTGCCCGGTGTTTGGTTGTTGTAGAAGGAGCCGTTGCCGACCCAGTTGGTCAGGCCGTAGTTTTGGCAGTAGTACAGGGACAGCCGGTCACCGGTGCCGTTGGTGCCCCGGTACATGCAGAAGTTCCCGTAGTCGCACTCCCAGGCGAGCGCGTTCCGCGCGCTGTTCGGTGCGGCCAGGTCGCGTGCGTACTTCTCGCCGGGGACCGCGACCAGCATGCTGGCCCCCCGGAGTTCGATCTCGTTGGCCGAGACCTGGCGTCCGCCCTGTTCGGCGAGCCGGCTCTCCACCCGCTCCTGAAGTGCGTCGGCCTGGGCCGACGTCAGCCCGGCGTCCCGGGCCTGTGTGCTGAACTGCTGACGGTTCGTGCTGGTCCCGGAATCGGCTACTGCGGAACCGGTCATACCCAACGTGACGAGCGCTGCGGCCACCACGGCGGTCACTGTGCGTCGGCTGAACATCGGCATTCCACCCTGTCCTCGGGGTCACGACGCGTGCACTCTCGCAGCGCCGCGCAACGCCGACAAGGCGGCTCTGATCCGTTTGTCCGGAACAGGGCATGTTCTCTTTACGGAGATATTCAGGGCGATTTCGACGGAGTTCCAGCACAGCACACCCGCCGCCCGAATCTGTGGCGAGCTCCCTCCCTGACGCGAGGCTGGCCGAATCCGCGACACTGCCGCCATGGATACGGATCACGTGGAGATCGCCAGGCAACTCGTGCGGAACCGCGAAGTCCCACGAGGCTGACGGAACAGGGGAGTTCACGGACGCGGTGGAGGCTGGTCGGACGAATCCCGCACAGTCATCCATCCATCCATCCACACACCCGCGCGGCTTCAGACTCCCGAACCCACCCCTGCCGCTTCGCGTGCTGAGACGAGAGCCCGCTGTCTGACCTCGCCCCACAACTGCATCGTGGTGGCGGCCAGGACGTCGTCCCTGCCGACGGTCCGCCCGTCTCCCGCGCGGGACGTGAAGGCCCTGACGGACTCCGGCAGCACGAACGGGGTCGGGTCAGCCGGTTCGCCCGGTGTCACCAGAGTGACCGAGCCGAACCGTTTGATCCCGCCCTCCCGGACGACCATGGCCGCGTCCCGGGCGAGGTCCGACATGAACACGCTCGCGAGCCCGTCCAACTCCCGCACCATCGCCGGGACAGCCGCCGTACCCCGCTCGCGCAGCAGCCTCCTGATCCCGGCCTCGAACCTGTGGGCACCCACCACGGCACTCGGCTTGCGCGACTGGCTCCGCTTGGGAGCGCGTACGACGACACCCTCGGCGTCGCGCACCACCCCGTTCAACCCCTTGAACGTAGGGCTGTGGGCGTACCAAATGCTCCCCACCTGCAGCTCGATGTCCTCGTCGATGGCTGACACAAGGTCCTTGGGAAGCAGCTTCGTTCGGGCCTCCTCCCGCGCTGCTCGCCGCGCGCCGTCAATGATGTCCGTCAGTACCGTCCGCGTCACCGACGCGGCAGCCCGCGCGGCCGACCGCGAGACGTGCAACGGGGTCACGTCCCTGAACACCGTCTTGACCAGCGGAGGCTTGAACGGAAGTGACGCTCCTTGCAGTCGGTAGGCATGCTCTCTTGCGGCACTGTGATTGTGGTTCATGATCACTGACTCGACACCTCACGCCCTCACGCCCGTTGACGGGCCTTCTAGGATCTTCGCCATGGCAACACGACTCGTACAGATCAATATGAAGGCCCATGACGACGCCGCGCTCGGCAGGTTCTGGGCGGAGGCGCTGGGTTGGGGCATCGACAGCGAAGGCCCCGGCGTGACCAACCTCGAACCCGTCGGCATCGCGTACCCCGACCCCGTGGCCGTGTGCATCGACATCATCGCCCGCCCGGAACCCAAGACGGTCAAGAACCGTGTGCACCTCGATCTGGCCACCACCTCAACCGCCCATCAGGCGGAGCTGGTCGCGCGCTTGCAGGATCTCGGTGCGACGCTCGCCGACGTGGGGCAGGGCGACGTCCCCTGGACGGTCATGGCCGACCCCGAAGGCAACGAGTTCTGCGTCCTGGAGCCCCGCCCGATCTACCAGGGCACCGGGCCGGTCGCCGCGGTGGTGGTCGACTGCGCCGACCCGCGGGGGATGGCCCGCTTCTGGGACGCGGCGATGGACTGGACACTGCACGCGGTCACCGACGACCAGGCGACCATGCGCTCCGCCAAGGGCGTGGGGCCCTACCTGGAGTTCGTCCGTACTCCCGACACCAAGAGCGTGTGGAACCGGGTCCACCTCGACGTCTGCCCGTACCCCGATGACGACATGGCAGCGGAGGCGGCCCGACTGCGCGCACTGGGCGCCACCGACCCCGATCTTGGTCTTGATCAGTCCGCGATCTCCTGGACGGTCCTGGCCGACCCGGAGGGCAACGAGTTCTGCCTCCTCTCGCCTCGCTGACGGGACGGCGCGGGGGCGAGCCGGGGCGCGTCGTCAGTGCGCCCAAGGCAGGCGTACCGCCTCGATTTCGGGGTCGTTCAGCAACGCGTCGATGAGAGCCGGAGGGCCTGCGACCTTGGTGGCCCACAGGTCGTAGTCGGTGCACAGGACCCAGGAACGGTCATCGGCCCAGAGGTTGGACGGGCTGAAATCCGCCTCTGAATGGTCGTACAGGACCTCGGCGTCGCCGAGCCGGCCCGCACGGACGTGGAGGTCGTCGAAGTTGTCGGCGCCGAGCAGGAGCGGGTTGTAGTACGCCAGACAGCGAGTGTCGGGCCCTGCGGGACTGTGCTGGGTGAGGACGGCGATCAGCCGGTTCCAGGTCTCACGGTCCAGGCTCCCCTCGGTCGGCGGGGCCATGCTCAGCGGCCAGCTGCCCTCCTTCTTTGCCGAGGGAAAGCAGCGGAAGGAGGGCATCCGCCCGTCGGGCACGACCGGGTCTCCGGTCCGCTCGGCGAGCTCGGCCCAGCGCAGCCGCCGCCAGCCGGGGCCCGGGTGCCGGGCGCGTCCGAGGCCTCCGCCCGTGGTGACGCCCACGGCGTCGAGGTCGAGGCCGGCGACCGTGTGGGGCTGGGCGCTGCCGTCGGCGAGACGTGCCTGGTGGTACTCGTGATACGACACACCCACAGGCACGTTCTCGTGCCCGTGGGTGTGCTCGTACTCGCGGTCGCGCTCGTACATGGCGTTGAGTACCCACACCGCGTCGGGCATCGCCGGAGGCATGAACCCCGTGATGCCGTCGCCGCACAGCTCCAGCAGCCAGTCGGCGGTCCCGGACGGCACAATCGGCCACATGCTTGACATCGGGTTCAGTTCCTCGGACACGCGTACATGGTCCCAGGTACGAGCACGGGGGGACAAGGGAGGCAAGGGGGACATCTTGGCGGGACCGGCAGTGGGGCTCTGGCTCTTCGAGCACCGCGGTTTCGAAGAGGTACGGGCCGATGTGATCCCGTGGCTGGAGACGTTCTGCGAACCGGTCGAGATCGAGGCGGGCGCCGACTTGGCCTTCCGGGTCCGCGAGCCCGCGGCCCTCGGCCCGCACGTCCTCGTCGACACGGCTGAGGCGGGCATGTTTTTCCTCTCGGAGGACGACTGCCTACCGGCTGACGACGAGGACTACTCCGACTTCCCGCTGCCGCCGGTGCAGGGCCTCGTACTCGCCGCCGGCTCCTCGGGCTGGCTGAACCACCTCCTGCTCGGCCACCTCGCCCTCGACCTGGCCCAACGGCTGCGTACGCTGATCGACTTCGACGGCGTCCTCGGACTCGCCCGCGGCGACCGGGCGGAAGGGGGCGCGGACCTGGCCCGAGCGCGTGTGCTGGTGGCTTCGCTCCCCGGCACCGTCAGGGAAGTCTCGTACGACACGGGCGGCGGCGACCGCTGGATCCGCCAGGTCGGCGATCCGCAGTTCCTCAGGGCCTGGCTGCGGCACCCGGACTTCCGCCTCGTCACGTAGTGGGTGACTCGCGGGCGTCGAGTTCCATGGCCAATTCCATGCAGCGCAGCCGGGCCGGGGAGAAGTCGTAGGGCATCTTGCCGGTGGCCTCGAACGCGCTCATGGACTCGCGACCCGGCCCGGTGCTTCGCCCGGCCGAGTCCTCGCTCTCGTCCTGGCCCTCGCCCTCGTCCTCCTCCTCATCAGCGGTTTCAGGGTGCAGGGCGTCCCAGGCGTCGAAGAGCGCGTCCTCGCTCTCCGCCAGGCCGGAGTCCTCGATGAATGCGTGCAGCGCCTTCTCGAAGGCGTGCCGTTCGGCCGCCACCCGGGCAACGCGGGGGTCGTCGACAGCGACCATGTCGTCGAGTGCCTCCTCGGCGGCATCAACACGGTCGGACTCCTCCCGCAAATCCGGGTGGGTGGCCACGGCGATGAAACGGGAGGCCTGGACGGCCGCACCGAGTGGGCCGAAGATCCGCTCGGTGACCAGCAGAACATCCAGGTCCGCCTGGCGCAGGGAGCCCTCGGGCAGGCTCTTGAGGCGGTCGGTGACGAAGTCGGAGAGCAGACCCATCCTGCTGCCCTCGGTACGCATGCGCTGCACGGCAGTCCGTTGGCGTCGCAGTTCCGCTTCCTGGGCGACGAGGGATTTCTCCAGCCGCTCCAGGACGTGCGCGATGCCGTCGTCCCCTTCCGCTTCCCCGTCCTCGTCGGCGCTGTCGTCGGCATCGGTGGCACCGGTGGACGCCGTGTCGGCGAGGGAGTCACGGATGTCGTCCAGGGCGATCCCGGCATCCGCCATCTTGCGGATCCACAACAGCCGGATCATGTCTTCGTAGCCGTAACGGCGACGGTCGTCGCCGCCCCGCTCGGGCTCGGGGAGCAGGCCGATCTCGTGGTAGTGACGGATCGCCCGAGGTGTCGTGCCGACGAAGGCAGCCGCGTCACCGATCTTGACCTGGCGCGGCGGTACGAAGGACAAGTACATGAGCAGGGGCCTTCCTCAGCGGGGCGGGACGTAGGCCCACCGCACCACATACCGCTACGGAACATGCAACCCGCGATCACCCCACCCACCATCCACCATCCACGCCGGGCTGACGCGCGTACGTCCGGCAGCCCGCCGGAGAGTGGCCCCCGCCGACCCGGCGGGGGCCACCCCCTTCCCCCTTCCCCCTTCCCCCGACCCCCCGAAGTCCTGGTCGGCCGACTTCCGGACCTCGGGGAGCAGTTACGACGCGCCCGTCAGCAGGACCTGCCCACGTACCAGGCGCCCTGGAAGTCGGGCCAGCCGCCGCCCAGGTACGTGGTGCCCGGGCCGACGCACTTCTCGTAGTCCTTGATGCCGCCGATGTTCCACCGGTCGACGTAGATGACGACGTTGCCCGTCCCGCAGTGGTTGTAGTAGGCGCCCGGATTGGCGAACCAGCCGCAGGGGTCGCCCTTCACACCGGCCTTCCCGTCCTGCTGCTGGGAGGCGACCGTCGTGGTGGCCGATCCGGCGCTCGCGGCGGAAGCCGGGGATATGCCCGCAATTCCCACAACGGCGGTCGCGACCGCCGCGCTTGCCAATACGCCTCGCATTCCCTTGCGCATTTTCCTCTCCCGATTCTCGACGTGTGCGATCAACACGAACAAGCGGGGTGAACCGCACGCCGTGCTCTTTCCTGCACCATCGTGCTGGCGCGCCGGACCGGCTGACAGCTCACGAACCGTTCATGTGTGACCGGTCAGGTTCGCCTGCGCCTGCGCCATTGCTGTCGGCTTCGCTGTCGCCCTCGCTGAGGCCGTCGAGTTGTCGCCGTACCTGCTCGGCCGCCTGATCGCGTCCCTGCTGCCGGTACAGGTCCCACGCTTCTTGCCATGCCGCACGGGCTCGGTCGCGGTGGCCGAGGGCGGCGTGCGGGTGGCCGAGCCGGTCTAGGGTGTCGGCGGTTTCGTAGGTGTTGCCGAGGTCGCGGTACAGGCTGATGGCCCGGTCGTAGTGCTGGACCGCGTCCTGGTGGTGACCGCTGTGGTGGTCGATGTAGCCGAGGCTGTCCAGGGTCTGCGCCTGGCCGGGGAGGTCCTGGTGCTGCTCGTACTGGGTGAGGGCGGCCCGGCAGTGCTCGCGCGCGGTGTCGTGGTCGCCGAGGCGCGCGGCGAACCAGCCCACCGCGTTCAGTGCGTTGGCCTCCCAGACCGGCCGGTCGAAACCCCGGTAGAGGTCCAGCGCGCGCCGGGCGTGCTCCAGGGCCTTCCGGCCGTCCGACCAGATCGTCGCGAGCGTGTAGTGCGCATGGGCCTGGAGGGCGCGGTCGTCCGTCTCCTCGCTCAAGGCCAGGGCCCGGTGCAGGGAGTCGATCGCTTCCTGCCGGTGCCCCAGTACGACCTGGGCGCGCCCGAGCAGCCGGTGGGCGAGGATCTGGGGGTGGGGGTCGGCCAGTCTGCCCGCGGAGTCGGCCGCGATCCGCCACACGGCGAGCTGCTCGTGGCGACGTCCGCGCCGGTAGTGGAAGTTGTTCAGCGCCCAGGCCAACTGCCAGGCCGTGGAGTGCATCGCGTGCGCGACGGCGGTCTGCTGGGCGGCGAGCAGGTTCCGGTGCTCGGCGGCGAACCAGTCCATCGCGGCCGGGATGTCGGCGAGCGCCAAGGGGCGGCAGCCGGGTACCGGCGGGTCGAGGTCGACGGGGTCGCGGTGGGGTTCCAGGAGCCGGTCGGCGGCGTACGCGGTGTGGGTGTAGAAGTCGAGCAGTCGCCGCAGTGCTGCCTTGCGGGTGTCGGCGGTCAGCTCGTCGTAGGGGGTGGTGGTGGCAGTCGTGGCGGCGTACCGGCGTATCAGATCGTGCATGTGGTGGCGTCCGGCGGAGTCCTGGACGATGAGCGACGCCTGTTCCAGCCTGCGCAGTACGGTCCTGGTCCTGCTGCGACCGAGGCCGGTGAGACTGCCGGCAGCGGCGAGGCCGATGTCGGGCCCGGGTGCGATCGAGAGCAGCCCGAACACCTCCGCCTCTTCGCCGGTCAACGCCTCGTGCGACAGCGAGAGCACGGCGGGCAGGCTCGCGGTCGGGTCGGCGTCGTCGAGGGCGTCGAGTGCGCTGTCGCGCAGTTCGTCGGCGAGGTCGGCCAGGGACAGGGACGGATGGGTGTGGGCGCGCCCGGCGACGATGCTCAACGCCAGGGGGAACCCGCCGCACAGGCGGACCAGTTCGTCCACCGCCGCGGATTCGGCGTCGATGCGTACGGTGCCGAGTCGGGAGGCGAGCAGTTCGCGGGCCTCGGCGTCGGTGAGGGTGTCGACGTTCAGGGGGTGGGCGCTGTGGCCGGTGACCAGGCCGGACAGTCGGTTGCGGCTGGTGACCGCCACGGTGCAGGTGTCGCCGCCGGGCAGCAGGGGAGTGACCTGGGCGGTGTCGGCCGCGTTGTCGAGCACCAGCAGCATCCGCTTGTCCGCCACCAGGCTACGGAACAACGCCGCCTGCGCGTGTGGGTCGACGGGGATACGGCCGGGTTCGACGCCCAGCGCCTCAAGGAACCCACGTACCGCCACGGCCGGGTCCATCGAGTCGCTGTCGGGGCTGAAACCCCTTAGGTCGACGAAGAGTTGGCCGTCGGGGAACCGGTCGGCGTTGCGGTGGGCCCAGTGCAGGGCGAGCCATGACTTGCCGACCCCGCCGGCACCGGCGATCGCGGAGATGACCACGGTGCTCGACGCACCCGAACCGTTCCGAAGTACCGCGTCGAGCCGGTCCACTTCGCACTGCCGCCCCACGAACGGCGCGGGCGGGGCGGGCAATTGGCGCGGCACCGGCACTGGCACTGGCACCGGCACCGGCGACTGGTCTGTGGCGCCCGCTGCCGCAGCAAGCAGTTCATCCACTTCGGCCGGCTCCAGGCCGAGCGCGTCGGACAGTTGGCGCACCGACGCGAGCTGCGGGTTACGGCGTCTACCGGTCTCCAGGCCACGGATCGTACTGACCGAAACACCGGACCGCTCGGCCAGGGCTTCCTGCGTCAGCCCCGCACGTAACCGGAACCGCCGGATTTCCGCGCCGAAGTGATCTCCCATCTCTTTATCTTCGCAGGGACTCCCGTAGGCGCCTGCGGTGGCACCATGCAAGATGCGGGGAGGGGGGACCCGATACTGCGGCCCCTCTTGCTACCCCATTACGCCCCGTAGGGAGGGTTTTGAGCGAGACCAGGAAGGCTTCGTACAGTGCTGGTAGCTGGGTCGTCGGTTGGGTGGTGTTCCTGGGGTCCGGATTCGTGGCATCCGTCCTTTTGAACAATGCTTGGGAGGACTGCGATATCGGGGTAAACGCCGTGGCTAACCTCGGTGATCTCGTCGTAGCGTCGACCTCGATGGCAACAGTGGCAACCTTTATATGGTGGCTTATGCGCAGAGTCACGGGCAGGCGTTGGCTGTTGCTTCCGCTGCTGATGACCGTTGGCCCTAGCGTGGTATTGCTGTGGCCATTGATGGCGATCTGGCATGCGCCTGATGGATATCCGGTCAGTTATTGCCCGCCCGACAATGTGCCGACATGGTGGCCGGTCTGGCTTCCGGTCTAGTCGAAGGCCCCCGCCCCGCACGATCCTCGACACCCGGACCCTCGGCGCGGTCTCCGCGAACCGACGCGCTTCCGTCCGCAGCAAGGCAGAGCAGGACCCGACCACCTGGATGCGGCTCTTCGAAGGCGCCACAGCCCGCTCGGCAGTGTGCCTCGGTACGAGCTGGATGCTCTGCCGCGTCGCCAACCGGAAAACTCAGCCCCTCCAGTCCCTGGTATCCAGATCATCCGGCACGAGATGATCACCGTATGGCAGATGTGATCTTCTTCGATCTGGACGGCACCCTGGTCGATCATCGAAGCGCGGTCTTCGAAACGATCGGCCGGATCGTCCGGGACGCGCCGAACGCGACGGCTCCAGCGGACGAACTGGTGGCGTTGTGGTGGGCGTTGGAGGCGCGCCACATGCGGGAGTACCTGGCCGGTCAGTGCTCCTTCGCCGAGCACCACCGGCGCAGGGTCCGTTCCTTCCTGCCGGCGCTCGGCGAGCCGGTTCCGGCAATGCCCGGCCTGCTGGACACCTGGATCGCGGAGCGCTACCTCACCGTGTTCGAGGAGTCCTGGCAGTGCTACCCCGATGTCCAGCCCTGCCTGGAGGCCCTGAAACGGCTTCCCCGTGGACCTCGTCTCGCCGTTCTCACCAACGGCGATCCCGGGCAACAACGCGCCAAACTCGCCCGCTTCGGCCTCCTCGAATACTTCGAGGCCGTCCTCACCCCGACCGAGCTCGGCGCGGCCAAGCCCGCTGCCTACGCCACCGCCTGCCACCAGATGCGGACGGAGCCCGCGCGGGCGGTCAACGTGGGCGACATGCTGGAGAGCGACGTGAACGCAGCCGCCCTCGCCGGGCTCACCGGCATCTGGCTGGACCGGGGCATCGACTTCGTCACCGGCGGACCGTCACCCACGGCAGACGAAGCGGTGCTCCGCATCGAACAACTCACGGAGCTGCCCGGCCATCTGTCATGCATGCAGACCTGACGGTACGGAAGCGGTCGCGGGGCCGCGTTTCCTGAGGGCGTCCGGTGCTCGTAGCGTTCGGCTCCGCGCCGAACACGGCGAAGCCCGGCGCGATCTGCGGTTCCCGAACGGCCACGTGGTCGACGCCGCTGTCCTCGGCGAATGCGGCGACGGCTTGCAGGTAGGTGGCCTCGACGGGAGCGTGGTCGCTGACTGCGGGCTCGGTGCCGATGTAGCTGCCGTGCTCGTCGCGGTCGGCGGGGTCGTATTTGGTGACGCGGTAGACGTAGCTTCTCGCGCTGCCGACAGGTTCTCGCATTCCCGGACCGTACGGTAAGCCCGGCGCCATTACCCTGTCGCGATGTCGACCAACTCCCTCTTGTCGAGGGCCATGAGGGGCACTACGAACCCGCCCCTGCTGCCCCTACCGGAACGTGTCGCAGAGCTGCTGTCGGAACTGGACAGCCCGCCCCGGCTGGCGGCCCACCTGCCTGCGCGCCGTCCATGACGTGGCGCACCAGTTGGTCGAGTGGATGCGACAGCGCTACCCCGCCGTGGACTTCGACCGTGAGGCGGCGCTCTTCGGAGCGGCCACGCACGATGTGGGGAAGACGGTGCACCTGGCCGAGCTGGGCGGTCCCGGATCGGCGCACGAGGAGGCCGGGCGAGCTCTTCTGCTCGACCACGGCATCAAACCTGAACTGGCGCGCTTCGCAGCGACTCACGCGTCATGGGCGGGTGCGCGGGTCGGCCTGGAGGATCTGCTCGTCAGCCTCGCCGACAAGATCTGGAAGAACAAGCGCGTTCCCGAGCTGGAGGATCTGGTCGTGGCCCGGCTCGCCGAGGCGACTGGCCGGGCGGCATGGGAGGAGTTCATGGCGCTCGACGGGGTTCTCGCCGCTGTCGGCGACGGTGCCGACGAACGCCTGGAATTCCAGGCGTCCTTCCCGATCCACGGCTGAGGGCCGACCCGAGTGGAGCCGGGTGATGGTGTTCTTCCGGCGCTTGTCCGGCCTGGGTGCGGTTCACCGGCCAGAGTCGTACGGGGGGATGGTCCAGCGCAGTACCGCTTCGCCCGCGCGGGTTTCGAGGGTGGCGGGGTACACCTGGCCGTAGGCCCGCTCGCCGCGGTGGCGCATGGAGTGGTCGCCGGGATCCCAGCCGAGACCGAGCACCGGACAACCGGAGAGGTCGATGGTGCCCGCGAGCAGTGGGTGGTTCCATCCGGCCCGCTGGAACCGGTGGTAGTCGGTGTGGGCGTCGACGGCGACCATCAGCCCGTTGCCGGGCCCCTCGCGGGTCCAGGTCCGGAGCTGCTCGGCGACGGATTCGGCCTCGGCCAGGGGGAGGTCGAGCCATCCACGAGGGCCGTGTCCGCTGGGGGAGTGCGGGATGCGGTCCCCGCCGAACCGCTCGTGGACGGTGCCCTCGTACTTGCCCCAGTAAGTGACGTCCGCCAGACCGTCGGTGGACGGGCCGTCCAAACCGGTGAAGCCGTCCAGTGCTGAAGCGTCGCCGAGGACCATGCCGCACCGGTCGACCGGCAGGTCCCCGAGCTGCGCGGGTTCGCCGTGCTCGGGACCGGGCCGGGGCAGGCCGAGGTCGACCTCCAGGACGGCGACCGTCGGCTCCCCGTCGAAGGGTGAGGCCGATGTCCCGGCCCGTACTCGCAGCGGCCGGTCTGCGGCGGCGGCCACGGCGACTGCCTCGCACATCCAGGCGGACGGGGCGCTGCCCTCGGGGCCGTGCAGGTGGCCACCACCGGCGGCCACTGCGGTTCGGGCCCGCTCGGACAGCGGCGGTCCCAGCTGCGGCCAGTAGTCGATCCAGCCCGCCATCCCCAGCACGAGCATCCCGGAGGGTGCGGTGATGGTGCCCAGGTCTATGTCGGTCTCAGTCATCGGCTGATTGAACAGGCACGGAGCCGAAAGGATCAAGGCTCCTTGCCTTGATCACGACAATGCCCCCAGGACGAGGTGAACACGACAGTCGCGGGAGCGGAACTCAGCTGCACAGAGGATGGCGCGGGTCGAGCGCCGCTGGCCCCGGTTGGCCGGCCCCAGGCCTTGGTGATGCAGACCGGGATCGCCGCTCGCCAGGTCTAGAGGCGGCAGCTGATCTCCATTCCGTCTTCCACGGGGAACGTGACGCTCTGGTAGCCGTTCGCGGGGGTGCGGACGTAGTCGAGGTAGGGCGCGAGGTCCTCCAGGTCCACGTCGTCGGCGACGACGAGGGTGCCGGGTGCGAGGCGGGGTTCGAGGAGTCGCAGGACGGGCAGGCACAGGTCCTTCCAGCCGTCGAGGAGGACGAAGCCCACGGAGTCCACGGAGCCGGCGACCTCGGCGAGGGTGTCGCGGGCGTCTCCTTCGAGGACGGTGATCAGATCGTCCAGCCCCGTCTCGGCGAACGTCCGGCGCGCGGCCTCGGCCTTGACGGTGCTCAGTTCCGTACTGATCACCCGCCCCGTGCCGTTGTCGCGCACCGCGGCGGCGAGATGGAGCGTGGAGATGCCGAAGGACGTGCCGAACTCGACGACGGTGGCGGGGCGGGCGGCCCGGATCAGGTTGTAGAGGAGGCGGCCGCCCTCGGCGGAAATCGGCATGTACACCTCCGCTTTGGCGTCGGCCTGCTCCTGTGGGTCCAGGGGGGTGAATCCCTGGGGCCATGCCGCCCGGACCCGTCTGCTGGTCACCTCGTCCTGCTCGGCATCCCGGAACATCCGGTCGAGGGCGGAGGCGATGCGGGGGTCTTCGAGGGTGTTGGTGGGTGTCATGCGCGTTAGGCTAGACGCACCGTTGCGTCCAGTCTAGCGATTCTGGCCTACCCTGGCCCCAGGAGGCAGACATGGAACGAGGAAGTACGGCGGCTGCCGCCGCGGCGGACGGGCCACAGCCGGCGGCACGCCACCACGGCAACAGGCACGGCCGCAGCGAACAGGCCCGGCAGGCAGTGCTGGAGGCGGCCGACGGCCTCTTGGCCGAGAAGGGCTTCACCGGCGTCACCATCGAGGGCATCGCCGCCCGCGCGGGCGTCGCCAAGCAGACCGTCTACCGCTGGTGGAAGACCAAGACCGACGTACTCCTGGACGCCTTCCTCCAGGACGCGGCCGAAGCCCTCACCCCGCCGGACCACGGCGACCTGGGCCCGGACCTGCGCGCCCACCTGCGCCAACTGGCCCTGTTCCTCACCGAGTCCGACGCGGGCGCCGTCTTCAAGGCCCTCATCGGGCACGCCCAGCACGACCCCGCGTTCGCCGCCGCCCTGCGCTCCGGGTACCTCGACGCACAGCGCCGTCGCGACCGGCTCCCGCTGGAACGCGCGGTGGAACGCGGTCAGCTCGCCGCCGGACTCGATACGGCGGCGGAGATCGACCAACTCGTGGGGCCGGTCTACCACCGCGTCCTGGTGACGGCGGAACCCGTCGACCGGGCTTTCACCGACCGCCTCGTCGAGGCGTTCCTGTACCGCGCGAACGCAGCCAACGCAGCCAACGCAGGGGAGATGGGGAGCAGATGACTCTGAAGGCAGGCCAGCGGGTGGTGCTGGCAGCGGACACCCGGCTGACCGATTCGGCCGAGGTGTCGGGGGTCGTCGTGGGGTTCCTGGCGTTGGCGGCGGGTATCTCCGGGACCGTCGAGGAGGTGGTCGGCCACGAGGACGAGAGCGACGAGGTACGCGAGTACGAGCGGCTCAAGTCGCTGCTCGACGCCTACGGGCGCGAAATGCCCACGGAGAGCAGGCGGCAGCTCGAAGAGAACATCGGCGCTCTGGAACCCGCCTGGACCGCCTTCCAGGAACGCGCGCCCCGCGTGAGCGTCAGGGTCCGCTTCGACAACGGGTTCATCCTCGACGGGGCTCACGAAGACGTGTTCGTCCCTGCCTGAGGGGGAGGGGCGGGTCGGCAGCATCGGCCGTGCCCCCCCGCTTCTCACCTTCCGCCGCCCCCTGCCGGTGCGACACCTCTCGTTCTTCCACGCATCGGCCCCTGATCCCCCGGGAGGGGCCGCCACCCGAACCCGATGGCCTGCGGGCCGGGCTGGCCCTCGACCCTCTACCCGGTCACGCCGCCTTCGCGTCCTCACCGGCGAGGAAGGGCCGCAGCAGCGTGAGCAGGGCGTGTGGCCGGTGCAGCGGGATGATGTGGCCGCAGTCCTCGATGACGTGTCCGGTGAGATCGTCGGTGAGCGGGCGGAGTTGGCGTTCCAGCGCCGCGCCGACGGGCCGGGCGCCGATCGCCATGGTCGGCACTGTCAGGCGGGCGGTGGCAGCCGCCCGCTCGATCTGTGCCGCACTCTCGGGCAGCGCCCGGTAGTACGAGAACGCGCGGCTCAGGGCCTCACGGCCGGTGTACGCGTGGACGAAGGCGTCCCGGAGGGCGGGGCGGACCCCGTCGCCGAGCGTGCCATTGCGCAGGAACCAGTCGACGTAAGCGGCCTCGTGACCCTCAAGTACGGTCTCGGCAAGGCCGGGTGCGGCGGAGTGGAAGCCGAACCACCACGGCGGCCCGTCGGCCAGGAACTCCTCGGCGCCGGGCAACCCGCCCAGAATGGCTTCCATGACGACCAGCCGCCGGACGAGACCGGGATGGCGCAGCGCGAGGAGGAAGGCCGGCGCGGTGCCCGCGTCGATGCCCACCACCGCGGCCGAGGACACACCGAGCGCGGTGAGCAACGCCGCGGCGTCCTCGGCAAGGGTTCCCGCGTCGTACCCGGAGGCGGCCGGGCCGCTCGCGCCGAACCCGCGCAGGTCCGGCGCGATCACGCGGTAGTGGTCGGACAGGCCGGACATGACGTCGGTCCACAGCTCCCAGGTGTGCGGGAACCCGTGCAGCAGCAGGACGGCGGGACCCGATCCGGCGAGGGCGACGTTCAGTTCGACACCGTTGACGTGGACGCGCCGCACTTCGGGCATGGAGAGGCTCCAGATGTGGTGAGGAATGGTGACCACCTCACGCTAGGGAACTACCCTGGCTCCTCCAAGACGGCACTTTCCCTTCAGGTGGTGAGCCCCGAGTGACCACATCAAGGCCCGGCGAGCGTGGTGATGTGCTGAATCCGCTCTGCCCGACCCGCCGGTTGCTCGACCGCATCGGCACCAAGTGGACGTCGATGGTGGTGAAAGTGCTGGCCGAGGAGGCGCCGGACGAGCTGCGTTTCGCGGAACTTCGGCGCCGTATCCCCGGCGTCTCACAGAAGATGCTGTCCGTCACCCTGCAGAGCCTCGTCCGCGACGGCCTGGTCGCGCGCCGAGTCGAACCCACCGTGCCGCCCGCCGTCCACTACCGGCTCACCGAGCTCGGTCTGTCCCTCGAAGTGCCGCTCTCCGCCCTGCGGGTCTGGGCCGAGACACACATGCCGGAGATCGACCGCAGCAACCGGCTCGCCGACGGCCGATCCCCCGACCAGGGCGGGTGAGCGCGTCTTCCCCCGTGCGGCGGAGGCGGATCATCACGCGGTACGACGCGCCGGGCCGTGCGGAGCGAGAGATTCGGGTCATGCCGACAACGGATCCCGCCCCGCCCGAAACCCGCGTGCCACCACCGGCCCTGCCCCCGGCTCCGCCCCTGCCTCTGGCTTCGCCCCTGCCCCCCGCCCCGCGCTGGGCGATTCGTGCCGCCCATGTCGCGGCCTGGTCGACCGTCCCCTCCGGGCTGTGGCGCATCGCGCTCGTGCTGGGAGTACCGGTCGGGGTGATGGGGCGTGAGGAGTTCCTCGCGGGCTTCCCCGACAATTCCCTGCTGATCGGGCTGGCCTACGTCCTGCTGCTCGGTGCCGTCGCCGAGGCCGCCTCGTACCTCACACTCGGTTTGGTACGGCCCTGGGGGGAGGTCGTGCCGCGCTGGATTCCGTTCCTCGGAGGACGCCCGGTCAACCACAAACTCGCGGTTCTCGCCGCGTCGTTGGGCGCGGTCACGGTCACCGTCCTGTGGTGGGTCCTCTTCTTCGGCGGGCTGCTGACCGGCCCCGGCCCGGACCCCGGCACCTCGGCCGGTGAAGTCCTGTTCGTCGCGGCCTACGCCCCGCTCCTGCTGTGGGGCCCGCTCCTGGCGGCGGTCACCTGGTCGTACTACCGGCGCCACCAGGCCCGTACGAGAACGTGATCCCCCAAGACCATCGGGTTGGCGAAGGCGATACCTGTGGCCTCGTGCCGCCTCATCCGGTCGGCCCCCTCGCATGCAAGGTCGGGCGGTCGGGCGGGCTGATCCCTCCAGGCGGATCCGTATGGTGGGCTCCGTATCGTGGGCGCGGAAGTTGTTCGCATGTTCGGGGGTTGGGTGCGGGTCGCAGATCACGTCACGTGGGGCCGGGGCTTTCCGGTGAAGTACCTCCTGGTTCAGGAGGACGAGGACGGGGTGGAACAGCTCTGGGGCAGGTGCGCGGGCGTCGAGGGGTTCTTCGTCGAGCCGGTTCCGCTGCCACGGGAGGTCCTCACCCTCCGTGGGTGCCGCCCCGGCGGTCTCCTGAGTGAGGTCCTGGCCGACCCCGCCGCTTCGCCGGGTCTGGGTGACGTGTGCGTCGAGGTCTGGGACGACGAGGCGCCCGTGCAGTGGTGGACTCTCGTCGACGCGGTCGTGGTGGCCCATCAGCCCCACTCGGCTGATCCGGCGTGCTTCGACATCGTGCTCGGTGCTGGTGTCACGAGCGAGGAGGGCTGCTCCGGGATGCCCGCGACGCCGCGTTTCGAGCTCTTCGCGGGCCCCTGGGCCGCTCCGGCAGGCCGGTGCTCCGCCGTGGACGGCCTGTTCGAGGCGCGAGAGGATCCGGACCCCGTTCCGATGGAGCTGATCGGCTGCGAGCCTGCGGAGCCCCTGCTCGCGGTGCTGCGGCGGCCGCGTCGGTGGGAGCGGGCGTGGGCCCACCTCCTGGTGCTGGATCGTCGAAGTGCCGTGATGGCCTCCCGCACCGTGGGCCTGGCCATCAGCGGAGTGCGGCCGTCCGTACTCGGCGGCACCCTCGTCGACATCACCCTCACCGATGGTGGCGACGACAGGCCGTCGCCTGCGGTCCGGCCGATCTGGGCGCAGTGGCAGCAGGGCCCGCCGACGGAGCCCAACCTGTGGGCACCGTACGACTCCCAAGGCAGGGCCGCGTGGCTGGACCTCACCACTCGTGGCTGGCGGGATCGCGTACCCCGGCCGGACCGGGCCGGGGGTGACTTCCAGCTCGACGGCCGGTTCGTCACGGACGAACCCGGTCTGTACTGCGCGATCGCCGAGGCCCTGCTCGGGCCCGGCCGCTACTTCGGCCGGGAGTGGAACGCGTTCAGCGACTGCCTGAGCGGTCGATTCGGAGTGGTTCCGCCCTTCACCCTGACCTGGCACGACTCCGAGATCGCGCGCCGCGCGCTGGCGGACGTGGTGGAACCGGAGAGCGGGCTCTCCTACTTCGAGGACTTCGTGCGGCTGCTCGAACGGCGCGGCGTCACGGTCGTACTCCGGTGACCTGAAGCAGCGCGAACGGCCCTCGGATGCACTCAAGGGCCGCGATACGGTCCTCAGTCCTCCGGGGGCAACCGCCGCGCCCGCCTCTCCGACCACAGGTCCACGAGGCCCACGCCCAGTGCGGCCAGCACGAACAGGAGCGAGGCCGCCAGCCCCAGTTGCAGGGCCCTGGCCCAGCTCTCGTGGTTGGCGACATGGGCGTAGAAGACGGCACCCACCACGGCGATCCCGGCCGCCGAGCCGATGCGCTGCCCGGTCTGGACGAGCCCGCCCGCCGCACCGGCCAGCCGCACCGGGACCTCGTTCAGCGTGAGCGTGGTGTTGGGTGCGACGGTGAGCCCGGAGCCGACGCCCGCGACGAGCAGCGGCAGCGCCGTCGCCCACCCGGCCCCGCTGCCCGGCACCAGGTGTACGGCCAGGATCGTGCCCGCGAGACCGACGGCCACCCCGGTGAGCCCGAGGACGACCAGTCTGCGCCCCTGGCCCATGACCAGCCGGCCGCCGAACCCGGCGGCGACGGCCGAGCCGACGGCGAACGGTACGGACGCGAGGCCCGCCTGCAGAGCGCTGTAGCCCAGCCCGTTCTGCAGGAACTGGCTGTAGACGAAGAAGACCGTGGTGAACCCCGCGAAGTACACGAGCGCGAGCAGCGAGCCGAGGGCGAACGGAGTCAGCCGGAACAACCGCAGCTCCACCAGCGCCGCCCGCCGCAACCGACCCTGCCGGCGCTCCCACAACCAGAAGCCCACGAGCAGCAGCAACCCCACCGGAATCAGCAGCCACTTGGCCCACCCGCTGCTGTTCCTGTACGAGGGGCAGCATCACTGCCACCGTCCCCAGCCCGAGCAGCACCACTCCGACCGGGTCGAAGCCCTCCTTGCGCCGGTCCGCCGCGTCACGGGCCGGCAGCAGGCGCACTGCCGCGACGAGCGCCGCCGCGCCGAGGGGAAGGTTCACGAAGAACACCCACCGCCAGCCGTGCGCGTCCCCGAACAGCTCGATGAGCAGACCGCCGACGAGCGGGCCGACCGCCGTGGAGATGCCGATGGTGGCGCCCAGCATGCCGAACGCCCGCGCCCGGTCCCGGCCCTGGAACATCTGCTGGATCAGCCCGGACACCTGTGGCGACACGAAACCCGCCGCCGCGCCCTGGACGAGCCGGAACGCCACCAGCCAGCCGGCCCCCGGAGCGAACCCGCACGCCGCCGAGGCCAGGGTGAACAGCGCGACCCCGACCAGGAAGACGTACTTGCGGCCCCGCATGTCGCCCAGCCGGCCCGCCGGGACCAGCGCGAGCCCGTAGGTGAGCGCGTACCCGGAGACCACCCAGGACAGATCGGCCTCCGAGGCGTGCAGACCGCGCTCCATCGACGGCAGCGCCACGTTCACGATGGACGTGTCGAGGAGTGTCATGAAGCCCGCGGCCAGGCACACCCCGAGCGCCTTCCAGCGACGCCGCTCGCTCTCGGTCCCGGCCTTGCCCTTGCCTTCGGCCCCGGCCCCGGCCTGCGGTGCGGGCGGGGTCACAGCGCCGCCCCGGGCGTCCGGCCCCGCGACTTGGCGAGCAGCCCCCAGAAGGAGACGACGGCCCAGGTACCCTCCAGGATCAGGAAGCCCCAGTCGCCCTCCACGGCGGCATCGACCGCCATCAGGAGCGAGCCGACGGCGTTGAGCCAGAGGTACGACCACGCGTCGGTGCGCATCCTGCCCGCCTGGACGGCGACGAACGCCGCGAGGACGAGCAGGGAGCCGGTGATCTGCACGGTGAGCCACATACCCGTGATCATTGGGTACGGGGACTCCGCCCACGGCCTGACCTGCCGCCGGGGCGGCCGCGCCCCACCGGCTTCCCCCGTTCGGCGGACCTGCCGCCCGAGCAGACCGGAAGGCCCCTCAGGCCAAGGCCTTCCCCAGCAGCTCGACGCGGTGCGAAGTCGTACGGGAGCTCACGCCGAGGATGCCGAAGATGAGGTCACGGCCCATCGTCGCGCCCACCAGCGTATTGACCGGGCCGAACGAGGCCGCCATCGGTGTGACCGCGGCTCCTGCTGTGGCCCTCGCCTCCTGGCGCGACGCGAGGAAGGCCGGGACGTCGGCGGGCCGGATCAGCGGGCCGCTCGATCCGACCTTGAGGCCGCAGCCACCCGTGATCATCGACGCCCCGCGCTCAAGACAGGCCTGGGCACACAGTTCCGGCAGCGACGCGGGAAGGTCCGCCGCGACGACGAGGAACCCGCCTTCGCGCAGGTACGGCACCAACGCCTCGCTGGACGTGATGGTCTCCATGACCGCGGTCGGCTCCGCTTCGGGGAGACGCTCGCGCACCCACTCGCGGGCCGCCTCGACCTTGGGCCGTCCCACGTCAGAACGCCGGTAGAGGTACTGGCGGTTCAGGTTCGCCAGCGCGACCCGGTCGCCGTCCACCAGCGTGAGCCCGCCCACGCCCGCACCCACGATCTCGGCCAGCACCGCACCGCCGATGCCGCCGACGCCGAGCACGGTCACGTGCGCCGCGCGCAGCCGCTCCTGTGCCGCACCGGCGTCCAGACCCAGGGCGGCGAAGTACTCGACCTGGTTGCGCCAGGCGGACGAGTGCCACGACCGGTCGAACGGTGCGACGACGAGACGGAGCCGCAGAAGCGTACGCACGATGGCGTCCACCCGGCTTCCGCTCGGTGCCGGGAGGCCCACCGGGTCGTCGGAGATGGCCTTGAGCCAGTCGAACATCGCTTCGGGGCAGCGGCGGACCAGCAGTACGTCGTCGGAGAAGACGCGCAGCTCGTCGCCGTCGCGCGACCAGGTCGCCGCGGGCGAGAGGACGTAGCGGTCGATTGCGTCAGCTCCGTCGGCTCCGTCAGCCATCCCCGGCCTTCCTTCGTACGTTCGTGGCGAGATCACCGGCTGGCGGAGATCACGCGGAATCGGCGTTCCAGCTGAACCGGGGGAAGCGCACGGAACCCATCGGCGGCCAGGGCCGGCCCGCCAGTGCCTCGCGCTGCAGCCAGTGGCCCCGCAGGCTCAGCAGCGGCAGGACCGGGCACTGTTCGCGGACCGCGCGGCCCAGCTCGTCGTACGCCGCGTCGTCGTCCGGGACTTCGGACAGCCGGTGCAGCAGCGGCGCGAGGACGGGGTCACGGCGCGCCGGGTCGAGCAGGTCCAGATCGCAGAGCGGATCCTCGAAGAGCGGGCCGCGCAGCGCGAGGAGCAGGTCGCATGAGTGCGCCGCGCCCGTCACGAAGTCGGTGGGTACGAGTTCGACCGCGACACCGAGGTTCTCGGTCAGCTGGGCGGCGACCTCTTCGGCCACGTCCCGGTTGGGGTAGTAGTCCCAGTACCCCAGGCGCAGTCGTACGCCGGAGCCGGCGGTGCTGGGCGGTGCCTCCACGTGGTGCTCGGGCGCCGCCGACTCCGCACCGTTCCAGCACCGCGCGACCAGGCGGTCGTAGCGGAGCGCGCCGAGGAGCCGACGGCGGAACTCCGCCTCGCCCACCGCCGACGGGCTGTCGGGGTTGACCTCCAGGCACATCTCGATCGCGGTCGGCGCCGTGTGGAACGCCTGGCTGTCCGCGAAGTCCGGGACGCGGTCGAGCGGGAACGCCGTCGCGCACGTGACGTCGACCTCGCCCCGCAGGAACCGCTCCGGGGCCCCGTGCGGATCGCGGCGGACCAGTACCCGCACAGGTGGCGTGCCGTCCTGGACGGGTTCGAGCCAGTACTCGTCGTCGGCGCTGCGCACGGCACGCTCGTACCGGCCGGAGGACAGCTCCCCGCACGACGAGACCGGGGCGAGATCGACGCTCTGGAGCAGGCCGGGCAGGTGCGGCGCCGGGCGGCGGAGCTCGATGTCGAGTGCGTCCTTCGAGGTACGGACCTCGCGGATGTCGCGCAGGAACCGCTGGAGCGAGGGAACCGTGAGCGCGGTCCGGATCGCCCGGGCGTGATCGCGCGCACGCACCGGGCTCCCGTCGGAGAAGGACGCGCCCTGTTTGACGCGGTAGTGCTGGCTCAGCCCGTCGTCCTCGACCCACATGAGATCGAGGCGACTGCGCTGGCTCGCGGCGGCGAACCAACGGCTCAGGTAGTCGCCGCCGGTGGGGCCGTGCCATCGGATCGGGTCGTCGTCCACCTCGACGACGACCGGGCGCGTCCCGCTCACGTGGTGACGAGGGGGCTGTCGGACACCTGGGGAGTCCTTTCGGGGGCGTCGGGCGAGGCGTCGATCTGTGCGCACAACCCCGCCACCGCCGTCGCGACCTCGCGCGGCCGGCCGGGGGCGACCCTGGCGAGCAGAGCTTCGCGCTCTTCCGGCCCGCGTGGCATCAGGGCCTTGAACACCTTGGCCTGCGCCGGCGTCAGGCGGAGCGTCGACACCTCCTGTTCGGTCGCGCGGTACACGACCACGACCGTCGGGCGGCTCAGCTCCGGCTTCCAGGTGATTTCGCGTGGGTCGGAAATCATCGAGACGACGTCGACATCGAAGTCCGCGATCAGGAAATGCGGCTTCTCCTCCACGGTGGCGGGCCGCCGGTACACGTTGACGAGCTCCTGCTCGACCTCGTCGCCCCGGAACTCCGCAAGCATCGAGTCGTACTGGAACAGCGCCCTGGTGGCCTGCGCGTGCTCGCCCTCCAGGTCCGCCAGGATCTCCGCGATCGCTTCCTCGATGGGCACCGCCGACCGTTCGAGCAGCGCGTCGATGAATTCCACGTACGTGCGTCCCGCGCCCTGCTTGAGGAAGCGCAGCAGGTGGTAATAGCGGCGGGTGAAATACCGTGAGAGGCGCAACACGTCCTGGTAGTACTCGTATTCGCGGTTTCCGCTGCGAATGAAGGTGAATCCGGTGAAGGTCGCCAGATCGTCCTTGATGAGTGCACGGACGTCCGACGGGAGGAAAGTGCCCAGGACGTCGAGTCCGCTTTCGAGCGGTTCGAGTTCCGTCAGGTACTCGCCCGTGATCTCGGCGCCGGGGAGCGGCTGGAGGACGCTGAGGTCACTGTTGACGGCGCCGTAGGCGATCGCGTCGAAGACGACCTCCAGCGCCTTTTCGAGGTCTTCGGGACTCTCGTCCGGATATCCCACGATCGTGTTCGTCTCGAACTGGATGCCGACTTCCTGGGCGGACCGGAAGAACTCGTACGTGCGCTTCGTCGAGGGCATCTTCAGCATGGCCTTGAGGATCTTCTCCGACCCCGCGTCGGTGCCGCAGAAGATGTTGAAGCATCCCGCGTCGGCCATGCGCCGCAGCAGCGACGGGTTGACATTGTCCGGCCGGACCGCGCAGCCCCACTCGAACATGTCGTTGTGCTCGGCGAAATAGGACACGAACTCGTCGAGGTACGTGCGCTTGTTGGCGAAGTTGTCGTGCAGGAAGTTGAACTGGGTGACCCCGTACGTGCGGTGCAGGAAGCGCAGCTCGTCGAGGATGACCGAGGGGTCCTTGATCCGGAAGTCGCGGTCCCAGAACGTCGACGTCATGCAGAACTTGCACGAGTACGTACAGCCGGAGCCGATGTGCACGTCGAAGATGTGCGGGGTCGACAGCCGGATGTAGTCGCCCATCGGGACGGCGTCGTACGCGGGCATCGGCACGAGGTTCAGGTTCGTGGTCGGCTGGGGCCCGCTGGACACGGTCCGGCCGTCCTTGCACGACCAGAAGCCGCGTACGGCGGCGAGATCGGCACCGTCGGCAACGGCGTCCGCGAGGGCGGTGAGCGCGAGTTCGCCTTCGCCCCGGCACACGAAGTCGACGCAGTCGGCGAAGCGCGGGAGGGCGTCGGGGAAGACGCCGAACGTCCCGGGCCCACCGAGAACCACTGTGACCTCGGGCCGGAGCCGTTTCACCTCACGCCCGATGAGAAGGCAGGCCGGGAGGGTGTCCGCGAGACAGGTGAGGCCGAGGATGTCGGGGTCGTCGGCGAGGAAGCGCGCGCAGGTCTGCTCCAGCCAGTCGGCGTCACCGGGTTCGAAGGCACCGATCCGGTGCTCGTACTCCAGGTCGACGACAACGGCGGGATGGTTGTGCGCCTTCAACGGCGAGGCAATGCAGAGCAGTCCGAGAGGAACGAAGAACGGAGAATTGACATCGGAATTGATCAGGGGCCGGCCGAGCGTCACGCGAGCCTGCCGCGTGGACGTTCGCACCGACACCTGGCCCTCCCCAGCGAACGAGAGGGCCAGACGTTTTTGAGTCGGCATCAGATGCGATCAGCAGCGCCGCGCGACGATGGCACCCAATGTGGCCGATGACAGGGTGATCAGCTCGACGTCGTCCGCAAGGTCCAGACCTTCCTCGTCGGAAAAGAGCACCATGTCCGGCTCTGCCGCGTCCGTCACGGTCGACGTGCGGTCCTGCACTGCCTGCGTCATTTTTTACCTCTCTTTACCTTGACTGACTCCAACATCCTTATCTCATACAGTCTTTGGCTTCTCGTCAATGGGGCCTGCACACGTTTCCTGGCGTCACATCTGTCCCGGATCCAGAGGTTTAAGTTCGGCAATGATGTTGTGGGGAATGAGGAAATGCCTGTGGCCTGCGGCGATGGAGTTCTCTGGGGTACGGAGGGGCCGGCTCTGCCGGCGGGGGCCTCTTCCCGGGCGGCGGACGCGAAGGGTCCGGGGCTGCCTGCGCCGGAGGGGGAGGCGGGTTTCATGGCTCCGGCACGGCTCCGGTTGGGGCACCTCGTGGGGCATCGGTGGCCGCCGACCGGCGGATGCCGGGCCTTTCCCGCCCCTTGTAGGGCTTGATCGAGTCTGGGTAGGCTGCTGCGGTCCGGAACAGTGCCAAGCGGGAGAGGTCGCTGTTTGCTCTGCTCTTCTTCGGCGTACAAGCGCGCCGATGCGGCGATCACTCGTTCAATGAGCCCGGTAATTCCGCAATTCAGCGTATTCAGCAGGGTCCGTGGGTGCCATCGGCCCCCACTTCTCGTTTTGTCTTCCGTTATGTGACATTCGGAACGGAGCTAGGATTGTGACGTCTTCGCAGGCCAATGTTCCTGATCTGGAATCCACGGCAGCCCCGCTCTTTCCGATGCCCAGGGCATCCGGCTGTCCGCTGGATCCGGCACCCGGGCTCGCCGAGCTGCAGGAACAGGCGCCGCTGGTCCGGGTCCGGCTCTGGGACGACAGCACTCCGTGGCTGGTGACGAGGCACGCGGAGCAGTGCGCGCTGCTGTCGGACCGCCGGGTCAGCGCGGACTGGATGCAGCCGGGCTACCCGTTCCACAGCAAGTTCCTGCAAGACCACCATGAAGAGGGCCAGTTCCTGACCGCGATGGAGGGCCCCGAGCACCTCCGGCTGCGCCGGATGATCGCCCGTCCCTTCACTCCCCGCAAGGTCGAGCAACTGCGGCCCACGGTCCAGCAAGTGGTCGACGACCACATCGACGCTCTGCTGGCAGGACCGAACCCGGCGGACTTCGTGGCGGACTTCGCCCTGCCGATTCCGTCCATCACCATCTGCCACGTGCTCGGCGTCCCCTACGAGGACCACGACTTCTTCCAGCACGCCATCAGGACGATGACCGGCAGCGACGTCCCCGACGAGGACGTGGACAAGTCCCAGCGCGAGCTGTACCTCTACCTGGCCAAGCTGATCGGCCGCAAGCTCGCCGCCCCCGAGGACGACCTGCTGTCCCAACTGGCCACCGAACGTCTGGCCACCGGCCAGCTGAACCGGCACCAACTGGTGATGCTGGTCCTGTTCCTGCTGATCTCGGGGCACGAGACCACGGCCAGCATGATCGCGCTGGGCACGCTGGCCCTGCTGCAACAGCCCGACCAGATCCCCGTGTTGAACGACTCCGACGGCCCGCAGGTCGCCGCAGCCGTCGACGAGCTGCTGCGGTACCTGACCACCGTCCAGCCCGGCCGTCGCCGGGTGGCCGTGGACGACATCGAGATCGCGGGACAGGTGATCCGCGCCGGCGAGGGGCTGATCCTCCCGGAGGAGATCGGCAACCGCGACGAGAAGGTGTTCCCCGGTGCCGGGCGGCTGGACCTGCGCCGCGATGCCAGCCAGCAGCTCGCCTTCGGGTTCGGTGTGCACAAGTGCACCGGCCAGCCCCTGGCCCGCCTGGAGCTCCAGGTAGTGTTCGCCGCCTTGTTCCGGCGCATTCCGACACTGTCCCTGGCCGTCGACCTCGGCGACCTCCCGTTCATGGACGACGGGCTCGGGTACGGCGTCAAGAAGATGCCCGTGAGCTGGTAGGTGCACGAGGCCCCGCACCAATGATCACCGGAATTACTGGAATTACCGGAATTGCCTGATTCATCTGAATCATCGGAACCACCAGAGTTACCAAAGTCCCCAGGGAGAGCCCGCAGCATGACCGGCACCACGGAGGCCCTCCACGGGTCGGCCGCAGTTGACGATGCGGCACGAAGCGTCGCGCGCCCGTTCTACGTGTACGCCGTGCTCGCCAACTCGCTGTTCCAGCGCGGCGTGTTCGTCCTCTTCCTCTATGAACGGGGCTTCTCCGTCGGGCAGGTGGCCCTGCTGCAGACACTGCTCTACCTGGTCAGCGGACTTGCGGAGCTGCCGACCGGAATCATCGCCGACCGGATCGGCAGGCGGGCCAGCATCGTGATCGGCCAGGTGCTGATCGCCGCATGCCTGCTCGGTCAGGTGGCGTCCACCAACTACTGGCTCTTCCTGGCGCTGTTCATCGGCCAGGGCGTGGGCATGGCCTGTGTGTCCGGTTCGGACACCGCCCTCCTGTACGACCTGCTCGTACGCCGTGGCGCGACGACCGGCTACGTCAAGATCAGGTCCCGCTACACCATGCTCGGGACGGTCACCTCAGGAATTGCCATCGTCCTCGGCGGCCAACTGCAGCAGATTTCCTGGGGAGTCGTCTACATCGGCTCGGCGGCGTGCCTCGTGCTGGCCGTGGTGGTGCTGATGTCACGGGTGCCCGAGATCCGGGGCGCGGACGCGGTCGACGAGCAGCAGGACGGAGCCGGGAAGGAGCACATCGACACCACGGCGTGGCGGGCGATGCTCCGGGTCGCCACACCGGCGCTCGTGACGCTCGTCCTGGTGTCCGGGCTGATGCACGCGACGTTGACGCCGTACATCATCTTCACGCAGAAGACCCTCTCCGATCAGGGGGCGGGGACCGCGTTGGTCAGTGTGGTGATATCGGCGGGATTCTTCGTCAGCGGACTCGTTCCCTTGCTGTCGGACCGCGCGGACCGGCGCATCGGCTATCGGGTCATCGTTCCGGTGTCCCTCCTGATTCTCGCTGCGGCACTCGGCCTGAGCGGCTTCGGCCTTGTCTGGGTCACCATCGCCGCGTTCCTGCTCCTGGTCGGAATTCCCGAGATCACCGCCGTACTCGTGGACAACGTGTTCAACGAGGCAGTGCCGTCGCGCCACCGGGCGAGCCTGCTGTCGATGATCGCGTTCGTGGAGTCGGTGCTCATCGGCAGCGGCTACCTCGTCCTCGGCGCGCTCATGGACGGGTTCGGCTCAAGCATGGGCATGGCCCTTTACGGAGGGGTCCCCGTGCTGGCATGTCTGCTGTGGCTCCCGGTGCTCTTCCGGCATGCGCGGGTGGCCACCAAGACAGACGGGAAGGACAGGCCAGACAAGCCAGAGAAAACAGAGAAAACAGAGAAAACAGAGAAGTCCGCCGACCCAGAGGCATCCTGAAACAGACCAACGATGAGGAGTCGCAGTGGAATTGATGCAGATCGGGCGGCACAACCGACCCGTGCTGGATCTCGTCCCGCCGGTCGTGCACGAGGATTCCCTTTCGGTCGCGCTGGTCTGCATGCCCTGGGCCGTGGTGGACATGCCCTCGCTGGCGCTGAGCACGATCGCTCCGCTCTTCGGGCAGCGCGGAGAGGTCGAGAAGCTCGATGTCGTCTACGGCAACATCCAGTGGCTGGATTACCTGGTCCGGGAGGCGGGCCTCGAACGCGACCACTACGAACTCATCGTCGACGCCGAGGTGTTCGGGGTCGGCGAATGGGTTTTCTCCAGCTGTTTCCGCCCCGGTGTCGACCCACGTCGCACGAGCTTCTACGAGCTCGTGCGCGACAGTGAGCACGCTGACGCCTACTGCGCGATGTTCCGCGCGGCGCCCGCCTTCATCGACGGGCTGGCCCGAGAACTCGTGTCGTCAGGCATCGACGTCCTGGGGCTGACGACGACGTTCGACCAGAACATCGCCTCGTTCGCGCTCGCGCACCGCGTCAAGGAGCTGTCCCCGGGCATCGTCACGATTCTCGGCGGCGCGAACTGCGACGGCGTTCAAGGTACGGCAGTCCACCGCGTGCGCACGGAGTTCGACTACGTGATCCGGGGCGAGGCGGAACGCTCGATCGAACCACTCGTCGCCCACATCGCGGGATTCCGCAGCGGCGACATGAGCAAGCACGACGAACTGCTGCGTGACGTACCCGGCCTGTGCTGGCGGTCCGCCGTCGACGGAACCTCGGTGAGCAACCCCATCGGACGGACCCCCGTCTCCATGAACGCGGTGCCGGAGCCCGTCTACGACCACTACTTCCGCGACTTGGGGAAGTCACCGACCGGAAAACTAGTCGATGTCAAGATTCCCTTGGAAGCCAGCCGAGGGTGCTGGTGGGGCGCGAAGCACCACTGCACGTTCTGTGGCTTGAACGGGTCGGCCATGGCCCACCGCGCCAAGCCCGCCGAGCGCGTGCAAGCGGAAGCCAGCCGGGCCATCCGCCGGCACAACGTGCTCGACCTGGTGTTCTCCGACAACATCCTGGCGCCCGACCATGTCGTACGACTGACCACGGATCTGGCACTGCCCGCCGAATGGGACGTGCGGCTGTTCGCCGAGGTGAAGTCGAACCTCAACTTCGGGCAGCTCGAATCCCTCGCACGCGCCGGATTCACGCAGTTGCAGCCGGGCATCGAGAGCCTCAGCACCCGCATCCTGCGCATCATGCGCAAGGGCGTGACCGGATGGCAGAACGTGCGATTCCTACGGGACTGTGCCACCTGCCGGATCTATCCGTCGTGGAACATTCTCGTGGGGTTTCCCGGGGAGGAGGACCGCGACTACACGACGTTGATCGACTCGCTCCCGTCCCTCCACCATCTGACACCACCCGCCGGAGTGTTCCCGATCAAGCTGGAACGCTTCAGCCCCTACTTCGACGACCCGGAACTCGGCCTCCAGGCCCTCGGTCCCGCACGCAACCTGGTGAACGCCTACGAGGGGGTGGTGGAGGGCCTCGACGACTTCGTCTACGTATTCGACTCAGAGCCAGCCGGTATCTCACCGGACACGTTCGAGCTGCTGCGCGGAGCGGTCACGAACTGGAAGGACCACGCGATGACTTCGCGGCTGGTCGCCCTTCCGGCGGCGGACGACTCGCTCGTCGTCGTCGACGACCGGCCCTCCTGGCCCTCCCGCGAGGTGGTGCTTCACCCGGGCCTTGAGGCCGAGGCCTACCGAGCCCTGGCCAAGGGCAAAACGCTTCCCGCACTCGCCTCCGCGATGAGCTCGCTGGGGATCGCCGTACGGGAAGGCCGGCTCGAAGAGCTCGTCGAGCACTGGACGGAACTCGGCATGGTTTTCCATGAAGATGCCACCTACTTGGCACTCGCGACGGGATTGCGTTGGTGACGAACCAGACAGCAGAGCGGCGATCGAACCGGCGCAAGCTCTTCGCGCCGGTGAACCTCCAGACGGTACGGAGCAGGGAGAACCTCGTCGCCCTGACCAGGTCGGGATACGCCGGAGTCCGACTGGTCGGCCAGCACGCCATGGCGGAGATGGACGATCGCTCACTCGTCTCCCTCATCGCCCTGCTCCGCGACGCGCGCGGCGTCGGTCTGCGGGTCTCGTGGAGCGGCGACTGCGGCGCCCTGGAGGTCGGGTCCCTTCGCCACCTCGACCCGCCGAGGCAGCCGGACGGCACCTTCGCATGGTCGGCACCGCAAGCGGAAGCCCTGGTCGTCCGACGCGGCCCCACCTTCCTGGCCATCGAGGACACCCGCCACGGGGAACGCCGCCGCATCGATGTCGACCGCTCGCAACCGGCGGCAGCCGTTCTCGACGAAAGTAACTGGGCGCACACGATCACCCCCGCCGAGGCGGCCAGTCTGCACGCACTCGAACTGCACGACCTCGTCTTTCGTTCCGGCGACCACTGTGTGGGAATTGCCGTAAGGCAAGGAGTCTGGTGTGTCTGAAGGCAACATTCTCTTCCGCAGGACACTCGACGAGTGGACCATGCCGGGCGGGCCAGCGGACCCGGCCGCCACCATCGTTCCGATGCGCATGGGAACGGCAGGGGTGGGACTCGTCGTGAACGACCACGCCGAAGCCACCCGCATCCTGTCCGACGTCGACACCTACGGCAGCGCGGGCGAACTCATGGCCAGCGTCTTCGACGACCTGGCCGAGCCGCACTCCGATACGACGACGTCCGACATGATCTTCTCGGTCAACCAGACCGACGGAGAAGAGCACCGACGCGTCCGGCGCGCACTGCGGAGGGTCATCGACACGCGCGTGCGCGACGTCTCGGACCAGCTGATCCAGGACGTCCAGCACGTGATCGAGAACGCGCTCGCGCTGGGAAGGCTCGACGCGGTCGAGTCGATCGGCGAGCCCATCGCCGACAGCGTCATGTCGCGCCTGCTCGGACTCGACGCGAAGCTCGTCTCGGCCCTGCGGACCGCGGTCTACGAGGGATGCCCGGTACGCGAACTCGACGGCACGCTCGTCGACTGGGTGGGCGACAGGCGCGCCCACCCCGCCGATGACCTCGTATCGGACCTGATGGCCGAACTGCCCTCCATCGAGGACCGGCAGGTCGCGGCGAACACCCGGCTGCTCGCACTGTCGGGCGTCGAGGTGCTGGCGGCACTGATCACGAACGGCATCCTCTGCCTGGCACAGGACCCGAAGACCCAGAGCCTCGTACGCGACGACGAGACGCTGCTGCCCGGCCTCGTCCACGAGGTGCAGCGGTACGCGAGCCCGATCGGGCGGGGCATCTACCGGATGACGAAGAAACCGTCCGCCATAGGCAAGTACGCGGTCCCCGCAGGCACTTTGCTCGTCATCGGGGTGGACGCCTGCAACAGGGACACGTCGGTATTTCCCGATGCCCACAGGTTTGATCCCACGCGCGGTCAGGAGTCCGACCACCTCACGTTCGGCCGCGGACGGCACTCGTGCCTGGGCATTCCCGTCACCCGCCTGATCGCGGCACAGGCCCTGCGCGTGTTCCTCGCGGGAACAACGAGCTTCGGCCTGACGGTGGAGCCGTCGGAGCTGCGCTTCCACGAAACCGGCGTCATGAACGGTCTCGCCGAACTCCCGATCTGGGTCGAGCGCGCGAACTGACACCCTCGTGCACGGTAAGCCGTCCTGAGTCGGCACCCTCCCGCATCGCCGCTCTGTCCTGCGGCGGCAGCCACGCATCCGGCGGTACGTCGAGCCAGTGGTGCTCCCGCGCCAGCCGCAGGGCGGTGTCGGCGAGGGCGTCGAGCGCCGGATGGCCGAGGCCGGTACGCCAGACCAGGGAGACGGGCGAGAGGGGCACCGGGTCGCTCAGCAGTCGCAGGGCCATGCCGGGGAAGTCGATGAACTCCGTGCTCCCCAGTACCCACCAGCCCCGCTTGCGCACGACGCGCATGAACTCCTCCGGCCCCTCGATCTCCGGGAAGGGCTCCGCCAGGTGAATGCCGTGCCCGTCGAACAGCCGGGTGGCGAGGTCGGTCCACTCGGCAGCGGACTGGTTGCCGGCCGCGGCATAGAGGGTCCGGCCGGCCAGGGCCTTCAGCGGGACGCGGTCGAGTGCGCACAGGGCATGGTCCTCGGGCAGCAGCACGGCCATCCGCTCGTACCGCACCGGCCGGTGGGAAAGCCGCGCGGCCACCGCGGGAGCGAGTCCGGCGAAGCGCCCGAACGAGGCGTCGAGGGAACCGTCGAGGATCGCCCGGGCGGCCCCGGTGAGGCCGCTGTGGAAGCGGGCGACGAGTTCCAGCTCGGGGTGAGCGCGCCGGGTCTCCTCCAGCACCTTGTGCCCGGTGGCCACCAAGTCCCCGACGTCGACGAGAAGCGGCCGTTGCTCACGTACCGAAGCCGCGGCTGCGAACGCGTCGTGCGCGGCGAGCACTTCACGGGCGTACGGCAGGAGCCGCGCACCTTCGGGAGTGAGCTGGACCTGCCGGGTGGTCCGCACGAACAGACGCCCGCCCAGGGCGAGTTCGAGTCGCCGAACGTCCCGGCTCAGCGCCTGCTGAGCCACGTACAGCCGACTGGCGGCGCGCGTGAAGTGCAGTTCCTCGGCGGTAGCGACGAAGGCACGCAGGAGACGGGGATCGAAATCGCGGGACATCCGGGCAATCTACCGTCGCGGCCAGCACTGACAACACAGGTGCGTGAATGCGGACAGGACAGGTGTTGGACGCGAGGGGCCACCACGAACGAGCGTAGAAGCCATGCCCCACTACGAACTCCCGCGCCCTGCACCCCTTTCGGCGCCCAGTCCACTGCTGCTGACGGTCAACGGACAGATGCTCGTCGCCGCCGCATTGCCCCACCAGCAACCCACGTACACGAGCCGGGACGGCAAGGGCCGTGCCTGGCTCCGCCGCCAGTTCGCCAAGTGCCCCGGCCTCGGTGCCTCGGTGCTTCGGCGCCTCAGCGGAACTCGTGAACCACCTGGATCTCTCCGACGATGTGCGCGTTGAAGTTCTCCAACTCCTCCGCCGGAACCCAGAGTTCGAGAATCGTCCGCCCGCCCGCCTGCTGGACGGGATACCGCTTCAGGAACTCCGACTCGACCTCGAAACGGGTGACGAAGCCGGCGCCGTCGTGCTTCACGTTCCAGTCCCGCGCGATCCTGATCGCGTAGTCCTCGTTGAGGACCGGGTAGAAGATCGGCTGCTCCGGCAGCCGGGGAGGCCAGGCCTGCCAGCCCAGGTCCCGGACCAGGTCCAGCTCCTTGGGGCCGGTCGGGCGCCACAGGGTCGTCGTTGCTCGCCGGCTGGTCATGTGCATCGCTTTCTGTACGTTGCCCGTCGGCACGGGCGGTGCTGGAGACCGGACCATACCGGCACCGCTAACGCGGCAGCCAGGCGATATTCCCGTCCAGGTCGGTCCTACCAGTCGGTGAGGTCCACCACGTAACGGCAGTGCGGGTCATCGGTGTCGGTGAGGGCCCGCCACTTCTCCTCCAGCATGGACGGCAGCACCGCCAGGAGAGCAGTGAGTGCACCGCCGGGTTTCACCTCGGCTCCGATGACTCCGGGGACTTCGTCGCTGTCCATGTACACCCGCAGGAGGCCTGATTCGAGGAACAGGAACCCGCGCAGGCGGGCGGGGTTCTCTGCTTCTGACCGGTAGGCCAGTGTCCGGAGCAGGGTGGCGGACCAGTCGTCCGTGGTGAAGGGGGCTTCTTTCACCTGCGTGGGATCGACCTGGTAGAGGTCCATGCCCATGACGGAGGTGACTGCGCTGGACGGGTAGATATGGGTCCCGGTGTTCGCTCCTCGGAGCAGCGCGACGATGTCGTGCGGGGTCCGCAGTCCTTCGCCGTCCCGGAGTGGGATCTCGAAGGCGGTGAGGCGGGCCGGGGCGGTTTCGCCTTTGGCGGCCAGTACGGCGCGGACGGCCGGCTTGTGTTCCGGTGCGGGGAGTACGCCTCTGACGTATTGATCGTCCAGCAGCGGTGCGTACACGTGGTGCATCAGGAGGGTGGCGACTTGCACCTGCTGGTCCGCGATCTCGCCGTAGTCGTCGTCGTTCATGCCGTCACCCAAGCTGTCACTCAAGCCGTCACTCATGGCGTCAGTCCATTCCCCCGATCCGGACACTTCGACGTGCCGTCGCTGTGTGCGGTGATCACTCCGATCAACTGCCCCGAGCGGCCCGAAGCCCTCGGGCAGGGGGATCCCGAACCGCCGGCACAGCAACGGCACGTCGTGGCGATCGACATCACGAGCCGGGTAGCCGGTATGCCACCGCACCGCCCACTCGGCCGACTCGCACCGCACCGAGGTCCCGGCAATCGCTCCGTGTCCGGCGAGTGCTTCGGCCGGAAAGGTGCCGCCGTCCACCACGGATCCGAAGTGCAAGGATCCGTCCGCGAGCGGCTCGTAGAGGTGCAGGTCGACCCGCAGCCGAACACCGTCGTGCAGGACGAAGTTCCACGGCCTGTCGCCGGACCACGGGAAGATCCGGTCGACACCGGCTTCCGCGCACGCGGTGAACAGCGCCTCCAGATGTGCGGCCGGCGCCCAGACGTCAAGGTCGGAGTGTTCTCGCGTCTGCTCTCCGAGCAGCGCGTCCACGCCCCATCCGCCCCCGATGCACGCGTCCACGCCATGGGCGTCGAACCGCTCCACAAGCGCGAGGACGTCGCTGGCTGACATCGAATAGTCGCTCACCGCATCAGGGTAGAGGCCGGCCCGGCGTCAGGGGCGCGTGGGGGAAGCGAAGGCGTCCAGGGAAGCCAGGACGCCGAGGGCTCCCACGGAGACGCCCAGGGACTGCCTGATGAGCGGAACTGGCTGCTGACGAGGCTGGATTCGGTGCTGTCGACGAGCATGGTGCCGCCGAGCAGGGAGAGTTGTCCCCAGCGGCCTTCGACTTTGGTGGGAGTGGGGCCGGGGGTCGGGCTGTTGGCTGTGCCGTTGGGCGCAGCGCCCCGCGGAGGCTCCTACCTGTGCCACCAGCCAACACGCCTGGCTCCAGCAGTGGGAACTGTGGGTTCCGTACGGTGGGCGCGCGGCCGGGGGCGTGAATGGCGGGGGCGGTTCGCACCCGTTGTTATCCGGGCGGGGGCGGCGGCGACGCGGGCGTGTTCTCCCGCAGTGCCCCCAGGAGCAACTTGCTGAGCGCGGTCACGTCGGCCGCCATGTCGATCTGCGGGTCGCGCAGCCACTGCAACTGCAGCCCGTCGATCGCCGCGATCAGCACGCGCGCCGCCCAGTCCGCCTCCACGGCAGAGCTCCGTGCCTCGAACTCGTGGTCCTGTGCGGCGAGTTGGGTGAGGGACTCTGCCGCTCCCTGCCGAATCCGGGGGTAGCGCTCGGCGAAGAAGTCGTGGGCGGGGTGCTCGGGCTCGGCCGATGCCGCCGCGAGGTCGAGGAACAGCTTGACCAGGCCGGGTGTCGTCGCGTTGTGCGCCAGGACGTCGAGTACGGCCTTCGGGTTGCGGTTCGTCTCGCCGAACGCGGCCCGGTCGCTCTCCTCGCGGGCCCGAAGCACCGCCGTCAGGAGTTCCTCCCTGCTGCCGAAGTGGTGCATGACGCCCGCGTCCGTCATCCCCACCCGGGCCGCGATGTCCCGTACGGAAACTCCCCTGCTGCCCGCCTCGGCATAGGCGGCCAGCGCCGCGTCGATGATCTGGCGGCGTCGCTCGACGGTCTTGCGGTAGGGGCCTCGGCGGCCGGGGCTGGTCATCCCGGGATTGTAGACGGCTCGAACGACGCCCGTCGGACGGCCGTGGTTGAAAACCTTGACACTCAAGGTTTACGGAATCATGCTGACCGGACGCCGACCCGGGCGCTCTCACCGGCCGCCGCGCTGCCGCGCCGCCGCCCTGGGCCAAGTGCCCGACCGCGTCACCGCCCCGTACAGAAGCCGCCCCGTACAGAAACGTACGAACCCGTACGAAAAAGGAACGCCATGCGAGCAGACGAATCCGCGCCGACACCGGAGCGAGCACCCGCACCGGTACCCGCCCTGTCCCTTGCGCAGAAAGCCGCACTGACCTCCGGCGGAGGCTTCTGGCAGACGCAGGCCCTCCCGGAAGCCGGCATCGCGGCGGCCGAGCTGGCCGACGGCCCCCACGGACTGCGCAAGCAGCCGGTCGGCGGGGACGCCCTCGGGATCGGCACCAGCGAACCCGCCACCTGCTTCCCGCCCCTGGCAGGTCTCGGCTCCTCCTGGAACCCGGCCCTGATCGCACGCGTCGGCAGTGCCATCGCCCGCGAGGCACTCGCGCAGGGCGTGAACGTCGTGCTCGGCCCCGGTGTCAACATCAAGCGCTCGCCGCTGGGCGGCCGCAACTTCGAGTACCTCAGCGAGGACCCGCTGCTGTCCGGGCACCTCGGCGCGGCCTGGGTCGAGGGGGTGCAGTCGCTCGGCGTCGGCACCTCGCTCAAGCACTTCGCGGTCAACAACCAGGAGACCGACCGCCTGCGCATCAGCGCGGACGTGGACGAGCGGACGCTCCGCGAGATCTACCTGCCCGCCTTCGAGCACATCGTCGCCACGGCCCGCCCGGCCACCGTGATGTGCGCCTACAACGCCCTCAACGGCACCCTGTGCAGCCAGAACCGCTGGCTCCTGACCGACGTCCTGCGCGAGGAGTGGGGCTTCGAGGGCGTGGTGGTCAGCGACTGGGGCGCGGTCGCCGATCGCGTCGCGGCGCTCACCGCCGGGCTCGACCTGGAGATGCCGCCCAGCGGCACCGACCACCTCCTCGTGGACGCCGTCCATGCGAAGGCCCTCGACGAACACGTACTGGACGAAGCGGTACGACGCGTCCTGAAGCTCGTCGAGCACGCGGCACAACACCCCGCCCCAGCAACGGACTTCGACGCCGACGCGCACCACGCGCTGGCCCGTGAAGCAGCCCGCGAAGCGGCCGTACTGCTGAAGAACGACCACGAGATCCTGCCCCTGGATCCCTCGGCCGACCACACCCTCGCCGTGATCGGCGCCTTCGCCCACACACCGCGCTTCCAGGGCGGCGGCAGCTCCCACGTCGTACCCACCCGCGTGGACACGGCCCTCGACGCGATCCGCGCCACCGTCGCAGACCCCGAAAGGGTCAGCCACGCGCCCGGCTTCACCTCAGACGGCAGCCCGGCTCCCCACCTGGTGGAGGAAGCGGTACGGGCGGCGGACGGCGCCGACCGGGTGCTGCTCTTCCTGGGCCTGCCCGAGGAAGCGGAGTCCGAGGGCTTCGACCGCGCCGACATCCTCCTGCCCGCTAACCAGCTCGCCCTGCTCGACGCCCTCGCTCCGTACGCCGACCGCCTGGTCGTCGTACTGTCCAACGGCGCGGCCGTACAAGTGACTCCGTGGCAGGACGGGGTAGCGGCGGTCCTGGAGGGTTGGGTCCTCGGCCAGGCCGGCGGCTCCGCCCTCGCCGACCTGCTCTTCGGCCACGCCAACCCCTCCGGCCGGCTCACCGAGACCCTCCCGTTCCGCCTCCAGGACACCCCCTCCTACCTCCACTTCCCGGGGGAGGACGGCCATGTCCGGTACGGGGAAGGGGTGTTCGTCGGCTACCGGTCCCACGACACCCTGGGCTCCTCAGTCGCCCACCCCTTCGGGCACGGCCTGAGCTACACGACCTTCGCGTACGACGACCCCGACGTCGTACGCACAGGACCCCACTCCTTCGACGTCTCCTGCACCGTCACCAACACCGGCACGCGCCACGGCGCCGAAGTCGTCCAGCTCTACGTACATCAGCGCGCCCCGCGCATCCGCAGGCCCGAACACGAGCTGAAGGGCTTCGCGAAGGTGCACCTCGCCCGGGGCGAGAGCAGCAGGGTGACGCTCGCGCTCGGCGAGCGCGCGTTCGCGTACTGGTCTCCGCGCGAGCGGGCGTGGGCGGTGGACCCGGGAGAGTTCGAACTGCGGCTCGGCGCCTCCTCGCGCGACATCCGTCTCCGTACGGACGTGGAGGTGGCGGGCACGGTGCGGCGCCGGCCGCTGAGCGCCGGTTCCACGGTGGGGGAGTGGCTGGCCGACCCCGTCGGAGGCCCGCTCCTCACGGCGGCGCTGGAGCCCCTCGCCGACGAGGCTCCCGTACCCCTCGACCTTTCGCAGATCTCCGAGATGGCCGCCGCGCTGCCGCTGGACCGGGTGCCCGCCTTCCTGGCGGGCGTCACCCCCGACCACGTCGCCGAGCTCGTGGCCGCCGCGAACGGGGCGCGCACGGACGGCGGTCGCTGAGCGGCGGGACCTGCCTGCTGCCTCCCGACCCGCCGCGCCCCCTTCCGCCCACGGGCCTCCGCCCACGGGGCGCATGGGGGGCGCCGCCCGCGACGACTTGAGTGAGCTGCAAAGGAGCAGACCATGTCCGCCGTGAACCCGCCCCCACCACAGCCCCCGCCGCCCGCCGTCGAGCCGGGGGACGCGGTGCCCTCGGAGGCACCTCGGGCAGCCGGGCGCCTCGGCCGCCTCGGCCCCGTCCTCGCCCTGGCGCACCTGAGCTGGATGGTGCCGGTCTCCGCGTCCAACCCGCTGCTCCAGTCGCTGCTCGGCGCCATGGACGCCGAGACGAAAATGAGCCGCTACGCCCTGCTGGCCGCCGTCGGCGCGCTCGCCGGGATGCTGGCCAACGTACTTTTCGGCACGCTGTCCGACCGCACCCGCTCCCGCCACGGCCGCCGGAACCCGTGGATCCTGGGCGGCGGCACAGCAGCCGCACTGGCCCTGTTCTCGCTGTCGTACGCGAACAGCTTCGCCGCCGTGGTGGGGCTCTGGGTCTGCTTCCAGATCGCAGTGAACGCCATGGTCAGCCCGCTCGTCGCGATCCTCGCCGACCGGGTGGATGAGGCGCAGCTCGGCCGGGCGTCCTCCTGGATCGGCGTGGGCCAACTGCTCGGCCAGAGCCTCGGTTCCGTGGGTGCGGGACTCGTCCTGGCGACCCCGGCCCAGGGGCTGCGATGGATCCCGTGGATCATCGTGGTGGGCGCGGTCACGGTGTTCTTCGCCGCCCCGGACCGCTCACGGCCCGCGCCCGAAGCACCGGCCAAGGGGGACCGGCCTGCGGTGCCCCGCCGCATCCTGCCCCGGGACAGGGACTTCCTGTGGGCACTGACGGGCCGACTGCTCACCATGCTCGGACTGCAGTGCATCCTCGTGTACAAGCTGTACGTCCTCACCGACTACGTCGGGCTCCCCACCTCGCGCGCCGGGGCCGCCATCGCCACGAGCGGAGTCATGATCGCCCTGCTGTCCGCAGTGGCGATCGCGGTCACCGGACCGCTCTCCGACCGGCTCGGCCGCCGCAAGCCCTTCGTCATCTCCTCCGCGCTACTGGCCTCGGTCGGCATGCTGCCGCCTCTCGTCGCGCCCACGCTCACGTCCTTCTACGTATTCGCCGCCGTCGGAGGACTGGCCTTCGGTACCTATGTCGCGGTCGACCAGGCGCTGATGGCCGAAGTGCTGCCCGACGCACACGACCGGGCCAAGGACATGGGCCTGCTCAACGTCGCCAACACGCTGCCGCAGATCGTCAGTCCGCTGATCGCGGTCACCGTCGTCTCGTACCTGGGCTACCGCCCCCTGTTCGCGCTCGCGCTGCTGCTGTCCGTGCTCGGAGCGCTGTGCATCGTTCCGATCCGCCGCGTCCGCTGAATCGCGGCGCACGGTTCGACGGTGCGCGCGCACATACAAGTACAACAAGTACAAGTAGAGGAGCCCTCCCTGTGACCACTCCCTCCTACGACCTCCCGCCCGGCTTCCTGATGGGAGCCTCCACCTCAGCCCACCAGATCGAGGGCAACAACGTCGCCAGCGACTGGTGGGCCCTGGAGAACCTCCCGGAGACCTTCGTTGCCGAGCCCAGCGGGGATGCCGCCGACAGCTTCCACCGCTGGCCCGAGGACATGGACCTGCTCCGCGAACTCGGCTTCACCGCCTACCGGTTCGGGATCGAATGGGCGCGGATCGAACCCGAACCGGGCAGGATCTCCCGCTCCGCCCTCGCCCACTACCGGGCCATGGTGGACGGAGCCCACGCCCGTGGTCTCACCCCACTGGTCACCCTCCACCACTTCACCTCGCCACGCTGGTTCACCGAGCGCGGCGGCTGGCTCGCACCCGACGCCCCGGAGAGGTTCGCCGCGTACGCACGGACGGTCGCCGCAGCCCTGGACGGACGGGTCCGCTACGTCGCCACCATCAACGAACCCAACATCATGGCCCTGATGTACGCCGCGATGCGCTTCGCGGAGAAGCACGGCTGGGACGCGCTCGCCCCCAGCAAGCGGACCGGAGCCGCTGCCTACGACCCTGCCGCCGTCGAACCCGACGCCGAGACCGTCCAGGCACTGATCCGCGCCCACCGGGCGGCGAAGCAGGCGCTCAAGGACTTCGACCCGGAACTCCAGGTCGGCTGGACGGTCGCCAATCAGGTCTACCACCCCCAGCCGGGAGCCGAGGAGGTGGCCCGGAGGTACGCTGAACTCCGCGAGGAGGTCTACCTGCGCGCCGCGCGCGAGGACGACTGGATCGGGGTGCAGGCGTACACCCGCCACCTCATCGGCCCGGAAGGCCCGCTGCCTGTCCCGCAGGATGCCGAAACCACCCTCACCGGCTGGGAGTTCTACCCCGAAGCGCTGGGCGAGGCGGTCCGGCACACGGCCCGAGCCGTAGGCCCGGACACCCCGATCCTGGTCACCGAGAACGGCATCGCCACCGCCGACGACGACCGCCGCATCGCCTACACCCAACGCGCCCTGGCCGGCCTCGCGGAGGCCATGCGAGAGGGAGCCGAGGTACGCGGCTACTTCCACTGGAGCGCACTGGACAACTACGAATGGGGCTCGTACCGCCCCACCTTCGGCCTCATCGCGGTCGACCGGGACACCTTCACCCGAACACCGAAGAAGTCCGCCCACTGGCTGGGCTCCCTGGCGAGCAGCGGACGCATCCCGCAGGCCAGCGAGTAGCAGCCCCGTAAAGGCGTGGGAAGTCCGGGTTCCGCCAGGTCAAGTCCCCGGCGGAGTCGCCGACCTGGGATGCGGGCCCGGCAAGGTCACGGCCTACCTTGCCGAGCGGGATGTGCCCGTGTTCGGCGTGGATCTCTCGCCCGCCATGGTCGAACTGGCCCGCAAGGCCTACCCGGAGCTGCGTTTCAGCGTCGGCTCGATGACCTCGCTCCCGATGGAGAACGACGGCCTCGGTGGCGTCCTCGCGTACTTCTCCACCCACCACACCCCACCGGCGCTGCTGCCGGTGGTGTTCGGTGAGTTCCACCGCACTCTCGCGCCCGGCGGCTGCTTGATGCTGGCCGGTCATGTAGGGGCCGACCAGCATCTACGTCCGACCCAGGCATACGGCGGTCATCCGGTGTCCTACGAGTCCTATCTGCTGCCGCCCGAGCGGATTGCCGAACTCCTGAAGCAGGCCGGGCTCGTCTTCACCGCGCGTCTGGTGGTGGAACCCGTCGAAGGGGCCGAGAGGGCTTTCGCCACCTTCCTTGCCCGCAAGCCCGAACTCCCCCAAGGGGGGAGGACGATCTCGATCAATTCCTCCGCCGGCGCACCGCCGCTCGGGGCGCGGCCGACGGGCACGCAGGCGAACAGGAACTACTCGACACCCTCAAGGGCGACCTCGGTCGGCAGCGGCTGCGGGGCGCCTGCGGCGAGTTGGGCGTCGTAGGTGTGCACCGCGCTCTCCTGCGCCCGGTGCCGGGTGACTCCGCCAGAGGTCCGCGGCGTCTGCTGGGCAAGATCCATTTCCACGTTGGATGTGTATCACCGTGTACCGGTGAGCAGACAGTGGATTCCGCACGCCCGGCGTCGTGCCTGGTGTGTGCGGCCCGTCGGTATTCATGAGGTTCGGCCGGGACAGTTCAGGTCGTGTTTCTCGCGAGTGGGCCTCGCGCTCCCCAAGGGAAGCGCGAGGCCCATCGCCCCCCGTCACCGAGGCCGGCCCCCGCCCCTCTCCCGGCCCCGGTCCTCTCTCTCAACTGGTCACGAACAAGCCATCCGAAGGCGCCTCACATCGTGCCGAGTTGACGCGCGTCCGGAGCCCCGGTGATCAGCAGACAGCGGTACGCGCGTACGTTTTTGAGCCGTACCGCACTTCCAGCGTGGCACCGCTCGCCATGGTGAAGCACGGGGACTGGCCGCTGGTGTAGACGACCTGGACACGCATGGTCTTGCCGCAGACGTTGCCGAGATAGACGACGTGCGCCGAGGTGTTGACGCTGCGGCTGATGCAGGCCGGTGCCGTACCACCCGCGGCCTGGGCCGTACCGCTGGCCACGAGCGGCGTGGCGACGGCAACCGCCGCCACGGCGGAGGCCGCGATGACCCTGGCCTTCAAGGTCCTTGACATGTCGGTGTCTCCTTCGGTTGGCCGTCGTCGAACGTCCTCGACGAGGTGGCCACCACACTGGTCGGCCGATTGTGGCCAAACCTTGAAGAGAGCTTGAAATAGCTGGTCAGAGCCGCTCGCTACAGCCTTAGGATCACGCTCCGGGGGGTGGCTCCGGGTGACGGTGGAATTCCGGGTGCTGGGCACGGTCGAGGTCCGGGTGGACGGGCGTCGGCTGGACCTGGGGCCCGTACGACAGCAGCACGTCCTGGCGGCACTGCTGCTGGAGGCCAACCAGGTGGTGACGGTGGACCAACTCGTCGACCGGGTCTGGGGAGAGCGGCCTCCGCAGCGGGCCCGCACGACGCTGTACAGCTATCTCTCCAGGCTGCGCCGGGCGTTGCGCACCACGGCGGAGGAGGCCCGGATCGTACGGCGGTCAGGGGGCTACGAGCTGACCGTCTCCCCCTCGGGAGACTCGGGAGACTCCGGAGCCTCCGGGAATTCGGGAATCGATCTCCTCCGCTTCCGGGCCCTCTCCGCCCGAGCCCGGACGGCCGCAGACACCGGTGACGAGGCCCGCGCGGCACGCCTGCTGGAGGAGGCGCTCGCGCTCTGGCGGGGGGAGGCGTGTTCCGGCATGGACACCCCCTGGTTCAACACCCAGCGCGACGCGGCGCACGCCGAACGGCTCGCGGCCACCCTCGACCGGGGAGACCTCCAACTGCGTCGCGGACTCCACACCGGGCTGCTCACCGTCCTGCCCGCCCTCGCCGAGGATCACCCGCTGGACGAGCGTATCGCCGCCCAGCTGATGCTCGCCCTGCACCGCGCCGGGCGTTCCGCCGACGCGCTCCACCACTATCAGGGCGTGCGCCGTTGTCTCGCCGACGAACTGGGTATCGACCCCGGCTCGGCCCTGCGCGACCTCCACCAGCAGATCCTGACCTCGGACCCGCAGCTCGCACCACCGGCCCCGGAGAACGAACCGCATCCGGCGCACCCCGTGCACCCCGCGCACCCCGTGCCTCCGGGGCATCCCCCCGAGGGGGCTCCCCGGCAACTCCCCGCCCCGCCCTCCCCGTTCACCGGACGCAGCAGCGAACTGGCCCGGCTGGACAAGCTGCTGACGGCACACGGCGGCCCGGACAGCGACAGCGTGCCGATCGCCGTCGTCTGCGGCAGCGGGGGAGTCGGCAAGACCTGGCTGGCGCTGCGCTGGGCCCACGACCAGCAACAGCGGTTCCCCGACGGCCAGTTGTACGCCGACCTCCAGGGCTTCACCCCCTCCAGCGAGCCGGTCGACCCGTACGCCGTCGTCCGTGGCTTCCTGGAGACCCTGGGCGCCGATCCCGGGACCTTACCCGCGTCCCAGCAGTCCCAGGGAGCGATGTACCGGACCCTGACCGCGGGGCGGCGCCTGCTCATCGTGCTCGACAATGCGCGCGACACCGAGCAGGTGCTGCCCCTGGTGCCCGGCAGCCCCACCTGTACGGTCCTGGTCACCAGCCGCCACCAGGTCCCCGGGCTCGCCGCCTCCCACGGCGCGGGCCAGCTCACCCTGGTGACCCTCTCCGCAGCCGAGGCACACGACCTTCTGGTGCGACGGCTCGGCGCCGACCGTCTCTCCGCGGAACCGGCCGCAGCGGCCGAGCTCCTCCAGCACTGTGCCGGGCTCCCGCTGGCCATCAGCGTCCTCGCCGCCCGCGTCACCACGAACCCCGTGCTCACCCTGACCGCCCTGGCGGCCGAACTCCGCGATGCCGCAACCCGGCTCGACGCCCTGGAAACCGGGGAGGACACCGGCGACGTACGGAGCGTCTTCGCCTCCTCCTACCTCGCCCTCGACCCCGAATCGGCCCAGGTGTTCCTCCAGCTCGCACAGGCCCCCGGCGCCGACATCGGCCTGCCCGCAGCCGTCAGCCTCACCGCCCTGCCGCCCACCCGGCTCCGTACGCGGCTGCGCCGGGTCCAGGCCCACCACCTGCTACAAGAACCCGCCCCCGGCCGCTTCACCTGCCACGACCTGCTGCGCGCGTACGCCCTCGAACTCACCCGTGACACCACGGCCGCGACAGCCGCTACTACTTCGACACACGCGGCACTCACCCGCCTGCTGGACCACTACGCGCACACCGCGTACACCGCCGACCGGCTCCTGCTGCCCCACCGCGACCCGCTCCCGCCGGCCACGCCGGCCGACGGCACCCGCCCTGAGGAACTCACCTCGCACGAGGGGGCCATGGAGTGGTTCGCGAACGAGCACACCGTGCTGGTCGAGAGCGTCACCCACGCCGTACGTACGGGACACGATCCCCAGGCACGGCGGCTGGCCTGGGCGAGCACCACCTTCCTGGCGCGCACCGGGCGCTGGGCCGATGTCACCGCCATGCACACCACTGCCCTGGCCGCCGCGATCCGCCTCGGCGACCCGGCCGCACAGGCTGAGTCCCACCGCGCGCTCGCCTGGGCCCGCACGGAGGCCGGTTGCTACACCGAAGCCCACCACCAACTCGCCCTCGCCCTCACCCTCGCGGAGACCAGCGGCGATCTACTCTCCGCCGCCCACACCCACCTGGCCCTGGGCTGGCTGTACGAGCGTCAGGACGACAGACCCGCCGCCCTCCGCCACGACGCGTGCGCCGTCCGCCTCTTCACCGAGATCGGCAACCTCCCGGGACGGGCCCGCGCCCTGAACGCGGTGGCCTGGGACCACGCCGAACTCGGCGAGCACACCGCGTCGGTGCGCCACTGCCAGGAGGCGCTGGCCATCCAACGCGAGCTGGGCGACGAACGGGGCCAGGCCGGCACCTGGGACACACTCGGCTACGCGCACCACCAACTCGGCGAGTACCCGCAGGCCATCGACTGCTACGGCCACAGCCTGGCCCTCAACCGCGCACTGGGCCACCGCTACAACGAGGCCGAAACCCTTGTCCACCTGGGCCAGACCCACCGTGCGACAGCCGCCGCCGAACCGGCCGGGAAAGCCCTGCGCGAAGCCCTCGCCATTTTCCTCGACCTCGGGGTCACCACCCCGGAGGTGGAACAGGTCCGCACACTCCTGGAAGCTCCGACCAAGCCGGGCTGAGCGTCGGAGCCGGGTGAGAGACATCTGCCATGGCGAAGTCCACGGCGCGGGCGCGGTCAGATCAGAGCGGTCAGTGCGGTCAGCGGGGTTGTTGTTCCGCGATGACCGCCCAGTCGTCCGCCCCTTGACCGTCGGCGATGGCCTGGTCGAAGACTGTCCGCAGGAGCTGGCCGACCGGGAGCGGAACGTCGTGGTCGAGCGCCGCGTCGAGCGCGAGGTGGAGGTCCTTGCGGCCCAGGACCGTGGTGAATCCGGCCGGTTGGTAGCGCCGTTCGGCGATCATCGACCCGTAGCCCGAGTAGACGGCTCCCGGGAAGAGCGTCGAGGTCAGCAGCTCGACGAACTGCCCGGAGTCGACACCGGCGCCTTCCGCGAGGCTGACGGCCTCGCCCAGTGACTGAATGGCGCAGGCGATCAGGTAGTTCCCGAGGATCTTCACGATGTTGGCCTGCTCGGGACGGTCGCCGAGCCGCCACGTCCGCGAGCCGATCACGTCGAAGAACGGCTGTGCGCGGTCGATCAGTTCGTCCTCACCGGCCGCGAGGATGTTGAGTGCTCCGGCTTCGGCGACCGGGACACGGCCGAAGACCGGTGCCGCGACGTACCCGACACCGGCCTCGGAGTGTGCTGCTCCGACCCGGCGGGCCAGGTCCGCGCTCACCGTGGCGAGGTTGACGTGAAGGGTCCCGGCCGGGATCCGGGAGAGGACACCGGAGTCGATGAAGGTGGCTGCGACGGCCCGGTCGTCGGACAGGACCGAGAAGACCACCGGCGCGTGCATGGCCTCTTCGACGGAGGCGGCACGACGGGCACCTGCTGCGACGAGTTGCTCGGCGGCCGCGTCGGAGCGGTTCCACACCACGACGTCGTGTCCGGCTTGCAGGAGGTTGTGCGCGATGGGGCTCCCCATTGCTCCCAGACCGATGACCGCGATGCTGCTCATGCGGAGCACCCCTTCCGTTGAAACAGTGAACAGTTAACCGGTGAACTGGCTAAGGCTGTTCAAGAATGTCATGGAGCGATCAGCGGCTCGAAGCAGTTCACCGCGAGGGTGCGAGCGCGGTGTCCAGGTCGCGGAGGTGTCGGGAGACCGGGCCCAGGGTGAGCAGGCCGCTCCCCGCACCGGCCAGTTCCGTCGCGGCCGGGGCGAGTGCGGTGCGGGCCCGTTCCGCGGTCTCGCGGTCACCGACGGCCAGGGCCGCCCGTGCGGTGAGGCACCACAGGGCTTCCTGGAGGAGGTCGCGGGGCGGGTCCGGGAGCTCGCGCAGTGCTGCGGCGGCGTCCTCGGGGCGGTGCTGCGCCAGCAGTACGTGGGGGAGTGCCCAGGGTTCGTACGGTCCCCAGTCGGTGGGGTCCTCCGGCCGTACGGGAAGTCCGTGCTGGACGCGCAGGCACAGCAGGGCGAGTGGCAGCAGGCCGTGTTCCAGACCGGGCATGCCGGAGTCGTCCAGCCGTGCGGCGGCGGCCCGGTAGGTCCTTTCGACGTCGGCGGACGGCCGCACACCGTCCGAGGCGAGCCGCATCGCCCGGTACCACTGGGTGAACACGCCCACCAACGGCAGTTCGTGGAGCTCGGCCAGCCCGTCCGCCGCCGCGGCGTGGCCGTCGGCCGCGGGGAAGTCGGCGAGCGCGCCGAGGGCCTGGAGCCGGATGAGATGCCCGAGCACCTCGTAGGTGACCAGGCCGTGCTTGGCGGACAGGGCGACCAGTTCGCCGCCGATGGCGTCCCGGCGGGCGGCCAGGCCCGTACGGTCGAAGCTCTGCATGAACGCGCCGTTGAGGGCGAAGGCCAGCAGCGCCGGATCGTCCAGCCGGCGGGCGGCCTCCACGGCCAGACGGGCGGCCTGCGCGCCGCGTGCGCCCCGGGTGCCGCGCGACTCCAGGGCGATGGTGGCCAACAGCCGCGCCCGCGCCGCCTCGTGGGCCCCGGGCGGCAGGGCGCCCAGGGTGCGTTCGGCGGCCGTCACGAGCTGCGCCGCCAGCTCGGGGTCGTCCGAGCGGGTCCAGATCGCCGGGACGTCGTACGCGCCGATCACCCGCGCCGTGAGTTCCGGATCGCCCAGCGACTCGGCCGCCGACACGGTCGCCAGGCGGTGCTCCCGTACCGCTCGCAGCCCTCCGCCGCCGGTCACCGCGAGATTCCGCAGCAGACCCACGGTGGAGTCCAGCCGGGCCCGGGAACCCTGCGCCACATTACGGTCGTAGGCGGTGGCCGCCCGCGCCCACACCTGGTCCACTCCGCCGAGCCGTTCGGCAGGGGAGGACAGCCGGTCGGCGTGGTGGAGGATGTCCGTCTCCAGCCGGCGCAGCTGCGGACCCGGTTCTGCCCCCAGCTGCTCGGCCAGGAGCGAGCGCGCCCGGCGCAGCACCGCGAGCGCGTCGCCCTGACGGCCGGTGCGGTACAGGGCGAGAGCCAGCAGCCGCCAGGCGTTCTCGCGCCAGGGGTGCTCGGTGACGTGCGCGTCCAGCTCCGGCACCGCCTCCGCGGCCAGCCCCAGCGCCAGCCGGGCCTCCGCCTGCTGCTCGACGGCGTGCAGCCGCAGCTCCGTCAGGCGGGAGCGCTCGGCGCGGGCCCAGCCGGATTCGGCGAACTCCGCGTACGCGGGCCCGCGCCACCAGCCCAGCGCCTCCGCCAGACGCGTCAGCCGGTCCGTCGGCGGCAGCGTCGCCGCGTCGGCCACCGCCTGCTCGAACCGCCAGGCGTCCACCGCGTCCGGGTCCGCGCGCAGGGCGTACCCGGGCCCCTCGGTCACCAGCAGCCGCGCCGGGGCGCGAGGCGGACGCTCCGGTTCCAGGGCGCGGCGCAGCGCGGCCACGAAGGTACGGACGGTGCTGACCGCGGCAGCGGGCGGCTCGGCCCACAGATCCTCGACCAGGCGGCCGACCGGTACGACACGGCGGCGGGCAACGACGAGCCGGGCGAGCACCGCCCGGTGCCGGGGCCCCTTCAGAACGATCGGCGACCCGTCGACGCCACCGTCCCAGGCACCCACCGGACCCAGCACCCCGAACTCGACCTGCACCTCGCACCCACCCTTTCCGGGGCACGGCCCCTCAGCACCGTAACGCGCTGACCAGATGCTCATTCGCGCCCCTCACGCTGGAAAACACCTGATCAGCTCGATCAGCCAGGAGTCCAGGAGTCCAGGAATCCAGGAATCCAGGAGTACGGAAAGAGTGAGAGCCATGGCAGCCACCATCGCCGGATTCGACTACCGGCGCGTCCCCGTCGCCGACGGAGTGTCCCTGAACGCGGCCGTCGGGGGGTCGGGCAGCCCAGTGGTGCTCCTGCACGGCTTCCCGCAGACCCACCTGATGTGGCGGCACGTCGCCGCCGACCTCGCGGCCGACCACACCGTGATCTGCCCCGACCTGCGCGGCTACGGAGCCAGCGACAAGCCCGCCGAGAACGGTGCCGACACCTACTCCAAGCGCACCATGGCCGCCGACATCGTCGCCCTGGTACGAGAGCTGGGCCACGAGCGTTTCGCGCTGGCCGGGCACGATCGAGGCGCCCTGGTCGCCTTCCGCGCGGCACTCGACCACCCCGACGCGGTGTCCCACCTCGCCTGTCTCGACGTACTGCCCACGCTGGACATGTGGGACGTGATGCACGGCGCCAGTGCCGCCGTCGGCTTCCACCTCTACCTGATGGCCCAGCCCCCGGGCCTGCCCGAGCAGCTGATCGCCGCGAGCGCGGACGCCTTCTTCGGCCACTTCCTCGACCTCTGGAGCAACGCCCCGCAGTCGATCGCCGCCGAGGTGCGCGGCGCCTACCTGGACGCCTGCCGCGAGGCGGTGCCCTCGATCGTGGCCGACTTCCGGGCCTCGTCGGGGATCGACACCGACCACGACCGGGCCGACCGCGCGGCGGGCAACCGGCTGCGGATGCCCGTCGCCGTCCTCCAGCAGGACTGGGGCGCGGCCCTGGGCTTCGACGCGGCGGCGCTGTGGGAGCAGTGGTCGGCCGACCTGCGGCACTCCACCGTCGACTGCGGCCACTTCATGGCGGAAGAGGCCCCTGTGGTCGTCGCCGGAGCCTTGCGGGACCTGTTGCGGCGGTAAAGAGGAACCCCTGGCCGGTCAGGGTCAGGGTCAGGGGACGTCGCGCAGGAACAGCGCCCCACAGGAGTGGCAGAAGGGCCGGCCCTGCGGGGTTCCCCAGGCGTCGGAGGACTGCGTGCCGGCGCCGGGGTCCAGGTCGCGTCAGCACAGTGCTTCGGCGTCCGACGGCCGCTGCGGCGGATCAGCCCGGGAGCGGGCCGCCGACCGAGCTGGCGGGTACGGCCTGAGCGTTCTTCGGGAGAGCCGGTACCTTCACCGGTTTGCCGTGGTCGGTCAGGTTCAGCGTCGTCGCGATCTTCACTTCGCCGAAGTCGCAGCCGAGACGGACCCTGGCGATCCGTCCGTCCTTGCCGACCCATACGTCGGTGGTCGCGGGGATCCGGTCGCCCAGGGACTCCAGCAGGGTCTCCAACTTCGTACGCCGGTCCTGTGCCATGCGCAGCAACAGGGCCCGGCGGTCCAGCTTGCCGCGGTAGTGGACGGTCGGGGCGCCGTTCACGTCCTCCTTGCCCACCTCGGTGATGTCGTGCGCCATGGACACCTGGCGCAGGACGTGTTCGGGGTCGTTGAGGGGTGCGCGCAGCAGGGAGTGTGCCTCGGCCTTGTCGCGGGACGTGGAGCGCCAGCCGGTCCGGCCGTTCTGCTCGTCCGGCATCCGGAAGTAGACGGTGCCGTTGCTGAAGATCTCCTCCAGGGGCACCGCCCGCCCGGCGGCAGCGCCGGTCTGGGACAGCGACACCTTCAGGCTGCCCTTGTCGGCCTTCATGTCGAAGGCGCCCTTGACGGCGAAGGTGAACTCCTGGCCTACGTTGGTCAGTTTGATCTCTTCGTTGATACGGGACGTGCTCTGCTGCGCCGCGTCGACGGCGGCACGCACCGCGGAGGCCGGGGCGACGGACGAGGGCGAGGGCGAGGGTGAGGGCGAAGGAGCGGAGGACGGCGCGGACGGTTCGGCGGAGGCCGCTCCGGCCTTGGCTTCCGTCACCCCACCTGTCGAGCCGGCGGAACAGGCTGACCCGAACACGGCCATGGCACTGACGCCGATGAGAATGGCTGAACGCCGCATGGTCTTCCCCGTAGGTGCTCGTGGGGCAAGGCGGAGTTCCCCCTTGCTGTAGAACGCACATTCTATTGCCACGGTGCGGACCGTCCCCGCACGCGTCGGTCGTACGGGCTCCTCCCCCGTGCGGGGGACCCCGTTCCCCCTGCCGAGCGATGCCGGGCGCCGGGCCCGGGTGGGACCTTTCGAAGTGAGCGGGCCGGCCCCCGGACGCTTCCGAAGCCGCTGAACTCACCTTGCGAGGAACGCCATGTCCACACCCCGGATCCTGATCGTCGGCGGTGGTTTCGCCGGGCTCGAATGCGCGTACCGGCTGGAGCGCAGGCTGGCCGCGCGGGAGGCCGAGATCACGCTGATCAGTGAGCAGAACCACCAGCTGTACCTGCCGCTGCTGCCCCAGGTCGCGGCCGGAAAGCTGACCGCGCAGTCCATAGCCGTGCCGCTGCGGCGGCTGCTGCGCCGCACCACGCTGGTGCCGGGCACGGCCGTCGGCGTGGACGCCCCGGCCAAGACGGTCGTGGTCCGCACCATCGACGAGCGGCTGCGCCCCCTGCGCTACGACTACTTGGTGCTCGCGCCCGGCAGCGTGACCCGGCAGTTCGACATCCCCGGGGTGGCCGCGCACGCGATCGGCATGAAGACCCTCGCCGAGGCGGCCTACCTGCGCGACCACGTCATCGGCCAGCTCGATCTGGCCGCCGCGGCGGTCGACGATCCCGAAGAGCGGGCCGCCCGGCTGCAGTTCGTGGTGGTCGGCGGGGGCTACGCCGGTACGGAGACCGTCGCCTACCTCCAGCGCCTGACCAGCCGCGCCGCCAAACGCTATCCGGGGCTGGACGCCGGGGAGATCCGCTGCCACCTGGTGGACCTGGCCCCGAAACTGATGCCGGAACTCGGGGAAGGGCTGGGCAAGAAGGCGCTGCGCGTCCTGGAACGGCGGGGCGTCGAGGTCTCCCTGGGCGTCTCGGTCGCCCGCGCGACCCATGACTCCGTCACCCTGACCGACGGCCGCACGCTGCCCTGCCGGACGCTGGTGTGGACGGCCGGAGTCGCGCCCAGTCCGCTGATCGCGACCCTGGACGCGGAAACCGAACGGGGCCGCCTGGTCACCGGCGCTGACCTCACCGTGCCGGGCTTCGAAGGGGTGTACGCGCTGGGCGACGCCGCTTCCGTACCGGACCTGGCGACCGCGCCGAACGCCGTCTGCGCACCCACCGCCCAGCACGCCACCCGGCAGGGCAAGGCCGCAGCGATGAACCTGATCGCCGCGATGCGCGGTTTCCCCAGCGCCGACTACCGGCACCGGGACCTCGGCCTCGTGGTCGACCTGGGCGGCCCCCAGGCGGTCGCCAAACCCCTCGGCATCCCCCTGAGCGGAATCGCCGCACAAGGGGTCACGACCGCGTACCACCTGATGGCACTGCGCACGCTGACCGCCCGCTACCGGGCCGTCGGCGGGTGGCTGCTCAACGCGCTGGCCGGCGACGACTACGTACGGATCGGACTGCAGGCGGGCCGGAAGGCCACTCTCGACGACTTCGAACGGACGGCGGGATATCTGAGCCGGGAACAGGTACGGGAGTTGACGGTCAGGTAGGTGACGGACGGACTCGCCGTCGCGACCCGGACGGCGCCGCCGGCCGCGCCATGGTGCTGGACGACTCCCACTACGGCCGGTACGCGCGGAAAGCGGCGGAGATCCTTCTGGACAACGCGCTGCCGACCGCGATCCGACCGGACGTAGTCTGCGTGTTGTGACGGAGACATACGTACTGGACGGCAGTCAGGTCAGAACGCTGGAGGACTTCTGGCGGGTCGCGGGCGAGAGCATCGGTTGCGGCGGCTACTTCGGCCGGAACCTCGATGCCTTCGCCGACTGCCTCCGCGGCGGTTTCGGGACGCCGGAGGACGGTGACTTCGTGATCGAGTGGCGCGATCACGCAACGTCCCGCCGGAATCTCGGGCACGCCGAGACGGCTCGTCAGCTGGAGATGTGGTTTCCCCGCTGCCATCCGACGAACAAGGAACACATGGCCGCCAGGCTGGCGGAAGCCCGTGCGGGCCGTGGGCCGACGGCGTTCGACTGGCTGGTCGAGATCATTGAAGAGGAACTTCCAGGGGGCCTGCGCCTTCTGTAGGTGGCCCTGGCCTCCCCGGAGTTACCGCGCCGCCGGCACGCGCCGTGCGGGGGTCGGGAGTTCCGACAGGTCTGGGCGTACCAGAAGCGCGGCGGGGCTATCCGACCTCAGCCATCACGATCATGGCCGTCCCGGTGTCGGCCTCCGCCACCAGCGCGCCGCCCGGTGCCCAGACCGAGGACCGGCCACATCCGGTCCAAGGTCCCGCCGGTCCCACGTGGTTGGCCAGGACGACGTGCATGTTCGTGTCCTTGGCGATGCCTGGATAGACCGCCGCGAGCTCCTCGGCCCCACCGCCCGTGCCGTAGAGCGAGCTGGCCAGATGTACCTGGCACCCGTCGGCGGCGCCGCGGGACGTCAGGTCGGGGAAGTGGTTGTCGAAGCACGTGGCCAGCGCGAAGCGCACTCCTGCGAACTCGAACCGCCCGTCGTGCCGTCCCGCCGCGAAGGCGTCCTGTTCGTGCTCGAACAGGTGCTGTTTCCGGTACGTGGTGAGCAGTTCGCCCTCCGCCCCGAAGACCATCGTCTCGATGGCGGGCAGCGGACCCCCGGTGGCTGCCGCGCAGTTGACGACGGTGGCGATACCGCTCCGCCGGAGCGGATCCAGGCGCGGGTCGTCCGTTGTGGCCCACAGGCTCGGGGCGGCGCGTACCGCCTCCAACTCGTAGCCGGTCAAGGACAGTTCGGGGAACACCACCAGTTCGGCGCCACTCTCCCGAGCATGCCCGGCCAACTCGGCCATCTTCCGGACGTTGGCGGAGACATCGGCCGGTACGCAGGTGAACTGACCTGCTGCGATCTTCATGGAGCTTCATCCTGCCACGCCGGTCCAGGGTCCAGAACCTCGTCGTCCGCGTGCGTGCCGAACTCGGCGACGCGTACCTCCGCGATCTGCTCGTACCGGCTGATCCGGTCGGTCCACTCCGCGTCGACACCGAACGCCGCCTGCGCGAAGCCGACCCGGCCGACGGCCTCGGCCAGCCCCGGATCACCAGGGGCGAGCAGCCGCACCGGCGCGTCCAGCGCCACGGTGTGCGGCGGTACGAAGTACTCGTCCGGCACCACGGTGCGCGCATGGACGAGCGCGCCGACGGCGACGACCGAGCCCGCCCCCAGCCGTGCGTACTGCAACACCGTCGCCGAGGTCGCCACGTACACGCATCTGCTCACCTCGCAGCCCAGCAGCGTGGCATGCGGCCCCACGAAGACGTGGTCCCCGACGAGCACCGGCTGATCGCCGGCGACCGCGGACCCGCGCAGCACCGCGTTCTCGCAGATCACGGCCGCCTCCCCGACCTCGATCCGGGATCCCTCGGCATCGAGCACCGCGCCGTACATCACCCGCGCCCTCGGCCCCACCCGGACATCGCCGACCAGCGTGGCCGTCGGGGCGACGTAGGCGGTGGGATGGACCCGCGGTGCGTGCCCGCGGTGCCGGATGCGGATTCCCTGCGCTCCAGTGATCATGCGCGGATTCTCGCCCGGCCGACCACGAGCGCGCTCGCGGTTTTCTGACCTCGTGTCCATCGGGGCCGGTGCCACCCCGTGGGGTGAGCGGATCCGGTGCCACCCCGCGAGGTGAGCGGATCGCCGTCACACGTCGTAGGCGGCGCGCCGTGTCACATTTCCGGCCGCCGCGTCGTCGTACTGCTGAGTGACCGCCCGGCAGGGCATCACGACCAGCACAGAACAGGGAGTGACCACATGTCAGCAGTCGAGGCGACGAACAACACGGCGCTGCTCCACCGCTTCCACGCCGCCGTGAACACCGGCGACCGGGCAGCCATCTCGAAGATGATCGACGAGGTCTGCGCACCGGACCTGCTCTTCCACATGCCGGTACCCATGGACCTGACCGGGGCCGAAGCGCTGAAGCAGGTGTGGGAGGTGCTCCTGCGCGCGTTCCCCGACATCCACGTGGCCCTTGAGGAGACGGTCGCGGAGGGCGACAGGGTGGCCTCCAGGAACACGGTGACCGGGACCCACCTGGGTGAGTACCGGGGCATGCAGCCCACCGGGAAGAGCGTCAGCTACAGCGAGATGTTCATCTTCCGCTTCGCCGAGGGGCGGGTGGCCGAGATCCGGGGCGTCGTCGACGTCCTCTCCCAACTGCGCCAGCTGGGCGGGGGGTGGTTTTTGGGGGGGGGGGGGGGAGGACCCCCCCCCACCCCCCCCCCCCCCCCCCCCCCCCCCCCCCCCCCCACCCCCCCCCCCCCCCCCCCCCCCCCCCCCCGCTGCCCGGCCACCACCGCCCCCTGCCGTCCCTCATCCCTCCCGGCGGCCGTCCACCGTACGCGGCAGGCCCAGCGGATTGTCCTCGCGCAGCTCCGCCGGGAGGAGCGCCTCCGGAGTGTTCTGGTACGCGACCGGCCGCAGCCAGCGCTCGGCGGCGGTGAGACCGACCGAGGTGGAAGTGGACGTGGTCGCCGGGTAGGGGCCGCCGTGGTGCTGGGCGGGGGCCACCGCGACGCCCGTCGGCCAGGCGTTGACCAGGACGCGGCCGGCCAGCGGGGTGAGGCGGGCGAGCAGGCCGGCCGCGCTGCCGGACGTCGCCTCCTCCGCGGAGACGTGCAGCGTGGCGGTGAGGTTGCCGGGCAGCCTCGCCAGTACCGCGTCCGCCTCCGCCGGGTCCTCGTACCGTACGAGGACGGTGACCGGACCGAAGCACTCCTCCAGGAGCAGGTCGTGCCCGCCGCCCTCCTCGGCGAGCCTTGTCGCGGGCACCGTGAGGACGCCCGCCGCGACCGTGTGCGCATCGTCGAAGACGGGCTCGACGGGTGTGCCGACGCCGTCGAGCCGGGAGCGCGCGCCGACGCCCGCCACGAAGTTGTCCCGCATCCGGTGGTCCAGCATGACCCCGGGCCCGACCTCCGCCAGGGCCTGGCCGAGCGCCTTCACCAGTTGGTCCCCCGCCCCGCCCGCCGGAACGAGCACCAGTCCCGGCTTCACGCAGAACTGGCCGACGCCCATCGTCATCGACGCGGCGAGGCCCGCCCCGATCTCCTCCGCGCGCTCGGCGGCGGCGGCTCCGGTCACCCACACCGGGTTGAGCGAGCCCAGTTCGCCGTGGAAGGGGATCGGAGTGGGCCTCGCCGCCGCGGCGTCGAAGAGCGCGCGCCCGCCCCGTACCGAACCCGTGAACCCGGCGGCGGCGACCAGCGGATGCCGGACCAGTCCGACGCCCGCGTCGAAACCGTGGAGCAGTCCGACGACACCCTCGGGCAATCCGTGCCGGGCGGCGGCCCGGTGCAGGACCGCGACGGTGGCCTCGGAGGTGGCCGGGTGGTCCGGATGGGCCTTGACCACCACCGGGCAGCCCGCGGCGAGCGCGCTCGCGGTGTCGCCGCCCGCGACCGAGAAGGCGAAGGGGAAGTTGGAGGCCGAATAGACGGCGACGACGCCGAGCGGCACCTTGTAGCGGCGCAGGTCGGGGACCGGGGGAGTGGCGGTGGAGTCGGGGTGGCTGATGATGATGCCGAGGAAGGAGCCCTCGTCGACGGCGTCGGCGAACTCCCTCAACTGATAGCAGGTACGGGTGAGTTCCCCGTTGAGCCGGGTCGCGCCGAGCGCGGTCTCGGTGTCCGCGAGGGCCACCAGCTCTGTCCGCGCCTCGTCGAGGAGTCCGGCGGCGGTGCGCAGGAAGGCGGACCGCCCGGCCCGGTCGGCGAGCGCACCGCGTGCGGCATGGGCGGCTCGGACGGCCGCATCGACGGACGCCTCGCCGGCCTCCACCGCCACCTGCTCGCGCCGCTCGCCGGTTCGCGGGTCGATGCTCCACACGGGTATCGCTGACACCGGGGCTCCTGTTCCTGTCACGGGTTCATGATGTGTTCGAAATAGCGAACAACGTTCACCATTTCGGATACTGAGGGCAGGTTAGGCGCGCCGGAGAAGGCCGGTCAAGGGCGGTCCGCCAACGAGGTGCGCGCGGCCCACCACGGGTGGGACGGGCAAGACGGGCCGGTCCGCACCCGGTTCGGGGCGAGCGCCGACCGCGACGGCAACTGCCGTACCTGGCTCGGCAGCCCGGCCCCACCTGTGCCGGGCCGGGCCACCACGGCCACGACGGACAGGGCAGCCGCGGCCTGCACCGACACCGGGACAACTCCTCTCCCCGCCCCGGGGCTAACGGCCGAGGACAACCGGGAGCTCAGGAGCCCCCTGGGCGATCAACTCGCCCAGCGCAGTGGCCAGTTCGCGTGGACCGAACAGTTCCGGCCCCCGGTAATCGGCGATCTCGTCCAGCCGCCACCACTGGAACGACGTGAGGTGCTCAGCAGCGAGCTCGGCCTCCGACAGCCTGCCCGCCGGCTCGAACGCCTCGGCAGTCACCAGGAAGTAGTCGTTGATGACACCGTCGTAGCCTTGCGCGTAGTCAGGCCCGATGAGCCGCTGGTGCCACACATGCCGCAGTGGACCGTCAAAGTCGAGCCCCACTTCCTCCAACAGCTCGCGCCGCAGAGCGGAGCCTGCCGACTCCCCCTCTTCGATCCCACCACCCGGGGTGATCCAGACGACTGCCCCCGGAAGCACGCACCGGCACAGCAGGATGCGGTTCTCCTCATCCAGCACGACCCCACGCGCCGCGTGCCGCAAGTTCAGCGAAGACATGATCGAACACTATGTGCAGCCCCGGGCAGCTCCCACCGCGCGTCTCCGCGCGCTGACAGCGCCCCTGAGCAGCCGTCACGCGGTGGGATCCACGTTCCACACCACGGGCAGATCGCTGCCGCAGAAGACGCAGACGAAGTCGTCCTCGCGCACGATGTTGTGCTCCTGGCAGCCGGGGCACCGCCGGAACACCACCTCATGGGTGAAACCGGAAGGCCGCTGGAGTCCTACGGCGTCCAGAGCGCGGGCGACCTCCGCCCAGGAGCTCACGTCCGGGCAGTATCCGGTGGACTGGTTGCTGATCTCGCTCACGGTCCACCGGTCCACCTCACGCACGAAGCTGATCTCGCCGGCGCCCAGAACCCTGTCCCCACCGGCACAAGCCACATGCTCGCTCCGCCGCGCAGCCAGCCGCAGCACGCCGTCCACACCGACCACGAAGGTGAACGGTTCGGCCAGCTCCGCCGCCGACTGCTCCACGATCCAACTACCGAAGTCACCCGCCGAGCCGATCCGACGCCCACCGTCACCGTGCCGGACCGCAGCCTTCAGCTCCACTGGTCCGACATATCGATAATTCCGTCCCCGACCGGCCACGTCGGCCAACCTAGACCAGTCAGGGACCTCGGCGGGATCAGCCGTGGGCTTCGGCGCCCGATGGGGAGCAGGATCAGGCAGTGGCCGGCGCCCGGTAGGCGCGGAGGAAGGTTCGTACTCCCTCCACCAGGAGGGGCTGTACCCGGGTGTCCTCCAGGGCGTTCGCGGAACCGACGTCCGGACCAGTCGTTGCAGCGTGGCGTACTCGGCCGAGTCGAGCATGTCGGTCGCGATGCGCATCGCGAAGGCGACCAGGGCGTCCTCCAGGCCGTCGGCCCCGGCGCGTGCCGTGACGGTGCCGTCGAGGGTGTTGTCCAAGGTGCGCCGGATCGTGCCGATCAGTGACTGGCCGACGTCGTCGACGACCGCGCGCAGTAGCGTCTGCTTGTCGCCGAAGTAGTCGTAGACCGTCCGCTTGGACACCTCCGCGCGGGCGGCGATCGCGTCGACGCTGGTCCGGTCGAAGCCGCGGGCTGAGTGCCCTGCCCGTGGGGGAGGGAAATCCGGTGCACAGTGCGAATCCGTCAGGTCTGGGAGAACGCGGACGCCTTCCGCGCGCATATGCGGGTCACGTACTGCTGAACATCCGGTCCAGATGTACGTCGATGGCGGCGAGCGCGTCCCGGGGCTCGATCACGTCGAGCTCGATCAGGGCGGTGAAGCCGGTGAGGGCGAGGAGCAGGTTCGTCTCGGTCGCCGGGTCGCGGCCGGAGTCGATGTGTCCGTCGGCGATCGCCTGGCGGACCAACTGCTCGACGAGGTCCCGCCCTTGACCGAGGCCTCGGCGCGCCTGCTCGTGCACGGCCCGGTCGTGCAGCGCCTCCAGGACGTACGCGGCGCTCATCCGGCTGGTCGCGCGGGCGTCGGCGTGCAGGGGGAGCATTTCCGCGAGCATCAGCCGCAGCACGTCACGGGGGTGCGGACGGTCACCGAGCTCTTCGAGTCCCCGCTGTACGCGCACCGAGGTCTGCTCGGACGCGAAGTCCATCGCGAAGGAGAGCATGGCGGTCCGGGAAGCGAAGTAGTGCTGCAGTTGCCCGAGCGACATGCCCGCCTCCTGCGCCACCACGCGCATCGTCAGCTGCGTGACACCGCGCTGCTCCACCACCCGCCACAGCGCGCGGGCGATCGCTTCGCGGCGTCCGCGGTGGTCCACCTGTTTCGGCACCGCCGGCTCCTTTCTCGTACCCTGGAATTTTTCCAATACGGTCGACATAATACACCTGACCGATAATCCTGGACGCGCTCACAGGAAGGAATCGTCATGTCCGAACAGCCGAAGGTACGGACCACCGAAGGCGTGGTGCAGGGGCTCCGGCGGCAGGGGCACGCGGTGTTCCGTGGCATCCCCTACGCCCAGCCCCCGGTCGGAGCGCTCCGGTTCGCCGCGCCCGCGCCGCCGCACCGCTGGGAGGGGACGAGGCAGGCGGTCGAGTTCGGTCCCGCGGTGCCGCTGTCCCTGCCGGTCGAGGTGACCCCGCAGGGCACCGACTGGCTGACGCTCAACGTCGGCACTCCGGATCCCGGCGCGGCGGGACTGCCGGTACTGGTGTGGATCCCGGTGGGCGGCTACCTCTCGGCGGCGTCGGCCGACCCGATGTTCGACCCGGCGGCGCTGGCCCAGGCGGGAATCGTCGTGGTGACCGTCAACTGCCGTGTAGGCGCCGAGGGATTCGCGTTCCTCGACGACGTACCGCCCAACCGCGGATTCCTCGACCAGATCGCGGCACTGGAGTGGGTGCAGCGCAACATCGCCGCCTTCGGAGGCGACCCCGGCCGGGTCACCGTGGGCGGGACGTCCGCGGGGGCGGGCTCGGTCGCCGCCCTGCTGACGATGAAGTCCGCGCGCGGCCTGTTCCGGCGGGCCATCGCCCATTCCGTGCCGGGGCTGCACAGCACCCCCGCGCTGGCACGGCAGGTCACCGCCGCGTTCGCGGACCGGGTCGGCGCGGCGGCCCCCACCGCAGAGGCCCTGCGCGACATCGACCCGTGGCACCTGGCCGGGGAGCTCACCTCCTTCAACGCCGGCCTCCACGCGCACCGGGAGAACTGGGGACGCCTCACGGAGACCGGCACCTCGCTGTGCCCCGTCGTCGACGGCGAGGTCCTCCCCGAATCGCCCTGGACCGCGCTGAGTGGTGCGCGCGCGAACGGGACCGAACTGCTCGTCGGCCACGCCCGGGACGAATTCCGGTACTTCAGCGTCGTGAGCGGACGGCACGGCACCTTCACCGAGGAGGACGCCCACGCGGCGCTGGAACTGCTCGCCCCGCAACCGGGCGGCGCGCGGGCCTACCGTGCCGCGTTCCCGCAGGCGGGCCCGGAGGAGCTGCTGGAGACGGTGTACTCCGACGCCCTGTTCCGCATGCCGTCACAGAAGCTGGCCGAGGCGAACGCCGCAGCCGGCGGCACCTCGTACCTCTTCGAATTGTCCTGGGTCGCCCCGGCCCGCGGCGGCCTCCTCGGCGCCTGCCACAGCCTCGACCTGCCCCTGGCGTTCGGCACGCTGGCCAGCCCCGTCGGCAAACAGCTCATCGGTGAGGAGCCCACTCCCGAGGCCCTCGCGGTCTCCCGCGAACTCCAGGGGGCGTGGGTCCGCTTCCTCACCACCGGCGACGCGGGCTGGTCCGCCCACCGTCCCGGCGAGTACCTCACCCGCGTCCTGGACGCCGAGCCGAAGACCCTGCCCTACCCCGAAGAGGCATCCCGCCGGATCTGGGAGGGCCACGCCCCGGCCGCCTTCGATCATGCGTAACGGTCGCCCGTCCGCTGCCGCCCGCTGCCCGGCGGGCGAACCGCTCGTGGACGGTCTGCCGAGACGTCTCCGCCCTCACCCTCGGCCGGCGGGCACGGTGTCCTTCGTCAGCAGCCTGTCGCCCGACCAGCAGAGCCTGTAGAGGTCGACCTCGTCCAGCAGATCGCGGCCGGAACGGTAGAACTGGCAATGGGCGCCGGGAGGTTGGGGCGCGGAACGTGCGTCGTCGGACGGGTAGGGGTAGGTGCGGTCCGGCAGCAGAGGGGCGAGTTCGGCACGCGGTCGGCCGACCGACAGCTCGTCGAAGTGGGAGGGCGGGAGCACGCTCGTCGTGAGTTGCCAGGCCAGATAGACGGCGGACGGTACGAAGAAGACCGCTGCGACAACGGGGGCGACGAGGGCGAGGGCGGACCGGCGACGGGCATCTCCCCGTACGGAGGCGAGCCGTTCGGCGGACTCCGGGGCCGGGCGGAGGGCGGTCCCGGACGGCGACGCGGGCCCTCTGTGCCTGCCGGTGCGGGCGGTCGCCTGGTGCGGGAGTACAGCGGTGACACGGAACCCGTCCTCGCCGGGCTCGGTCCGCAAGGAGCCGCCGAGTACGGTCACACGCTCGTGAAGCCCGATGAGCCCCCGGCCCGCGCCCGCGCGCACCGGGCCGGTGGCCGACGACAGGACGGCGTTCACGACGCTCACGCGGGTACGGCCGGGCTCGTGGGTGATCCGCACGCTGATGGGACAGTCCGGCGCGTGCTTCACCGCGTTGGTGAGGGACTCCTGCACCACCCGGTACATCCCGCGCTCGACCAGGGAGGACAGGGGAGGCGCCGCCCCGTGCTGCTCCCAGCGCACCGGTACTCCCGAGGCGGCTGCCCGCGAGAGGAGACCCTCGACGGTGTCGTTGACCGGCAGGCCCGCACTCCGGTCGGTACCGGGGCTGGTGCCCGGCTCGGTACTCGGGCCGGTGCCCTCGGTACCCGGGCCGGTGCCGGGCGGGTCCTGCAGAACAACGACGGTCTCCCGCAGTTGCTCCACGGCGTCCGCGATCGTCCCCCGGAGATCGGCGAGGTCGGCGCGGTCGCGGTCGGTGAGGTCGGGCGAGAGTTCCAGCGCCCCGGCGCGCAGGGCGACCAGACTCAGGGCGTGGCCGAGGGAGTCGTGCATATCGGCCGCGATCTCCGCGCGTTCGGTCAGCCGCGCCCGCTCCGCGACCAGGTGCTGCCGCTCCTCCAGGCTGCGGGCCAGCCGCCAGCCCTCCCGTACGAGCCGACGCCGGCCTCGCCAGTGCCGGCCCGCGAGCCAGGGCAGGAGGAGGGCTGCGGGCAGGACGGTGACCGCGTAGAACCACCACACGGGCTGCGCGCGCAGCACGGCGCAGGTGCCGAGATCGACGGCGGCGCACCCGGCGAGCACCAGGAGCGGGCGCCGTGCCGAGGCGACCCGGGCGCCGAGCAGACAGCTCACGGCGGCCAGTGACAGGGCGTGGGCGTTGCCCGGTGTCGCGGGGTCGGCGAGGCCCATGACGCACAGTCCGTTGACGAGCACTACGGCGGCTGCCGGGCGGCGACGGGACCACGGCACGGCCACGGCCAGGACGGCCAGCGGGAGCAACAGGTCCATCGTCAGGGAAGCCGTGGCCGCGTCGGAGAACCCGTAGCCGGTGGAAGCGGCGAGCGCAGCCCACAGAGCCACGTCGCGGACGCGCGCGGACCTGGCTCCGGACCTGGCTGGGGTTGTACGAGTGCGCAGCACGGTGCGTCGGCCGCCCTTCCGCTGGTTGTTCTCACGCGTCCTCACGTGTCCTGACGTGTCCTCACGCGTCTCACGTGCCAGGACCTGTCAGGACCTGTCAGGGGCGATTCTGCGGGACGCGCCCGGAGGCCCGGCGAGGGGGATGCGTTCGGTACGGGCGTCCCAGCGCGCATCCCCCTCGGTTCACGCGTCGCGCCGCCGCAGCACCAGGAGACCGGCCACCTGGGCGGCACCGGCCCACACCAGCAGGACGAGCAGGCTCACGGCGTCCGGGAACGGCGCCTTCCCATCACCCAGCATGAAGTGCCCGCCCACGGTCTGCGGCAGGTAGTCGTTGATCGCCAGCAGCACCGGACCCCCCAGCCCGACCAGCATGCTCGGCAGGGCGGACACCACGAAGAAGATCATGGCCACGGAGCCTGCGGCCGTCCGCAGCGCGAACGACACCCCCACCGTCATCACGCAGATGAGCGCCAAGTACACGCCCATGGCGAGGGTTTGGTACGCCACCTTCGACAGCTCGAAGTCGGCGTGCCCCTGGAACGGGCCCCAGGCCAGGGCGATGCCCAGCAGCGCCCACACCACCCCGGTGACGAAGCCGACCAGTGCGCTGAGCAGCGCCTTGGCGAGCTGCACCCGATGCCTGACCGGCACCCACAACAGCGAGCTGCGCACGCTGCTCGTGGAGTACTCGCTCGTCACCGTCGTCATCGCCAGGATCACCAGAGCGAACTGGGTGAGGACGGCCGAGGACACCGAGGCGTTGCCGACCGGCTGGACCGGCTTGTCGTTGATCCGGGCGATCGACCCGTAGTAGAAGGTGAAGATCGCGGTCACGACGAGGCCGACCAGCAGACAGACGTACGGCGTGCGAACGGTCCACAGTTTGGTCCACTCCGAGGTGAACGCGCCGACGAATCCGCCACCGGTGTGCCCGGATACGGTGCTCATGTTCCCGCTCATGCTCCCGCTCCCCGCGTCTCGTACTCCACGCTCTGCGCGGTCAGTTCCATGTAGACCTGCTCCAACGAAGCGGATACGGGGCGCAGTTCGTGCAGCCGCACCCCCAGCCGGTGGGCCAGGTCGCCCACTTGCTCGGCGCTGCGGCCCTTCACGACGAGTTCGTCGGCGGCGGGCGACTCCACGCTCACGTCGCCGTCCTCGACGAGACGGCCGGTCAGCCTGCGCAGGTCCGCCGCGTCGGGGGTGCGCACCCGTACCGACGACAGCGAGCTGTCGGCCAACAGGTCGGCCATCGGGGTGTCGGCCAGGAGCCTGCCCCGTCCGATGACGATCAGGTGGTCGGCGGTCAGCTGCATCTCGCTCATCAGGTGACTGGACAGGAAGACCGTCCGGCCCTCTGCGGCCAGGGACCGCACGAGCTCGCGCACCCAGCGGACGCCGTCGGGGTCGAGACCGTTGACCGGCTCGTCGAAGACGAGCACCTGCGGGTCGCCGAGCAGCGCGCCCGCCACACCCAGCCGCTGGTACATGCCCAGGGAGAACCCCCCGGCGGAGCGCCGCGCGACCTTCGCCAGGCCGACCATCTCCAGCACTTCGTCCACCCGGCTCGGCGGGATCCCGTTGCTGCGCGCCTGCGCCACCAGGTGGCTGCGTGCGGAGCGGGCCGGGTGCAGGGCCTTGGCGTCCAGTAGCGCGCCGACCTCACGGAGCGGGTGGCGCAGCGAGGAGTACGGTTTCCCGTCGATGAGCGCCTCGCCCTCGGAGGGATGGTCCAGGCCGAGGATCATGCGCATCGTGGTCGACTTCCCGGCGCCGTTGGGACCGAGGAAGCCGGTCACCAGACCACCCTTCACGTCCAGTGACAGGCCGTCCACGGCGACGGTCCCGCCGTAACGCTTGGTCAGTTCTCGAAGGGTGATCACAGAGCTCCTCGGTGCCGTTCGTGGCTCCGGGGCGGAGCCGCCGCGCTTCCCGTACGAGAGCGACGCTAGAAGCCCGCAGGTCAGGTGCCCATCGGTCGAACGGCAGCGGTGTCCTGCCGTTCGTCAGGGGTGCCCTCCCCCTCTGGTCTGATCCGCGAAGCCCCCCGTCCGCACGGCGGTACGCCGGCCGTAGGCTCACCGCGTGGACGAGACGACACCGGCCGGCGGCCCGGTCCGGGTACTGATAGCCGACGACGAAGCACTGGTCAGGGCGGGGGTGCGGGCCATCCTCGCCCGGGACCCGCACGTCGAGGTGGTCGCGGAGGCGAGCGACGGCCACGAGGCCATCGCGCTCACCCGCGCGCACCGGCCGGACGTGGTCCTGCTGGACATCCAGATGCCCGGCATGGACGGGCTGACAGCAGCGGCACGGCTCCACCGGGAGTCGGCGGCGGTGGGTGTGATCATGCTGACGACCTTCGGCCAGGACGAGTACGTCACCCGAGCCCTGGAAGAGGGCGCCGACGGCTTCCTGCTGAAGGCGGACGATCCGCGAGAACTCCTCAACGGGGTGAGGGCGGTGGGAGCCGGCGGAGCCTACCTGTCCCCGAGGGTCGCAGGCCGGGTCATCGCCGGAATGCGCGCACACCGGGCGGCCCACCCCCACCGCTCCCTGGAACGGCTCACGGAACGCGAGCGCGAGGTACTGGCAGGCCTCGGCGCGGGCCTGTCCAACGCGGAGATCGCCGCCCGACTGCACCTCGTGGAAGGCACGGTGAAGGCACACGTCAGCGCAGTACTCACGAAGCTGGGCGTACGCAACCGGGTCGAGGCGGCCATCTCCGCGTACGAGGCGGGCCTGGTCCCGCCCGGCCGCCACTGACCGTAAGCTCGCACCCTCGTGGAATCGATACGGAACCGGCTGACGCCGCTTGCCGTCGCACCCCTCCTCCTGGTCCGGCCGGGACCGGACGTGCTGGACGGGGGTTACGGCGTCGGCCGCGGAGCCCCGTGGCTGACTGCGGCGGTGGCGGCCGGGACGACCGTCGAGCGCGCCGAGGCGCTGGGCGGCACGCTGACCGCCGGACCCAAAGGCGCTTCCAGCGCCTCGTCTCGTACGCGACGCTGCCCGCCGCCGGCATCCTCCTCGCGGTGTTCCTGTTCGACTCCGACGAGGTCCGGGACGCGCCCGCCCCGGTGCCGCTGGGCCTGCTGGTGGTCGTCCAGTTGCTGCCGCTGGTGTGGCGGCGTACGGCTCCCTGGCCGGCACACCCGCCGACTGACAGGACACACTCCCGCGGCCCCGCGTCCTACAGGCCGACGTCCCGCAGGCTCATGTCCGTCAGCGATTCGCGGCGTACGAGCACCCGCGCGATGCCCTCGGACACCGCGACCACCGGCGGGCGGCCGACGAGGTTGTAACCGGATGCCATGGACAGGTGATACGCGCCGGCTGCCGGCACCGCCAGCAGGTCACCGGGGTGTACGTCGCCGGGGAGCGCCACCTCGTCCGCCAGTACGTCCCCGGCCTCGCAGTGCCGGCCGACGACCGTGACGGAGCGGGGCGCCGCGGTGGACGTACGGCCGACGAGCCGGGGCGCGTACCGTACGCCGTACAACGCGGGCCTGGGGTTGTCGCTCATGCCGCCGTCCACGGCGACGAAGGTGCGGGACGCCGTGCTCTTGACGGCGAGCACCCGGTAGACGACGACTCCGGCGGGGCCGACGACCGCGCGCCCCGGTTCGAGGGTGAGTCGCGGTACGGGCAGACCGGCACGGGCACAGCCGTCCGCCAGTTCGGCACGGACCCGCTCGGCGAGGACACCGATGTCGAGGCTCTCCTCACCGGGGCGGTAGGCGATGCCGTGCCCTCCGCCGATGTTCAACTGGGGCAGAGCGAGGCCGTGTTGCTCCTTGATCCGGGCCATGAGGTCCACCACGCGCCGGAGCGCGGCCACGTACGGCTGCACCGTGGTGATCTGCGAACCGATGTGGCAGTGCAGGCCCACGAGTTCGAGGTGCGGCTGGTCGAGGATGCGGGCGACGGCGTGCTGCGCGGAGCCGTCGGTGATCGACAGGCCGAACTTCTGGTCCTCCGTGCCGGTGCGGATCTTGGTGTGGCCGCCCGCCGCGACGCCCGGCACGACCCGCACCATGACCTTCTGCCTGCTGCCCCCGGGCGTGAGCGCGGCGAGCCGGGCGATCTCCGAAGCGCTGTCGACGACGATGCGTCCGACGCCGAGCCGCAGGGCCGTGCGCAGGTCCTCGGGGCTCTTGGCGTTGCCGTGCAGCACGATCCTCTCCGGCGGGAAGCCGGTGGTCACCGCGAGTTCCAGCTCGCCCGCGGAGCAGACGTCGAGGCCCAGGCCCTCCTGTTCCACCCAGTGGGCCATGGCGCGGCACAGGAACGCCTTCGCCGCGTAGACGACATCGGCGTCCGGGAAGGCTGCGTGGTAGGCGCGGCAGCGGTCCCGTACCTCCTGCTCGTCGAGCAGGTAGACGGGGGTGCCGAAACGCTCCGCCGCCTCGGCGAGCGACACCCCGCCGACGGTCACGTCACCGTGGCGCCCGGGCCGCACGGAGCAGGGCCAGACGGACAGTTCGCGGGTGTCGTCGAGCGGCGGGGAGGGGAGTCGCAGGCCGGTGGGCACCGGCATGGGAAGGGAAATGGACACGGGGGCTCCTCAGCCGATCAGCAGGTTCAGGTACGTGGTGGCGGCGGACCCGCTCGTGGGCGGGGCGCCGACGTACGGGGAGCGCCGGTCGCGGGCGGAAGTCCGTACCGCCGCGGAGGCCGGGGCGCTGAACTGCGGGTCGATGGTCAGCCCGGTGACGCCGAGCGGGGCGCAGAGGGACCGCAGGGCCGGCTCGGCGAGCTTGATGTGGGGCTGGTCCGGGCCCAGGGTGGCGGAGAGCCTGTCCGGCGAGGTGAATCCGACGGCCGTGCGGCCGCCCAACGGCGTACGGAAGAACCGTGCGGTACAGCCTGAGGGTCCCGACCGGACGGGAACGTACAGAACGGGCCCGGCCGGGAGCCGATCGGAAGGCTCGGGGTCCTCGGCGTGGTCGGCTGGAGACATGGTGCTGCTCCTCGAAGAAGAAAGAAGACGACGACGTGCGTCGCAGCGCCGGGCGATTCCCGGCGGTGCGCTGCACTGACGCTAAGCGGGCCGTACGGGGGAGCGCCCTCCCGCTAACGGGTACCTAACGACCAGGCCCGCTCCCGTAACGGGATGCTGACGCGGCACCGTTCGTACGGGCGTCGCTCCCCGTGACCGGTCGGTTTCCGCAGGTTGCTTGACCGCCGGACCTGTGGCGACGTAATTTCGAACGGACCAATCTGACCGGTCAGTTCGTTTGCCGCCGAATGGGAAGGAGGCGAAGTCGGATGTCGATACTCTCCGATCTGCAACGCCTCGCTCGGCGGACCGCCTGGACTCCGGGTCGGGTCGCGCACGGCTGCTGAAGCCGTCCTCGTCGGCGTGCCCAACTCGCGCACCCCCGGCACCTCTTGAACACTTTCACCGCATACGGCACGCCTCGCCACGCCATGAGCTCATCGGCGTCACCACGGCGTGCCGAGCCGCGCGCCCGGTTCCGTGGCTGTGCCACCGAAGGCTGCGCCGCCGAGATAGAAAGCTCCTCAAATGACCATTGCAGCAAAGAGGTTCACCGTGCCCCAAAAGGGGGTTTTGACGTGGTAGGTGCGCGCATCACAGTCAATGGGAAAGAAACCCCGGTCGCACCGGATGCCCCTCACACCACCGTCCTCGACTTTCTGCGCGAACGTGGTCTCACGGGCACCAAGGAGGGCTGTGCCGAGGGTGAGTGCGGTGCCTGTTCGGTGCTGGTGGCCCGGCCCGGGGTGAACAAGCCGACCGACTGGGTGGCGGTCAACGCCTGTCTGCTCCCGGCAGCGGCGCTCGACGGCCAGGAGATCATCACCTCCGAGGGACTCGCCACCCCCGGCGCACCCGGCACGCCCGCCGCGCTACACCCGGTGCAGGAGGAGATGGCGGTCCGCGGCGGCTCCCAGTGCGGTTACTGCACACCCGGGTTCATCTGCAGCATGGCTTCCGAGTACTACCGGCCCGACCGCCGCGCGCACGGGGAGACGGCGCCGTGCGAGCACACCGAGACCGAGCGCACCGATGCCGAGCACACCGACACCGAGCGCACCGATGCCGAGCGCACCGACGCCGAGCACACCGACCCTGAGCACGGCCAAAACGGCTTTGACCTGCACTCGTTGAGCGGAAACCTGTGCCGCTGCACCGGCTACCGCCCGATCCGCGACGCCGCGTACGCACTGGGGCAGCCGGACGGCGACGACCCGCTGGCCCAGCGCCGCGAGCAGTCCCCGCCCGAGCCGGTCGCCACCTCGTACACCCAGGGCGACAGCGAGTTCCTGCGCCCCGCCACCCTCGACGAAGCGGTCCGGATCCTGCGCGGGCGTCCCGAGGCGGTCGTGGTCGCCGGGAGCACCGACCACGGTGTCGAGGTCAACATCCGCTCCCGCAGGGCCAAGTGCGTCGTGGCCGTCGACCGGCTGCCCGAACTGCGGGCGCTGCGCGCCGAGTCCGAGTACGTCGAGATCGGCGCGGCACTCACGCTCACCGAGATCGAGCGCCGACTCGACGGCAGCGTGCCGCTGCTGGCGGAGCTGTTCCCGCAGTTCGCCTCCCGGCTCATCCGCAACAGCGCCACCCTCGGCGGCAATCTCGGTACCGGCTCGCCCATCGGCGACAGCCCGCCGGTGCTGCTCGCGCTGGAGGCATCGCTCGTACTCGCCGACGCGGACGGCGAGCGCGTCGTACCGCTGGCCGACTACTTCACCGGCTACCGGCAGAGCGTGCGCCGCCCCGACGAGCTGATCCGCGCGGTGCGCGTGCCGACGCCGCTGTCCCGGGTCACCGCCTTCCACAAGATCGCCAAACGGCGCTTCGACGACATCTCCAGCGTCGCCGTCGCCTTCGCCCTCGACATCGAGGGCGGCGTCGTCCGCAAGGCCCGCATCGGTCTCGGCGGCATCGCCGCCACCCCGATCCGTTCCCTCGCCACCGAGGCCGCGCTGGAGGGCAGGCCCTGGTCGCGGGAGACCGTCGACGAGGCCGCCCGCGTCCTGCGCGGCGAGGGCACGCCGATGAGCGACCACCGCGCCAGCTCCCTCTACCGTTCCGCGATGCTCGGCACGAGCCTGCGGAAGCTGTACGCACAGACCACCGAGGCGGTGCCGTCATGAGCCATCTGTCCGAGATCCCCGAGAAGCCTTCCGTCGGCCTCCCGATGCCGCACGAGAGCGCATACCAGCATGTCACCGGCACCGCGCTCTACACCGACGACCTGGTCCACCGGACCAAGGACGTCCTGCACGCCCACCCGGTCCAGGTCATGAAGGCGCACGGCCGGATCACCGCGCTGCGCACCGAGCCCGCACTCGCCGTTCCCGGCGTGGTCCGCGTCCTGACCGGCGCGGACGTACCGGGCGTGAACGACGCCGGGATGAAGCACGACGAGCCGCTCTTCCCCGACGAGGTCATGTTCTACGGCCACGCGGCCGCCTGGGTGCTGGGCGAGACGCTGGAGGCGGCCCGCCTCGGCGCCGCCGCCGTCGAGGTCGAGCTCGACGAGATGCCCGCGATCGTCTCCGTGACGGAGGCCATCGAGGCGGAGAGCTTCCACGGCGCGCGCCCGCACATGGAGACCGGTGACGTCGACGCCGGATTCGCCGACTCCGCGCACGTGTTCACCGGCGAGTTCACCTTCGCCGGGCAGGAGCACTTCTACCTGGAGACGCACGCGGCGCTGGCCCTGATCGACGAGGGCGGCCAGCTCTTCATCCAGTCGAGCACCCAACACCCCTCCGAGACCCAGGAGATCGTCTCCCACGTCCTCGGGGTCCCGGCCCACGAGATCACCGTGCAGTGCCTGCGGATGGGCGGCGGCTTCGGCGGCAAGGAGATGCAGCCGCACGGCTTCGCGGCCATCGCCGCACTCGGCGCCAAGCTCACCGGCCGCCCGGTCCGCTTCCGCCTCAACCGCACCCAGGACCTCACCATGTCCGGCAAGCGGCACGGCTTCCACGCCTCCTGGAAGATCGGCTTCGACGTCGAGGGCCGCATCCAGGCCCTCGACGCCACCCTGACCGCCGACGGCGGCTGGAGCCTGGACCTGTCCGAGCCGGTGCTCGCCCGCGCGCTGTGCCACATCGACAACACGTACTGGATCCCCCACGCCCGTGTCTCCGGGCGCATCGCCAGGACCAACACCGTCTCCCACACCGCCTTCCGGGGCTTCGGCGGCCCGCAGGGGATGCTCGTCATCGAGGACATCCTCGGCCGCGTCGCTCCGCTGCTCGGCATGGACCCCACCGAGTTGCGGGAGCGCAACTTCTACCGGCCCGGCCAGGGTCAGACGACGCCGTACGGACAGCTCGTCACGCAGGCCGACCGGATCTCCGCGGTCTGGGAGCAGGTGAAGGAGAACGGCAACCTCGCCGAGCGCAAGCGCGAGATCGCCGCCTTCAACGCCGCGCACCCGCACACCAAGCGGGCCATCGCCCTCACCGGCATCAAGTTCGGCATCTCCTTCAACCTCACCGCCTTCAACCAGGGCGGCGCGCTGGTGCTGATCTACAAGGACGGCTCCGTCCTGATCAACCACGGCGGCACCGAGATGGGCCAGGGACTGCACACCAAGATGATGCAGGTGGCCGCGACCACGCTCGGCATCCCGCTGCACAAGGTGCGCCTGGCCCCGACCCGTACGGACAAGGTCCCCAACACCTCCGCCACGGCGGCCAGCGCGGGCGCCGACCTCAACGGCGGTGCGATCAAGAACGCCTGCGAGCAACTGCGCGACCGCCTGCGCCAGGTCGCGGGCACTCAACTGGGCGGCAACGCCTCGGACGTACGCATCGTCGAGGGCGTCGCCCGGGTGCTGGGCGGCGACAAGGAGCTCGCCTGGGAAGACCTCGTCCGCACCGCGTACTTCCAGCGCGTCCAGCTCTCGGCGGCCGGCTTCTACAGGACCGAGGGGCTGCACTGGGACGCGAAGAGTTTCCGGGGCACCCCGTTCAAGTACTTCTCCCACGGCGCCGCCGCGACCGAGGTCGAGGTGGACGGCTTCACCGGGGCGTACCGGATCCGCCGTGTGGACATCGTCCACGACGTCGGCGACAGCCTCTCCCCGATGATCGACATCGGCCAGGTCGAGGGCGGGTTCGTGCAGGGCGCGGGCTGGCTGACGCTGGAGGACCTGCGCTGGGACACCGGCGACGGACCCCACCGCGGCCGCCTCCAGACCCAGGCGGCGAGCACGTACAAACTCCCGAGCTTCTCGGAGATGCCCGAGGAGTTCAACGTCACGCTGATGGAGAACGCCACGGAGGAGGGCGCCGTCTACGGTTCCAAGGCGGTGGGCGAGCCTCCGCTGATGCTGGCCTTCTCGGTACGTGAGGCGCTGCGGCAGGCCGCCGCCGCCTTCGGGCCCGCGGGAGCCAGCGTGGAACTCGCCTCTCCGGCGACCCCGGAGGCCGTGTACTGGGCCATCGAGTCGGTCCGCGAGTACAACGACGGCACCGAGGCGCCGTCGACGACCACCGTACTCAGCAATGCCTGACTTGACCTGGGTGGCCGCGGTCGCGCGGTTGCGGGCCCGCCGGGAACCCGGCGCGCTCGTGACCGTCGCGGCCGTGCGCGGCCACGCGCCCCGCAAGGCCGGTGCCAAGCTCGTCGTGGGACTGACCGAGACGTGGGGTTCCATCGGCGGCGGCAACATCGAGGCCGTCGCGATCGACCGGTCCCGCGAACTGATGGCCGTGCCCGGTTCCCAGCCGGAACTGCGGGAGTTCGCGCTCAACGACAAGGTCACCAACCAGCACGGCGTGCAGTGCTGCGGCGGAGTCGTCACCGTACTGACCGAACCGCTGCCGGTGGTTCCCGCCGTGGCGGTCTTCGGCGTCGGACACGTCGGCCTCGAACTCGCCCGCATCCTGGCCCGGCACCACCTCGACCTGCATCTGGTCGACACCCGCCCGGACATCCTGACCGACGAACGACTGGGCGTACTGGCGGACGCGGTGGCGGAGGTCCATGTGCACCACGTGCCGCTGCTGCCGGAAGAGGTACTCGCGCAACTGGCGCCCGGCACCCACGTCCTGATCATGACCCACGACCACGCCGAGGACGCCGCCCTGTGCGACGCCGCACTGCGCACCCCCGGCCTCGGCTCGATCGGACTGATCGGCTCCGCGCCCAAGTGGGCCCGCTTCCGCAAACGGCTGGCCACGGAGGGCGGCCACGACGACAGCACCATCGACCGGATCAAGACGCCGGTCGGAATCCCCGAGATCACGGGCAAGGAGCCCGCCACGATCGCACTGAGCATCGCGGCGGACCTGCTCAGGACGTTCGAGGCGGACGACAGCTGAGTGTGTGTGGGGGCGTCGGGGAGCGTGGGGGGAGGGTCGGCTGAGGCGCACGCGCGGCCGGTCCGCCACCGGTGAGGGCCTTCCCCTCACTGCCGACCAGGCAGGACGTCATAGTCAGGTCGCCGTGGGCTCCTGATCGTCATGTTCCTGCTCCTGCTCCTGATCCTGCTCCTGCGCCCAGACGGCCGCCCATTCGTCGAGCGGGCGGAGGGCGTGGCCGAGTGCGGTTCCCAGCGGAGTGAGCTCGTAGCCATCGGCCGACGCGGCGATGATCCCGTTCGACGTGAGTTCGCGGAGCCGCTGGTAGAGGACGCTCGACGACATGCCGTCGCACCGCGCCAGCAGTGCGCGGGCGCCGAGCGGGCCCGACCGGAGCTCCCAGAGGACTCGCAGCGCCCACCGGCGGCCGAACAGGTCCATCGCGGCCATGATCGGCCGACCGGTCGTCGATCCCCGAACTGGCCGTCCTGGATGCGGCGTTGGCATACGCCTCCTTGCGTTTCGTTTTTCGAAACACTAGCATCCAGTCGGCGTTTCTGATTTCGAAACGACCTCGAAGGGAGAGCCGATGTCACGGATAGCCCTGCTGGAACCGCCGTACACCGACCGGGCCGGTGCACTGCTCGCGCGCATGATGCCCGGAGAGGCCGAGCCGATCGGGCTGTTCCGGATGTTCGCCAGAAACCTCCCGATGGCCGGCGCCATGCACGGGTGGGGTCGCTACGAGCTGGGCCGGCAGCTGACGTTGACCATGCGCGAACGCGAGATCGTCATCGACCGAACGTGCGCGCTGTGCGGCTGCGAGTACGAGTGGGGCGTGCACATGATGACGTACGCCGAACGCATCGGCCTCACTCAAGAGCAGGCGACTTCGCTGGTGCACGGCGGCCCCGCCGACGAATGCTGGACGTCCGAGCCGGAACGGCTGCTCATCCTCGCTGCCGACATGCTGCACGAGCGTTCCGACATCGACGACGCGTTGTGGGCACGTCTCACCTCGTCCTTCGACGAGCTCCAACTGCTCGACCTGCTCCTGCTGTGCGGGTGGTACCACGCCATCAGCTTCGCCGCCCGCACTGCTCGCGTACCGCACGAGCCCGGCGCACCACGCTTCGCCGACTTGGAACTTCGCCGGGACCGAGCAATCCGAACGCCCATCCGAAGCCGGACACCCCCGGCCGAACACAGGAGGTTCCCATGACCAAGGGCTACTGGGTCAGTGTCTACCGCGTCATTTCCGACCCCGAGAGGCTGGCTGCCTACGACAAGCTGGCCGGTCCGGCCGTCAAGGCCGGGGGCGGGCGGCTCCTGGCCAGTGGTGGCCGAGTCGTCGCCCATGAAGCCGGAAACACGCAACGCGTCGTACTGATCGAGTTCGACAGCTTGGAACAGGCCGTCGCGGCCTACGAGAGCGAGGCGTACCAGAAGGCGCTGGTGACCCTCTCCGACGCCGCCGAGCGTGACTTCCGCATCGTCGAAGGCCTCGCCTGACGGACCTTGATGGTCGCGGCGAGTCGGCCGCCCTCAGATGCGCGGCCGCTGGAAACGCGACCTCTCGGAGCCTGACCTCTCGGAGGCCGACCTCTCGGAGGCAGACCTCTCGAACCGACGCTTCTCGGGCGCGAAAGGGGCTCCCGTGGCCAGTCCACGGGAGCCGACCACCAGGGCCTCACCCAGGAACCCGACACCGATCGACAGGTTGATGGGCCTCGCTTCCGCCTGCATGCCCATGTGGACCGCGAGGAAGCCGAAGGCGGCCATCACCGCGAGGGTTGCGACGATGACGAGGAACGTCTTGCCGGTGTAGCGCTGATGGACGATCCCGTCCTTCACGTAGACCCGGATGGTGGTGCCGCGCACCGCGCCGAGCCCGATACCCAGCAACGCACCGGCGATGACCCAGCCGATGTCCGTACCGGTCAGCCCCTTCACCTCGGTCAGCGCCCAGATGCCGAGGCCGGTGAGGATCAGCGGTGGGGCGAACAGGTCCCGGGCGTTGAGCGGTTCGCCCATCAGTCGCTTGATCACCACGGCGACCGCCCCGACGGCGATGATCGTTACGAGTAGCCACGTGTCCACTGCCGCACCCCTTTTGATCCCGGTCCGCCCATGCACCTGCAAGGCGCGAGTTAATTTAGCTCACCCGTGCCATAATGGCCAACATGCCAAAGATCGTCGTAGCCGAGACCCGCCGCCAAGAGGTCGCGCAGGCCGTACTCCGCATCGTGAGCAGGGACGGACTGGACAGCGCCTCGCTGCGCAACGTCGCCAAGGAGGCCGGACTGGCCATCGGTTCCGTACGGCACTACTTCGCCGACCAGGCCGAGTTGATGATTTTCACGATGGAGGAACTGCGGCAGCGCATCGACCGCCGGATCCGCAGCCATGCCGAACCGCTCCTCGACCCGGCCGCGAACATCGACCGCCGCACCCGCACCGAGGAACTGTTCGCCGAGTTCCTTCCCCTCGACCCGGCACGCCGTGAAGAAGCGGTGCTCTGGCTGGCGTTCGTCACCGCCGCGCACACCCGCCCCGAGTTCCGGCCCTGCGCACGCCGGATGCAGGAGGAGATGCGCGAGCTGATCACGCGCGTACTGCACGAGGCCCAGCGGGCAGGTGGCCTACCCGGCGAACTCGACATCACTCTGGAAGCCGAACGCCTGACCGCGCTCCTGGACGGCCTGACCCTGAGCGGCGCGCTCCATCCCGTTCAAGTGGCGCCGGAAACCGCACGCGCGATCCTCCACCACCACCTGAGCACCCTCACGAGAACCTGACCGTGGTCGCGCGGCACCCGTTACGGGTGTCCGGCGAGGGCGTGAGGCACCGGGCGTGAGATGCGTGAGGCGAGCGACTCCGTGGGCCAGCAGAGCCAATTGAGGAGTCGGCTGGTGACCACGAACCAGTGGACGCTGATTCGGCCCTGCTCCTTGTCCAGGACAGGTGGGGCTCCATCCCGGTAGACGTAGCGGAGGTATCGGCGACGGGCCGGCGCTCCCGCTATCAAGAGCACCGGCGAGGTGGCGAGGATGGCGACCGGGATCAGGACCCTCGCTGCAATGAGCTTCGCTTTCTCCTCGTACCGCATGCACTCAGTGTGCTGATCCTCAACGTCGCTTGCCAGCCTGCCAGCCTGCCAGCCTGCCTGCGGGGTTTGGTGCTGGGACGGGCGGCGTTACGGGTCGAACCGGTCGGTGATGAGCGCGGTGGCGCCGAGTCACACCGCGTTCCGGGTCGTGGCGTACGGCGCTGCGGGCGGGATGGGCGGGACGGGCTGCGAGGGGGGTGCGGATCATGTCGGGTCCGGGGCGTCTACGGTGTCCGCGACGCTGGGCGAGGCAGGCCTCGGGGCGGTCGGCGTCGGGGCGTACTGGGCCGCCTGGGCGTCGAACATGGCGGCGTACCGCCCCCGCGCGCCCATGAGTTCGGCGTGGTTGCCGTGTTCGGCGAGCTGTCCCTGGTGGAGGACGTAGATGTGGTCGGCGTGGCGGACGCCGGACATGCGGTGGGTGACCAGGACGACGGCGCGGTGCGGGTCCGCGAGGCGGCGGATGCGGTCGAACGCCTCGATCTCGGCCTCGGGGTCGAGCGCGGAGGTGGGCTCGTCCACGATGAGGACGCTGTCCGCCCGGGACGTGGTGGCGCGCCAGTGCGTACGAGCCAGGCCGACCTTCTGCCACTCCCCGCCGGACAGTTCGATCGCCCCGCGGAACATCCGGGCCAGCAGGCTGCCCAGCCCGCCGGGGAGCTTCGCGACGACCGGCCCCGCGCCCGCGTAGTCGACGGAGGGTTGCAGCTCTTCGGGCCCGGCCTCCTGGGCGGGGCGACCGATCCGGACGTTTAGCCCCGCGGTCACGGGCCAGCGCTCGAAGTCCTGAGTGAGCAGCGTGACGCGGTCGAAGACCTGTGCGCGGTCCAGGGAAGCCACGTCGGCATCGCCCCACCGCACCGTCCCCTCCTGTGCCAGCAGCAATCCCGACAGGACCTTCATCAACGTGCTCTTGCCGGAGCCGTTCTCACCGATGATGGCGGTGACCGACCCCATGGGCAGCGTGAGCGACACCCCGTCCAGGGCGGGAGCGTCGCGGTCCGGATAGCGGTACGTGACCTTGTCGAGGTCGACCTGTCCGACCCGGGCGGGGACGGGACCGCCGCCGCCCGGGACGGTCCGCTGCCCGGCCTCCGCCAGGAAACGGCTGTGGTCGCGCACGTAGAGGGACTCCTCGTGCAACTGGTTCACGTTCATCACCAGCGCACCCAGGCTCGCCGAGCCGGAGCCGACCGCGACCACCGCGGTGCCGGCCAGAGCCAGACTCATGTGCCCGCCGGTGATCAGCCAGAACATGATTCCGTACGTTGCCGCCTGGGCGAGCCCGGAGAGCGCGGAAGCCACCCACTCGGTGACCGCCTTGCTCTTCGCCAGCCGCGCCTGCTCGGCCTCCGCGCTCTCGGCCATGCGCGCGTAGCGGTCGAGCAGGAAGTCGCCGACGGCGTGGATCCGTACTTCCTGGGCAGCGGTGCGCTCGGTGAGCAGACTGCCGATGAGACGGCTGGCCCGGACGTGCTCGATCCAGCTCATCACCGATACGTACCGCTCCTGGGCCACTCGCATCGCGCCCCAGCCACGCGGCGCCGCGATGAGCAGGAGCATCGGCAACAACGCCGGGTGCAGCACGGTGAGCACGCCGGCCGTGGAGATCAGCGAGATCGTCCCGTTCAGCGCGGCCACACAGGCGCCGACCATGCGGCGGGCGGAACTGGCGCCGTACTGGGCGACGTCGATCTGCCGCCGGAACGCCGGGTCCTCGATGGCCTCCAGCTCCACCGACACCGAGGCGGCCAGGTACTGGGTGGTGGCGATCCGCTCGACCAGAGGCTCAAGACGGCCCGCGTGCGAAGTGGACCACCCCGCCAGCACCGAGTTGACCACGAGCGCACCGAGCGCCACGAGAAGGCCGGGCAGCAGAGCGTGCAGCCGCTGCTGCGGCGTGCCCTCACCGAGCAGCCCGTGCATGATGCTGTTGAGCGCGAGCAGCACGACGGCGCCGGCGATGCCCTGGCCGACCTCGCTGACCATCACGGCGCGCAGGGAGCGCCGGTTCGCCCGCCACGCCAGCCGCAGGGTCACGCCGACCAGCGCGGGCATGGTGCGCAGCGCGGACAGCATGGTCAGGTCGAGTCCCGCGTGCTCGTGCTGGGACCAGCCCATGTCGTACCGCAGCGGACCCCCGAACAACTCCTTCTCCGCGTCGGAGACTTGGGGCTCGGCCATCCGTACGCGTCCGAAGAACCTCTTCACCGGGTGCCTCCCGAGGCAGGCCGGTCCAGCGCCCGGTACGACTCGGCGTCGTCGTACGGCTCATAGGCCCGGAGGCACCACCCACCTGCGACGGTGAGCCGGCGCAGTGCGGCTTCCGCATGCGGTTTCCTGCGGCTCATTGCCCTCCCTCGTGTGTCAGCAGCTCGACGATGGGTCGTCACCGTGACGGGGTCCGTGGGCGAGGGCGCCGGCGGCATCGGCCGCGGCGAAGGCGAGCAGGGGGCAGGGCTTGCTGCTAGGTGTCGGAGAGGGGACGCCCGTATCCGGTGAGCAGAGCGTCGCGCAGCTCGGGGTGGTCTGGCCAGACGGAGCTGTGGAGTTTTACGAAGTCGCCGACGAGCGGCCCGGGGCCGACTTGCCACGAGGCCCCCGGCGGCACGGCCCGGCGCTTGCTGATCGCAGGCGCCGGGCCGGGAGACCCTCGCGCGCCGTTCCCGGCGCGGTCGAAATGCCTTGCCCGGCGGGCTACTTGCCCGTCACTCGGCGGATCCAGGCGAGCTCCCGGGAGATCTCCCCGGCCTCGGCGAACTCCTCGCGGTCGGAGCCGTTGAAGACACCCAGGAGGACTTCCTCGCCCTGCGGGGCGACGCTCATCACCGGGCCGCCCGAGTCGCCCCCGGCGGGAATCCCGGTCACCTTCTGCATGCAGAAGTCCGTACCGCCCGGCTCGGTGCTGCGCGCGCAGCGGGGATCGCCGGAACGCACCACCTTCAGGTCCGACTGCTTGAGTACGGGGGACTGGCACGCGCTCTCGTCGTTCTCGCAGGTGGCGCCCCAGCCGTACTGCCGGACGGCCTGTCCGGGGTGGACGCCGGTGGTGGCCAGGCGCGCCGTGCGGACCTTCATCGGCGGGACCTTGACGAGCATCATGTCGGCCTGCGCGCTGTCTGTACGCTTGCCGGGTACCGGGCGGACGGTGTTGCCCTTGCGCATGTCGAGGTTGCCGACCTTGAAGGCGATCCGCTTGTCGGCGACCGGCTGCCCCTGCTCGAAGAAGCAGTGCGAGGCGGTCAGGATCCACTGATCGGCGACCGCGGTCCCGGTGCAGGCCGGCTTGCCGTCGACGAGCATCCGCACCGCCCATGGGCCGTATGTGCTCTTCGACCCACCAATGACCGCGGAGGCCGGGCCGGTGGACACCACCAGACCCGTCACCAGCAGGAGGGCAGTCAGTAGCAGTGCACGAACGCGACGCACCATCCGGAACAACTCCGTTCATCTCATGGGGACTCAGGCTGTACGGACCGTCAGACAGCCTCTGAGGAGGGTCGGTTCCACGAGACGCCGATTTCTGCATCGGTTCGCGTGCTTCCGAGGTTCCAGTGGGTACGGCGCTCAGCGGCGGCGTGCCACCAGCCTGGTGGGGATGGGCCGGTGACCTCGGCGGTCGGTTGGCCGGGGTGCAGCCCGAGGCGTCGTAGCGCGTCGGGGTGGACCCGGACGGTGAACCAGCCGTGCCAGTGCCCGTCGGGGCCGACGCCGCAGGCCAAGTCCCAACGGACTTCGTCCGCGGTAAACGGCATCCAGTCGACACCGCGGTCACGCAGTCAAGCGCGCGCGGCGGCCATCGGGTGGAGACGGCCCACGTTCTCGTAGGCAGCGATGGTGATCCAGTCGGTGTTCGACGTAGCCATGTCCATGTCCATGTCCATAACGGCCAGCGTAGTGCTGCGGCGATTTGGTGCGGCAGCGGCGTGGCGTGGCGTGAGCTGGTGCTTTGTCCACGGCCCGCACACCGTCGTCCCGGCCCCGAGGGGCCGTCCCGTCGACTCAGCGGTTGAAGGCGGGGAAGGCGAAGCGCTGGGCGAGGGAGAGGCCGTCGGTGTGGGCGTCGGTCGCGGTGACCGAGTAGACCACGCTGCGCGACAGGTCGCGGGTCGCCGCGACGACCGTGTGGTAGCCGGGGCGGGCGCCCGTCTTGCCCCAGACCTCGCGGCCGTTCACCACGAACGTCTCCAGCCCTGCCCCGTACCGCGCCCCCGGCACCCCGGCGGGCAAGGTGAACATCTCCTTCAACTGCGCCTGCGGCACCACCTTCCCCCGGAACAGCCCCACGAGCAGCCGCTCCAGGTCGGGCAGCGTGGAAATCATGTCCCCCGCGGCCTTCCGGTCGGACATGTTCCACTCGGTGACGTCGACGAGCCGGCCGTCCATGTCCTCGTAACCCCGGTTGTGCGGGCCGTGGATGCGGGGGTCGGGCCCGGCGGGGAAGGAGGTGTCGCGCATGCCCAGTGGCTTGAGGACGTGGACCTCGGCCTGGTGGGCGTACGTGTCGCCGGTGACCTTCTCGACGATCATGCTCAGTACGACGTAGTGGATGTTGCCGTAGTGCTGCTCCTTGCCGGGCGCGTGTCCAGGCCCCTTCGCCACGGAGTACGCGACGACCTCCTCCGGCGGCAGGGTCTCGAAGCGGCGCGGATACATCTCGTCGACGCTGCCGCCGAGGCTCTTGCCGGGCTTGAGGCCACTGGTGTAATTGAGCAACTGGCGTACGGTGATGGGCTCGAAGTCGTCCGTGAGCAACCCCGGCAGATACTGCTGCACGGTGCCATCCAGATCCAGCTCGCCCCTCGCCACGAGCTTCAGTACGAGAGCGGCGGTGACCACCTTGGTGGTGGAGCCCGCCCGGAACCGGCCGTGGTCGATCGCCTTCGCGCCGGTACGGAGATCCCGCACCCCGGCGCTGCCCCGCCAGCTTCCCTCCCCGCCGACGCGAATGCCCGCCGAGATGGCGGTCCTGTCGGGCAGCCCCGCCAGAGCCTTCTCCAACGCGGCCCGGTCCGGGCCGTGGGCGGGCACCGGGGCGAGCGCGCCAAGGCTCCGCGCCCCGGGCACGGGTAGCGCGGGCGCGGCGAGCGCGGGGGCGGCGAGGGGCCCGGCGGCGAAGGCGAGGACGAGGGAGGCGGCGAGGACGGTACGGGTGCGAGGGCTCACGGGGATGCTCCAAGGCGGGTGCGTCGGGGCGGCGTCGAAGATCAGCGCCGCGGTACGCCTCACATCGTGCTGCCCGCCGGTGCCCGAGGGGTCGTCACCGCGAACGACACGGCCCCGGACCGTACCCCCACCAACTCCCCTTGCTCGGCACGGGTGTTGTCCGGGATCCACCCTACGGAGAAGTGCCGCCCGGGCCCCTGCGTGCGCTACGCACAACGCGATGTCCGATTGCCGCCAGCAAGATCCTCCTGTGGTGATCATGCTGGCGGCATGAAGATGTCATCCACTACGGACTCAGCGGCAGTCCTCACCGGCATGTACGCGGCTGAGGCGGAATACCTGGCGGCAGGCGGCCCCGGCGAGGCCTCGTTCGACCGGCTCGCCCCTTTCTTCGCGCCGGATGTCGAGCTGCATCAAGCAGATGCTCTGCCCTATGGCGGCACTTGGCGCGGGCACGAGGGCCTGACGCGGTTCTTCCTCACGATGGGGGAGGCATGGGAGTCGTTCGACATGGTGGAGCAGGAGTTCCTGGCCACCGGTGAGACCGCGGTCGTGCTCACACAGGTCCGCGCCCGCGCTCGTGCGACCGGCCGTGAACTCAGCTTCCCGATCCTGCAAGCGATCACGGTCAAGGACGGGCGGATCACCGAGGTCCGCCCGTTCTACTGGGACACGCGGGCCATCGCCGACGCCTGCGCCGCGCCCACACCGACAGACTCCGCACCGACAGAGTCCACACCGACAGAGTGAGGCCGTCAGCGAACCCGCCGGCCCGAGCAGGCCCCCCGCCGCCTCGTCGTCGTGGGTCGTGGGTGTCGGTCTGCCGGGTGGTCTCCCTTGGGCCCTGACCGGGGCTCCGGCCTGCGGCCCGGCGTGTTCGTTCCAGCCCCGGCGGTGGGCGAGTCCTCGCCGGTCCGCCCGCCCCGGGGCGGTGTGGGGCCCCGGGGGTGGGGCCGCGTTTGGGGGGCGACAAGACTGGCTACACGTACTCAATGGTGCAAATTGGCTACACAATGATGACCGAGCAGGCAGGCCCCCGTGCGCTCGTCGACGACGTGGTCGCCGCGGAGAGGGCCGGTTTCGACTTCTCCGTGACGTCCGACCACTACTTCCCGTGGCTGGACTCGCAGGGGCACGCGCCCTATGCGTGGAGCGTGCTCGGCGCGGCGGCACAGGCCACCGAGCGGATTCCGCTGATGACGTACGTGACCTGCCCGACCGTCCGCTACCACCCGGCGGTGATCGCGCAGAAGGCGGCGACCATGCAGCTTCTGTCCGGGGGCCGGTTCCGGCTGGGCCTCGGCTCCGGGGAGAACCTCAACGAGCACGTGGTGGGCGCGGGCTGGCCGACGGCCGGAGTCCGGGTCGAGATGCTCGAAGAGGCGGTGGAGATCATCCGCGCTCTCTTCGCCGGTGGCAACGTCAACCACCAAGGAACCCACTTCGACGTAACGAACGCAAAGCTCTGGGACCTCCCCGACGAACTGCCGCCGATCGGTGTGGCGGTCTCCGGCGAACGGTCCTGCGCGGTGGCCGGACGTCTCGCCGACCTGGTCATCGCGACCGAGCCGAAGGCCGGACTGATCGAGTCCTTCGAACGGCACGGCGGCAGCGGCAAGCCCCGGGTGGGCCAGCTGCCGGTCTGTTACGACCCCGACCGCGACGCGGCGATCGCCCGCGCGCACGATCAGTTCCGCTGGTTCGCGGGCGGCTGGCCGGTGAACGCGGAGCTGCCGGGGCCTGCGGGTTTCGCCGGAGCCACCCAGTTCGTCACGGAACAGGACGTGGCGGAGGCGATCCCCTGCGGCGACAGCGTGGCGGACTTCGTCGACGCGGTCCGGCCGTACGTCGAGGCGGGATTCACCGAGATCGCCCTCGTCCAGGTGGGCGGCGAGCATCAGCGCCCCTTCATCTCCTGGGCGGAGAAGGAACTGCTGCCCGCCCTGCGCGAACTCTGAGCCCCGCCCACGCCGAGACCCTCAGCTCTCCACCATTCGCTTGAGCGAATCGCGGTGCGACCGCAACGAAAGGTACCCCCCATGAACGCCGCTTCCCCCGGCCCCGCTTCCCCCGACCTGGTGCAGGTGATCCTCAGCGACTGCGCCGCCGACGACGCCGCCGCCGTCATGGGAACACTGGCCTCCGCGTTCCCCTCCGGCCGGTCCTCGGACAGCCCCGGCCGGTCCCCGGCGTCTCCCGGACAGGGCGCGGGCTCCGCCACGTGGTCCGAGTCCTTCGTCGCCGCCGAGTCCCCGGACGCCCTGTCCGGTACGTCACTGAAGGGCCCGGTCACCGCCGAGCTCCAGGGCGCCCCGGTGGCGGTCGGCCGCATCCGCGACGCCCTCGCGTCGGCCTGCTCGGTCGAGGAGCAGGGCTCGGTCTCCGGCGACCAGGAGGTGGAGCTCCAGCTCCGCCTGACCGCCCCTGACGCGTAAGGCACGTACCTCCCGACCCTCGACCTCCGCCCCCGCCCCCTGCTCCCGGGGCACCGCACCGCCTCCGAAGGGAACCACCCATGACCCGCGCGGCGCTCTTCGACGTCGACGGCACGCTCACCGACACCAACCACCTCCACGTGGTCACCTGGTGGGAGGCCTTCCGCCAGGCCGGTCACCAGGTGTCGATGCACGCCATCCACCGCGCCGTCGGCCTCGGTTCCGAGGATCTGATCAGCCATCTCCTGGGCGAGGACCACGACAAGGACGAGGACGACACGCTCAGCGCCGCGCACACGGCCCTGTACGGCCAGTACTTCGAGCGGCTGCCCGCCCTGGACGGGGCGAGCGAACTGCTGCACACGCTGCACTCCCGGGGCTGGCGCATCGTCCTGGCCACCTCGGCGGGCGGCCCCGAACTGAAGGCGCTGCTGCGCGCGATCGACGCGGACGACGTCATCGCCGGCGTCGCGAGCGCGGACGACGTGGCGCAGGGCAAACCTGCCCCCGACCCGGTGCACCGCGCCCTGGAGATCGCCGGGTGCGAGGCCCGCGACGCGGTGTTCGTGGGGGACACGGTGTGGGACATGAAGGCAGGAAAGAAAGCGGGGGTGCACACGGTCTCCCTGCTCTCGGGCGGAATCCCGCGCGCAGACCTCCAGGAGGCGGGAGCGGAGGAGGTGCACGACGGCCCGGCGGAACTTCTCGCCGGGCTGGACGGGAGCGTGATCGGCAGGTTGGAGCGCGGGGAGTAGCGACGGCGCGGGCCCCCAGGCTCGCGACGCCGGCCGGAAGGCGGGCGCGGATCTGCTCGACCGTCCCGTGGACCCGCAAGGTCGGCCGTGGCCAGCGCTGACAGCACGCGCTGCACCGGACCGGAATCAGCGGGCGCTTCAAACGAGCCGGGCAGGCTCCGCGTGTCCGCGATGCGGTCGAGCCGGAGATCCGGTCCTCACCGAATTCGCTGTGCCGTCCGACGCGGTCGGTGTAGCGGATCGAGACCGGTCGGTGGCGGCGTACGGCCTCGGCGATCGTGAGCAGGGCAACCGGCCACTGCTGTTCCGTGACCCCGACGGCAACCGACGCGGGGGACCCCTTGCCAGATGTCACTAAGTGACATAGTGTCGTTTGAAGACATCGGGAGAAGGGGTGGCGTACGACATGGTGGCGGCGAAGCGCACCGGTGGCGGGATGAGTGATCAGCGGCGGGAGCGGCTGCGGCTGGAGATCTCCCGTGAGGCGGCCCGGCTGTTCTGGGAGCAGGGGGTGGCCGCCACCAGCGGCGACCAGATCGCCGAGGCGGTCGGCCTGTCCACCCGCACCATCTGGCGGCACTTCCGCAGCAAGGAGAGCTGCGCCGAGCCGGTCGTCATGCAGGGCGTCGTCACGCTGTTGAGCGTGCTGCGCAGCTGGCCCCGGGAGATTTCGCTGGAGGACCATCTCACCGAGCAGCTCACCGGGATCCGCGAAGGGACCCAGCCCGTCAGCATGGCGGACGAGATGCTCGCGATGAAGATGATCCGGCTCGCCGATACCGAGCCCGCGCTGCGTACGGCGTGGCTGATGGCCTGCGACCAGACGGAGCGTCAGCTGTGCGTCATCGTCGGCGACCGCCTCGGCAGGCCGGCCGACGGCCTCGATGTCCGCCTCCACGCAGCCGCGGCGGCCTCCGCGATCCGCGTGCTGGACGAGCACATCGGCGCGGCCGTGCTCGCCGAGGCCGACCTCACGGAGTTCCGTGACGTACCGGCCCTCGCGAGGCGGTACGCCGACGCGATCCGCACCGCCACCGGCGGGGCCGTCGGCGACCCCGCCGCCCATGAGCCGCAACCCCGGTCACAGTGCGGGCGGCCTGGCGAAGCGAAGCCCGCGTAGCCCTGGCAGTCCGCGTAGTCCCGACAGCCCTGATGGCCCTCGACGGCCCGACCAGGAGTGCACGCATGCCCACTGTTCCGAACGAGAAGCCCCCCGTCCCGTACGCCCTCCCCCTCCTCGCCGTCGAAGACCTCGTCGCCTCGCCCACCCGCGCCGCGGCCTGCATTTCGCCGGACGGCACCCGGATCGCCTACCTGGCTCCCTGGCGCGAACGCCTCAACGTATGGGTGGAGAGCCTCGACGCGGGCGCGACCGGCGAGCCCGCGCGCTGCGTCACCGCCGACGACAACCGCAGCGTCATGACCTTCCTCTGGACGGACGACCCCCGGTGGCTGCTGTACGCACAGGACGGCGACGGCGACGAGAACTGGCACCTCTACCGGGTCGACCTGGACGACCCGGACGCCGGGCCCGTCGACCTCACCCCCTTCCCCGGCGCCACGGCGGTGGGCTGCGAGACGACGGCCGCCCGCCCCGGCAAGGTGCGGCTGCATCTGAACCACCGCAACCCCCTTGAGTTCGACCTCTGCGAAATCGACGTGCCGAGCGGCGAGTTGACGACGGTGGCGCAGAACCCCGGCCGGTTCACCGGACTCCTGTCGACGCCGGGCGGGGAGCTGTACGCCCAGACCTGGCAGCAGAACGGCGACATCGACCTCGCCCAGTGGGACCCCACGACCGGCGCGCTGCGCCCGGTCACCACCTTCGACGGCGCCGAACACCCGCTGGGCGTCAGCCCGTTCCAGCCCACGCCGGACGGCCGCGGCCTGTGGATCGCCGACTACGGCGACACCGACCGCCTCGGCCTCGCCCGCCTCGACCTGGCCACCGGCACCCGGACCGACGTCGACCGCCACCCCGAGTACGACCTCGACACCCGCAACACCGTCTTCCCCGGCATGCCGGGCCCGCTGATCCTCGACCGGCGCACCGGAGAGCTGCTCGGGGTGCGCTACCTCGGCGAACGCCAGGCCGTCCACGCCCTGGACCCGCACTTCGCGGCGGTACTGGAAAGGCTGGAGAAGCTGTCCGACGGCGAACTGGCCGCCGTGTCCAGCGATGTGAGCGGGCAGCGGTGGGTGGTCAGTTTCAGCCACGACCGCGACCCCGGCGTCACCTACTTCTACGACCACACCACCGGCGAAAGCCGGTTCCTCTTCCGGCCGTTGCCCCACCTGGACCCCGAAGTCCTCGCCCCCATGACGCCCGTCACGATCACCTCCCGCGACGGACTGCCCCTGCACTCGTACCTGACGCTTCCCCGCGGGCTCGAACCGGCCGGGCTGCCCCTGGTGCTGCTCGTCCACGGCGGTCCCTGGCACCGCGACAGCCACCGCTTCGACCCCACCGCCCAGTTCCTCGCCAACCGCGGCTGTGCGGTGCTCCAGGTGAACTTCCGGGGCTCGACCGGGCACGGAAAGGCCTTCCTGCAAGCCGGAGTCGGGGAGCTGGCGGGCAAGATGCACGACGACCTGATCGACGCCGTCGACTGGGCCGTCCGCGAGGGGTACGCCGACCGCGACCGCGTAGCGATCTTCGGAGCCTCGTACGGCGGGTACGCGGCCCTGGTGGGCGTCACCTTCACGCCCGACGTGTTCGCCGCCGCGATCGACTTCTGCGGCATCTCCAACCTGGTCACCTTCCTGCGGAACGTGCCGGAGTTCGTGAAGCCGTCGCTCTACAACAACTGGTACCGGTACGCGGGGAACCCCGAGGACCCCGCCCAGGAGGCAGACCTGCTGGCCCGTTCCCCCATCAGCCGGGTCGACGCGATCCGCACACCGCTCATGGTCGTCCAGGGCGGCAACGACGTCCGCGTCGTCAAGTCCGAGTCAGACCAGATCGTCGAGGCCCTCCGGGCCCGGGGCGTGGAGGTCGAGTACATGGTCAAGGACAACGAGGGCCACGGTTTCGTGAACCCCGAGAACAACATCGACATGTACCGCGCGGCCGACCGCTTCCTCGCCCGCCATCTCGGCACGCGCACGGCCTGAGACACCGCAGCACACGCTGTCAGCACACGCCGGACTCCCCCCACCTCTCCAGGAGTTGATTCCGCGATGACCGAACCCATACCCCCCACCGCCAAGCCCACCGCCCTGGAACAAATGGGCGGTGCCACCGGCGCGGTCTACACGATGCTGCCGATCGTGGCCTTCGTCATGGCCAACGCCTCCCTCGGCCTGATGCCCGCGATCTGCATCGCCCTCGGCGTCGGAGCGGCGCTCTCGGTCCTGCGACTGGTCCGCAAGGAACCCGTACAGCCCGCCCTGTCAGGCCTGTTCGGCGTCGCGGTCGCCTCGTTCGTCGCCTGGAAGACCGGCTCGGCCAAGGGCTACTTCCTGCTGGGCATCTGGTCGAGCCTCGTGCTGGGCGGCGTCTTCCTGCTCTCCGTCCTCGTACGCCGCCCCCTGGCCGGCATCGTCTGGGGCGCGCTCAACGGCACCGGCACCGCCTGGCTGAAGGACAAGCCGTCGGTCCGCTACTACGACATCGCGACCCTCGCCCTCACCGGCGTGTTCGCGGCCAGGTTCGTCGTCCAGCAATGGCTGTACGAGGAAGACGCCACGGGCTGGCTGGCCTTCGCGAGGATCGCCATGGGCTACCCGCTGCTCGCGCTGGCGCTCCTGGTGGTCGTGTGGGCAGCCCGGCGCTCGGGCCGACGGCTGAAGTCACCGGCCACCGCACCCGCCGCTTCCTGACCGTCTGTCTGTCTGCCCGTCCGTGCGTTCAGGAGTCGGCCCGGAAGTCGTCGGGGACGATACGCAGCTTCTGCGCGACGCGGGCGAGGGCCTTCTGGCCGGCCGCGGTGAGCGAGTCGAGCACGTTGCGGCGTACCGCGTGCAGGTGCGTGGGCGCCGCCAGGTGCACGATGTCGAAGCCGGGGCCGGTGAGTTCGGCGCGAAGCTGCACGCGGGCGTCACGGTCCTCGGCCTCCCCGCCATGCGCGTGGAGATTCGCGTCACCGCCGTCGTCGGATCAGGAAACTGAACTGTGGTCCTCGCGGGGCAGCAGCAGGACCCCGTCCCTGGCGTCGTACTCGAAGAGTTCGGCGTAGCGCCCCCAGGTGATCGCGAGGGCGAGCTGCTGCGCCGATGCCTGCTCGGAGGAGCCGGCCCGCAGCCGGTCCGTGACGAGGTGTTCGCGCAGCTGCCCGCTCGCCGAGGCCGTCAGCAGCGTGCGGACGGTGGCGATGAGCGGGACGTTGGCGAGCACCGCGGCGGCGAAGAGGCGCTTGCGGGTGAGGATGTCGGCGCGCGCGAAGCCCCGCCCCGGGGCGGTCAGGCGCAGCTCGCCCGCGTCGACCCTGGCGTACGCGAGCAGCTGCGCGGCCTCCACCAGTGGCATCAGGTCGTCGACCTCGTACGACAGTGCGTCCGCGAGGGCGGGCAGGGCCAACGCGCCGCCGTGGCCGTCGAGTTCCTCCAGGAGACCGGTGAGTTCCTCCACGTTGGCCTGCGGCAGCGGGGCCGCGGCCCGCAGCGGGTCGTGGGTGCCGAGGGCGGCGGGGGCGTCGGCCCGCTCGCCGGTCAGACACTCGTACGCGTCCTCGATGAGCGCCTCGAAGCCGGGGGTACGGCGGTTGCGGGGCCGGGGGAGGCCGACGTGCAGCTCGGCCTCGATGGTGCCGGGGCCGGTGCCCAGGATCAGGATGCGGTCGGCGAGCTGGACGGCCTCCTCGATGGAGTGGGTGACCAGGAGCGCGGTACGGGTGGGGCTCTGGGGGCGGGTGAGGAGTTCGAGGAGTTCGTTGCGCAGGGTCTGCGCGGTCAGCACGTCCAGCGCGGAGAACGGCTCGTCCATCAGCAGCACGTCCGGCTCCACGACCAGCGCGCGGGCGAACCCGACGCGTTGGCGCATGCCGCCGGAGAGCTCCTTGGGGTAGGCGTTCTCGAAGCCGTCGAGACCGACCGTGTCGATGGCGGCGAGCGCCAGTTCGCGGCGTGCGGCGGCGCCCGTCCCCTTGGCCTGGAGGCCCAGTTCGACGTTCTGCTGCACGGTGAGCCAGGGCATCAGGGCGAACGACTGGAAGAGCATGGCGGTACCCGGATTGGGTCCGTCCACGGGAGCGCCGCGATAGTGCACGGTGCCCGAGGACGGGGCGAGGAGCCCGGCGATGTGCCGCAGCAGCGTGGACTTGCCGGAACCGGACTTGCCGAGCAGCGCGACGATCTCGCCCTCGCGCAGCGTGAGGTCGATGTCCTGGAGCACGGGCAGTACGTCGCCGGTGGGCGAGGCGAAGTGCTTGTGCAGCCCGCTCACGGTGATCACGTCGGTGGTTTTCATGGCGTCGCTCCTGGGGGAGAGGTGAGGGTGAGCAAGGGGCGCGGCTCGGCCGGCGGGCGGGGTCACAGCGCGCACCGCCGCTGGGCGTACGCGTACAGCCGCCGCCAGAGCAGCCGGTTGATGATCACGACGTACACGCTCATGAGGACCGCGCCGAGGAAGTTGCGGGCGAAGTCGCCGGAGTCGGTGGCCTGGGCGATGTACGCGCCGATGCCGACGGCGGTCAGCGTCGTGGTGCCGTAACTGACCAGCTCACCGGGGATGGACGCGTTCCACGCACCGCCGGACGCGGTCAGCGCACCGGTGGTGTACGCCGGGAGGATTGCCGGGAGGATCAGCTTCTGCCAGCGCAGCGGGCCCCGGAGCCCCAGGTCGTCGGCGGCCTCGCGCAGGTCGCCGGGGATGGAGCTGGCACCGGCGATGACGTTGAACAGCACGTACCACTGGGCACCGAGCGCCATCAGCGCGATGGCACCCCAGTTCAGGGAGATGCCGGAGGCGTGCAGGAACAGCACGGCCAGCGGGAAGAGGAAGTTGGACGGGAAGGACGCGAGGACCTGGACGACCGGCTGGGCGACCCGGTTGACCTTCGGGTTCATCCCGATCCAGACGCCGATCGGCACCCAGAGGAGGGTGGAGAGCACCACGAGGACCATGACGCGGCCGTACGTGATCAACGCGAGCCAGGCCGCGTGGCCGACCTCGCCGAGCGGGACGTTGTCCAGGATGTAGCCGCAGGCGCGCCACAGCACGACCGCGACGGTGGCCGTGTACAGGACGTGGAAGACGGCGTCGGCCAGCCTGCGGCGGGCCGGATCGTGGTGCAGCCGTCCCGGACTGGTGCCCAGTACGCGCATGGCGCGGTCCAGGCCGTCGGCGGCCGGCCGCAGCAGCCGGCCGAGCAGCGAGGGCAGGGTGGAGCGGCGCAGCAGATCGAGGAACCAGCTGCGGGGCTGCTCGGCGATCTCGCAGTCCTCGGTGCGGAAGCGCTCGGCCCACGCCGTGATCGGCCGCCAGAAGAAGAAGTTGACGGACACGACCATCGCGATCATCACGACGACGGCCAGGGCGACCCGGCTGCCCTCGCCGTTGTCCAGTGCCTGCGCCACGTAGGAGCCGACGCCGGGCAGGCCGTTGTCCCGTCCGTTGACGCTGATCGTCTCGGACGCGGACAGCGCGAACCAGGCGGCGCCGAAGCTGATCATGCCGTTCCAGACCTGGGCGATCATGCCGCTGGGCAGGTCGAGCTTCCAGAACCGCTGCCAGCGGGTGAGGCGCATCAGCCGGGCCGCCTCGTCCAGCTCCTTGGACTGGGTGGTGAGGGACTGGTAGAAGGCCATCGTCATGTTCCACACCAGTGCGGTGAACACGGCGAACACCGACGCCATTTCGAGGCCGAGGGTGGAGCCGGGGAACATCGCGATGAAACCGGTGACGGTGATGCTCAGGAAGGTGAGCACCGGCACCGACTGGAGGATGTCCACGGCCGGCACGATCACCTTGGCCGCACGCCGCGAGCGGGCGGCCCAGGTGCCGAAGACGAAGGTGAAGAGCACGGCCGGTACGAGCCCGGCGAACATCCGCAGCAGCGAGCGCGCCGCGTAGTACGGCAGTTTGGCCGGATCGGTGGACACGACCGGGGGCCGGTTCGCGTCGTAGGGCTGGTCGGCCGTGGCACCGACCCGTGCCACGAGGTAGAAGACCGCGATGACGCCGAGCAGTACGAGTACGTCGACGGGGCGCAGCCGGGCGACGCGCACGGTCGCGGGGGAGCGGTCAGGGCGGTCAGGGCGGTCAGTAGTGAGGGACCGGCGGAATCTGGACATGAGGGAACCCGGAAGGTTGTGCGGGCACCACGGCACGGCGCGGCAGTGTCGCGCGGCACGGGCCCGGAGGGGGAGGGGGCGGCCGACCGCACCCCGGGCCCTTCAGACCTGGTGTACGGCGGTGCGGAACCGCGGCAGTCCGGCGGAGTGGGCACGCGCGGACTGTCGGGACGTACGACTGGGAGGGTCGCTGTACGGCACAACGACCACCTCCTCACATCCTCGGGCGGCGCGCTCCCGGCGCCGCCCCTTCACCCTGACCCGCCGACCCTGAAGGCAGTCTGAGGGTCCTGAAAAGGCCTTCAGTTTCCCCGTTCCCCCCTCGAAGGACGGGGTCGTTCGCCGCGCAATGGCGGGATATGTGACATTTGAGCCGTGAAGATCCTGGTCATCGAGGACGAGCAAGCGCTCGCCGACACCCTGCGCCGAGCCATCTCCGCCGACGGCCACTGGGTGGACGTCGCCCACGACGGGCACAAGGGCCTGGAGCTGGGACTGACCGGCGGCTACGACGTCATCGTGCTGGACCTGATGCTGCCCGGCCTCAGCGGCCTGGAGGTCTGCCGACGCCTGCGTGCCGTGGACGAGCACGCGCTCGTCCTCATCCTCACCGCGAAGGACGGCGAGTACGAGGAGGCCGACGGACTCGACGCCGGTGCGGACGACTACCTCACCAAACCGTTCTCGCTCGTCGTGCTGCTCGCCCGGCTGCGCGCCCTGGGCCGCCGGGCGGGCCGAGAACGCCCCGCGACCCTCCAGGTCGGCGACCTCACCCTCGACGTGGCCGCCCGCCTGGGAAGACGCGGCGAGCGGACCGTGGAACTGACCGCGCGGGAGAGCGAGGTACTGGCCTGCCTGCTGACCGCAGGCGGCGGCACCGTGTCCAAGCAGGACATCCTCGACGAGGTCTGGGACTCACCCTCCGACCTCGACCCCAACATCGTCGAGGTGTACGTCAGTTCACTGCGCAAAAAGATCGACACCCCCTTCGGCCGCCACACCATCCGCACGGTACGCGGCATCGGCTACCGGCTGGCCCCCGATGAAGCGTGACGCGAACGGCCCGGTCGCGGGGGACGGGACCGGCACACCGCTGCCCGGCGACGGATCCGGAATGCCGCCGGGCGGTGAGTCGGGCCCGCGTGACACGCCGGACGGCGGCCGGGATCCGGTGGGGCCGGCGGGCGGCTCGCCTCGGGCGGGTGCGGGTGCGGGTGCGGGTGCGGGTTCGGCGGCGGACGCGGGAGCGGGCCCGGATGTGCAGACGGGCGGCGGACCGGGCTCGGGCGTGTCCCGTCGGGACGGTCGGAGAGGAGATGGCGGGGCCCGTCCGCGTGTGCTTCATGGGAGCGGTCCGCAGGATCACGGTGGGGCGCGGTCGGGCGTGCTTCCGGGGGGCCGGTTCCGGTGGGCTCGCGCGTCCCGCCGCTTCCGGCCCCGGGTGCCTCGTAGCCTGCGCGCCCGTGCCACCTTCGCCGCTGTGCTCGTCATGGTCGTGGCCCTTTCGGTCGGTGGTGGCTGGCTCTACGTCATGCTGCGCGGCAACCTCGCGGACAGCACCGCCGCCCGTACCGAGCTCGCCGCCCGGCAGGCCGTCGCCGACATCGCCGCCCGACCGGGGCCGCTGCCCTCCGACATGCCCGAACCGGAGGGCGGGGTCGACGCCCTCGTCGTACTGGACGACCGGGGCCGCGCCCTGACCTCCACCGCCCCCGGCGCCACCGCCCGCGCCGCCCGCCTCGCCGGGTTCCGCCCCCCGCCGGGCGAGGACTCCGCCGTACGGGAGTTCCCCGCCGATCCCGCCCTGGCGGCCGCCCACACCAGCCTCGTCGCCGTCGTGAAAACCCCCTCACCGCACGGCGAGCGCTACGTCTACGCCATGACCGTTCTCAACGCCGAGTCCGACGCCCAGCGCGCGCTCGCCGTCACCCTCCTGGTCGGCGGCCCCATCGTCACCGTGCTCACCGGCCTCATCGCCTGGTCCGCGACCGGTGCCGCGCTGCGGCCCGTCGAGTCGATGCGCAGAGAACTCGCCGACGTCACGCCCGACCAGCTGGACCGCCGGGTGCCCGCCCCGGGTGGCCGGGACGAGATCACCGGCCTCGCCGAGACCGTCAACGACACCCTGCGGCGGCTGGAGGAATCGGTCACCCGCCAGCGCCAGTTCGTCGCCGACGCCTCCCACGAACTGCGCAACCCCATCGCCGCCGCCCGCGCCGAACTCGAACTGGCCCTCCTCCACCGCCCCGACCCCGAGACCGCCGCCTCGCTGGCGCAGGCCCTGGGCAGCACCGTACGGCTGGAGCACATCGCCGCGGACCTGCTGCTCCTGGCCCGCCTGGACGCCCACCGGCCGCCCGTCGTGCAACTCGTCGACCTGTCGCTGCTGGCGGCCGAGTCGGCGGCCCGGCGGCGCTCGTCGCGGGTGCCGCCGACGCTGGACGCCGACGACCCCGTCCTCGTACGGGCGGATCCCGGGCAACTGGAGCGGCTGCTGGCCAACCTGCTGGACAACGCCCAGCGCTTCGCGGACCACGAGGTACGCGTCACCACCGGCCACGACCCCGCCACCGGCGCCGCCCTGCTCGAAGTCGTCGACGACGGGCCGGGCATCGCGCCCGGGTCGCGGGAGGAGGTGTTCAACCGGTTCACCAGGCTGGAGGCGGACCGCAACAGGGCCAGCGGAGGCACCGGCCTGGGCCTCGCCATCGCACGCGAGATCGCCCGTGCCCACGGCGGCACCCTGCGGGTGGAACCCAGCGAGCGCGGCGCCCGGCTCACCCTGCGCATGCCCCCGGCCGGGACCCCGGCTGGCACCCCGGCCGGCACCCCGACCGGTTCCGGCGCTTCCTGAAGGCCCCTTCCGGATCCTCAGGAACGGCTCAGGAAGGGGACTTCAGGATCGTCCCCATGCCCCAGCACCGAGCCGACAGCCCCCGCCCAGGCCACCGCCGCGTGCGCCCCGCGCGTCCGAACCGGCGCGCTCGGCGCCGCAGGCCCCGGCTCGGCCGCACCCTGCTGACCCTCGCCGGAGTACTCGGGATCTGCGGCGGCGCGGCCGCCTGGTACCTCTACCGCGAGATCGACAGCATCGGCTCCTCCACCGCCCTCGGCGGCGACGCACCCAAGTCGGAGAAGGGCGCGACGAACATCCTCCTCATGGGCCTCGACACCCGGAAGGACCTGAACGGCGAGGAACTCCCCGCGCCCGTCCTGGAGAAGCTCCACGCGGGCAGCTCCTCGATCGGCGGCTACAACGCCAACACGCTGATCCTCCTGCACATCCCGGCCGACGGCGGCAAGGCCAAGGGCTTCTCCATCCCGCGCGACGACCTCGTCGACATCCCCGGATTCGGCAAGGACAAGATCAAGAAGGCGTACGGCCTCGCGAAGGCCGCCGAGGAGGCCCGGCTGCGCGGCCAGGGCGCGAAGGACGGGCCCGAGCTGGAGCACGCCGGCCGGGAAGCGGGCCGCACGTCCCAGATCCGTACCGTACGGGAGTTCCTCGGGGTGCCCGTCGACCACTTCGCCGAGGTCAGCCTGGACGGCTTCTTCCGCCTGGCCGACGCGCTCGACGGGGTGGAGGTATGCCTCAGCAAACCCGCCAAGGACCGCTACTCCGGCGCCGACTTCCCGGCGGGCCGCCAGAAGCTCGACGGGCAGCAGGCCCTGGCCTTCGTACGGCAACGCCACGGTCTGACCCGCGGCGACCTCGACCGCACCCGCCGCCAGCAGGCATTCCTCGCCTCTGCCCTGCACCAGGCGAACAGCGTGGGCACCCTGACCAACCCCGCCCGGCTGCTCGAACTCAAGGACGTGGTGAAGGACAACGTGGTCCTCGACGAGGGCTGGGGGATCCTCTCCTTCGTGCAGCAGGCGAAGAACCTCACCGGCGGCAAGGTGGAGTTCACCACCCTGCCGGTGGAGAGCTTCGCCAAGCACCACGGCGAGGACGTCAACATCGTCGACCGTGACCTGGTGCGCCGACGGGTCCAGGAACAGACCAGCGGCACACCCGGGCCGGGGGCCACGGACGGACCCGGCGAGAAGTCCGCACCACGGGGCGCCGACAACAAGCCGGTGAAGGAGCAGAAGGAGGAGCAGGAGAAGCCGGGCCCCTCGGACAAGGTCGCCGGCGGAGGCGTGCCGTGCGTGGACTGAACGCCCCCCGCCGCCTGGACGCCCGCCGAGCGGAGGCCCTGATGCTGGCGCTCGGTCTCGCCGTCGTCGTCCTCGGGTACGTCGTCGCGAGCCTGGCCAGGACGGGGGAGCTGCCCGCGAACCCGGTCGGTTTCGCGCTCTCGCAGCTCTGTCTCGTCACCGTCGCGCACCTCGCGGTGCGCAGGTTCACCCCGCACGCCGATCCGCTCATCCTCCCGATCGCCTACCTCCTCACGGGCCTGGGCCTCGTCCTCGTCCAGCGCCTCGACCTGTCCTACGCCGAACGCTTCGGCTCGGCGCCCGCGAGCGGCGGACAACTCGTCTGGACAGTGCTGGCGGTGGCCGTCGCCATCGTCGTCCTGGCGACGCTGCGGGACTACCGGCAGCTGCAGCGCTACCTCTACGTCACGATGGCCGCGTCGCTGGCCCTCCTCATGGCGCCCGCCTTCTTCCCCGGCGACACCTACGGCGCCAAGCGCTGGGTGTACCTGGGCCCGCTGTCCCTCCAGCCGGGCGAGTTCGCCAAGCTCGGCATCGTGACGTTCTTCGCCGGCTTCCTGGTGCTCCACCGCGACGCCCTGGCTTGCACGGGCCGCAAGTGGCTCGGCATGACACTGCCGTACGGCAGGCAGATCGGTCCCCTCGTCGTGGTCTGGCTGACCAGCCTCCTCGTCCTGGTCCTCGAACGCGACCTCGGAACGTCGTTGCTGTTCTTCGGCCTCTTCGTCGCCATGCTGTACATCGCCACCGAACGCACCAACTGGGTGGCGTGCGGCATCGCCATGACCGTCGTGGGCGCCGTCTCGGTCGGCGCGACCGAACCGCACGTACGGGGCCGGATAGCCGCCTGGCTGCACCCCTTCGACATCTACCTCCCGCCCGACCAGCGCCCGGCGGGCCTCGTTTCCAGCCAGGCCGCCGAAGCCCTCTTCGGCTTCGGCAGCGGCGGCCTCACCGGTACCGGCCTGGGACAGGGCCACCCCGAGCTGATCGGCTTCGCCGGGCGCAGCGACTTCATCCTCACCACGGTCGGCGAGGAACTCGGCCTGGCCGGGGTGATGGCGGTGCTGCTGCTCTACACCCTCCTCGTCACCCGCAGCTTCCGTACGGCACTCCTCTGCGGCAACCCCTTCGGAACACTGCTGGCCGCGGGGCTGTCGCTGGTGCTCGGGTTCCAGGTGTTCATCATCACGGCAGGTGTGACGGGACTGATGCCGTTCACCGGGAAGGCCCTGCCGTTCCTCGCCCAGGGCGGCTCGTCGATGGTCGCGAACTGGCTGCTGATCGCCCTGCTCCTGATCGTCAGCCATCAGACCCGCCGGGACCTGCTCCACACCGACCGGAGCCCTGGTCCACGACGACCGTGTGCGGTTCCTACCCGGTGACGGTGCTTGAATGGGCCGTCGTTCCTGGTCTTGCAAGGAGAATCGCTGTGCCCTTGGTGTCCGTCATCATGCCCGTGTACAACTCGGCGGCCACTCTCGGCGCCGCCGTGAGATCGGTGCTCACCCAGACCCACGGTGACCTGGAGCTGCTGGTCACCGACGACCGGTCGACTGACGGCTCCATGGACCTGCTGCGCGAGTTCGCCGCGCAGGACGAGCGCGTCCTGCCGGAGTCGTCACCCGAACAGGGCGGAGCCGGCCGGGCGCGCAACCTCGCGATGGAGCGGGCCCGCGGCGACTACATCGCCTTCCTCGACAGCGATGACATGTGGCTCCCGGAGAAGACCGAGAAGCAGCTCGCCTTCGCCAAGGAGGGCACTGCCCCGCTGACGTTCACCTCGTACTACAAAATGGACGCCGACCACTCAGGCGAGAGCACCGACTGGGTTCCGAACGGGCGGGTGATCCGTGCGCGGGAGCACGTGACCTACCGCGAGATGCTGGTCCAGGACCACATCGGCGCCCTGACCGCCATGTACGACCGCAACGTCCTCGGCACCAGGCTGATGCCGCAGATGCGCAAGCGTCAGGACTACGCGCTGTGGCTGAGCATCATGCGCGACGGCGCGGACGCCCGGGGCCTGGCGGAGCCGCTGGCGGTCTACCGGGCCCAGCAGGCGGGATCGCTGTCCTCCAACAAGCTGTCCCTGGTGAAGTACAACTGGGAGCTGTACCGCGAGCACGCACACCTCTCGGTCCCGCAGGCGACACGGGCGCTGGCCGGCGCGGTGTGGCAGTCGGTACGCAACTCGCGCATCTAGGGCGTGTCCTGGCGCGGGCCCGGGCGGTCGGCTCACTCAGGCGGGCGGGCCTGGCCCGTACGGCCTGCCCCGCCGCCCGGAACCAGCTCGTGGACGAAGTGGTGGTGCGGGCCGATTCCGGGGACGGTGTACTGGTCCCCGACGGCGGTGAACCCGTGGTGCCGGTAGAAGCCCGCTGCGGCGAGCCGGCCGCTGCACCAGACGAGCCGGCCGCCGCGTTCCGCGCAGGCCGCCAGGCCGGCCCGCAGTACGGCCCCTCCGTAACCTCGACCGCGTTCGTGCGCGGCGCTGGCCATTTTCCGCAGCCGCCACACTCCCTCGGGCGCGAAGGGAGCCAGCGCGCGGGTGTCCGGCAGGGGTTCCGTACTGAAGGTGGCGCAGGCGGCGAGGTCGCCGCTGCTGGTACGGGCGGCCAGGTGGAAGGTGTCCGGGAGCAGGTCGGCCTCGGTGAGGGCGCTCTCGCGAGGCTGACCGGGCCGCAGGACCTGCTGGCGCAGGTCCAGGATTTCCTCGACCGAAGCGAGGGTGACGTACACGGTGAAACCTCTCCTCATCTCAACTCGCAGCACGTCACCCGGGCGGTCTTCCGGACGGCTGCCGGGACGGCCGGATCCCGCGCCCCCGTTCGCGTGACCCTACTTCGCCCGTCCGGCGGCGGCGAGGCGCCTGACGCCTTCGGTGAACTCCTCGGGGTGCAGCGCCTGGAACGGCAGCCGCAGGAACACGGTGCCGGACGGCGGTGCGGAGTCGGCCGGGTAGAACGCCGAACCGCGCGCCAGCGCAAGCCCGTTGGCCCGCGCGGCATCGAGGAACGCGGCCTCGTCTCCCGGGACCGGCAGGTGTACGGAGAGGTAGTAGCCGCCGTCGGGAACGCACAGCTGCACCTCGCCGAGCGTTTCGCGCACGGCGGCGACGGCGTGGTCGTGCAGAGGTTTCAGCAGCGCGCGCACCTGCTCGACGTTCTCCTGCACGAGTCCGTGCGCGAGGGCCCGCGCGGCGACCGCCTGGAGCAGGGGTGCGGGCGACAGGTAGGTGCTCTCGGCGAGCGCCGCGAGGTCACCGGGCGTCCCGTCGGGGCCGATGACGTAACCGACCCGCAGGCCGGGGCTGAGTACCTTGCTCAGCGAGCCGATGGTCAGCACCTTCGCCCCGTCGACCGCCTCGGCCAGCTCGCCCAGCGGGGTGGGTGCGGCACCGCTGAAACGCAGCTCCCGGTACGGAACGTCCTCCAGGATCGTGAAACCGTGTACGGCGGAGAGACGCACCAGTTCGCGGCGCTTGTCCTCGCCGGTGGTGACGCCGCTGGGGTTCTGGAAGTCCGGGATGAGGTAGAGGAAGGCGGGCACCTCGGTGCGCAGCCGTTCTTCGAGTACGTCCAGGTCGATGCCGTCGTGTCGCAGCGGCACTCCGGACACCCGGGCGCCGTGCCGCTCGAAGATCTGCACGGCGCGGTCGTACGTCGGCGCCTCGACCAGCACCAGCGGTGCGGCGGCACCGCGCAGCAGGTGGGCGGCGAGCAGGTCGAGTGCCTGCAAGGAACCGTTGGTGACGAACACCCTCTCGGGGTCCACCGAGTGGAACTTGCCCAGCTGCTCCCGGAGTTCCGGGTCGCCGGTGTGGCGGCCGATGGGGGCGTACTGGAACACCCGGTCGGGTTCGGCGGTGAGGATCGCGGAGGTGTGTGCGGCGATGGCGGCGGACGGTATCGCCTCGCGTGGCGGAATGCCTCGGGAGAAGTGAACGGTCGTCACGGATCGACTCCTTGAACGGGGCCCGGCCCGTGAGGGGGCGCGGGAAGTGGGGGAGAGGTGCGGGCGGAAGGGTGCGTCGGCGGGCCGGATCAGGCCCTGGTGGCGAAGTCGGGGCCGATGTCCGCGACCGAGTCGGCGCCGACTTGCAGGAGGGTGTCCTCGATCTCGTGCCGGAGAAGTTCGACGACCGCCTCGATGCCCTGCTGACCGGCCAGCTTGAGGCCCCAGAGGTAGGGCCGTCCGATGCACACGGCGTCGGCGCCGAGGGCGAGCGCCTTGATGACGTGGACGCCGGAGCGGACGCCCCCGTCCACGAGGACCGCCGCGCGGCCGGCCACGGCCGCCGCGATCCCTTCGAGCGCGACCAGGCTGGGCACGGCGCCGTCGAGCTGGCGGCCTCCGTGGTTGGAGACGATGATGCCGTCCACCCCGAGGCCGATGCAGCGTTCGGCGTCCTCGGCCCGCAAGATGCCCTTGACGACGATCGGCAGGTGGGTCGTGGTCCTGATCCATTCGAGGTCGTCCCACGTGAGGGGAAGACGGTCGATGCGCGCCCCGTCCGGTATCTCACCGGTCAGGATGCCCAGTGCGCGCAGGTTGCCGAAATCGACGTTCGCGGGGGTGCGGAAACCCGCGCGGCGGGTGCTGATGCGGCGGGCGGCATGACTCGCGTCCACCGTCACCACCAGGGCGGTCGCGCCGGCCTGCTCGGCCATGGCGATCGTCGCGGCGACGTCGTCGCGGGACCGGTAGGCGTAGAGCTGGAACCAGCTCCCGCCCTTGACGGAGGCGGCGATCTCGGGGAAGGAGTGGTGGCTGTCGGTACTGACGATGGAGAGGGTGCCGGTGGCCTCGGCGGCCCGGGCGGTGGCGATCTCCGCGTCGTCGTGCAGGAGCCGCTGGGGGCTGGTCGGGGCCAGCAGGACGGGCAGGGCCAGCTGTTGGCCGAGGACGGTCACCGAGGTGTCCGGCTTCTCGCCGGTGGCGCTCAGCGCCCGGGGACGCAGCCAGACCTGGTCGAACGCCTCGGTGTTGGCGCGCACCGTGAGTTGGGTGTCCGCGCCGCCCGCGACGTAGGCCCAGGAGGCCGAGTCCATCACGTCACCGGCCGCGCGTTCGAAATCGGGCAGCGTGAGCAGCCCGGACAGTTCCCTTGCCATGCGATCTCCCGTCAAGAGTCTTTCGCCAGGCGCCGTTCGGGGGAAGTTCCCGACGGCGTCATGCAGAATTCACTTACGCGAACTGATCGAATCCAAGTTTGATCACCATCGTGGTGACCACGAGAACAAGCACCACGCGTACGAAGCCGGAGCCTCTTTTCAATGCGGTGCGGGACCCGAGCATGGCGCCGGTGATGTTTCCCACCGCCATGCCGAGTCCTATGAGCCAGAGCACGTTTCCCTGCCACGCGAACACTGCGAGCGCGCCGAGGTTCGACGACGCGTTGATGACTTTCGCCATGGCCGCGCTCTCCAGGAATTGTGTGGCCAGGAGAACGGTGAAGGAAATGATGAGGAACGTTCCTACGCCAGGACCGAAAAGGCCGTCGTAGAAGCCGATTCCCACACCGGCGAGCAGAATTGCCGTAATGCGGCGCTGCCGGGTCACGAGAGTATCTGCCCGCTCCACACCAAAACTCGGTTTGAAGGCGACGAAGAGGGCGACCGAGACCAGCAGCACCATGATGACGGGGCGGAAGTACTGCGCGGGAAAGCTCGTCGCGGAAATCGCGCCGAGCGCTCCGAAGGGAACCGCGAGTGCCGCCGCCGGCAGCAGGACGGACCGGTCGAGCTTGGCGCGCCGCTGGTACATGTACGCGGCCGTCGCGGTGCCCATGACGGCGGCGATCTTGTTGGTTCCCAGCGCTGTCGCGGGCGGGAACTGAGGGAAGGACAGCAGCAGCACCGGGATGAGCAGTACGCCGCCGCCGCCCACGACGGCGTCCACCCAGCCCGCCGCCGTCGCCGCGGCGAGCAGGCCGAGCACTTCGAACAGATCCACTTTCCCTCATTCGTCGGGCATGTACTCCCGCGCCGCACACGGCGCGGCCCCGTGCCGCGGTCCGGCACGGGGCGCGGTGGTGGGTCAGACGACTCCGCGGATGTCCGCCATCGCCGGCAGGACGCGCGGCCGGGGCATCATCCGCTGCGCCCACAGAGGAGTGGAGCGCAGCGAGTAGAACCTGCGCAGCCAGCGGTCGTTCCCGTCGTAGCGGGGCGCGAAGGCACTGCGTCCGTGCACCACCACGTGGTTGTCGAGGATCACCAGGTCACCGGGTGTGAGGATCAGGTCCCGGCAGACGCGCTCCAACGCCTGGCTCAGGGCGGCCAGTACGTGCTGCCCCTCCGGGGCTGCCGCCTGCGTGTTGTGCGAGTTGAACCGGATGAACGGCCGCTCCGCGGGCCCGAAGACCACCGGGTGCAGCCCCGACGAGGGGCGGGGCCCCTGGGAGTTCCGGGTGAACGAGGTCGGGTAGAGGCTGTGGAACTGCGGCTTGCGCAGCTCCTGGATCTGCTCGTCGCTCAGCAGCGGCAGGGCGTCACGGACGGACGACACCCGGGTCGCCGCGACGCCCTCGTGGTCCTGGCGCAGACAGAGCAGCCCCAGGTAGTCGGGCCTGAGCGGGTGGTGCACGTTCTCGGTGTGGAAGTCGAAGGCGACGGAACCGCTGTTCTCGATCCGGCTTTCTTCACCGCGCACCGGGTGGACGTCATGGAAGAGGGTCCCGGACTTCTCGTCCTGATAGCCGACGAGGGAGCCGAGCAGATCCGCAACGAGCATGAGCGTGCCATTGGTGTAGTGGCTGTCGAGCGCGCTCGCGCCGTGCGTCTGCGGAGTATCGGGGAGATCGTCGACGCTCAGACCGCGGAGGAGCAGGTACCCACTCCCCGTCGTGTCCGTACCGAAGTCGAGAATTGATTCCCGTAACCCTCGGGGAAGGTCGAGGAGAAGTCCGGAAAGCACTATAGGAGAGGCGTCGGGCAGACGAGCGGCGAGGTCCGAGAACCCACGCAACTTCGCCGCCTCCGGCGCGGATAAACAATAACCCGTCAATTCCTGGGCGGTGATGCTCATTTTCGCTCCTTGTTCGCATGTGCACCGCTGAGGACTTGATCAAGGTAGCTGCGTGATTTCGCTCCGTCAACGAGTGAATTCAGACGGTGGCCCTTCACGCCAACTGTTCCGGCATTCCGTCGCGAGTTACCCAAAACATAAAAAAGCCGCAAACTATCAACTAGGCGATAAATCAGCACCTTCGGCGGCGCGTGAGACGGGCGGCCCCCACGGCGGCACCCGCCCCGAACAGGCCGAACGTACAAACGGCCCCCGAGACGGTCGGACGGCAGCCCTTCGCTGCGCGGAGCGCGAGCCGCCACGCCAGTGGAAGGATCCGGTCACGGAGGCCGGGAACCCGGCACCTCTTTCGGCCACCGGCCCATGTGTTCACCCTCACACCGCGCCCGTACGGGAAGATCCGCGGCAACCGGCCGAACCTGACGCAGGATCACCGCCCATGCCGAGCCCGGACAGGCGGAACGCCCTGAAGCAGATGCCGTGACCACCTCAACCACACGCTCCCGTACGGGGGTTGTCACCACCCGTTCGACTTGCCGTAGACGCCCCTTGAGGGCCGCAGCACCAGGAGGAACCCATGCCGTACCCGCATCTGCTCACCCCCGAGGAGAAACTCGCCGACGCGAAGAGGCTGTTGAACCTCCCGCGCATCGTCGTGATCTGCGGCTCCACCCGCTTCATGCCCGAGATGAACGAGGCCGAGCTGCGGGAGACCGAAGCCGGAAGGATCGTCGTCAAACCGGGCTGTGACATGAAGTCGCCGCACGAACTGTGGTCCGATCCTGCCGAGGCCGAGCAGCTGAAGGTCCGGCTCGACGACCTGCACCGGGCGAAGATCCGGCTCGCCGACGAGGCGCTGGTGGTCGGCGACTACATCGGAGACAGCACCCGAGCCGAAATCGTGTACGCCCGGTCGCTGGGCAAACCCGTACGGTTCACGCACCCCGAAGTCGCCCCTGACGCCTGACCGCCGCCGACGGCGCAAGGCGGGCCGGGGGACGCGGAGGACGCTGCCGACCGGGTCTCGCGGCCGAGCAGTCCCACCTCGACCCGAATCCAGACGTGCGATGCCCCGGCTACGTCGATGTGGCGCATGCCCTGACGCGCCTCTTACGAGCCGCTCGCCACGGCCGTCAAGGTCCTGTCAATGCGAGGTGATTCAGCATCAGGACGGCGTCAGGGAGGCCGGGTCGGAGCCCGGTCGCGGCGCAGGATGGTTCCCTCGCGAGGGATGCGGACGAGCGTTCGGGCGTGTGAGGTGCGAGGGGGCGTGTCGCCGAGGTGGCACGCATCGGTCCGTGACTGACGGCCCGGACCGACGCCTCGCCACGAACGAACGGGCCCGTCCGACGAGAGGGGCGTTCCGGCCCGCGGCAGCAGGAGGCTGCGGGCCGGACGAGCCCGGCCGCGTGCCCCCCCCCGTACGGGAAGCGTCAAGACCCCGTCAGCTTCCGTGGCAGGGCCGACAGGACGGCGTCAAGGTGGGCGGGCCGCCGTCCGGCGCGGGATTCGATGGCAGCGGGCGACCGGGTTCCGGCGCCCTTCCGTACACCCCTCGGCCCTTCCGTACGGCCGGCATCCGCCTCTCTCCCTGGGGAGTTGATCGTTCGTGAGCATCGAGAACGTGGTCGGTCTCGTCGTCGCCCTGAGCATCGTCGGCTACCTGGTGGCCGCGCTGATCCACCCGGAGAAGTTCTGACCGGCACCGGGCGTCCGGCCCAGGGGACGCCCGCCGGGCGGACGCGCACGGGTCCGGACGCCGGCCGCCGGGGAAGGCTCAAGGTCTTCGTCGGCGCCGCGCCCGGCGTCGGCAAGACGTACCGGCTGCTCGACGAGGGCCACCGCAGGGCGGCCAGGGGGACGGACGTGGTCGTGGGCGCCGCCGACTGCCGTGGCCGCCCGCACACCGAGGCGCTCCTCGGCGGTCTGGAGCGCCTGGACGGGGCGGCGGTCGGTCCTGCCCCGGACGATCGCGGCGGGTTCGACCTGGACGCCGCGCTGCGCCGTCGGCCCGGCCTGCTCCTCGTCGACGACCTGGCCCGCACCAACCCTCCCGGGCACCGCAATCCCCACCGCTGGCAGGACGTCGGTGAACTCCTCGCCGCCGGCATCGACGTCCTGACGACCCTCGACGTCCAGCACTTGGAATCCCTCGGCGACGTCGTCGAGGAGATCACCGACGTGCCGCCGGTGGACACCGTCCCGGACGGCTTCGTCCGCCGCGCCGACCAGATCGTCCTCGTCGACGCGGACCCCGAGGAGCTGCGCCGCCGCATGGCGCACGGGAACATCCACCCCCCTGAGCTGGTGGACGCGGCCCTGGCCAGCCGGTTCCGCCCCGACAACCTCACCGCCCTGCGGGAACTCGCCCTGCTCTGGGTCGCCGACCAGGTCGACGACGTCCTGCGGAAGTACCGCACCGACCACGGCATCCGAAGTACCTGGGCGGGCCGGGAGCGCGTGGTCGTCGCACTGACGGGCGGCCCGGAAGGCGACACCCTCCTACGCCGTGCCGGCCGGATCGCCGCCCGGTCGGCCCACGGGGAGCTGTCGGCCGTGCACGTCGCACGGGGCGACGGGCTCGCGGCAGGTGCCTCGGCCGCGGCGCTCGCACGGCAGCGGCGCCTGGTCGAGAGCCTCGGCGGCAGCTACCACACGGTCGTCGGCGAGGACGTGCCGACCGCCCTGCGGGACTTCGCCCGGGCCGGGAACGCCACACAGCTGATCCTCGGAACGAGCAGACGCGGCCGCCTCGAACGCTTCCTCACCGGACGCGGCATCGGCGAGACCACCGTCGCGCTGTCCGGTGGCATCGACGTGCACATGGTCACCCACGAACGGGCGGGCCGAGGCCGCCTGCTGCCCGCGCGCCGGCGCACCCTCCCTCTCTCCCGGCGGATCGCCGGGCCCCTCGCCGGAGTCGTCCTCCCCCTCCTCCTCACCCTGCTGCTCGACGGGGCGTGGGGACGCCTCGACCTGACCAGCGAAGTCCTGCTCTTCCTCGTGACCGTGGTCGGTGTGGCCTGCATCGGCGGCATCGGCTCGGCGCTCGTCGCCGCCGTGACGGCCTCCCTGCTGCTCAACTACTGGTTCGTGCCGCCCATCGGGGCGTTCTCCTTCCAAGACCCCGACAGCGTCCTCGCCCTCGGGGTGTTCCTCGTGGTCGCGGGCGCCGTGGCGGCGGTCGTCGGCCGCTCGCTGCGGCTGTCCCGCCGGGCTGCGAGCGCCACCGCCGAAGCGGAAACCCTCTCCGCGCTCGCGGGCTCCGTCGTCAGGGGCGAGCACACCGTCCCCGACCTGCTCGCCCGTACCCGGGAGACCTTCGCCGCCCACGCGGCCGAACTGACCGACCACCCGGTGGACGACCCCGCCGCGAGCCAGGTCGCACTGGGCAACGGGAGCTTCCTCGTCCTGCGCGGCCGTACGCTGCCCGCCGCGGACCGCCGTGTCCTCACGGCGTTCGCGGCCCACCTCATGGCCGCCGTCGACCGGGCCCGGCTCGCCGAAGCGGCGGCCGAGGCGGAGAGTGCGAAGGCGGCCGACCGGATGCGCACCGCCCTCCTCGCCGCCGTCAGCCACGACCTGCGGACCCCGCTGGCCGCGGGCTGGGCAGCCGTGGCCTCCCTGCGGAGCCCCGACGTGGACTTCACGACGGAGGAACGGAACGAGCTCCTGGCCACGGCCGACGAGTCCATGGGCAGGCTCAGCGGGCTCGTCGAGAACCTCCTCGACATGAGCCGCCTCCAGGCGGGCGCCCTCACCACGGACCTTCGCCCCACGGCCTGGGAAGAGGTCGTCCCGGCCGCACTGGACGGTCTCCCGGACGACGGAGACGGCGTACGACGGGTGGCCCTGCGCGGTCTGGCGGAGTCGCCCCTCGTCCTCGCCGACCCTCCGCTCCTCGAACGGGTCGTCGCCCACCTCGTCGCCAACGCCGTACGCCACTCCCCGCCGGGCCACCCCGTCCTCCTCGGAGCCAGCACGCTCGCCGGCCGCGTCGAGCTGCGCGTCGTCGACCGGGGCCCCGGTCTGCCTCCGGCGGACCGGGAGCGTGCGTTCGAGCCCTTCCAGCGGCTCGGCGACACCGACAACACCACCGGCGTGGGCCTCGGCCTGGCGCTCGCCCGGGGCCTCACCGAGGCGATGGGCGGCACGCTCACCCCGGAGGACACTCCGGGAGGAGGGCTCACCATGGTCGTCGCGCTGCCCCGCGCGAGCTCCCGGACGCAGCCCGTGCCGGTCGCCACGGACCCCTGACGCCCCGGCGCCCAAACCCTCCGCCGCCGCCAACACCCGTGCGGTTGTCCCGAGTTGTCCGACGGCCCTCTCGTCACCGTCCGCGCCGACGGATCGCTGTTGCCGTTCCGACTGCAGCGGCTGCTGCAATCAGTCCTGCAACCCGGCAACGCACAGTGAGTCTCGCGAACCGATCCTTCGCTTGCCGGGCCTGCCATTCGCCGGTCCGCAAGGCGTTCTCACACGAGAGGCAACGAGGCGCACCATGACCGGCTCAACCGATCTCCTGACGGCTGCCAGGGCCGAAGCCCTGTTCAGCAGCGACCTGCCCACAGGCGCCACCTTGACGCGGCCGGAGGCCGGGTGCGTCGTTCGCCGGGCGATTCGTGCGCACGGCGGAACCCGCGGCTGCGCCGCTGTCCTGGCCGTCGCCTACGGGAACTACCCGGAGACTTCCGTGGTCCGTATGCGCTGGGCCTTGGACCAGATTCGTACGTGCTACCCCCGCCGCTGACAGCGCACGCAGCACGTCCGTCCCCGCTGACCTCACCAGCCAACCGGTGAAGCGCCGTCTGGCCACCCCAGGAAGGACACCACCATGCCCACAGCACGACATCCCCTCGATGAACGCGTGCGCGCTCACCGGCGGCGTACCGGGCTGACGCAGAGCCGGCTGGCTGCGGCGGCGGGGATCAGTGTGCGGGCTCTGCGTGACATCGAGCGTGGGCACGTACGACGGCCGCAGCGACGCACGCTGTGCCGGCTGGCGGCGGTCCTGGAGCTCGACGTCGAGGAGATCCGGTGCCCGCTCGCATCGCAGCGAGCAGCGGCCCCGAACGACGACAACGGCGAGAACGGCAAGAACGACAGGAGCGACAGGAGCGACAGGTCCGGCCTGCGCATCGGTGTCTTCGGCAGCCTGAGCATCGAACTCGACGGCGCCGAGCGGGAGTTGCGCGCCCTCAAGCTGCGGCGACTGCTTGCGCTGCTGGTCCTGCGCCACCCGTACCCGGCCGGGCTCGATGAGATCGCCCGCGCCCTGTGGCAGGAGGAACGGCCGCGTTCCTATCGCAACCTGATCCACACCTACGTGAGCCAGGCGCGCACCTTCCTCAGGTCCGCGAGTTCCGTCCCGGGCTCCGCCAACCCCTCGTACCTGGTCCGGACCCCGACCGGATACGCCCTGTCCGTAGGGCGCGACCAAGTTGACCTGACCCGCTTCGGAGACCTGGCGGAGCAGGCACGGCAGGCCCACGCGCGCGGCGAGGAGCAGGCCGCGTTCGAGTTCGCGGCGCTGGCACAGCAGGGCTCGCGCGGCCTGGTCCTGGCGGCGGAGCCGCTGCTGGCCGGACACCCGGCGGCCGTCGCCGCGAACCGGCGCCGCATCGAGAACCTCCTTCTGTACGCGGACCTCGCGCTGAAGTTTGAACAGCCCGGCCTGGTGGTGTCCGCGCTGCGGGCCGCCGCCGAGGACGAGCCTCTGCACGAGGGGGTGCAGGCCCGGCTCGTGCTGGCCCTGGCGAGCTGCGGCGAGCAGGCCGAGGCGCTGCGGGTCTTCTCCGCTGTCACCCGACGCCTGGACATCGATCTGGGCCTGCGGCCAGGACCCGAGATGCGCCGCGCCCAGCTGCGGGTGCTGCAACAGCGCCTCGCCTGGCCGAAGAGCGTACTGACCACCGCGGACTCCCTGCCGGGGCACGGCACTTCGTCGGACGCACCTCCTCCTCCGGGAGCTGCTGGGCCGGGTACTCCTCGCGCTTGGCGGCCGGGCCCCGCCGGAGTCACCCACCCAGCGCCAGCCGCAGCGCGCACATCGCGAACACCGCCGCGGTGAGCCCCAGAGCCCCCAGCGTCAGCCTGGAACGCCAGGGCGTTGATCACTGTTCCCCGAGTTCTCCGAGTTCTCCGAGTTCCCCGAGCTCTTTGAGCTCTCCGATGACGAGACGCCGCTCCAGGGCGCGGATGGTGCGGTAGTCCCGCTCGATCTGTCCGGCGTCGGGGTGGGCGAGAATGGCGAAGCCGAAGTTGAGGCTGTCGACCAGGCTCCTGGTGACCGGGACGTGATCGCCGTCGGACAGGGCCCGCACCGAGAAGTGGTGGCTCGCCAGCCGGGGGATCGCGTCCAGGACGCCCGTACCGCGCACGGTCCCCGAACGCGGGGCGATGTGGAAGACGCACATCTGGTGCGTCAACAGCTCGTAGCTCTGCGGCAGTTCACCGCCGGTGAGCCAGCGCACCGTCCGGTCGATCTGGCTGTCCCCGGTGGCGTTGCGGTTGAACTGCGGCTGCCCGCCGCCATGCGGCCGGGCGCCCAGCTCGATGAGGACAGGACCGGCCGCGGTGTCCATCACCTCCACGTGCGCGGAGCCGAAGCGCAGCCCGACCGCGTCGAGGACGCCCCGTACGTAGCCCGCCAGCGCCGTGACGGCGGGATCGCCCGGGGGCAGCCAGCGCATGGTGTCGTAGACGGCCATGTGCGGCCCGTTGTCCGTCTTCCCGTAGGCGCAGACGTCGACGAGGGAGTGCTTGCCGTCGTGGCTGAAGGTGTCTACGACATACTCCGTGCCGGTCACGAACTCCTGCACCAGCAGCCGCTCGTCCCGCTCGCCGAACTGGTTGACCCGGCCGAGCTGTTGCGTGAACACCTCGCGCCACCCCGACCCGCCGGGCACCTTGACGACACCGTCGGTGCTGGCACTCCTGGGCGGCTTGATCACGAGGTCTGACCCGGTCAGTCCCGCTCGGTCCAGCCAGACCGCCGCCTCCTCGACCTCGCCGGTGCAGATCTGCGGAATCACCGCAAGCCCGGCGGCCTGCACGGCCTCGGCCATCAGGCTCTTGTCCCGGCGCGCCCCGGCCAGTTCGGGCACGTTGCAGCGCGCGGGCACCACCAGGGGGGCTATCAGCTCGGCCAGTTCCACGCCGGACTCGCAGCCCGCGATGACGCAGCGCGGGTCAAGACCGCGCACTCTGCGCACGGTCTTGTCCAGGTCGCCCTCGTGGACGATGACGTCGGGGAAGTCCGCCGGGCGATAGGAGGAGGCGTACGCGTCGAGCGGGCTCGGCCCGGTGACGAGTGCCGCCACGGGGACCCCCTCGGCACGCAGGGCCTGCGCGAACAGGGCGCCCGACGAATAGGGGTCGACGATGACGCAAGGGCCCCGGCCCGGCTCAGTGCCCGCCATGGGGCACCTCCCCGCGGGCCAGTGCGGCGACGGCGGCGCAGTAGCGGGCGAAGAGGTCCGCCGCGGGCTCGCTGATCCGCCGGGCGCGCACCGGGGCGTGCACCATGCCGTCCTCCCGTACGTACGTCACCGGCGTGCCGCACTCCCGCAGCAGGGCGGCCAACTTCTCCGCGTCCACGCACAGCGAATCCCGCTCGCAGCCGACGACGTAGGCCGGTGGCAGCGTCTCGAACGAGCCACCGAGCAGCGGCGAGACCCGGGGGTCGGCCGCCTGCTCCGGCTCGGGGCAGTAGCAGGCGGTGTAGAACTCCATCTCACCGCCCGACAGCAGGGGCGCGTCCTCGCCGCCGTGGCGCCAGCGGGTGAAGTCCAGGACGGGGCTGATCACGGCCTGCCCGCGCAGCGGGGGTCCGCCGCGGTCGCGCGCCATCATCGACAGGACCACTGCCATGTTGGCGCCGGAGCTCTCGCCGCAGAGCACCGCGCCCTCCGGGTCGAGGCCATCGAGACCGAGCGCGGGCAGCTCGGCGAGGGTGCCGCACAGACCCGCGTAGCAGTCCTCCAGAGGGCCGGGGAACGGGTTCTCCGGCGCCATGCCGAAGTCCAGGGCGACACTCACCAGGCCGGTGCGGTCCGCGAGTTCGGCGACCAGGCTGTGGTGGCTGTGCAGCGAGCCGATGACGAAGCCGCCGCCGCGGATGTAGAAGAGCACCGCGCGGCCGGTGCGTCGGGCCGGTTCGTAGATACGGATGCGGGCGGTGCGTCCCTCGTGCGTGACGGTCGCGTCCCGGTGCGTCACGCCGTCGGGGACGGGAACGGGCAGCACCTCGGTCAATGCGTCGTACAGGGCGCGCTGCCGTGCGACGGGGTAGGTGTAGAAGTCGGGCGGCAGAGCGCCGTTGACCGTTTCCACGAACTTCTCGATGCCATCTGCGTACGCCATGAGTGACTCGCTCGCTTCCGAGGACGGGTGCCGGGGGCCGGGCGGCCCGCACCAGAGGGAGAGGGGAGGAGGGAATGGGGCGGAGGGAGAGGGACGGAGGGAGAGGGACGGAGGATCAAGGGGTGTCCCTGGCGGCCGGAGCGCCGCCGTCCACCGGTTCGGCGGCTCCGGTGGCCGATTGGGCGGAATCGGCCGGCCCCGTGGAATCCGCCGGCCGGGCAGCCGGGCCCGCGTCGGCGGCCTTATCGGCCCGCGGGTCGCGCATCCCGGCCCAGGCGGCGGCAACCGCCCCGACGGTGAGCACCCCGGACAGCCACCACACCGACGCCGCGGACGCCTGCCAGGCGGCGACGCCGAGCACGGGGCCGATCGCGTAACCGATCTGCATCGGGAACGCGGCGGCGGCGAGGTATCGGCCCCGCAGATGCCCGGGGGCCACCCGGCCCGGCCAGGCGGACGCCGTCGGGGTGCCGATCATCTCGCCCGACGTCCACACGATCGTGGCCACCACGTACACGGCCATGCCGGGCCCGGCCACGTACAGGTTCATACCGACGCCGACCAGGCCCACGCCCAGGGCCACGGCGACCCGTCCCGGCAACTTCTGCACGTACTTCGTGAACAGCAGCTCCAGACAGATGACCATGACGGCGTTCAGCGACAGCAGCGCTGAGTAGAACGCCACACCGTGCCCGTCGGCCCGGATCTGGAGCGGCAGAGCCGAGGTGTGCTGGATGTAGACGACGGCGTTGAGGAACAGCGCGAGCAGGAACAGCACATAGCGGGTGTCCCGCAGCACGACCCTGTACGAGCGGGAACGTGCCGGTGCGTCGTCGTCGGCCGACGGCCGCGCCGAGCCGCCCCCGGAGCGCGCGAGGGTCAACGCGAAGACGGCGAACACCAGTTGCGCCGCGGCCTCCAGGTAGAAAATGACGTGGTACGAGTGGCTGATCAGAAGGGCGCCGAGCAGCGGGCCGACCGTGGTGCCGAGATTGAACGCCATGCGGTAGACGGCGAACACCATGACGTGGTGGTCCTCGGGAGTGCGCTCCACCAGGAGGGCCGCGGATGCCGGGCGGTACATCTGCGCGAGGAGCCCGATGAGCGCGGACACCACGATGATCGGGGGCAGGACGTCGAAGTGGGGCAGGACCAGCGTGCCGAGCCCGGCGAGCGCCATGGAACCGGCGATGGTCCAGGCGTACCCGATGCGGTCGGAGACCGAGCCGCCCACCAGGACGCCGGCCACGGATCCGGCGCCGTACGCGCCGAGCGCCAGACCCGCCTCGGTCGCCGAGAAGCCCTTGGCGGTGAGGTAGAGGATCAGGAAGATCTGGAGGAAGTTGCCGAGCCGGTTGACCAGCATGCCGACGAGTACGAGCCAGATCGGGCCCGGGATGCCGCGCAGAGCCTGCATGACGGAGGGGTGCGGTCCGCCGCCGGGGGCGGCGGACCTCTGCTCGGTCATGGGGCGGCCTCCCCGGCCGGCCGGTACGTGAGCTCGACGATGTGCGTCGCCCGCTCCAGCGCCGTCCGCGCCTGCGCCACGGTGTCGGCGAGCGCGATGACGCGGGCGTAGCGGGAGATGTAGCCGCGCGGTGGCAGTCGCAGGACGGTGCCCGGCTCGGCCATGGCGTCGGCGCTGTGGATCTCGGGGGTGAACCGGTCCTCGTGCACGGTCACCGACTCGACCTCCAGGTCCCGCTCGGGGTACAGGAAGGTGATCGCCGCGGCCCGGCGGCGGGTCTGCTCGGTCCGGGGCCGGCGGCCCGCCGCGACGTCTGCCGCCGCCAGCGCCACATCAATGCCGGTGGCAAGCTCGCCGAGGTAGGGGATCATGTCGCCGCCGAGGCGGGCGTTGACCTCCATGAGCCGGGGTCCTTCCGCGGTGAGGCGGAACTCGGTGTGACTGACGCCGGTGTGGAAACCGAGCGCGGCGTGGCTGGCGCGCAGTGCCGCCAGCAGGCCGGGGTCGGTCAGCAGCGGGTCGGCCGCGTCGACGTCGTGGCCGGTCTCCTCGAAGAAGGGCGCGAACCCCACGTGCTTGCGGGCCACCGCGAGCGGTGTGCCCTCGCCCTCGAAGAACACGGCGTCGACGCTGATTTCGGGGCCCTCGACGTACTCCTCGACGAGTACGGAGGTCTCGAAGACGGGCACGCCCGGATAGGACGCGCCGGCCGCCGCCCGATAGGCGCCCGCCACGTCCCCGGCGCCGTCGGCCCGGCGTACGCCCATGCTCCCGGCCAGGCCGCGGGGCTTGAGCACGACCGGGAAGCCCAGCTTCCGCGCCGCCTCGTGCGCCTCGTCGAGGGAGCGCACGCCGATCGAGGCGGGCTGGGCGACCGAGGCGCGCTCCAGCGCGATCCGGGTGGCGTTCTTGTCGCGGCAGGCGATGACCGTCCCGGGCGAGTTGCCCGGCAGACCAAGTGCCCGCGTGACGTGGGCGGCCGGGGTGACCAGGCCCTCGTCGTAACAGAACACCCCGGCCACCTCGCGCTCGGCGGCCACCCGACGCGCGGCCTCGACGAGGAGTCCGGGGTCGGTGTTGTCCACCTGTGTGCCGCCGACGACGTAGGGCTCCTCCCAGGTCACCGGCGCCGGTTGCAGCAGCCAGAGTGCGTAGCGGCCGCTGACCGCCCTGAGGATGAACTCCCGGCTGCGCCGGGCGCTGCTGCCTATCAGCAGCAGCAGCGGCTTGCCCTCGTCCGTGCTCATGATCCGTTCTCCTCGCGTGTGGTCATGCGTGGCCCACGGTCTGTGGCCCAAGGTCTGGGGCCGGAGGTCTGTGGCCCAAGGCGCGGGCCGCGCACCGGACATCCGTACAAAACCGGCCGGTCTCACGGCATCGCGCATGCCACCGGCCGCCCGGAAAGCCCGGGCGACAGCGGCCGGTGCTCCAGGACCGCGCCGGGAGAGACCGCCCGAGCCGCGGGCCAACCACCGGCCTGCGGCCGGTCGGGCAGGACCGCGGTGACCCGGTTGCCGGTGCGCACCGCCGGGATCCGCGCGCGCAGCCGGGTCAGTGACGTCCTGCGCTCGTGCCAGGGACACACGAGCCGGATGCCGTCCTCGGCCGGGTCGGCCAAGTCGGCCAGACCGGCCAGATCGGCCAGGTGCAGCGGGCCACCGCGGTGCGCGCAGTCGGCCCGCATCACGAACCCCCGGCCCCGGGCCGTGGCGTAGACATAGGGCGTTCCGGCCACGACCGCACAGTTGTCCCGCCCCTCGGCGGCGAACGTCACGACAGGCATTTCCGGTAATCCCCTACGGAGTGGATCTCGTAGACGCACTCGTCGGACAGGATGTCCGCGCCGTGCAGACGGTTTCGCTTGATGACCACGCCCTCGCCGGCCTCCAGGGTCAGCGAGGAACCCAGGCCGCTCTCGAAGCGCATGGTGCCGGAGACGATGTGGCAGAGCTCGTCGCCCTCGTGGCAGTGCGTGTTGGACAGCTCGTTGAAGGGTTCGACGAGATGCGCCACGGGCACCTGCACGCGGCCCTCCAGGAGGGCGGAGTGGACGGGGCCGTGCAGCTTCTTCAGCTCCGGCTGGGCGTCCATCCAGGCGATCTGCTCACTGAAGTCGAAGTCGGCGACCTCCAGAAGGACCCGGTACTCCTCGATGCCGCGCACGATCTCCGGGATGATCCCCTCGCCGTGGGCCTCGACCAGCGGCTTGATGATCTTCTCCCGGGCCATCCGGCCGTGGTGCTGGTCGATGTGGACGTGCTCGGTGAAGTAGCCCGTCTCGACCGTTTCCCCGAAGACGTCCTTCAGCAGCCGGTCGGCGCGACGGCAGAAGTCGACCAGGGAGGTCTCGGTGTAATAGAGCGCGCCCACGTAGCGGAAGAACAGCTCGTGGTTCTTGCCCAGGTAGTGGAAGTAATTGTTCAGCAGCAGGCTGCTGTTGAGGTAGTACTGCCAGTAACGGTGGAGCTCGGACTCCAGCCCGACCGACTCCAGGGTCTTCTCGAACAGGGTGCTGTGCTTGGTCTCGTGGACGCCGTAGCCGTACTCGTCGATGACGACCTTGAACCACTCGGACTGGGCGGGCCCGTAGTGGCCGAGTAGGTTCCGTATCATCGGCGACGCCTCGGAGAGGAAGTCCGGGATGAACTGGACCAGCCACATGCGGGCCGCCCGCTCCTTGTCGGCGGAGCCGCGGATGGCCAGCTCGGCGGGCGACGCCTGGGCCGGGGCACCGGCGTCCAGGGAGTCGAGGTAGGCGTCGAGACTGGCGGCGGTCCAGGTGCCCGAGGTCTCCACCTCGTCGTCGAGGAAACCGAAGGCGTAGCGCTCCAGGGCCGGCCGGATCCGCTCGCCGAGAGCCCGGTTGGCGGGACTGTAGAAGGCCTTGAAGTCCTCCTCCTTGCCCTGTAGCCCGGACTTCGGGAGGAACACCAGGTCGGCCTCGTAGATGCTGGTCAGAAGGCGCTGTGCGGCGAGGCTCGGGTAGTCGAGGATGCCGTCGCGGGCGGGTGTGCCGTCGAAGTCGAGGTGCGGCAGGACCTGAGGCCTCAACTGGCGGCGGTAGGGGTTGTCGTGGTTCAGCCAGTCCACGTTGTCGTGGTAGATCGGGGCGGTGGCGTACTGGACCACCGCGTCGCGCAGTTCTGTCCCGCTGAGCTCGAACGGGACGTGGTCGGGAACGTGATTCATCGCTGGCCTCCTGGCCGCAGACGGACGGGGATGTGCTGCGCAGCGCCCTTCCGGCGCCGGTGCGCGGTCAGATGCGCGAATCAGACGCGCGAATCAGGCGCGCGATCAGACGTGTACGTGCAGCCTGAAGTCGTTCCAGGCCAGCCGCAGTGATACGGGCTCGCCCGCCTTGGTAGGCACGGGTTTGTCCAGGGGGACCCAGCCCTGCATCCAGTGCGACTCGGGCTGGTCCGGCGGGTTGGTCAGGACGATGCCGTGGCCCATGTCCAACTCGATCCAGACCACGAGTGCGTGGGCCTCCCCGTCGGCGGTGGCGGGGATCCTCAGCGTGCGCCGACCGGGTTGCAGGGGGTCGCGCGCCAGGTCGAACGTGGCGACCGGGAGGGGCTCGGACAGGAATTGGTGCGGCCAGGTGTTGAGCCGGACCGGGAAGTGGCCGCGGGTGGCCAGCACGTTCATGAGCGAGATGTCGATGCCACTGGCCGTGGTGACCTGGTTGAGCCGGAGCACCGCGTCGCTGCTGACCAGTTGGCCGTGGAGCCGGCCCACCGAGGGCAGCATGATGCCGCCGGGTGCGAGCAGGTGCGCGCGGGCGTGCCGCACCGAGGGCAGCAGTCCCTCACCGATCAGGCCGCAGTCGACGATCTCGGACACGAGGACGTCCACGGGCCCGCCCAGGTCGCGTTCGGCGTCGAGTTCGGTGGAGAGCCTGCTGATCACGGTGATCACGTCGGACAGTCCGTGGGCGTCCACGACGTTACGGGCGACCTCCGCGAGCAGGGGGTTCATCTCGCACGTGAACACCCGCCCGGCACCGGCCCGCGCCGCGGCGATGGCGAGCAGCCCGCTGCCCGAACCGATGTCGAGTACCCGCGCGCCGGGCGGGATGCCCCGCTCCAGCGCGGTGACCAGGCCCTCGTTGCGAGGGGTGTCGTTGAGCATGGCGAAGTGCCAGCGCGGAACGTTCCTGCGGGCAATCCGGGCAAAGATGTCCGCGTCCGGGGTGAGGCCCTCCGCGGACATCCTCAACACTACGGCGGTCTCCTCGGCGAGCGCGCTCGTCTCCCGTGCGAGCGTCTCCAGCAGAGCCTCACGCAGGCAATACGGGTTGCCGCTCGCCGTGGTGACTCGTGCCCCTTGTGTGTCGTGCATACGGGTGCCACTTCTCCTCATGCCGAATGGCGGGTTCGTGGGACGACTTCGTGGGACGACGCGGTTCGGTGTGCTTCCGTGCTTCCCGCCGTCGCACGAGAACCGTACGAAGACGCGGTTCGGCGCTTCTCCAGCGGCACTTGACCGGCAACGCCGGGGTCCTTCGTCACCGGAACGCCACTGAGCAGGGACGACGCACCCGTTTCGGCCCGGCCGACGCGAGGCGGCAGAACGGACCGGCGCACCACTCACGAAAGACTTCGCCGCAGCCACGGGCAGCGAGTCCGCGCAGGCCGAGTCCGTACGCGGGGCCGGATCGCCGTACACGCCACTGACGGTCCTTGCACCCGATGACGCGCTTGCCCCGGTCCTCGACGGGCCGAATGCCGCACCACCCACGACGCCCGCCGTCCATCCTGCCGCCGGCCTGGTGGCGGCGTCGCCCGACAGACCGGCGCCAGGCTGAATACCAACTTCCGCGCCCCGCCCCGGGGTTCGACTCGTGTGTAGCGTCCCGCTGTCCGGCTCGGCAGGTCCTCGAACGTCTCCTGTCGACAGGCAGGGCCTACGCTGTGGTCTGCGGCCAGCGCATGATCGTCCGCCTGCCGCCCTGTGTACCTGTGTATCGGAGGGCCTGTGCAGCGTGGCGAAGTCTGGTGGGTTCAGTTCGACGAGCGGAGGCTGGTCGTACTGCTGTCAGGAGACGAGGCGTCCGGGTTCCAGGTGATGCAGGTCGTCGCTCCGGCGGGTCTCGACATCAGCGGTCTGGGCATCGAAGTGAAGGTCGGCGCCAGTGAAGGGCTGCCTCTCGAAGGCGTGTTGCGGCTCGCGTTCCCGCGTCCGGGCCTCACCCCGTGCACGTGGCTGACCACCGTGTCCCGGGACGACCTGATGGAGCGGGCGGCCGTCCTGTCCTCCAGGAAGCTCAGCGAGATCGACGATGCCCTCCGACTTGCCGAGCAAGCACAGGAGGAGTCCTCCCCGGCAACGACCGCGAGGCTCAGCGAGATGAGGGACGCCTTCCGTCGCGGTGAACTCGGGTAGCTCGGGTGGCTCGGGTAGGCGGAGAAGGAGCCGACACCCGCGCCGAGGACCGTGAAGTGGACGGAGAACCCGGCCCGGCGGACTGCCCACGATCAATCTCCGGTACGTCGGGGGGAGGAGGGCAGGTCAATTCGTACGTGAGTGGGCGTGTTCACGTGCAGGCCGACAGCCGGGCAGCGGGTACGCCGGGAGTTGCCAGTCGCCGCCGCGGTCCTCCTTCGAGAACCGTGCCACCAGGTCGGGAACGCGGAAGAAGCAGGCCAGCGCGGTCAGGTTCTGGAAGGCGGTGATCGCGTACCGGTTCCTGGGCATGCCCACGCGTAGCAGCCGGGGGTTCACCTCGGCCTGGATCCCGTCGACGAAGGGCCGCAGGACGCGGTCGTAGTTCGCCAGGGCGGTGGGCAGGTCGTCGGCGTGCCGGTTGATCTCACCGGCCAGGACGTAGGCGCCGACCAAACCGCCAGAGACGCCCATGCCGCTGTACGGGGATGCGCAGTGCGCGGCGTCGCCGACCAGGACCACGCGGCCCTTGGACCAGGTGTCCGTGCGCACCTGGGCGATCTCCTGGGAGTAGAAGAACGGGCTCGTCCCCATGCCCTCGACGAAGCGCTCGGTCTGCCAGCCCGCGTCGCGAAAGCGGTCGGCCCAGAACTCCTGCTGCCGCTCGACGGGAGCGCGGTGGATCGCGGAGGCTTCCGCCGACTCCTCGCGCAGCACGAAGTACACCTGCGTCTCGGTCGCGTTGTGGCTGCGGCGCATGATCTGCCGGCCGCCCGGGACCATATAGGTGTCCCGGATGTTGCTGTCGGAGGCGATGCGCGGAACGAACCAGTAGGCCATGTGCATGCCGATGCGCCAGTACCGGTCGCCCTCCTGCGGAAGAAGCGCACGCCGGATGCGTGAGCCCTGTCCGTCCGCACCGACCAGCAGGTCGTACTCGCCGCTGGTCCCGTCCGAGAAACGTGCGATGACGTGATCCCCGCCCTCGTCCCCGTCGAAGCCGTCGACGCTCTTGCCGAAGACGTACTCGGTGCCGTCCTCGGTCGCGTCGTGGAGGATGCGGACCAGGTCGCCGCGCATGATCTCGTACTCCGAGGTGAGGGCCTGGCGGCCCCGGCCGGAGGTGTTCGCCATGATCGTCGCCTTCGGCCTCCCGCGGGAATCGACGAAGGCGACGCCCGCCTCGTCCACCAGCCGGCCGCGCACGGCGTCCAGCAGCCCCATGCGTTTCACCGCCTCGATGCCCTGCCCGCGCAGATCGACCTGCGCACCCGAGGCGCGCAGCGCCGGGAACCGCTCGACGACCGTCACCTGGTGACCACCCCGGGTGAGCCAGAAGGCCAACGCCTGCCCGGCGACGCCGCCACCCGCGACAAGGACCCGCAGAGCGCGCTTCCCGATCTTGTCCGCCATGACAGCCACTCCAAAATCTATCAGTGATTGATTTATTTCCAGAGTCATCTATCACCGATAGAATGTCAATGTGACCAAGATGAACCGCGAGACCGTCGTCACCGAGGCGCTGGACCTGCTCGACGAAGTAGGGCTGGACACCGTCAGCACCAGGCGGCTGGCCAAGCGCCTGGGCGTCGAACAGCCGTCGCTCTACTACCACTTCCGGACCAAGAGGGACCTCTTGGCCGCCATGGCGGAAGCCGCCATGGCCCCGCACGCCACCGCGCCGCTCCCGTCACCCGCGGACGACTGGCGCGAGTGGTTCCTGGAGAACTCGCGCAGTTTCCGGCGCACCCTGCTGCAGCGCCGCGACGGCGCGCGCCTCCACGCCGGCAGCACCCCGGTCGGCGACCTCGACCGGATCCGGCGCAAGATGACCTTCCTCGTCGCCTCCGGCGTGACCGAGAAGGACGCACACATGGCGATGCTGGCCGCCGGCCGCTACACGGTCGGCTGCGTGCTGGAGGAGCAGGCGGAAACAGCCCCGCAGGAGGACCTGCCGCCCGATGTCCCGCTCCTCGACCACGAATCGGCGTTCGAGGCGGGCCTCGCCCTCATCCTCAGCGGCCTCATCCAGCACACCACCACGACCAGTTCCACTGCCCGCCCGGAACGCGAACGCTGACCCGTCGGCCCCGGCGGACGCGATGTCCGCCGGGGCCGGGGGCGTCGTACGGCGTGCCGGTGCGGCTGTCAGCCCCGGCCGCCCTTCTCCTGCGGCGCCACCGCCCCTCGCGGGGTCACCGCCCCTCGCTGGGTCACCGCCCCCTGCCGCGTCGATACGGTGACGTGGTCGATCCGCATCGGGTGGCCCGGTTCGGTGGCCGGGCCCGGTGACGCGCCGTCCTGGCGGGGGAGCTCACCGCCAATGGCCACGTTGAGGATCAGGAAGAGCCCGTGGTCCACCGCCCGCCGCCACGTCTCGGGGCCCAACTGCCGCGCGGTCACCCGGTGGTGCACCCGGCCGTCCACGTACCAGCGCACCTCCTCACCGCCGGGCGCACGGTCGATCTCCACGGCGTACGAGTGGAAGGACGTGCGGCAGCCGGGGCACGGCCGCTCGGCCGAGCTCAGACCGGCCGGTTCCCGGCAGGGCCCGCCCCGCAGCACCCCGCAGTGCATGGTGCCGAAGACGGTGTCCCGCCCGTTCACGGACTCCATGACGTCCAGTTCGCCGACGCCGGGCCAGCCGGTGTACCCGTCGCGCAGCGGAGCCCCCAGAGTCCAGAACGCGGGCCAGTACCCGGCGGCCGCCGGCCCCGTCACGTCCGGCAGGGCGATCGACGCCTCGATCCGCAGGGTCCCGCCGGGCGGCGCCGCGAAGTCGGCCCTGCGGGTCTCGATCCGGCCCGAACTCCAACGGCCGTCCTTCCGGGTGGGGACGATCTCCAGCGCGCCCTTCCCGTCGAGACGGACGTTGTCCGTCGAGTCGGTCATCGTCTCGATCTCGCCGGTGCCCCACTGCGGGGCGGGGCAGCCGGGATAGCAGGTACCGACGTCGTGCAGCCAGGTGGCGGGGGAGGGAGGGCTGCCCGCCGGTCCTTCGAAGTCGTCGCGCAGCAGCCGGGTCCAGCCGTCGGGCCCCGGCGTGCCGGACGTCGGGCCCTGGTCCGCCGCGTTTCCGGCCGCGCCCGGGGCGCGCAGCGCACCCGCCTCGGTCAGCAATCGCTCCAGCCGGGACGTCAGTACGACGGCCGCCGCGTTCGTCAGGTGGGTGTCGTCCCGGTAGAGGAGCACCCGGTCCAGTACGGCGGGGCAGGTCGGTCCCGTACCCGGGCACAGCACCCGGTTCACGTTCACGCTCCGCACGCCGGGCAGCGCGCCGGACGCGATCTGGCGTGCCAGCGGATCGGGCTGGTGCGCCCGCCCGCGGTCGAACGCGCAGACGGCGGGATCCTCCAAGTGGCCGGAGACGCAGGCCGGGACGTCCTTGCCGGGCACCGGGGTGTCCTCGACGTAGACGATCGGCACCCCGAGTTCCCGCAGCGGCCGCAGGGTCTGCTCCCACCCCTCGGTCAGGAGCTTCTGGTCGTCGGTGTAGCGGTTGAGCGAGGAGATGACGACGAGCCGTGGCCTGGGCTGTTGCCGCAGCCGCTCCAGGGTGTCCGCCCGCCAGGTGTCGCACTCCCGGTAGGTGCGGCCGAGCTGCGGGCTGCGCACCGTGAGCCGCGGCAACGGGCAGCCCTGCTTGACCAGTTCCTGCAGCGCCCAGCCCCGCTGGGCCGCGAGCGCCAGCAGGGGGGAGAACCACTGCCCGGCGTGCGAGTCGCCCAGCAGCACGATCCGGTCCGGGCTCCGCACCGCCCCGAACAGGCAGGCGGGGCTGCGGGTCACGGCCGGGGCGACCTGGCACTCCCCGTCCGGCGGGAAGTCCTTGCGCGCCTGGGCGGGCCCGGGCGTCACCGGGCCGTCCGGGAGGGGCACGCCCTGCTGACGTACCAGGAGGTCCGGTCCCGAAGCCGCGCCCGCGGGCAGGCCCCGCAGGTCCACCGGCCGGTCGGGGCCGAGCCCGTGGAATGCCGTCGACCCGACCACGAGGGCGAACGCGACCGGCAGCACGATCGCCGTGACCCCCACCGAGAGCCCGCGTCTGGCGTGCGCGGAGACCGTGCGGCTGCGGCGCAGCGGGCGCTCGACGCCGTACGTCGTGGCGAGCGCGGGCAGTACGGCGGCCAGCGTCAGGGCACTCTTCGCCGGCCAGCCGAGCGCCCCGAGCCGGGCCTCCGCCAGCACCAGCACCGGCCAGTGCCACAGGTACAGGGTGTAGGACAGCCGCCCCACCGCCCGGGGAGCCCGCAGCGACAGCAGCCGCCCCACGCCGAGGGCGCCGCAGACGTCCCGCTCGCCCCGGCCGGGGATCGCGGCCAGGATGACGGCGGCGGTGCCCAGCGTCGGCACGAGCGCCGCGAATCCGGGGTAGGGCGTCGAGGCGTCGTACGACACCACGCACCAGCCGATGGCCAGCGCCCCGGCCCACCCGCACAGCAGCCGCAGCGGCCGCGGACCGCGCATCAGGTGCCAGGGCAGCAGGGCGAGCAGCGCCCCGGCGCCGAACTGCCAGACCCGCGAAGGAGTTCCGAGGTACGCGAGCGAGACCGACCCCTGCGTCCAGTGCAGGGACAGTACGAAGGACCCGAGGGCCAGCAGCCCGGCGACGACGGCCACGACGGCCCGCACCGCCCGCCCCCTGCGCACCGCGCGTCTCACGCACAGCGCGGCGACGGCCAGCAGCGGCGCCCAGAGGAAGTAGAACTGTTCCTCGACCGCGAGCGACCAGAAGTGCAGCAGCGGACTCTCGTTGTGCCCGGCGGCCAGGTAGTCGGTCTGCTGGAGGACGAAACGCCAGTTGACGAAGGACAGCGCCGCCGCGACGACGTCGTGCTCCAGCTCCGTACGCCTCAGCGGCACGCTCAGCCAGGCGCCGACGACCGCCACGGCGAGCAGGACCACGGCGGCGGAGGGCAGCAGCCGCCTGGCGCGCCGGGAGAAGAAGTCGCCGAGCCGGACACGGCCGGTGGTGATCGCCTCGCGCACGAGGAGTCCGGTGATCAGATAGCCGGAGATCACGAAGAAGACGTCCACGCCCACGAAACCGCCCTGCAGACCGGGTATCCCGGCGTGGAAGGCGAGGACCGCGACGACGGCGACCGCGCGCAGCCCTTCGATGTCGGGCCGGAAGGCGGAACGGTGCGGACTGGGTCCCGACTCGGAGTTCCCGGGACTCCGCGGAACACCGGGTGGGGCCGAGCTCCGCCCGGGGGGAGCGGGAGCCTTCCCGGGGCGAGCGGGAGTCTGCTCGGGGGACTGCCGTTGGCCGGGGGCCACGGGGGACGACATGGGGAAATTGCCTTTCGGATCGGCCGACGCCGCCACTGCGGGGTCGGTGGGGGTGGGTGGGGGACGGTGGGCCGGGAGCGGATCGGTCAGCTCACCCAGGGCAGCATCGGGTTGACCCAGCCGGACGCCACGAGCCCGGTCAGCAGCAGGAGGGCACTGGCGGCCAGGGTCTCGGGCCAGCGACGGGGCAGCATGCCGGCCCGCCGCAGCGGCAGTGCCCGCACGCGGCGCAGCAACGACCGCACGACCGCGCCCGCGCCGCTGGACCGGGACACCGCGCCCGCGCCGCTGGACCGGGACACCGCGCCCGCGCCGCTGGACCGGGAACCGCCCGGACGCAGCTCCGCGAAGAGGTGCCGCATCAGCGGCACGTTCAGCTGGCACTGCACCAGCAGGTAGAGGAGCAGTCCCCAACTGGGTGCCCAGCCGTTGCGTGCCACCACGAGCGCCAGCCCCGCGACGGCCGCCGCGTGCGAGAGCAGCAGCCAGCCCAGTGAGACGGCCACCACCCGGCGGGCCATGCCGCCCGAAGTCCCCGCGCCCCGGGCGCCGGTGGGCACCCAGGCGGCGCTGCGCCCCCGCAGCGTGTGCACGAACGCCGTCGCCGCGGCCACGCTCGTCAGGACGTTCGCCCGGATCACCTCCACCCGCCAGCGGGTGCGGCTGACCCGGGGCAGCAGCACGTGCCAGAGCCACAGCGGGGCGAGCAACGGCAGCACGTGCCAGGGCCGTACGTCGTCCGGGTACCAGAACATCATCACCAGCGGCGGCAGCGGCGCGACGAAGGTGTTCACCGCCGTGGTCAGATAGCCGACGATCCCTTCGGCGAAGCACAGCCGCATCCGCCAGGGCGCCCCCATCCGCTTCAGCACGGGCGTGCTCAGCAGGTGCAGGTTGCCCATCGCCCACCGGTACTGCTGGTTGACGAAGGAGGTGACCGACTCGGGGGAGGTGCCCTTGGCGACGAGTACGGGCACGTACAGCGTGCGGAACCCCTGGGCGTGGAGGGCGAGTCCGGTGTACAGGTCCTCGCTGTGGTCGAGCCGGGCGAAACCGCCGGCCAGATCGACGGCGGCGCGCCGGTAGACGGCGTTGCTGCCGCAGCAGATCGCGGCGTCGCTGGCGTCCCGCGCGGGCTGGATCCAGCGGAAGAACCACTCCTGGGCAGAGCCCGCGGCCCGTTGGATCCAGTTCATCGACACGTCCGTGTCGAAGCACTGCGGGCTCTGCACGATGCCGACGGAGGGGTCGGCCAGATAGGGGACGAGATGGCGCAGGAAGTCCGGCCGGGGGGCGAAGTCCGCGTCCAGGATGGCGATGACCTCGGAACTGCTCAGCGTCAGCGCGTGGTTGAGGTTCCCGGCCTTCTTCAGATGCCCCCGGTCGGGCCGTACGACGTACCGGTAGCCGTACGAGGCCGCCAGCCCGGCCACCTCGGGCCGGTCGGCGTCGTCCAGGACCCAGACGGTCAGCGGCCCCGGCCAGTCGAGCGCGGACACCGCCCGGTAGGCGTTGGCCAGTACGTCGAGCGGTTCGCCGCAGGTGGGCAGGTAGAGGTCGACGTCCGGCGTACGGGCGGGCTGCCAGGCGCGGACCAGGAGTTCGTGCGACTGCCGGGTGAGCCGGCGGCGGCGCAGGCTGTTGACGGAGGAGAGCCCGAGCGCCACGACGTTGAGCCCGAGGACCGCGAGGAAGGCCCACAGGGCCGGGGTCCGCAGCGCGAAGGTGAACATGGTCGCCGCCGTGAACACGAAGGCCAGCGAGGTGGAGACCAGGACCCACCGGTGCTGCGGTCCGAAGTACCAGAAGAGCTCTTCGTCGGACGGAGGTTGCGGAAGATGATGAACAGTCATAAAGCCCCCCACGGCTGTGTATCTGCCTGTATCTGGAGGGGAGCCTACCGTCAAAGGTATAGACCAATTGAACAACAAGGTGTCAATTGCGGTAACAGGACACAGGGTTGGCGTGTCTCGATCGGTCCGGGGTCGCTCCTGTACCTGATCCTGGGATCGATCCTGGAATTGGTCCAGACCTCTAGATCGATCTCATCCGACAGGGCCCGCCCCCGGACCGGGGGAGGGGCGGGCCACGCGGAGGTGAACAACTGCGGAACATCCGCCGCTCAGGACGGCACCGCGCCGCACCGCCCGGGCCGGGCGGTGCGGTCGACCGGCGGCGTCACGGCTTGCGCGCGAGCCCGCCGTGTTCCCCGATCGGCACCGGCGCGGGCCCGTCGGTGTCCGGGCGCCAGAGGGGTACGGACACCACGCCCGGTTCCAGCAGCTCCAGACCGTCGAAGTAGGCGGCGATGTCCTCCACCGGACGCAGGAAGTACGGGGCGGCGCCGGAGGAGTTGTAGGCGTCCTGGGCCCGTTCGTAGTCCGCGTCGACGCCGCGCGAGCCGTCGTTGAGGGAGAGGTAACTGCCGGACGGGAGCGCGGCCATCAGCCGGGTGACGACGGAGCGCGCCTGCCCGTGGTCGGCGATGTGGCCGAGGATGTTGCTGAGGATCAGGGCGGTGGGACGGGTGAGGTCCAGCGTCCGCGCGGCGACCTCCAGGATGCGGTCCGGGTCGGCGAGGTCGGCGTCGAGGTACGCCGTGGCTCCCTCCGGGGTGGAGGTGAGCAGGGCGCGGGCGTGCGCGAGGACCGTCGGATCGTTGTCGACGTACAGGATCCTGCTGTCGGGAGCGAGCCGCTGGGCGACCTCGTGCGTGTTGTCCTTGGTCGGCAGACCCGTCCCGACGTCCAGGAACTGCCGGATGCCGGCCTCGGTCACCAGGTGGGCGAGGGTGCGGTGCAGGAAGGCGCGGCTGCCCCGGGCGATGGCCGTGATCCCGGGGTACACGGCGCTGTACGCGTCACCGGCCGCCTCGTCGACGGGGTAGTGGTCCTTCCCGCCCAGCCAGTAGTTCCAGATCCTGGCCGAGTGCGGCACCGAGGTCTCGATCCTCGGCAGCCCCGCCGGGCCGGGCGTGGTCGTGCGGTCGTTCATATGAGCTGTCCGTCTTCCTTCGGGCCGCGACCGGGGCGGGCCGGCGGGTGGGCCGGGCGACGGGCCGCGTGCGGGCGTATCCCCGTACAACCTACGTCTCAACGGCATTGATACGTATGCCAGTTCGTACCGCGGTCACCGGACGCGGGGGCGGGAGAGGCGCGCCGCTGCCTGAAGCCGAACGGTGTCGCTCCGCCCTCGTCCGACCCCAGGTATCACCCTTTAGCCCAATCGGGGGAAGGTGCGACGGTCACCATTGATGTGGGCCCGTCAAATCCGGAAGGATGCGTTCCATGCGAACCCTGAAACGCGTTCTCCTCGCGGCCGCGGCGACATCACTGCTGGTGGCGAGCCTCGGCTCAACTGGCTCTGCTTCCGCCTCCGCCTCCGCGCCCGCACCCACGCCCGTGCAGTCCACGCCGGCAGCCGGACCAGGCTGGCACCATGTGGCGGACTTTCCTCCAGGCGAGGAGAACCGCTGTCATGAGCGCGGCCGTTGGTACATGGAGAACGGCGTACGCGCCTACGAGTGCCGGGCCGCCGGGGTCTGGGAGTTGTGGGTGCTCACCGAGCCCTCGTAACCAAGGACGGGACAGGAGGCCCTGCCGCTCACGGTTCGTCGTGGAAGGTCTTGTACTCGTCGTTCATCAGCTCCCAGAAGGAGGGGTAGCGGACCGCGCCGGGCAGCCAGTGGGCGAGATACCAGGCTTCCCATTCCCCGTCCGGGGTGAGTACGCAGGGGTTGAGAAGGTAGACGTCGGTGGCGTCCGGGGTGTGGCTGATCTTCAGGGTGTGCGGCAGGTATTCGGGACGCAGCGTGGTGGAGTCCTGGCCCTCGCCGTAGCGGAAGTACTCCTCGTCGCTTACTCGCTCGGTGTCCCGGCTTCCCTGTGTCCAGGCGGTGATGAGTTCCGGGTCCAGGTCCCGTACCCATCCGACCTCCTGGGCCGGCAGAACGCGGTGAATCTCCTGGGTGGTGTCGAGCCAGCCGTTGCTGGTCAGCAGGAACTGCCGGTAGCTCGGCGGCAGAACGGCGCCCAGGCGCCTTTCGAGCGCGCCGAGTTCCTCGCCGGTGGCCCCAGCGGTCCCCAGCCATCGGGCCCTGCGCACGTCGTCAGGAAACGGCTCGCCCCGTTCCTGTTCATGCAGCACGGGGTCGAGCCACTCATCACTCCACCGTTGCAGCAGGTCCCGCCATGCATAGCGGGGCCCCTCGTCCTGACCTGGTGCATCTCCCATGACGGAAGATTAACGGCGAGCACTGACAGCCCCTCCGGACCGAGACTGCTCAGACCGCCCATGGAGCAGCACCCCAAGCTCAGTGCGCGGCCATGCTGCCCCGGCTGGAGGCCATCATCGATCAGCGGCAACACGATGACAGCGATCCCGTCCTACGACGACGCATCGAGGACACCCGCCAACCAGTCACCGTGATGAAGTTCTGCGTGGACAAGGGCGTTGCGCTCATCTTCGGCTGACCCCCGGACCGCTGCCGGCCGGCCGCACTTACGGGCCGACTGGCCGGTCACCTTCGATGTCGTGGCCGACGTGCCTACGGTGCCGCACAGTTCAGCCCCGGTCCTCGGTGTCCATGGTCGCCAAGGTCTCGCGCATCAACTGGTCGATGGTTCCGGGCTTCTCGATCAGGGAGTCGAAGAGATCAGCGAGCAGCCGCAGCACGAAGCCGTGCACCAACGCCTCCTTCGGCGGAATCTTCCCGAACCGGTCGCGCCAGGCCACGGTGTCCATGCCCATCGAGGCGGCCATGAGTACTCCAGTGGCCATCGGCACCTGCTCCGGGTCGGCCAGCGCGAAGGTAGGCAGTCGGCGGATCACCCCAGGGATGAGCTCGTTGAGCGGATCAATCCGATCCCCGCCACCGGGCGGCGCGGACATCAAGTACCCGGTCAGGACTCCCACCAGGAACACCGTGCCCCGGGCGACCTCCTCGCTCCCGACCGAGTCCATCGCGGCCTTCACCCGCTCTTGAGCCTGCTGCCGCTCCTGGGTCGGCGTCCGCTTCTCCAGGACCCGGCAGGCGTCCCACGCCGCACGGACCGCCTCATCCACCACCACTCCATCGCTGCTCATGAAAGCGACCGTAGACGACCCGACGCGGCACGAAGGCATCCCGGCAACGAGGGCGGCTCTCCGGAACGATCTTTACGCCGCATATGCGCCTTCAGGGTTGCCGTCGCCGCGCACAACGCACCGACGTACCAAGGGAGTCGAGAACGGCGTACGACGCTGCCGCGCTGGCGATGGAACTCACCGACATGGCCGCAGAAGATCATCAGCCCTGGCCGACCGCAGAAACGGTCGGCGAAGAAGCCGCCCGCGCGGCGTGGTTGATCGCCCAGCACGCCGACCGGCAGCTCGACGTCCAGCGGCGCGCCCCTCACCTGATGGAGCAAGCGGTGTCGGCCGGCTCGGACCCCTGCCTCCCTTTCGACGCCCTCGGATGTCCAGCAGATCACCGCACTCTTCGCGCACTTCATGCGGACCTGGACGGACAACGACGCCGCCGCGTTCGGCGCGTGCTTCACGGAGGACGCCGACTACGTGTCGTACGACGGCACCCGCGCCGAGGGCCGGCCCGCCCTCCAGACCAACCACGACGTGCTCTTCCGCGGTGTCCTGGCGGGATCCGCCCTGGTCGGCAACCTGGAGTCGATCCGTTGGGGCTGCGGCAGCCCGGCCGTACGACTGCGACCGTGGTTGAGCGGGACGCAGCCCGTCACCGACCGGTGCGAAGCGCGTTCTCTAACCCGCGACGTGCCGGTGCCTTCGGCCCACCGCGAGGGTGGTGAGCGCGGCCACTGCGAAGGAGAGCAGGGAGGCGCTCATCCACGGCTGGACGGTCATACCCACCGCGTCCTGCAGCCAGGCCCAGAAGTCGGACCAACCGGCGATCTTCGTCGGTGCGATCAGCTGGTAGGTGGCGAAGCCCAGTGCCCAGGGCAGCAGCATGATCCAGCGGGTGGGGGCCTGTTCGGAGACGTCCCAGGTGCGGTGGCCGCCGAGGACGAAGAAGTCCACGACGAGGACGGCGAACATCGGGATGAAGACGGCGCCGATCAGGTAGAGGAAGCTGGCGTAGCTGTCCATGTTCACCAGGAGCGCCAGGCCGGTGGCCAGCGTGCCGCTGATCAGGCACAGGACGCGGCGGTCCGCCCGGGGCAGCAGGTTCTGGGCGGAGACGGCGGTGGAGTAGACGTTGGCGAAGGACTGGTCGACCTCGCGCAGCACCAGGACGCCGAAGCAGATCACACCGACGCTGGTGGCGGTGAAGGGGTCGAAGACCTTGTACGGGTCGGTGCTGTCGAACGCGATCACGGCGAGGGCGGCCACGCCGAGGACCGAGCCCGCGATGCCCGCGAGGGTCTGGCCCACCACCAGGCCGCCGAACGCCTCCCGCTCGCTGCGGGAGTGCCGCGCGTAGTCCGCGACCAGCGGCAGCCAGGAGATCGACACCGCGATCACGCTGTCGGCGGCGAACCAGAAGTCCTTCCAGGAGCCGCCCTCCATCGGGATGCCGCGGCCCGCCAGGTCCCAGCCCAGGTAGAGGATGGCCAGGACGACGGCGACGGTGACGTACCGGCGGATGATGCGCAGGGCGCCCAGCGGGCGCAGCGTGAGCGCCGTTGTCACCGCGCCCGCGAGGAGCACGTACAGCCAGCCGGGTCCCGGTTCGCCGAAGACCTGGCGCGCCAGGATCTTCAACCCCGTGGAAATGACGACCAGTTCGAAGACGGCCCAGCCGACCATCTGGAGGACATTGAGGACGGTGGGCAGGTACGACGCCTTCGCGCCGAACAGGCCGCGCAGCAGCACCATCGAGGGTGCGCCGGTGCGGGCCCCGGTGATGGCGGCGAGGCCGAGCGCGAAGGTGCCGATCAGCGTGCCGACGACGGACGCTGTGACGGCGGCGGCGAACGACAGGGTCGGACTGCCGGTGCCCAGCGGGTCGAGGACGACCAGCATGCCGCTGAAGCCGAGCAGGCTCACGCCGAGGTTGGCCCAGAAGGCGCCTTGGTCCAGGCCGGTCAGAACCTTGGGCGTGGGCTGGTCGAGGGTGAGCGGAGCCTCGTTCGCCGGTGTCGGTGTCGGTGTCGGTGTCGGTGTCGGTGTCGGTGCCGATGCCGGTCTCGGGGCGGTGGGTTCGGTGCTGGTCGTCACTTCGCGCGCTCCGCATTCTGGTCGGGAGCGGCGTCGAAGGGCCAGGCCTCCGTGCGCCAGGCGGCGTCCCAGAACATCCACTCCCAGGTGGACGCGGTGATGAAGGCCGTACGCATCCGGGCGCGGGTGGCCGGGTCGGCCTGGTCCGCGAGCCGGTTGACGATGCTCCTGGCGTGTTCGGTGGCGGCCTCGAACTCCTCGTCGGCGTACGTGCCGATCCAGTCGCCGTACGGGTGGGCGGCGAGGTCACCGGCCTGCCCCAGGAGTTCCCCGCCCACCTCGGCGTAGATCCAGAAGCAGGGCAGGACCGCGGCGGCCAGCTCGGCGTAGCCCTGGGTGTGGGCCACCGAGAGCAGGTAGGAGGTGTATCCGGTGCAGGTGGGGGAGGGCGTCCAGGCATCGACGTCGACGACGTTGCTCTGGTGCAGCGAGCTCTCGACGATGACGGCGTCGTGGGCGTGCTGCGCGAAGAACGCGATGTCCTCGGGCCGGTCCGCCTTCGCGGCGGCGCTGGCCAGCGCGCGGGCGTAGTCCCGCAGGTAGTGGGCGTCCTGGGCCAGGTAGTAGACGAACTTGTCCCGGTCCAGAGTGCCGTCACCGAGGCCGGTGACGAACGGCAGCTTGTCGATGGCCGCGCGTATCTCGGCCGTGGCGGTCCACAGCTCGTCGCAGAAGGTCGCGGTCGTCGCGGTCGTCGTGGTCAAGGGGCTCAGCTCCAGTACTGGTGGAAGTGGTGGACGGGGCCGTGACCGTGGCCGATGCGCAGGGTGTCGGCCGCGCGCAGGGCCCCGTTCAGGTACTCCTTCGCGGCACGGACGGCGGTGTGCCAGTCCTCGTGCCGGGGGCGGAGGGCGGCGATCGCGGCGGAGAGGGTGCAGCCGGTGCCATGGGTGTTGCGTGTGTGCACGCGGGGAGCGGACAGTTCGATGACGCTCGTGCCGTCGACGTCCGTGCAGTCGACTTCTGTGCCCTCGACGAGGACGTCGACCGACTCGGCGTCGTGCGTGTGATGGCCGCCCTTGAGGAGAACGCGCCGGACCCCGGTGCCGAGAAGCGCACGAGCCTGCTCGACGGCCTCGGCGCGGTCCTTCGCGGCAGCGGTGCCCAGGAGGTCGCCCGCCTCGGGAAGGTTGGGGGTGACGAGGTCGGCGAGCGGCAGCAGACGGTCGCGCAGGACCGCCACCGCGTCCGCCTCCAGGAGGCGGTGGCCGCTGGTCGAGACCATGACGGGGTCGAGTACGACGTACCGGGGACGGTGCCGCTCCAGGGCGTCCGCCACGGCCGAGGCGATGCCGGCGTCGGCCAGCATGCCGATCTTGACCGCGTCCACCGCGACATCGGCGAAGAGCGTGTCGAGCTGCTCGGTGACGAATGCCGGAGGGACGGCGTGGATGCCGGTGACGCCCTGGGTGTTCTGCGCGGTCAGAGCCGTCAGCACGGCGGTTCCGTAAGCCCTGTTGGCGGAGAACGTCTTCAGGTCTGCCTGGATCCCGGCACCGCCGGAGGGGTCACTGGCGGCGATGCTGAGGGCGATGGGCGGGGCGCTCACGCGGGAACCTCCTTGAGCAGGGTGTGGACGAGTGAACGGGCCGCCGCCTCGGGGTCGGGCTGCCCGCAGACCGCGCTGACGACGGCGATGCCCGCCGCGCCGCTTGCCACGACCGCGGCGGCCTCGGACACCCCGATCCCCCCGATGGCCACGCAGGGCAGCGGGCTCTCCCGCACGATCCGGGCCAGGCCGGCCAAACCGGTCGGTGTGTCCGCGTCGGGTTTGGTCGACTGCGGGAACACAGGCCCGACGCCGAGGTGGTCGACGGCGTCCGGCACGTGCGCCAGCTGCTCGGGACGGCTGACGGACAGGCCGACATACGCATCAGGACCGAGCAGGCGCCGGGCGGTCGCGGGGGAGACGTCCCGCTGCCCGAGGTGGACGCCGTCGGCGTCCAGCCAGACGGCAACGTCCACGCGGTCGTTGACGATCAACGGGACACCGGTGCCCGCCAGTTCGGCCTGGACCGCCCTGCCGAGCGAGAACAGCGTGCGGGCGTCCGCGTCCGGATCACGCAACTGGACGGCGGTGACACCGCCCTTGACCGCCGCTGCCACGGTGGCGGCGACGCCACGGTCGCCGCAGAGCCGGGTGTCGGTGACGAGGTACAGGGACAGGTCGAGAGGAGGTCGCATGGTGGGTCCTTGGGAGTCTCCCGGCCGGGCAAGGGCGTGGGAGACGTATCGGGAGGTACGCGGGAAGAGAGGCTCTGACCTGCGGGGACGGTGAGTTGTCCACAGGCTTGAGCGCGAGGAGCGGCGGTCGGCCATACTTGATGTTGGGGTCGCCCCCCCGGGCGGGAGGGGGCTGTTCAGCGGGCGGCGTCCAAGCCGTCGCCCACCGCGCAACCCCGCAACATGCCCGCGCTCAGCGCAGGTTGACGGCCTCGGCGAGCCGGTCCGCGCCGAGCTCGTGGAGCGCGTCGAGCAGAGCGACCGCGAACGTCCCGGGCCCCGCGGAGCGCGTCGCGGCGACCTCCGCGGCCACGGTGAGGAGCCCCGTCGCGGCGGTTGCGGCCAGCAGCGCGTCGCCGGTGACAGCCGTACCGGCGGCCACCAGAGCACCGAGAGCACACCCCGTCCCCGTCACCAGGGACAGCAGCGGATGCCCGTTGGCCAGCCGCACCACCCGTGTTCCGTCCGTGAGGACGTCCTCGGGGCCGCTCACCGCCACGGTGCAGCCGTACCGCCGGGCCAGCGTGGTCGCCGCGGCCAGCGCCGCCTCGGGCGCCTCGGTGCTGTCCACACCGCGCCCGCCAGGACCGCCTTCGAGCGCGAGGATCTCGGAAGGGTTGGCGCGAACTACCGCCGGGGGAGCGCTCTCCAGCAGTTCGCGGGCGAGCGCGGTGCGCCAGGGCAGCGGGCCGACCGCCACCGGGTCGAGCACCCACGGCCGCCCGGCCCCGGCCGCCGCCTTCACCGCGACGCGCATCGCCTCCGCCGTCACGGCCGTCACCGTCCCGAGGTTGACCAGCACACCGCCGGCCGTCCTGGCCAGCGCCCCGGCCTCCTCCGCGCTGTGCACCATCGCGGGGGCGGCTCCCACCGCGAGCAGTACGTTCGCGGTGAACTGCGACACCACGGTGTTGGTCAGGCAGTGCACCAGCGGTGCGGAGGTCCGCAGTGACGCGATCACACCCGCCACGGCAGCACGCGAAACGGCAGTGTCGTGCGGAGCGGATACGGAGACAGCATCCATCGTCAACACCCTTCCTACGCCGGCATTACCCGGGCCAGGTTCATGCGGTCGGCGAAAAGGGGAGCTGTCAACTCCCGTCCGCCCTCTCAGCCCGGCTGCTTCCGAGCTCCCGCGGTGGTCGCTACGCAATGTACCCCCTTCGGGAACGGGTGTTCGTGCGCGGGTCACGGCGAAGCCTCCGGACGGCCGGTCCGGTGCACCTCCCTGCGTGGGCCCGGAGGATGCGTCGCGGGAGCGCATGCGCGCCACGGAAATATCACGGAGCGCTATTGTTCGGTGACTATGAGGGTGAACACATTGGCCCTGGCGGCCGCTTCGGCCGCCGTTGTGCTGCTGGCCATTCCGGTACCGGCCCTAGCCGCCCCGCAGGCCAGGCCCCATCTGTGTGAGAAGGGGGAAGCCGATTCCCGCGGGCGCTCCTCGGTGGACGGCACCGAGCTCACGTGGGACGACAGCACCAAGTACGACGACGCGCGGCAGCGAGCGGCGAGGGTCTGGTCGGCGGGCACGCTTCAGCAGGTGAGGATCAAACCGGACGGGGCGACGACCTACGCGGACCTGGAGTGGAAGGACACCCACCACACCGGTGCGGGCTGGAAGCTCGTGTACGGCAAGTGGGATCCGAACACCGGTACCGACTACCTCTGGATGAACAGGGCTTACCTCGACCCCGGGAAATCCCTGGGCGCGGACGCGCACCGCAGACGGGTCGCCGCCCACGAACTCGGGCACGCACTCGGGTTCTGTCACAAGAGCTACGGGAGCGGCAGTTACCCCTCGCTGATGTGGGCGGCCTACGGGCATATCCAGGGCAAGGGGATCAGCTCGCCGACCGCGAGCGACATCAGGGCTTATCACGCACTGTGGGGATGAATTCATGAACAACGGGAAACCGCTGGCTCTGGCCGCAGGCGCCCTGGCGGCCACGGCACTTGCCGCGGGCGGCTGGGCGGGCTACCAACAGCTGGAGGAAGGTGTCGGCTCCGGGCATGTCCTGCGGGGCTACGACGCCATGAGCCCGGCGGGCACCGCGCCGTACGCCGACGACGTCTTCACGGGCCGTGTGCTGGAGTTCGAGGAGCAGCGGGAACTGGCGGACCTGACCACGGACATCTACCGCGTCCAGGTGGAGTCGGTCCTGCGCGGTGACGTACGGGGCACGGTGCGGGTCACCTTCGCGCCGGACGAGGAGCCCGCCCGGCGGCTGACCGACGGCACCACGTACGTCTTCGCGACACAGGCATGGCAGGACACCGTGACGGGTGGTCAGGCACTGCTGTTCCAGGGCGAGATGCGGCCGGCGGACACCACACAAGTGGCCGCGTGGAAGAGAGCCGCTGCTCTCCCCGTGATCCCGGAGAAGTAGACCGCGAAACGTGCTCCCACAGAGAGCCGGGGACGGATGGGGACCAAGTGGATTTTGGCCCCCATCCGTGCACAAACGCCAGGGAACGGGCCAGCGGTCGTACGCCAGGTCAAACGAACCCTGAGCAGAAACGTTGCTGTGCCACTGCCCCGAAGCGCGCATTCTTCACAATTCATGTGCATATCCGGCACTGACCTGCCTGACGATCACATGGTTCGCCGGCGCCGCTACGGCAACCCGGGTGTTTACCTGACGTTCGAGTAAGAGCGCCCGGTGGGCCGTAACCGAACAAAAAAGAACTGCCGACTGCCTCCGCGGCAATCCGCGGAGGCAGTCGGCAGTCCGATGGCCTTCGAGCACGAGCTCCACGAGGCCGGACTCCACCTCGCCCCACTCGTCCTCGCCCGCTGCGCGGGCGCCCGGAACCGAGCAGATCAGCCCAGTGAGTCGAGCGGAACCCCGATCGGGCCCCCACCTGCGGTGAGCCCGCCGAGCAGGGCACCGGGGGCGGGTACTGCGCCGGGGCCGGCCCGGTGCACACCGCGCGCCGCCGCCTCCTCCTTGGCCTGCAGCCCGTCCACGTTCGACTTGACGTCGGCCAGGAACTTCTGAGGGGTGGCCAGGTCCTTGAGCTGCCGCATCTGCTGGGCCGTGACGGCATCGGCCTCCGTCTGCTTCTCGGCGACCTGGGCAGCACCGGGCATGGCGTGGTCCCCGCCGTGGTGGGCGAACGCCGGCGTGGCCGACCCCAGGGCGACGAGCGTTCCCGCGAGAGCTGCGGTGGCCTGCGCGTACTTCATGTGCGGTCCTGTCCTAGGCGATGTCGGAACGACACAGCGCGCCGGAGTGGCCGCTGCCGTTTCACGTCTGGAGAACGCTCGCGGCTGTCGATGGAGACGTCGCCGGACCGGAGATCACCCTTTTGGCTCGGCGCACCGGCCTTTTGGCTAGGCGCACCGGCGCCCGCAGGACAACGGATGCCGACGCGTGACTTTCGCGCGGTGCGGCTCGTTGCGCCAGCGACTCGCCGATCACTCACACCGCAGGAGAACCATGCGCCACCACAAGACCTCCGCCGCCGCCCTCGCCGTCCTCGTCTCCGGCACTGCGCTCGCCGCTGCCGGCACGGCTCAGGCCGCAGCGCCCGAGGCCGCCCCGAAGCCGGCTCCCGCAGCTGCCGCGCCGGCCGACGACCTGCTCGGCGGACTTCCCGTAGCGGGTGGCCTGGCCAAGGGCGGCCTGCCCACCGGCGCCGTCCCCGGTGGCCTGCTCGGCGGACTCCCGCTGGGCAACTGACCCGGCCAGGGAGCCTTTTACGGGAGCAGGCCGGATTCTGGGGCTCCCAAGGCCCTGATATTTGCGATTTCCGCTTCTCGGTGATCCCCTACGCACCTTGCACAATCTCCGGATAGGCCTTTCGGGTGACAGTGGAAGTTCGCGGAATTAAGTGAGTTTCCTTAATGCTGGCGGACTCGTTATCAATGTCGACGGCGACGCTACGGGATTCTGTAGAAGCCTCGTGCAGCACGAAATGCGTGACTGTTCACGACGTCGCTGAAAGAAAGGTCACAAAATGAAGTACACGAAGGTTGCCGCGATCGCTGCCGGCTCGCTGATGGCTCTCGGTGCGGCTTCCCCCGCCATGGCGGACGCCGAGGCCGAGGCTGCGGCCTCGCACTCCCCGGGTGTTGTCTCCGGCAATGTCGTCCAGGTGCCGGTTCACGTTCCGGTGAACGTGTGCGGTAACACGGTCAACGTGATCGCGCTGCTGAACCCGGCGTTCGGCAACACCTGCGTCAACAAGTAGATCTGCGCCCGGACTTCGTGAGTCCGGAGTTGGCCGGCCCTCGCATGCACTGCACGCCTTGCGTCCGAGGGCCGGCCGGTCAGCGCCTCATTGTGGGTGGGCGAGCAGTCGGCTGGCCCCGCAAGCATGAAAGAACAGGAAACGGCGAAGTGCGACAGGTAATGAGTAAGAGCGTGCTGGTAACCGCAGCCGCTTCAGGAGTTCTCTCCTTGATCGGGGGCCAAGCCCATGCCGACGCGGTGGGCGACAGCACGGTCTCGAACTCGCCGGGAGTCGTCTCCGGCAACAGCGCCCAGGTGCCGGTGCACGTTCCGGTCAACATCTGTGGCAACACTGCCAATGTGATCGGCCTGCTGAACCCGGCGTTCGGCAACAAGTGCACGAACGCGTCGGGTGCCCAGCCCGCCGGTGGGGGCGCCTCGGCGGACTCTGCGGTGTCCCACTCGCCGGGAGTCATCTCCGGCAACAGCGCCCAGGTGCCGGTGCACGTTCCGGTCAACTTCTGCGGCAACACGGTCGACGTGGTCGCAGCGCTGAACCCGGCGTTCGGCAACGAGTGCACGAACGCGTCGAGTGCGCAGCCCGCCGGCGGGGGTGCCTCGGCGGACTCTGCGGTGTCCCACTCGCCGGGAGTCATCTCCGGTAACGGCGCCCAGGTGCCGGTGCACGTTCCGGTCAACTTCTGCGGCAACACGGTCGACGTGGTGGCAGGGCTGAACCCGGCATTCGGCAACGAGTGCGCCAATGGGACCCCGAAGGCCGACCAGCCTCCGGCGGATGAGCCGCCCGCGGACGAGCCTCCGGCCGATGAGCCCCCGGCGGACGAGCCCCCTGCGGACGAGCCGCCCGCGGATGAGCCGCCGGCCGATGAGCCCCCGGCGGACGAGCCGCCCGCGGACGAGCCCCCGGCGGACGAGCCCCCGGCCGATGAGCCGCCCGCGGACGAGCCCCCGGCGGACGAGCCCCCGGTGAGCCAGCCCCCGGTGAGCCAGCCCCCGAGCAAGCCCACCACCCCGAAGCCGACCAAGCCCACTCAGTCCAAGCCGGTCAAGCCCACTCAGTCGAAGCCGGTCAAGCCGGTCAAGCCCGCCGGTAAGCCCATGGGCAAGCCCCACGGCAAGCCGATCGGCTAGTTCGCAGCCCGGCACATCACCACTGACATCCCACTGAAAGGTCGTAAAGACATGAAGTACACGAAGGTTGCCGCGATCGCTGCCGGCTCGCTGATGGCTCTCGGTGCGGCTTCCCCCGCCATGGCGGACGCCGAGGCCGAGGCTGCGGCTTCGCACTCCCCGGGTGTTGTCTCCGGCAATGTCGTCCAGGTGCCGGTTCACGTTCCGGTGAACGTGTGCGGTAACACGGTCAACGTGATCGCGCTGCTGAACCCGGCGTTCGGCAACACCTGCGTCAACAAGTAGATCTGCGCCCGGACTTCATGAGTCCGGAGTTGGCCGGCCCTCGCATGCACTGCACGCCTTGCGTCCGAGGGCCGGCCGGTCAGCGCCTCATTGTGGGTGGGCGAGCAGTCGGCTGGCCCCGCAAGCATGAAAGAACAGGGAACGGCGAAGTGCGACGAGTATTGAGTAAGAGGGTGCTGCTCACCGCAGCCGTCTCAGGAGTTCTCTCTATGACCACCGGCTACGCCCATGCCGACGCGGAGGGCGACAGCACGGTCTCGGACTCGCCCGGGGTCCTTTCCGGCAACAACGTTCAGGTCCCGGTGGACGTTCCGGTCAGCGCCTGTGGCAACACGGTCGACGTGGTGGGAGCGCTGAACCCGGCATTCGGCAACGAGTGCTCCAACGGACCGACCGTCCAGACTCCTCCGCCTGCCGACGAGCCCCCTGCGGATGAGCCTCCCGCTGATGAGCCGCCTGCGGACGAGCCCCCTGCGGATGAGCCGCCCGCGGATGAGCCCCCCGCTGAAGAGCCGCCTGCCGACGAGATCCCAGTCGACCAGCCGCCGAAGCCCAGCAAGCCCTCCGCCCTCGTCAAGCCGCAGCTGGCGCACACCGGTGCCGATGAGCTCGGCGGCGCTGCTGCGCTCAGTGCCGCGCTCCTCACCGGTGGTCTGCTGATGACCCGCCGCGGTCGCGCCGCCCAGCGCTGACGGGCGCTGGACTCCGAATGCCGAAGGGACCTGTTCCTGCCTTGTCGGGAACAGGCCCCTTCGGCGTGCTTCGGCCGGTTACCTCACCGGCTTGAAGACGGCGGTCAGCGTGTGGTTCGAGTCGTCGCTGAAGGACACGGCGGTCTCACCGTTGGACTTGTCGGTGTCCCCGCCGTACTCCTCGTTGTCCAGCAGCCAGCCGGCGAACACGAAGCCGCGCTTGGGGACTGCCGTGGCCGTCACGGTGTCACCTTCCGCGTAGGGGCCCTGCTCGGAGAGGGAGACCTCGCCCTGCCCGCCGGTCACCTTCACGTCGAGGTTGTACTTGTTGCGGTCGAACTCCGCGCGCAGCTGGAGGTGCTCGTCGTCGGGCGTGAGCTCGATGGTGTCGTGGTCACCCGCGAACGAGCCGTTCAGGGTCCAGCCGCTGAAGGACCAGCCAGGAGCGGGTACGGCGTCGTAGAGCTCGGTGCCGGTAGCCGGTGCACCGCGCTTGGCCGGGGTCTTCTTCACGGTGCCGCCGCGGGTTGCGGAGGTGTTGACCGTGGGCTTGGGGGTCGCGCCCTTGCGGAAGACCGCGGTGAGCTGCTTGTCGGTGGAGACGGTGACGTTGACGGCGTTGTCGGCGGTGCCGACCTTGCGGCCGTTCAGCGTCCAGCCGGAGAAGACGTAGCCGGCGGCGGGCTTCGCGGTGAACCGTGCGGTGGTGTTCTTCGGGTACGGGCCGGTCTTCGTGGGCGTCACCGTGCCGGCCCCGGCGGGCGATACCGCTGTGGACACCGCGCACAGGGTTTCGCTCGACTTGGCGTTGCGGTAGGTGGCGATGGCCTTGGCGGTGGTGTTGAAGATCCGGGCGGTGTCGGACTCGTCGGGCTTGCCGATCGGAATGCCGAGGGGCTCGCCGCGGTAGGACATCAGCGCGTTGGAGTACTGGTTGATGCGTCCGCACCGGCCCTTGGTGGCCTTACGGCAGCCGGACTCGTACGCCATCATCGTGGCGAAGTCGCCGGTACGCGGGAAGTAGCCGTTGGCGCCGAACGGCGGCGGCTGGACGGGCTCGGTGGTGCGGTCGTGCGCCGCGCCGAGGTTGTGGCCGATCTCGTGGCCGAGGGAGAAGTTCTTCAGCGCGGCGTGCGCCACCACGTTGAACCCGTAGTTGGCGGTCTTCGACGAAGGGGCCTTGGGCGAGTAGCCGAGGCCGCCCGCGGCCCGGCCCCCGGCGATCACCGAGACGAGGTCGGCACCGTACTGGTCGCGGTAGGTCATCATCTCGTCGAGGACGTTGTCGCGGGGCGTGGCGAGTGCCTTGATGAGGTCCTGCGTGACGCCGTCGCGCGCCGCGGCGACCTTGCTGACCGCAGGGATGTTCACCAGCCGCAGCCGGGCGTTGACCTTGCTGTCGGCCAGGCCGTCGTTGGCCAGGGCCACCGCCCGGGTGATGTCGGCGCGCATCTGGGTCACACTGCCGGCCTCGGCCAGCGCCTTGGGGGTGTAGCCCACGATGAGGTCGATGAGGGTGGTCTTGCCGCCCTGCTGGCAGGCCTTGTCCGGGGCCACCGGGGCGGACCGCAGCACGGGGAGCGGGGCCGGGGCCGGGGGCATGCTCATGGATGCCGACTCGTCCTCGTCGCCCAGCGGGGTGACCTGGGTGATCGACACCTGGTTCGGGCCGTTGGACTCGATGGCGTAGCTGTCGCCGCCCAGCATGAACTGGGCGGTCACGTGCTCGTTGCCCGGGTTGCCGTCGCAGGCGTTCTGGGCCGTGGCCACCACGTGCTGGCCGGTGGCCCCCACGACGTCGGCCGTCAGGATGACGGTGTCACCGATCACGTTGCGGGTCTGCTCGACGACCTGGACGTTCACGTCGTCGAAGAGCGCGAAGCTGTACTCACGCTCGGACGGGCCTGCGCAGAGGGCAGCCAGGGCCGTGGGGTTGATCTTGGCGTCCCGCTGGCGCACCGCCTCGCTGCCGCCACCGTCCTCCGGCGTGGTGTCCTCGTTCTCCGAGGCCACGGACAACAGCGAGCCCGGCCCGGCGAACACCGCGGACGGCGCGGTACCCGGCCCGGGCGGGGCGGGCGGTGCGGAGAACCCGGTGGCTCCGAGGACCATCGCGCCGAGCGCGAGGCCTCCCACCCACTGCGTACTGCGGTTCACGTGTCAGCTTCTTCCTGCCGGTGTGCGAAAAGGGAACGGCGTCACCATTCCCCGACCGGGCCATCCGTTACTGCGCCATTCCCGCTTTGTCACCCGGGTGCCGTGCGGGGTTGCTCCCGAACGCTTATTTCGCACTGAGGACACGAAAGGCAAACGGGTGATTCTCGCCGGATCCGCCGATGGGGGTGCGGTAATCTACTTCCTGAACCTGTTCCGACGGAATTCATACAGCCGTCGGCCCCTGCGCCGTCGAAGACCGTCATTTCAACAAGCGGGTTTCGCACTTCCTCCGCAGCACTGGACAGCATTGAGCCCCCTGACCCGAGAAGGGTCAGGGGGCTCAATGCTGTGCGTGGCGGAGTCTGTCCTTGTGTGCGGCCCGTGGGCCGCACACAAGGGGTGGATCAGTGGTTGTTGGCGCCGTTGCCGGAGAGGACCGGGAAGTCGCTGAGGATGTGCGAGAGCGGCTCGTCGCCCTTGGCCTGGGTGGAGTTCTCGACGCACTGCTGGTTCTGCGGCGCGGACAGGACGGGAATGTCCTGGACACCGACCGGGATGGCACCGATGAGCGACGTGGCGTTGGCCTTGACCGGCAGGCCGATGCAGGGCTTGTTGAGCGAGCCCTGGACCAGGGACAGCTGGGGGCTCATGTCACCGGCGGTCTCGGCGTTGCCGTAGTGCTGCTCCGCACCGTTGCCGCTCATCGACGTCGTGCCGCCGTCGTCCGCGGTCGCCATGGCCTGCGGAGCGCCGATGGCACCGAGACCCAGTGTGGCGGCGGCAAGTGCGGCGGTTGCCATGACCTTCTTCATCTCTGAAATCCTTCTTTCCCATTGAGTACCCCGACCTGGAGCTTCCTGAAGAACTGCATTCCCACCGTTTGGTTATCACCGTTCACTCGTACGGAACGTCGTACGGCGGAGACCAAGTAAATGAAGAACGGAAAGAATGAAAATAGCGGAAGCGGTTCGGTGGGTAGTTTCTCTGCCAAATGGGTGAACGGAAAGAACCAAACTTGCAGCCGGGCGGTTGTGCAGTCAGTAGATTGCCCCCCGGAACGAAGAGGTACTTTCCACATGAACAAGATGATGGCCTCGGCCGTACTCGCAGCGTCCGCGATGAGCCTCGGCGCTGTGGCCGCCCCGCAGGCCATGGCGATCGCCAACGACGACGGTACGACGTCGATGAGCGGCAACGGTGCGGAGCAGCACTACGGCAACGCCGAGACCGCCGGTGACATGAGCCCGCAGATGTCCCTGGTCCAGGGTTCGCTCAACAAGCCCTGCGTCGGCCTGCCGGCCAAGGCCAACCTGACCTCCCTCGTCGGCCTGGTGCCGGTCGGTGTCCAGGACATCCCGATCCTGTCCGCGCCGCAGAACCAGCAGTGCGTCGAGAACTCCACCCAGGCCAAGGGCGACGAGCCGCTCTCGCACATCCTCAGCGACTTCCCGGTCCTCTCCGGCAACGGCGCCCACAACGGCTGAACCCAGGACTGGGCATCCTGGGCCCGGTAGCGGTGTGTGCGTGAACAGCCGCTCACGCACATGAGAAGAGGTGGCGCAGGTGGCCCCGCGAAGAAGTCTTCTTCGCGGGGCCACCCGCATGTTCCGCAACGGCGCTGCTAGCGGAGCCGCGACACGGGAAGTCGGCAGTGGGCGGAGGTCCGGATGGTGTCCTCGTCACCGACGAACGCCTGGAGTTCCGTCTCGCCGACGGCCTGGCCCGGCCGGCTCTCCGGCCAGGCCCGCGTGGTGAACATCAGATGCACCTGGCCGCGCTTCTGTGCGGCAACAGCCCATTCCGGCGGGACCGGGCAGGTGACGTTGATGCTGGGCAGGGTCAGGACGGCGTTGCTGCCGTCCACCAGGAGGGTCACCGGCACGCTGGACAGGGCGCCGTTGACGATGGCACCGCCGACCGGAAGCCCGGCCTCGGTGAGCAGGGCGTGGACGGCGGCCTTGCCCTCTTCCTCGGTGCCCGAGCCGTCGCCGAGCGCGTACCCGAGCAGAAAGGCCGCGTCGTGTCCGTCGTCGCTGTGTTCGCCCGCCCACGCGAGTACGGCGATCGTTCCCAAGTGGGCGCGATTGAGGGCAGTTCCAGTGGTCTGAGTTGGAGTCATGGGGCAGGACAGTAATTGCACCGCACGGCCGTCCACCGGCCCATGTCACCCACTCAGGCTAAGGAATGCGGCCCGGTAGCCCGTACGTGTACCTGCCTGCCCGACGCCCGGCGTTCCGCACCGGGGCAGCGAGCACGACAGGCGGGGAGGTCAGTCCGCTCACCGTGTGCCGATGGCCCGCAGTACGTGCAGCCGGGCTGCCCGTCGGGCGGGCCACATGGCGGCCAGCAGTGCGACGGGCAGGGCCAGGGTCAGGAACAGGGCCAGCTGTGGCCAGGGCAACGCCGTCGTGTACTGAGGCAGGCCCGAGACCGTGAGGCTGCCGCCCGCCCAGGCCAGGAAGATGCCGACACCGGAGCCGAGCACCGCGCCGACCAGCGAGATCACGGCCGACTCCAGCTGCACCGTACGGCGCACGCCCCGGCGGTCCAGGCCGAGGGCGCGGAGCAGGCCGATTTCGCGGGTGCGTTCGTGGACGGACATGGCGAGGGTGTTGGTCACGCCGAGCACGGAGATCAGGACCGCCAGGCCCAGCAGCCCGGACGTCATGTCGAGCATGACCGCGATCTCGGCGAACTCCTCCCGGACGACCTGTTCCTGGCTCTGCACCTTCAGCAGGGGGTTGTTGCCGAGGGCGGAGCGGATCGCACGGTCGAGGCCGGTGGCCCGGCCGGGGGCGGCCTTCACCAGGACGCTGTCGTAGCGGCCGGTCACGGTGTACGGCAGGACGTCGTGGAGGGCGCCGACGGCGCTCTGTACGACGCGGTTCTCCCGGTAGACACCGACGACCGTCAGCTCCTTCGGCGGCGAGGGCCGTCCCGATGCCTGGTCGAAGCTGCCCCGCAGGGTGTCGCCGGTGCGCAGCCCGGTCCGGCGGGCGTACGTCTCGGAGAGTGCGATCCGGCCGGGGCCGAGCGCGGCGGCCGAGCCACTGGTGAAGTCGAGGTCCGCGACCTGGCCGAGCCGGCGCGGGTCGAGGCCGGTCACCAGTGCGTACTGGCCGCGCGCCCGGAGCCCGGCCGAGATCACGGGGGTCGCGGCGGCCACGCCCGGGACTCCGGCGACCTGGTCGCCCAGGCGCGGGTCCAGGCCCAGGTAGGCCGAGTCGGTGACCCGGTAGTCGGCGGTGAGCCCCTGGACGGTGGCCCGGTTCACAGCCCGGTCGACCGAGTGGCTCGTCACGGACAGCCCGGTGATCAGGGCGAGTCCGGTCATCAGGGCCGACACGGTGGCGGCCGTACGGCGCGGGTCGCGCAGCGCGTTCCGTCGGGCGAGCCTGCCGCTGACGCCGAAGAGCCGGGCCGCGGCCAGCCCTGCCAGCGACACCAGAGGGTGTGCCAGCAGCGGGGCGAGTACGACTGTGCCGGTCATGGTGAGGAACGAACCGGCCACGGCCAGCAGTACGTGGGACCGCGCGCCGTCCTGCACCGTCGACACGTACAGCATGACGGCGACGCCCGCACCGGTGAGCAGTGCGCCGAGGAGGTTGCGCAGCCGGGTGCCGCGGACCGGAGTCGGCGTGTCCGTGCTGCGGAGCGCGGCCACCGGGGCGATCCTTGCCGCTCTGCGGGACGGCAGCCAGGCGGCCAGCACCGTGACCAGGACGCCGACGGCCGTCGAGCCGAGCAGCGCGGTGGCCGGGACGGCCAGCGGGCCGTCGGGAAGGGCGGCGCCGTTCGCGTTGAGCAGCGGACGCAGCCCGGCGGCGATGCCGAGGCCGAGGACGAGACCGGCGGCCGACGCACCGAGTCCGAGAAGGGCGGCCTCGACGAGGACGGAGCGTACGACCTGGCGGCGCGAGGCTCCCACGGCACGCAGCAGCGCGATCTCACGGCTGCGCCCGGTGACCAGCACGGTGAAGGTGTTCGCGATGACGAACCCGCCCACGAACAGCGCGATCCCGGCGAACACCAGCAGCATCTTGGTCAGTGCCCCGGTGTTCTCGGCGGTCTCCTCGGCCTGCCGGGCGGCGAGTTCGGCACCACTGACCGCGGTCGCGCCCTCCTGGGGCAGCAGCGCGCGCACCCGCTCGGTCAGTGCGTACTGATCGGTCCCGGGCGCGGCGGCCACGGCGATCTCGTTGAACCGGCCGGGGGCGAGAAGGAGGTGCTGCGCGGTGGTGGTGTCGAACAGGACAAGTGTTCCGCCCGCGGTGACCCGGGGGTCCTCGCTGCGGACGGTGCCGACGAGCTTCCCGGTCAGGACGGGGCCGGTCGTGGCGAACCGTACGGTGTCGCCGGTCCGGTATCCCGCCTTCTCGGCGGTGGTGGCGTCGAGCGCCAACTCGCCTCTGGACAGAGGGCTACGGCCGGAGACGAGGGGGTGGCGGGGATCCTTGCCGTCGGGGCCGGGGACGTAGTTGGTAGCCAGGTTCTGCCGGCCGCTGCCGGCGTCGGCGGGCTCGCCGTCCGCGCGGGCGAGGGTCGCGCTGCCGTGCACGGAGGGGCGTACGGACGTGACGCCGGGCAGTGCGCGGAGCCGGTCGGCGAGGCGCGCGTCCAAGGGGGTGGCGGGCTTTCCTGGCGTGACGCCGACGCCGGGTCCGACGCCGACGCCCGGGCCGGTGGTTTCCTCGGCCTGTACCGAGACCGCCACGTCCTTGAGGTTTCTGGCGGAGGCGGCGCCGAAGGCCTGCGCGACCGTCTCGCCGAAGACGAGGGTGCCGGAGACGCAGGCGGTACCGAGCATCACCGCGAGCGCGGTCATGGCCAGCCGGGCTTTGTGCGCGAGGACGTTGCGCAGAGCTGTTCGCAGCATGGGGAGATCCAGGGGTGGGGGAGAGGCAGGAGGTTCAAGGAGCGCGTGTCCGAGAGGCGCGTACGTGAGGTGCGTAGGTGATGTGCGTACGGGACGTGCCGACGGGAGGCGAGCGGTGGTCGCTGCGCGTCGTTCAGCAGGTGTTCTTCGTAGGTCCCTTGGCGCCGATGAGCCGCATCCGGTCCAGGACGCCGTCCGCGGTCGGGGCGAGCAGTTCGTCCGTGAGGCGGCCGTCGGCGAGGAACACGACGCGGTCGGCGTACGCGGCAGCCACCGGATCGTGCGTGACCATCACGACCGTCCCGCCCAACTCCCATACGGATCGCCGCAGGAGGTCCAGCACCTCGGCGCCCGATCCCGAGTCGAGGTTGCCGGTCGGTTCGTCCGCGAAGACGATCTCCGGCCGGGACGCGAGGGCACGGGCCACCGCGACCCGCTGCTGCTGGCCCCCGGAGAGCTGGTCCGGCCGGTGACCCGTCCGGGCGGTCAGCCCCACGGTCCGGACGACCGTGTCGAGCCACTCCCGGTCGGGGCGGCGGCCCGCGATGTCCAGGGGCAGCGTGATGTTCTCGTACGCGGTGAGGGTGGGAAGCAGGTGGAACGCCTGGAAGACGAAGCCGAGCTTGTCGCGGCGGAGGCGGGTGAGGCCGCGGTCGTTCAGGCCGGAGAGTTCGGTGCCGCCGATGCGCGCCGAGCCCGAGGTGACCGAGTCGAGGCCCGCCATGCAGTGCATCAGTGTGGACTTGCCGGAGCCGGACGGGCCCATGATCGCGGTGAACCGTCCGCGTCCGAACTCCACCGAGACCGAGTCGAGTGCGACCACGCGGGTCTCCCCGGTTCCGTACGTCTTGCCGAGACCGATGGCACAGGCGGCGGCCTCGGTGGCCGGTCGGTGCGGCGGGGCGGATAGGGGTACGTCGATTTCGGGCACGGCGGCACTCCTGAGGCTTCGGACGGGATCGCAGGGCGCACCGGGGGCGACCTGCTCCGTTCCATGCTGTTCGCACGAATCGGGCGGTCCGTGGGCCGCAGGGTGTGTTGTACGGCCTGCCGAAGGTCGGGGAGCGGGAAGGGACGTGCTCCGCGCGGAGGAGAAGGGGATCTTACTTCTGGCAGAGGGCAGCCGGCTCGGGGCGCAGCCCCCGACAGCCGGCTCCCTGACAGAGCGTCAGCAGCCCCTCACGGGACGAGACCCGCCCGGTGGGCGAGCACCGCTGCCTGGACCCTGCTCCCGCAGCCCGTCTTCTCCAGGATGGCGCCGACGTGCGTCTTCACCGTGCCCACACCGATGCCGAGCGCCCGTGCGACCTCCAGGTTCGGGAGGCCCCGCCCGAGCATCACCAGGACCTCGCGTTCCCGGTCGGTGAGCCGGGCGAGGCGCGCCCCGCTGTCATCGGCTGTCGGCGGGGTGTTGCCGCGGAGCATCCGCCGGACGACGGTGCCGGTCACGCCGGGGGAGAGGACCGCGTCGCCGGCCGCCGCCGCGCGCACCGCGCTGATGAGTTCCTGCGGCCCTTCGTCCTTGAGCAGGAAGCCGGTGGCACCGGCGTGCAGGGCGTGCAGCACGTTCTCCTCGTCACCGAACGTGGTCAGCATGACGATGTACGGCGCCGGGTCCAGATCCAGCAGGGGGCCGATCGCCGCGAGCCCGTCGAGCACCGGCATCCGTACGTCCAGCAGCACGACGTCCGGGCGGACTTCGGCGGCGGCTGCCACCGCGTCGGCCCCGTTCGCAGCCTCTCCGGCGACCTCGATGCCCTCGGCGTGCCGCAGGATCAGGCGTACGCCGTGCCGGATGAGCTCCTCGTCGTCGGCGAGCAGTACACGGACGGTGTCGGTCATGGGTGTCGCTCCTGGGGGCGGGTGTTCGCGGAGCCCGGTGTCGTGGACGGGCCCGGGGTGCCGGTCCGTTCGGTGACCAGCGGGACGGTGAAGCGGTCGACGGTGGTGAGGGGGCCGTCGGTGAAGCAGTAGCGCACGAGGGTCATTTCGCCCCTCGCGCGCAGCTGAGGGGCGTCGGACGAGGACGGGTACAGGCAGTCGGTCGCCGACTGCGGGCGGGCGGGTTCGTGTCCCACGGCGGCGGCCCGCGCCTCGTCGCTGTCCGTGCCGACCACGCGCACTACCTCCTGACGGCTCATGCCGAGGCGGGGCGACTCGTGTGCCGCCGGGGGCGGGCCCGGCATCGCCTCGTCCAGGAGCGCCATCCCGAACAGTGTCAGCACGCTCACCCCGGCGAGCCCGAGCAGCCCGGTCACGGCGGGGGCCAGGCGTCGCCGGGCCCATGTCCGGCGCGACCCGGAGGACGCCGCGGACCGCTCTGCACGCGCGGGCTGTTCGTCCCGAGGATCCTCGTGCGCGGCACCGGGCGGGTCCTCCGCCGGTCCCGGTGGCCGGGCCGGGCTTCGTACGGTCGGCAGCTCCGCCGACACCACGAATCCGCCGGCCGGGTCGGGGCCCGCCGTCAGCGTGCCGCCGAGCAGGCCCACGCGTTCGGAGAGCCCGGTCAGGCCCCGTCCGGTGGCGACCCGGTCGAGGGGCCGCCCGGTGCGGGAGGGCTGTGGGCCGTTGCGCACCACGACGGCCACGACCCGTTCGCCGTGGGTGATACGGACGTTGACGCGGGCGCCGGCCGCGTATCCGTGCGCGTTCGTCAGGGACTCGCGTACGACGCGGTGCACAGCGCGCCGCAACTGTGCCGTGTGGCCGTCCAGACCGGGAGCGTCGAGGTCGGGGCCCTCCCAGTCGAGGTCGACCGGGACGCCGCCCGCTCGGGAATCGGCGACCAGGGAAGCGATGTCGGCCCGGGTGCCGGTTGCCTCGGTGAGGGATTCGGCGTTCGTGTCGTGGCCCAACGGGCCGAGCACTCCCAGTACTTGGCGCAGCTCGCGCATCGCGTCCCGGGTCGCTCCGCGTACCAGCGCGGCCTCGTCGCGCAGGTCGGGAGCTTGCTGCTGGAGGGCGAGTTCGAGGCCGCCCGCGTGCAGCGAGATCAGGCTGAGGCGGTGGCCGAGCAGGTCGTGCATCTCGGCGGCGATCCGGGTCCGTTCGTGGATCCGGGCAGCACGGTCGGCCTGCCGCCGGGCCTCCTCGGCGGCGGCGGTGCGTTCACGCAGCGCTCGCAGCAGTCGCTGCCGCTGCCCCGCCACCGCCCCGGTCAGACCCGGCACCAGCACTGTGGTGGTGGCGAGGACCGCGCCGAGGCCGAGGCCGAACGGGTAGGGCTCGATCCCGGAGTACGGGGCGAACAGCATGCCGCCGAGGGCGGCAAGGGCCCCGCCCGCGAGCAGCGGCACGGCGCGGCTCCGGGCGTCGGGCAGCTGCCGGGACGCGGTGTACGAGGCGACGGCGGTGAGCAGCCCGGCGGCAGGGAACGCGCCCAGGACGGCCGCGAGCCCGAGCACGGAGGCCACCGGGTACCGCCGCCGAACGACGAGCAGCCCGACCGCGAGCAGACCGAGCAGCACCCGGACCGCGCCGGGCAGGGCCTCGCCGAGCCCGCTCAGTACCAGGGACGAGAGGATCACCAGGCCTCCCGCACACACCGCCTCGGCCCCGGCCCGCCGCAGTCGCCGCGGCCCGCCCGGGGCGGCGGGCGAGCCGCCGCGGGCGGACAGCAGCGAAGTGAGCAACGGAGTGAGGGAGGGCATACGGTCGATTATTGGGTATCGCGGAAGCTCAGCCCGCTCAGCACCAGGGCAGGCAACGGCGGCAGCACACTGCCGGTGAGCAGGAAGAGCAGTGCGACCATCGCAATGACAACGGCTCCCAGAGCGTGGGAAGCCGGTGGCGGTGTCGATGCGGCAGCGGGGAGAGCTCGGGGGCCGCGCCGGCGGACACCCTCCAGCGACACCGGCCCTTGCTGTGGCGACCGCAGGGTACGCGGAGTGAGGACGTCCTGCGGGGCGAGCATGGTGGTCCTGGAGACTCTGTCGCTGCTGGAACCTGGTGAAGTCGTTCGCCCGTTCGGTTGCGATGCGGGGCGGGCGCCCGTTGTGTGCTCCGGGGCGCGCCCAAGTCGCCGGTGGATCACCGCGTATGGCGGGAGCCTCGGGCCGGGAACGACGGTAGCCCAGTCCTGGTCGTGGACTGGACGAGTGCCCCGTTCCTGACAACGACCGGAGTGGGCCTGCTGGAGGAACTGCACTGCCGGCTGGCCGGGATGGGGGTGCAGGTGCGGGTGGCGGTCTCCCGGCGACTGCCCATGACGGTGCTACGGCTGACGAACCTGGATCAGGTGGTACCGGTGTATCCCGGTGTGGACCAGGCTCTTCACGCCGAGGACCGGAGCCGGGCGGACAAGCCGGGTGCGGGTCAGGGGTAGGGAGACAGGGGGAATCAGGTGGCCTGGCGGGGGTGGGGCAGCATACAAAGCGGATGCGACACGGAATCGAAGATGCGCGGCATCGCGTGCCGTCCCTCCGTGACCACTGTGCAACCGGCCAAGGCCCCTGGCCGCTGGGAAGGCGACCGGGCAGCCGAGATGGGTGCAGCGCGCCGAGACGGCGTACGACCGGTCGCCGATGAAGTGCCGTGCCACGTCGGCCTGTTGCTTCAGCAGGGCCGGGTGAGGAGCCGCCTGGCCAGTGTGCCGCCGGACGTGCCCCAGCAGCCGAAGCCCGTGGCGACGTATGTGTGACGACTCGTCGCGCCCGGGGAACGCGTACGGAGGGAAGGGCGCGGGGTCCGTACGGGCCGGTGGCGGGGGCGCAGGAGTGGTGTGGAAGGGGCCTTCGTCCGGGCCGTTGTGAGATCGTGAGCAGCGACGTACGCGCGGGCGGAGGTGGATGGTGACGGACTTCGGGGAGGTCCCCCCTGGCGGCGACCGGCCCTCCGGCTCCCCGGTGCGGCGCGCGCTGCGGCGGGTGTTGGCCGGGGGCGGTGACGTGCAGTACATACCGGCCCGGTTGTGCCAGGTGTGCGTGGACCAGTTGTCGGTCACCGGTGCTTCCATCTCGTTGAGCGGCGACCGGACGAGCCGGCTGGTCTGGTGGTCGAGCGACGAGGTGGCGGGGCGGCTCGCGGATGCCCAGTACTCTCTCGGGGACGGACCGTGCCAGCTGGCCATGGACCTGGCGGCCCCGGTGCTGGCGAGTGATCTGAGCGAGGGTCCCGACGCCAGGCGCTGGCCGGTCTTCGCGGAGCAGGCCGTCGCGATGGGGGTGCGTGCGGTGTTCTCCCTGCCGTTGGGCGTGGAGGCGCAGGTGCTGGGCACGCTCGATCTCTATCGGGACGTGCCCGGCGAGATGGCGGTGGGGGATCTGAGCAGCGCGTTGCTGGCGGCGGACGCTATCATGCTGGCGCTGGTGAACCTTCAGGCGTCGGCCGTTCCCGACGACGGGATGGCGCCCTGGCTCAAGGGGGCCGAGACCAACCGCGACGAGGTCCAGCAGGCCACCGGAATGATCATGTTCTATCTGAACACGGATCCGCAGCAGGCTCTGGCCCGGCTGCGGGCGCATGCCTTTGTCCACGGCCAGAGCGTCAGCGAAGCCGCACGTGATGTGATCGAGCGGAGGGTGACCTTCGATGCGTGATTCTCAGGAGCTGCCCACCCCGGACAGAGACGGTGAACAGACATGATCAGTCGCGAACAGCGCATCGCGAAGGCGTTCGTCAGCCTGGCCGACTGCCTTGCCGACGATGTCGATCCCACCGTGCTGTTGGACCGCCTCGCCGCCCACTGTGTGGCCCTCACCAGCGCCGACGCCGCCGGGATCATGATGATCGACGCCCGGGGGACGCTGCGCGCCATGGCGGTCTCCGACGGTCGGGCCGCGCTGTTGGAACTGTTCCAGATGCAGAGCGGGCAGGGTCCGTGCATCGACTCATGGCGTGAGCAGCACCGTCTCGACGCTCCCGATCTGGCAGCCGAACAGGCCCGGTGGCCGGACGTCGTGCCGCTCGCGCGTGCGCTCGGCTTCCGTGGGGCGTACGCGCTCCCGATGACGGTGAACGGACAGGGCGTCGGCGCACTCAACCTGCTCCGCGAGGATCCAGGAACGCTGACCGACACCGAACTCGGGCTGGCCCAGGCGTTCGCGGACGTCGCCGGCATCGCCGTGGTCCGCTGGCGGGCGGATCCCGCCCGCCCGCACGACGTGCTGACCCAGGTGCAGGCGGCGGTGTCCGTCAAGGCGACCGTCGAGACGGCCAAGGGGCTGCTCGCCGCGGCGGGCGGCATCCCCATGCGGGAGGCCGACGAAGCCCTGCACCGCTACAGCCGCCTCCACGGCCGACGGCCCTCGGAGACCGCCCAGAACCTCCTGCGCCGGACCCTCGCCCCGGAAGAGGTGCTGGCCGTGCACCCCGCCTCCCCCTGACGGAGCGACGAAGGCGACGAAGGAAGTGCGGGGAAGTGCGGGGAAGTACGGGGATGCGGACCGCCCCGCGCCTCACGGGCGTGGTGGGGGGCCGCCCCCGGAAGGAGGCCGGCCGCCGACCTTGGTGATGAGTTCCGCACACAGCGCGTACACCTTGAGGTTCCTGTTCTGCGAAGTGGTCCGCAGAACGGCGAACGCCTCGTCGGGTGTGCAGCGTTCGTGGCCCATGACGACGCCGATGGCCTGGTCGATGACCGTGCGGGTGACCAGGGCCGATTGGAGGCCGGCGGCGAACTCCTGCGCGTCGGCGATGCGTTGGGCGAGCGCCAGGGCGCTGGTGGCCTGCGAGGCGAGGTCGCGCAGCAGCACCAGGTCGGCGTCGGCGAAGCCGTCCTCCTTGGCGGAGTAGAGGTTCAGCGCACCGGCCGTGTGGGTGTGTGTGGCGATCGGCAAGGACAAGGACGAGTGGGTGCCGCTGGCCACGGCGAAAGCGGGATACCCACCCCACCGTTCTTCGGCGTGCATGTCGGGGATGCTGACCTCCCGGCCGGTGCGCAGCGCCGTCAGACACGGCCCGTCGTCCTGTCCGTACTGCTTCTCGTCCAGCTGCTCCGCGCTGGTGCCCGCGCTCGCCACGGTCAGCGGGCGGCCCTCGCGCTCCAGGGTGATGCCGCAGCCGTCGGAGGCCGGGGTGTACGCGGCGGCGCGCTGTGCGAGGGAGAGCAGGAACCCCTCCAGGCTGTCGGTCTCCAGCAGGAGTCCCATCAGATCGGGAGTTCGGTGCCCGGGTTCCTCTGCCATGTCAGTCCAACCCGGGCCACGGAAGCCCTGTCCGAGTGAGGCGCGGGGCATCGGAGTCTTACCGGAAGCCGCCGGAGGCCTCGTACCAGCCCACTGTCCCACTCGGAGCAGTACATGGCGATGGAACCGCGGGGCGGACGGGTCGTTCCGCGATGTTCAGGGAGGCAGATGCCGTCGGTGAACCCGCCGGGTTCCACTCCCCGTACGAGGCCCGGCAACCGGAGCGCGGTCGCCGGGCCAACGGTTGTGCGTGGTCCGTCCGCCTGGTCCGCCCGGGCGGACGTGTCTCTTCCTGCGCCGATGGTGCGCCGCCGGTGGGCCCTCCTCCCGAGTGGCCCACCAGCAGCGGACAGGCAGTCAGCCGGTCGGCCGTCCCTCCGTGGGCGGGCAGGCCGGTCAGTCGGTGGAGAGCGCTTCCAGGAGCTGTCCCGCCTTGGGGTCGGTCAGCGCCCGGGCCGCGTCGGCGAGGGCCACCATGCCGACCAGGACGTGCCCGTCGATGACGGGGAGGCGGCGGACCTTGTGCGCCGACATCGTGGAGAAGATCTCCTCCGCGCTGTCGTCCGCACCGATGGTGACCGCCTCGCCCTGCGCGAGGTCGCCCACCTTCACCGTGGCCGGGTCCTTGTCGGCGCCCAGGACCTTGACGACGATGTCCCGGTCGGTGAGGACCCCCTTGAGACGTTCGTCGGTTCCGCAGATCGGCAGGGCGCCCACGCCGAGCCGCGTCATCTTGCGCGCGGCGTCGAGCACGGTGTCCTGCGCGCCGGCGCACTCTGCGCCGGCGGTCATGATGTCGCGTGCGGTGGTCATACGGATTCCTCCTGGTTCTTGACGGTGAGGTGACCGGGGCCGCCCTGACGAACTGCCCCGGACGTCGTGCCTGCTTGGCGCGCCCGGAGATCGCGTCACGGATCAGGTCGACGAGTCCGGCGCCCGGGGCCAGCAGCTTGTCCGCGGGTGGGGTGTCCGGTGGGTGAACCGTGGGTCGCCCGCCCGGAGGGCTTCGAGGTCCTGGAGGAGCCGCTCGACCTTGGCGTGGTCGCTCACGGCGGACTCACCTCCCGCGTCGATGTTTCCTTCCTTCGCGAACGTCCGGCACACTGCCGCGCCCACCTCGGGTGCCCGGCCGCCGGAGGTCGTAACACGCGGATTTCCGCGGGCTTACGACATAAGGAAACATGGCCGGATTTACGCCCTCGCAGCGTGCCCAACGAGCCGGTTGACGTCGGCCACGGTGACTCCCCCGGCACTGACAGGGTCCACCACGAAGTGCCACGGCCCCGGGCCGGATCGTCACGGAAGACCGCCGGCCGGTTGCACGTGCGGCGCCGTCGCGCCTATCGCCACGTACCGCATCTGGGCCGGGCCTCGCGAAGACCTCCTTCGAGGTGGTCAGGTCCGCCTGCCAACTCGCGGGAATCCGGGCGATCGCCGACCCGAGCCCCATGTGTCCGGGCCAGGGCCCCGTCCTGGCCCGGCTCTCGCAGGTCAGCCCCTCTTGTTCTCGCGTGTCGCCGTCCGGATCTCCTCCGTCGCGGCCCGGAAGGCCGGTGCCGCGCGAGTGAAGTAGTCGAAGAGCAGGGCTTGTTGATCCGGGGTGTACTCGGCGAGCAGGTCCCCGATGTGACGGCGCGCCGGCGCGACAGCCGCCTCGACCGCTCCCAGCGCGTCGGGGACCGCCTCCACCAGGACCCTGCGCCGGTCGGCGGAGTCCGCGGTGCGGCGTACGTATCCGGCGCGTTCGAGCCGGTCGATCAGTCGCGTCGTCGCGCCCGTGGTGAGGCCCGTGCCGGTGGCGAGTTCACCCGGAGTGAGCCTGCCCGCCAGGCTGATGCGGCTGAGCGCGTACCACTCGGACGCCTGGAGACCCGCCGCCTCCGCGCCCGCCATGGCTTGCAGCCCGACGGCGTCGATGTAGTCGCGGAAGACCGCGTGCCGTTCATCCCGTTCCCTCGTCGACATCATGATCCCCTTGCCTAATATCTGCGCGTGTGCAGATAATGCATGTGTGCAGCTACTGCACGACTGTAGTCATTGTGCCCGCTGTTGCCGCCGGTCCGCCACCACCGAACGGAGAGCCCTCGCCATGAACCGGAAGCTCGTCACACGCGCCGCCCTCGTCTCCACGCTCGTCCTCGCCCTCGGCGCGACCGGCACGTATCTCTATCTCGACGCCACCTCCGACGTACGGCGCACCGGTGCCGCTGCCTGCGCCGAGGTGATTCCGGCCGACGCCGACCGCCGCGACGGCAAGGCCGTCTGCGCCACCCTCGACGCTCTCGCCGATGCCTGGGAGCGGGGTGACGCGGAGGCGTACGGCCGTCAGTTCACCGAGAACGGCACGTACACCACCTACATCGGCAGCCACTACGAGGGCCGCGCCGACATCACCGCGAGCCACCGTGCGCTCTTCAAGGAATTCCTCAAGGACAGCAAGCTCGCCGCCGAGTACCTCGACATGCGCTTCCTGACCAAGGACGTCGCCGTCCTCACCAGCCGAGGCGCCGACTACACCGGCGACAAGCCCGACACGGACGAACTCACGAAGGTGACGACCTTCACCCTGGTCCGCGAATCCGACGCCACCTGGCAGATCGCCGCGTTCCACAACACCGAGCGCAGCAACGTCATGGAGCGCTTCTCCTTCCTCTACGCCCCCGACACCGCTCCGAAGGCGGAAAGGTGACCCGCGCCTTGATCAAGGCCGCCCCCACGCACCTGTCCGTCCTGCCCGCCCTGGCCGCGTGGCGCGAGCGCTGCCCCAAGTCCCCCGTCGCCACCGGGGGTTGTGCGCCTGGCGGCGACAGGTGTCCTGGAGTCGTCCGGCTACAGCATCCCGCCGGTGGCGGAGATGGTCTGGCCGGTGATCCAGCCGGAGTCGGGGCCGGCCAGGAAGGAGACGATGCCGGCGATGTCGTCGCCGGTGCCGAGGCGGCCGAGCACGGTGTTGCGGGCCGCGCGTTCGAGGAGTCGCGGGGGCAGGGACTGCCGCAGCATTTCGGTGTCGGTGGCGCCGGGGGCCACGCAGTTCACGGTGATGCGGCGTGGGCCGAACTCCTGGGCCGCCACCGCGGTGAACTGTTCGACTGCGGCCTTGCTGGCGGCGTACACGGCATTGCCCGGTGTGGGGCGGCGGACGCCGATGGAGGACAGGGTGATGACGCGGCCTCCGTCACGCAGCCGGGTGGAGGCGTGCTGGAGGGCGAGGAAGGTGCCCTTGGTGTTGACCGCCATCACCCGGTCGTAGGTCTCCTCGCTCGCGTCCTGGATGCGCGCGTCGGGGAGCCACACGGCGGCGTTGGCGACCAGGATGTCGAGGCCGCCCGTCGCGCGTTCCGCCTCGGCGAACAGTTCGGCCACCATGGCGGAGTCGGCGAGGTCCGCTTGGATCGGGTGGGCTCCGGTGGCGGCGGCGACCTCCTTCGCGGCCTGCTCGGCCCGGTGGTAGCCGAAGGCCACCCGGGCCCCGTCGGCGGTGAGCCGCTCCACGATCGCCCGGCCGATTCCGCGCGAGCCGCCCGTGACCAGCGCCGTACGCCCCGTCAGAGTGCCCATGAAACTCCGTTCAACTACCTTGCGTTGATAAAGCGTTGCGTAGAGTAGCATTTTCGGGGTCGAAGTGATCAGCGGATGGGAAGCGCAAGTTGAGCGAGCGACGGATGAGCAGATCGGAAGTCCGGGCCGTTCTTGTGGACGCCGTACGGGAGTTGCGGCCCGAGTTCGCCGAACTGTCCCTCACCGGAGACGAGCACCTCAGCGCCGAGTTGGGGCTGGACTCGGTGGCCCGGGTGGAGCTGCTGGTCGTACTGGAGGAGGAGTTCGGCATCGAGGACGAGGTGGACCCGAGGATCTTCATGACGCCCGCGACCATCAACGGTCTGGTGGAGCAGATCGTGGTCACCGAGGACGTCTGCCCGTGAACGTCGCAGCAGCGGCCACTCCCGCCATCACCACGCACACCATCAGCGGAGACGATGCCAACCCCGCCGCCCCCGAGGGCGATGCCGCTCCCGTCCCTCGGCTGGGCGAAGGCGGGAAAAGCCACGGCGGAGGGTGCCCGGAGGGCGGTGGACGGGTGTACCTCGCCGGTTCCGGGACGGCGGAGCGGTTCTTCGGGGCCGGGGACGACGAACTGTCCCACGCGGAGGGCTGGGATGCCGTCTTCGGCGGGAGGTTCGGCCGCGGAGTCCTCAATCTCGACGGTGAACGTCACCGTTCCTACCGCCAGGCGCTCGTGCCCCTGCTGCGCCGCGGTGTGGTGGCGGGTCATCGGGAGGTCATCGCGGAACTCCTGGCGCGGGCCGTACAGCAGCTGCCGATGGGCACACCGGTGGACCTGCACGCCTTCACCCAGCCCCTGGCCTTCAGGGTGGCCGCCCGTCTGTTCGCCGGGATGGACGAGCACCAGGCCGAGGAACTCCACGCACTCTTCAGCGAGTTGAGGACGCCGCCCGCGGGGGAGCTGGGCACGCCCGGCGGCAACCAGGCCGCTCGGCGCGTGGGACGTGCGCGGCGCCGGGTGCGCGAGCTGCTGCGCGACGCCGTCAGCCGCCTCGGCCACACCGACGGGCCGGTGAGACGGCTGCGGGCACTGCCCGATCCGCCGCCCGACGATGTGATCGGCGAGAACATCGCCATCCTGATCCTCGCGGGGTACGAGACCACGGGATACCTCAGCGCCCGGCTGCTCTGGCTGCTGGCCCGCCATCCGCTGCAACAGGAGGCGGTACGCGGCGAACAGGGCGATCCTGTGGCCGCACCCCAGCTGGAAGCGGTCTTCAACGAGACGGCCCGCCTGCACCCGCCGCTCGCATGGCTGCCCCGCAGGGCGCGTACCGACCTGGGACTGGACGGCACGGCGGTCCCGGCCGGCACCGAGGTCTTCTACTCGGTCTCGGCCACCCAGCGCGACCCCGAAGTGTTCGCCGATCCGCACGCGTTCCGGCCGCAGCGCTTCGCCGAGGGGGAGCGGCACGGCCGCCTCGCGATGACACCGTTCGGCGCCGGACGGCGCATCTGCGTCGGCATCCACCTCGGCACGCTGGAGACGAAACTGATCGCCTCCGGCGTGGTACGGGAGTTCCGGCTCAGCGCGCCACCGGGCCCCTACATCGGCGACGTCTCCCACAACGGCTCCACCGTCACCTCCGCCGCACCGCTCCTGGCCCGGCTCGACCCGATCTCTGGATGACCATGCGACCGCTCGACTGCCCCACCCTCTGCGACGCCGTACGCGCCCTCGGCCCGGAGGTGTCGGTGACCTACCCGCGCACCGGTGAGCGAGGTGAGCGAATGGACGCCACCGACCTCGACACCGGCTCGACGCGGTTCGCCCACCGCCTGGTGGCGGCCGGAGTACGCCCCGGCGAGGTCGTCGGCCTGCTGTCGCTGACGGGCCCTCAGGTTCTGGTCGGTCTCCTGGGAATCGTGCGCGCGGGTGCCGCGGCCAGCATGTTCCCGACCGCCGGCGGTACGCCCGAGCGCGAGGCCGAACGGCTGGCCCCCGCGATCGACGCCGCCCGGATGAGGCACCTGGTGGTGCACCCGGACTGCCTCGACACGGCACGGGCACTCCAAGGGCTGCGCCCCGACCTGACCGTGGTGAACGCCGGCACGACCGCTGCGGGCCCCTCTCCCACAGACCCCTCTCCCACAGACCCCTCTTCCGCCGGGCCACTGCCGCAGGCTGCGCCCGACGACCTCGCGGTGGTCCAGTTCACCTCGGGCAGCACCTCCGCCCCCAAGGGCGTGATGCTGTCGCACTCCACCGTGCTGGCCGGACTGCGGGCGATCGCGGCCTCCGCGGAGATGAACCGTGACGACGTGATGGTGACCTGGGTGCCCCACTTCCACGACATGGGACTGTTCGGCCCGTTGGCCGTCCTCTTCGCGGGCGGCAGCGTGCACGTGATCCCACCACTGGAGTTCGTACGGCGGCCCGGCAGGGTCCTGCGGCTGATTGCCGAGACCGGCGCCACCATGCTGACCGGACCGGACTTCTCCTACCAACGGCTCGCGGCCGCCGCCACACCGGAGCTGACGGCGGAGCTCGACCTGTCGCGGTGGCGGCTCGCCTTCAACGGCGCGGAACCGGTTCGAGCCGCCACCGTTGACGCCTTCACCGCCCGGATGGCACCCGCGGGGGTGTCGTCGTCGACGATGTACCCGGTGTACGGCATGGCCGAGGCGACCTTGGCCATCGCGTTCCCTGTCCCCGGTACCGCGCCCAGGACCATTCATCTGAACCGCCGACTCCTGGCCGACGAAGGGCTCGCCGCCGAGGTGGCCCCGGACCATCCGCTGGCAAAGCCACTGGTCAGTGTGGGCAGGCCGGTACTGGGAATGCAGGTGCGGCTGGTGGACGAGGCCGGAGTGGTGTGCGGTCCTGGGCAGTTGGGCGAGATCCAGATCGCCGGGCCTGCGGTCACCACCGGATACTTCGGCGCCCCTGATGCCACGGCTGAGGCCTTCGACGGGAGTTGGCTGCGTACCGGTGATCTCGGGCTCCAGCTCGATGGCGATCTCTTCGTCACCGGGCGCCGCAAGGAAATGATCATCGTCAACGGCCAGAACCATTTCCCCGAGGACGCCGAGAGCCTTGCCCGTCAACAGCCAGGCGTGCACCGGGGACGGTGCGTCGCCTACGCGGACAGCGACGGCGAACGTCTCACCGTCGCAGTGGAGATCGCCCCGGGCGGCGACCCCGACATCGTGGCCGGGCAGATCCACCGGACGCTCTCCGACCGCCTGGGCCTGGCTGCCGTGCACGTCCACCCGCTGCGTCCCGGTCGGCTGCCCCGTACGACCAGCGGCAAGTGGCAGCGCGGCCTGGCCCGCGAACTCCTGACGGAACAAGCCCGGACGCGTTGAAGCCCGAGTGCGCCGCCCACCGCCGGGGGCGACAGCGCACTCGGGCCTCTCGGGCCTCAGGGGGTCAGATCTTGCCGAACAGGTGGTTGCCCCCGGCGTTCGCGTCCTCGCTCAGGAAGAACTCCTCGATGGCCTTGGACAGTTCGGCCTCGGTGACGTAGCCGTCACCATCGAGGTCGATGCGCGCCATGGCGGCCTCGTGGTCCTTGTCACCCATGCCCAGGCCGACGTGCGCCTTGGCCAGCTCCTCGCCGTCGAGCTTGCCGTCGCCGTTGGTGTCGCACAGGGCGATGATCGCCTTCGCCACGGGCTGGATGAGCTGGCGGTACCCCTCCCCGGACGCGGCGTCGGACCGCAGCCCGTCGATGTACTCCGCGCGGCTGACCGAACCGTCACCATCGGTGTCGAGAGTCTGCCGCAGGCCCTCCCACAGGCTCCGGTACGCGTCGCTGAGCGCACGGTACTTGGGCGATTCCGGGGTCTGGTCGAACTCCCGCCCCATACGGCTGACGATCAGATCGAAGTCCTCCTGGCTGATCTTGCCGTCGCCGTTGGTGTCGATCAGGTCGAAGTGCCGAGTGATCTTACGGGTCAAGAGGTCGGTGGACATCAAGCGTCTCCTTGCTTCGAAACAGTGCAACTCATCACTCAGGGTACACAGTCGAATGCGGAGCGAAGTCACAACTCGTGTTGCGTTTTCGGGGGAGTCCGAGGGTTTGGAGACGGTCACGGGGAGCTGTCGCGGTCAGTGAAAGGGCTGTCCGGTTCCGGCCTGCGAGCCGGGGTGCACCTCGCTTTGCCGGATCATTTTTGACGCTCCGTCAAATCCCGCTGGCTCAGGCTGAGATGCCTCTTCGGGGTCGTGTCCAAGACATGGGCCACCGCCGCGCTGCATGGTGCGAGCGGGCTGGCGGTACGGTGGGCCGCCCGGCGACGGTGCGGACTGCGCCCTGCGGGCCACCGGACGGTGGCCCGCCAGGCCCTGGGGATCACCGGCGCAGATCTCCGCCCCGCCGTTCTCCGCCTCGCCGTCTACGCGGCTTGGGCGAGTTCGGCGCGGCCGAACAGCAGGGCAAAGCCGGTGGGGAGCTGGTGGAGGATGCGGGTGGTCAGGTCGGGGCCGGCGTAGGCCGCGACGGCGGAGAAGACAGCTCCGGTGTCCCAGCGAGTGGTGGCCAAAGAGGTACCGCTGTGGGCGGCGAGGTCCTTGACGAAGGCCCAGCCGGTCAGTGGCTGGGGGTCGGGGATCTGCGCGGTCAGCACGCGTGCTGCTTCCAAGGGGAGGCAGCCGGCCAGGTCGACGCGTTCGTCGCCAGTCAGCCGGCGCCCCAGCCCGGCGAGAACCAGGCGGACGACCTCGTCCGCTCTTTCGCGGGTGGGGTAGGCGCCCTCGTAGCGGACTTTCTCCAGCATCTGCTCGTATGCCGCTCCGTACGGCTGCTGCGGCGGCGTGGATCGGTCGGGGAACACGGGGGTGGTTGCCCTTCTTGCTCTGGCCGGTGCTCGGGCACCGGCGTGCGGAACGGGTCAGACGGACTGGGGGCGGCCGAAGAGCAGGTCGTAGCCGACGGGGAGCTGGAGCAGGATCTGGCCGAGCAGGTCCTTTTCGGCGGCGTCGGCGACGGTGGACAGCACTGCGCTGACGTCCCAGGCGGCGGTCTGTTCGGTGGCGCCTTCGATCCATGCGGCGGTTGCGCGAACGAACCGCTCCGGGGACAGCGGGTCGGCGCTCTGCAACGGGTTGAGCAGGATGAGGGCGAACTCCTCGGGCAGACGCGCCGCCAGTTGCGCGCGGACGTCGCCCAGCAGGTGCGCGCCCAGAAGTGCGAGCACCACCCGGGCCGCGCGCTGGGCTTCCTCCAGGCTGTCGTACTCGCCGCGTTCCTTCACGCGGCCGAGGAATGCCTCGTATCGCAGAACCATCTCGGTCGCCCCTTTTTCAGCTTCGGGCTGCGTACGGGGTGCGGAGCGCGCTGCGGGGAGATCGGGTGCTCGCGCTCCGCACCCGTACGGCCGGTGTCAGCCGGAGATCTCCTTGCGGTCCTTGCGGTCCTTGTGGCCGGACCCGATGCCGATGGAGATCTTGCGGGGCTTGGCGCGCTCGGCGATCGGGATGCGCAGGGTGAGCACGCCCGCGTCGTAGTCGGCCTGGATGCGCTCGGTGTCGAGCGTGTCGGCGAGCACGATCTGGCGGGAGAAGACCCCCAGCGGCCGCTCGGACAGTTCCATGGTTACGTCGTCGGCCTTGGCTACCGGCCGCCGCTCGGCCTTGACGGTGAGCATGTTCCGCTCGACGTCGATGTCGAGTGCGTCCGTGCTGACACCGGGAAGGTCGAAGGCCACCACGTACTCGTCGCCCTCGCGGTAGGCGTCCATCGGCATGGCCGACGGGCGGGACCAGGTGCCCGGGCCCATCAGCTGCTGTGCCAGCCGGTCCAGCTCACGGAAGGGGTCAGTGCGCATCAACATGGTGAGAACACCTCCAGCAGGTTTGGGCAGTTGCTGCCAATGCGCTGCACTGACACTGTTGTAGCATGTCATCCAATGGATGACAAACATGGTGTCATCCATTCGTTGACAGAAAGGGAGAAGTGGCCGTGAGCGAAGCCGACCAGCCATCCATCACCAGCGCGAATGCCCGCAGCCCGGTGTCGTTCCTGGCCGTCTCGGCGGCCCTGGACGCCATGGACGACGCCCTGCGCGATGCCCGGAACGCGCCGCCGGCCACCCGCGACGCGCCCGGGCCCGGGCCGGAGCGGGCGCTGGCCTCCCTGATGCTTCTGCGGGAGATGCGCGAGCAACTCGCGGACTGGGAGACCGGGCTCATCGAAACCGCCCGCGACGCGGGAGCCAGCTGGGCCGACCTCGCGCTCCCCCTCGGCGTCGCAAGCCGCCAGGCCGCCGAGCGCCGCTATCTGCGAGGCCGCCCCGGCCCCGCCGGGAGCACCGGCGAACAGCGCGTCCAGGCCACCCGCGAACGCCGCGCCACCGTACGCGCCACCGCCACCTGGGCCCGCCGCCATGCGGCCGACCTGCGCCGTATGGCAGGCCAGATCGCCGCCCTCACGGACCTGCCCCCCGGGGCCCGCCTCCCGCTCAGCCAACTCGACGTGGCGCTCGCCCACGACGACCCAGCCGAACTCGTCCGCCCGCTGACCGCCGTCCGCCCCCACCTGGCCGCCTCCCACCCCGACCTCGCCGCACAACTCGACACCCTCACACCCCCCTGAGCCCGCTGATGCGTCACGAGGACGCGAGGCACCCGACATCACGGGCAGGAGTGGTGCACGCGTTCGCGTGGACGCCGAGACTGTTGCTCGCGTGCTCGCGTGCTCGCGTGCTCGCGTGCTCGCGTGCTCGCGCGCGGGAGCTCACAGCCCCGCCCGCCCCGTCAGATGATGCGGAACAGGTCAGCAGCGGCGTGCACGTCCGTGAGGTCCTCGACGGTGCGGAGGTTGTCGGAGAGGAGATCCAGTACGGATTCGGGTTCTGCCGCACGCGGGGCGCCGACGGCTATGGCGAAGAGCCGGAAGTCCAGGCGGCGTTTGGCCGTTCGCCAGCCGCGCAGCCACTCCTCGCCGACGTCGCACTCGTCGTCGGTGATCATCACGATGTCACCGCGTGAGCGCGACGCGTCGTTGAGCTCCTGGTCCAGGATTTCCCTGGCGGCACTCAGCGGGGTCTCGTAGCTGGTGCCGCCGCCGAGGAACGTCTCGGCGAATTCCAGGACCCGGCCGGTCGCGACCTGTTCGCCCGCGGGGAAGCGGAAGGCCTGGATCCTGCCGGGGGCGGAGAAGAGGATGCCGACGAAGTCGCGTCGGGAGTGGCGGGCCTGGTCCAGCAGGGCCAGGGCGCAGCCCTTCGCCCAGGCCTCCCTGGTGACGCCGCCGGGACCGGCTTCGTACATGGAGTGCGAGGTGTCGACGCACGCGATGATGGCGCCGCGGCCGGTGCTCTGCTCGCCCAGGTGGTCGTACAGCATGAGTTCTCCCGCAGCGTAGCGGGCGGCAAAGAGCGCGCGCAGTGCCGGTGAGCCGAGGTGGGCGAGTTCGGCGGGGACGATGCGGGAGAGATCGTCGCCGAGTGTGACGCCGACCAGTTCTCCGGTGGTGCGGTGCACCTTGCGGGCGCGCTCGCCGTCGGCCATCCGGCGGAAGCGGCCGATCAGGTCGGCCCACCGGGCGAGCCGGCCGGTGCCCAGTCGCTGTGCGAGGCGCAGGCGCTGGTCGAACGGCATCCGTTCCTGTTCCGCCGGGGCGACGCCCCAGGCACGCATCAGCGCAGCCTCCTTGCGGGCGGCGGCGACCGCCCGTGCCGCCGCGGTGTGCGTGGCGGCCCGCACTCCGGGGGCCACCGCCGTGAGCGCCTGGCCGGCGGCCTGTCCGGCCTGCCGGGCGGTGGCCCCGGCGGCCTCGGCGGCGGTGACCGCCTGCCGTACGGCGTCGGCGGCCCGACCTGTCACGGCGCCCGCCTCGTCGGTCTGGCCGACGGCTTCCCGGAGCGCGGCGGCCACGGCGGCTGCCGCGTGTTCCGCGTTCCGCTGTGCCTCCTTCGCCCGGTCCGCACTGTCCTGCTCCCGGCGGGTGTGTTCCAGGATCCGGCGGAGTTCCGGGGCCAGCGCGAGCACGGCCAGGGCTGCCGCGTAGGGGTCGCCCGCGGCCGTGCTGCGCAGCTCGTCGAAGTCGGCGGACTCCGTCAGCGCGGTCACGATCCGGTGGTTGAGCAGCCGGGACGGATCCATGGCGGCGCGTGCGCGTACCTGTGGCCTCGTTGAGCGGTACGCGGCCACGAAGACGTCCGTCAGCAGGTCGCGGGCGCCGTGGTGGGTCGCGTCCAGGTCTGCGGCCAGTTCGTGCAGTGCGGTCGCCCGCTCGTAGGTGTCGTGCCAGGTGGCGAGGTCGAAGCGGTCCGCGAGAACGGCGGTGGTGTGCTGCTCGGCGGTGCCGGAGGAGCGGGCCAGCCAGGTCGCGGACAGCCGGGTCAGCGCGGCAAGAGTGTTCGGGGTCTCGCTCACGGTGCGCTTCCGGCAGGTCCGGAACCTGTTGTCACCATGCTCGTGTCCAGGCCCAGTGCCTCGGTCAGTACGCGGGCGCGGACGGCGTGCTGACGGCCCGTCACGCGGTCGACAGTGGCGGTGGAGCGGCCGGTGCGTACTGCCTCGCTGCGCAGTTCCTCCAGCCGCTTCCCCGCCGTGGCGAGCTTGTGGTGGGCGTTCTTGATGACCCAGGTGCTCAGCGCCTCGCGGGACTGCCCGGCCATGGAGTCGAGCTGGACCTCCAGTTCGTCGAGGAGGTCGGCGAGGTCGAGTGCCTCCTTGGCGTCGGGGCTGACCAGGTGCAGTACTTCCCGCTCGACGGTGGGCCGTTCGGCGGGCGAGTTCCACAGGACGTGGGTCAGGACCGGCAGGTCCTGCTCGCTGACCGACGTACGGCCGTCGAGGTACGCGGACGCCTGGAGCAGCCGCACTGCCTGCCGCCATCGACGGTCGGAGGCGACGATCTCCTTGCGGCGGAGGGCGGAGCGCAGGGTACAGATCGCGTCCACGAGCGTGTCCGGGACCTGCACGGCCGGTACGTCCTGGGTCACGGCCTGCTGGAGTGCGGCCAGTTCCACGGTCGTACGGGGCCGCTGCTGCGGGTTACCGGTGACGGCGGAGCGGATCAGGGCGGCGAAGTTCACCGGGTCGTTGAGGTAGCCGACCTCGATCCGCACCAGCAGCCGGTCGTAGATCGCGGCCGAGTCCTCCCCGGCGGGCAGTTCGTTGCCGGCGGTGATGGCGCCGATCAGGGGGCAGCGGACCGGTTCGCCGCCGTTCTCCGGGTGGTAGATCCGCTCGTTGAGGTAGCCGAGCGTCTCGTTCAGGGCCGCGGTGGAGCACTTGAATATCTCGTCGATGAACGCGATGTGCGCGGTGGTGGCGCGGCCGTCGTAGACCTGGCGGTACTCGCCGCGGGCCAGGGCGGCAACGTCGATCGGCCCGAACATCCGGGTCGGAGCGGTGAACTTGGACAGCAGGATCTCCCAGTACGTCGCCCCGTCGACCCGCCCGGTGAGTTCGCGGGCCAGCTCGGACTTCGCGGTGCCGGGTGGGCCGAGCAGCAGTGAGTGCTGTCCGGCCAGCAGCGTCACCACGAGCGTCCGCACCACGTCGTTGCGCTCGTAGAACCGGTCCGACAGCTCACCGGTGATCGCCCGCAGCCGCACGGCTGTCTCCTGCGTGTCCAGCGTGCCGTGTGCGCCCAACTCTTCGACTCCGTAATCTCGTTCGCCGCACCGAGCCGAGCGGTCAGCGGATCTGTCCGTGCGGCTTCGGCGCCATCAGCCGGTAAAGGCCACCCCTGGGGCGGCCCCTGGGGTCGCACTGTCCGGCAGCCTGTCGGCGAGCATACGACGATGATTCGCCAGCGTTCCGGGAGGTCCCACCAGGGGTGTGCGGAACCACACGGCACACCACGCGCGCCTGGCACGCCACAGGCGCCTGGCACGAGACAGGAGCGACACCCCTGGGACAGGCCATGAACACCTCTTCTCCGCGCACGGCACCTTCACGCACCGCAGGCGGCGCCGGGTGTCTCCTCGCCGTTCTCGGCGCGGCGGGCGTGCCGCTGGCCTGGGCACCTCGGCCACGAGCAGTATCAACGGCGGTTTCGAAGGCCAGACGCACGAGTTGAGCGTCCTCTACATCGACCTGCCCCTCATCACGCTCGGCGGCGCGCTCGTCCCGTTGCTCGCCTGGATGCTGACGATGCGCTGGACGGGCCGCCCCTGGGCAGCGGCGGCCGCGGGCCTCGCCGCGCTCACGCTCGTGACGTGGGGGCTCCTGGAGTGGTGGACTCCGCAGCACCCGCCGGGCTACGGCGACGGACCACGGTGACCGGCCCCGCGTCTTCGGCCCGGTGGCGGGCCATGGCGCCGTTCTGACGCGGGTCTTCGGGCGATGGTGGCGCGGGCGTTCCGTACGACGATCCGGTTGCAGCAGGTTCAGGCGCTGGGCACCGACCTCACGGCCGTACAGGCCGCGCAGATTTCCCACCACGCCCGTGTAGTTGCCCTTCCGCCTGGCTCCTCAGCCACAGCATGGACCCATGGTCCGGCCGGCCCCGTCGGGCGCCGGAAGTGCTCGAAACCCCGAGTACGGTTCGTCCAGGGCCTGCACGCCCCGCAGGACCACCTCCGCCGTAAGGGGCAGTTGCATGCGCATTGCCCACGCGCACGGACGGGTCCAGGCGTTCCGAGGACGTCATGGGCCACGGCTGATGCGGAGGCCGGGGGAGGGGCGAGCAGGGGTATGGGGGGCTGACGAACTGCACGCACGTACCCACGGCAGCCGGGCGCCTGGTCGCGGTTGGTCAGCGATAGGGCGGCGATCGGGACGTCCTGATGGTGATGTACGTGGGCCACGATGTGGCGCGCCCGGTCTGGGTACTGCGGGACCTGCCCGTCGGGCTGGTCGGGCCTCTGCGGTTGGACCCCGTCCTGCGCCTGCCGAAGCCTCCGCCCCCCCCCGAGACCTGGCCGGAGCCGACGGTGGTCACGGTGAAAACACCTCCCACTACGACGAGGCCGGAGCCCACGCGCAGGACCAGGACCCTCTCCGGCTCACCCACCGCTCGGCCCGGAGAGAACGAGACGGACAACCTCTCTGGTTGAGGGCAGCCTGATCCGTCCCAGGACCGACCATTTGCCCGTGAACCCCCCGCCGCAGCACAGACGGCAGGCTGAACGGAGCGATCCGTACGGGCCCGTGCCCGGCCTTTGAGATGCGCGGTGTGCAGGCAGGAAGATCGATGACCGGGACGGCGAACGCTCCCTCGCACCCGTGTCCGTTCGGCCCGGGACCTCCCTGCCTCGGTCCACCTGGATCGTGGCGGGCGGTCCGCGCGGAGTTGACGCTCGGCGCGGTGCTGGCACCGCTGGAGGAGCGGGAACGAGAGCTGACCGCGCAGGCCGCGACGGTGCGGGCACAGATCACGTAGCTGACCGCGCAGGCCGCGACGGTGCGGGAACAGATCACGTAGCTGACCGCGCAGATCGACCAACTCGGCCGGGCCGCCGAGGAAGTGCGCACAACCCGCAAGACGCTTCTGAAGCTCAGGGGATCCCTGAGTTCTGCCAACGCCGTTGGCAGGCCGGCACCTTGCGCCTCGGTGCGGGGCGCCTAATCGAGCACCGGTGGCCCTGCCTCGATGCGCCGCAGCACCGGTGCCAGGCGGTCCACGTCGGGGCCGGGGTCGAGTTGCCTTTCGTCCCACCAGGTGGCACCTGCGTCGCGCAGCGGACCGATCACATCCTTGGCCTTGGCCGCGTCCGCCGGAGTGGCGCCGCCGACCACGAGGTCGAAGGGGCGCTGGGCGTCACCTTCTCGGTGAGCGCGCACATAGGTGCTCAATTCCCGCACGTCCTCGCGGTTGGGCGGGTATCCGTGCAGGGCGTTCTTGAACAGAGGAACCGCGCCGTCCCACCGTGCGGCCCGTCGCATGGGCGGGCGGTTCGGCCAGAATCCCCCGATCCACACCGGCGGCCGGGGCCGCTGCACGGTGGCGGGCTGCAGGCTCACGTTCCGCGCCTGGTAGTGCCGGCCGTGGTGGTCGATGGCCTCGCCCGTCCAGAACCGCTCCAACAGCTCCAGCCCTTCGTCCAGCCGCTCGGCGAGCACCCGTCGATCGGTGGAGTCGCCGAAGCTGCCGTACTCGTCCTCGACCGGCCCACCCAGCCCCGCGGCGAAGACGACCCTGCCTCCGCTGAGGTTGTCCAAGGTGGCCACCTGCCGCGCGAGTTGCTGCGGCCGATAGCGGGCTACCGGGGTGAGCAGCGTCCCCACCCGGATCCGTGACGTCGCGAGCGCGGCAGCGGTCAGGAGCATCCACGCGTCCCCGAAGGGCCGCCCCGAGTACCCGCGGTAATGGACGTGGTCCCAGACGAAGAGCCCGTCCCACCCGGACTCCTCGGCCGCCGCCGCTACGGTTGCCACGTTTCGGGGATCGGCGAAGTCGCCGAAGTTCGGAATATTGATCGAGAAGCGCATCCGGGCATCCTGGGCCACCACCACCTGGCCCGGCAATGGATTATGCACGGTCACACAGTGGAATCCACCGTGAAGCGGTGCGCCGTCGCCTACTGGCTCCCGCAGGTCCTGCACGGCATCACGGCGTCTCGGCATCCGCGTCAAAGCCGCCAGATGGCCCGGGCCCGCAAACCCGTGAAGAGGCGCAGCGCGCGGACTGCGCTGCGTGCACGACGGACGAGGGTCGCGGGTTGCGGGCCCGGTGAATGTGGTGTTGATGACCGGCGCTGGTTAGAGGTTGGGGCTGAGGTGGCGGCACAGCTTCATGAAGAGGTCCAGGTTGGGGATCTGGAACACCTGTGCCATCTCCGGAGCCTTCGACCTCCTCTGGTGGCCGTTGAACATGAACGTGCCGTCCTGGACCCCGATTTCGATGATCTCCGGCCAGACGATCGAGTACTTCTTGTCCCAGACGCTCTGCTGATTGACCTGGTAGGGACCGAAGTTCACGGTCTCTCCCTGCTGGATGCGCGCGATCGTCCCGGGCAGCTGAGTGCGGGTGACGCATTCCTGGATGTAGTCGCCCCACATGTACGGGTAGAGGAAACCGGCGCCGTTCGCCCACGAAGTGATGCCGAGCGCCGTCTTGTCGGACTTGAACAGGGGTGGTCTGCCGTATCCGATGTTCAGCGCATTGCCCGCCGGGTCGATGAGCACGGAACACGCTTCCGCCCCAGCGCCGTTGACGGTGCGCCGGTACTGCAGGACGCGCACCGTCTCCCAGTCGAACGCGGCCAGGGAGCCGTCCGGGTTCGTCACGGCCAGGCCGCCCTTGAAGAAGTAGAGCCGGCAGTCCCGCTGCTTCCGCCACCCGAAGCCCTGCTTCGTGGCGAGCGTATCGATCCAGTCGCCCAGGCCGCGCTCGGTGGCGAGCGCGGCGACTGCCGGGGACGGCTGCTCGCGGCGTATGTGCTCGATCTCGTCCTTTGCCATGGGGGGATCTCCTGGGTAGGGATGTGCGATAGAGGCACCTAAGATAGGTCAACTGCCCTATGGATAAAGGGGTTGAGGGACGCCGTCGGCCGATCGCCTCGACATCACCGGCGCACGCTGGGGGCTCGGCGGGGCCGAAGCGCGACGAGCCACCCCTTCGTCCTGCGGTGTCGCGACGGCCGAGGCGCGAATACCCTGACCTGCGCTCCTGTGCCGCCTCTTGGGCCGGAACTGGCCATCTTCTTCCTCCGGCCCGCGGCGAAAGCCCTGTGGCGAGCCCGCTCGAACGCCCCTGCCGTCCGTTCCGGGCATCCCGCAGGCCTGCCCAGAGAAGGCCCTGCGGGGGCAGCCTGCCCAACCCGGCCTGGACGAGCATCAGTTCGAGTCCCATGCGGCTCGGGGCGTACGTGGGGTGAGGGGCGGTGGTCTCGGCGATCTCGCGGCGGGAGACCAGGTCGGTCCGGCGGGCGGGGCCGTCTGTCTCCCTTCCGTGTGCCCACCGGCCTTCGAGCCGCTCTTGAGCGGTTGTCGACCCCGTGGTCCGAGGCTCGTTCCAAGCACTGGAGCTGTATCCCGGAGGATCCATGACCCTCGCGCCCACCCCGTCCGTCACGGCCCCCGCCCGCAAGGTGTCGGGCGACGACGTCCCGGAGCCTGGCTGCTTGCCGGCCCGGGGCGCCGCCGTGCCGGTCGTCGGAGCCCGGCCGTTCCTGGCCCGGCGTCCGCTCAGCGGGCGGTTCGGCGTCTGACCCCTCTTCGCCCGGTGCTCCCGCTTCCCACTCTCGCGCCGCTCCGCCGACAGGAAGGCGAACCACCCATGGCACACACCCGGTCCCACCCAGGGCTCCCGCCGCTGGACCTCGTGGACTTCGCCGCACTCACCCCGGCCGAAAGGGTGGCCGCGGTGCGCGCCGCCCCCGGCTCGTCGGGGTCCGGTGAGACCGTGCGCATCCTGCTCATGCTGGGACGTCCCCGCACCTGCGTTCCCGGCCTGCTGGCCTTCGCGCTCGGCTGGACCGCCGCGGACGGGACGCTCAGCGCCCTGTTCCTCCTCGGGCTCGCCCTCACCTTCGCGTACGGGCTGATGGCCAACCTCTACAACGCGTACACCGATCTGGAGGAGGACAGCGTCAACCTCCCCGGCCGGGTCTGGCTGCTGCTGCGCGCCGGGCAGCGCAGGGTGCTGTGGGCCGGCCACGCGATCACCGGGCTGCTCGCCGTCGCGTCCCTGGCCTACGACGCGTACTACCTGGCGGTCATGCTCGTGGCGCTGCTCGGCGCGCACCAGTACTCCTTCGTACCGCTGCGGCTCAAGGCCCGCCCGGTGAGCGGCCTGTTCGCGTTCAGCCTCGCCGTCTTCGGGCCCTTCCTGCTCGGCTACTTCGGCGCGCCCCGGGGCGTACGGCTGCCGGACACCGAGGGGTGGATGCTGCTCGGCTTCCTGATCCTGTGGTTCGTCGCCAAGGGCATGGTGAAGAACCTCCCCGACTTCACCGGTGACCGGGCCGCCGGGCTGCGTACCTCAGCCACCGTCTTCCCCGACTACGCCTCGGCAGCCCGCGCGGCCACCACCATGACCCTGCTCGGCTACCTCTCGTTGCCCGTACTGGTGGTGACCGGCACGGTGGCACCACCCGCCCTGCTCGCCCTGGTCTGGGCGGTATGGGCCTACACCCAGTGCCGGGCGATGGCCCGGGCCACGGACCCGGCCGCCGCCAACCAGGTGCTCAAGCGCGACATGATCCTCTCCACCGCCTTCCTGGCCACCCTCGTGCTGCTCAACGCCCCCGGCTGGGCCACCGCCCTCACGGTCGTGCTCGGCGCCCTCGTCCTCATCGGCAGCGACCACCTCGCTCTCGACTCCCGCCGCAGCCAGGACAGCGGCGTCCGGAAGGAGCAGACCGCATGAAGCGCCTCCCCGGGCCCCGAGGCCCCCGCCAGACCATCGCCGCCACCCGCGCCTTCCAGCGCTCGCTGCCGCACGGCCTGTCCCACCTCCAGCAGGCGTACGGAGACGTGTGCGCCTTCGGCGTCGGCCCGCTGCGCACCGTCTTCCTCGTCGGCCCCGAGGCGAACGCCCTGGTCCTGCGCAACTCCGACAACTTCGTCTTCACCGGGGCGTACGAAATGCTCCGGCCGATCGCCGGGGACACCGCCCTGGTCGTTACGGACGGTGCCCCGCACGACCGCAGGCGGCGGGCCGCCCTGCCCGCGTTCCACCGCACCGGCATGGAACGCGGCATCGAGCTCATCCTCGACCACGTCGAAACGGCCGTCGGCAGCTGGCAGCCCGGCCGCCGGATCGACATCTACCAGGAGCTGCGGCAGACCGTCCGGGTCGCGATGGTGCGCGCTTTCTGCGGCGAACACGTCGCCCGGCAGATGGACCACCTGGTCGAACAACTGGACCTGATACACGAGTTGATGGACTATCCGCTGCCCCGCCAGCTCGTCGCCTGGCGGCTGCCCGGCCGCGCGCGCAACCGGGCCCTGGCCGGCATCGCCGCGGTGGAAAAGGTCATCTACCAGGAGATCGCCCGCCGCCGACGGGGCGGTGACGTCACCGGTGACGGCGACCTGATCTCCGTACTGCTCGCCGCGCGCGGAGACAGCCGAGACAGCGGAGACAGGCGAGGCAGCGGGGACAGCGGGGAGATGAGCGACCAGGAGATCAGGGACATGGTGGTCAGTTCGCTGATCGCCGGTTACGACCCGGTCAGTTCCGGCATCGGGTGGGCCGTCTACCACATGCTCCGCAACCCGGGCGTCTGGGCGGCGGTCCGCGAGGAGGCGGACCGGGTCCTGGGGGACGACGCGCCCACCGTCAGTCACGTCCGCCGTCTGCACCTGCTGAACAGGGTCGTCTCCGAGAGCCTCCGGCTGCACCCGCCGGTGATGATGAGTCCCCGCCGCTGCGTGCGCGGCTTCCGCTACGAAGGCCATCTCATCCCCGCCGGCAGCCTCATCGCCGTCAGCCAGTACCTCACCCACCGCTCGCCCCGGGTCTGGGAGGAACCGGAGCGGTTCAAGCCCGAGCGATGGGAGCGCGAAACGAACGGCGGCCGGACGCCGACCCCCTTCGAGTACCTGCCCTTCGGCTACGGCCCGCGCCGCTGCATCGGCGGCAACATCGCCCAGGCGGTCATCCCGGCCGCCCTCGCCCGGCTCGCCCAGCGCACCACGCTCGAACTGCTCACCCACGATCCGCAGCCCGCCGGCATCCCGGCGCTGCACCCCCGGGACGGCCTGCACGTGCGCGTGACGGAAACGGCCGCTCCCGCGTCCCGCTCGTACGCGGGCGTCGCACACCAGGTGTCCCAGGTATCCCAGTTGCCGCAGTTATCGCAGGAGGAGCGTTGAACCCGCCCCAGCAGACCTCGGTCCAGGACGCTCCGCCCACGCCCACGCCCACGCCCCCGCAGGGCCGCAACACCGTACCCACCGCGGGCGAGGCCCGGCACGCCCGGCAGATGCGCCATCTGATCTACGGTCACCTCCGCTCCCGGGCCCTGTGCGCCATGGCCGAGTTCGGCATCGCCGACCTCCTGGCGGAAGGCCCCGCGCACAGCCGTCGCCTCGCCGCCGCCACCGGCACCGACCTGGCTCAACTGGAGCGGCTGCTCCGGGCGCTGGTCGCGTTCGGCACACTGCGCCGGACAGGGAGCGGAGCCTATGCGCTGACCCCGCTCGGCGACACCCTGCGCTCGGACGTGCCCGCATCCGTCCTGCCCACCGCGCTGCTGGCGTCCCGGGCGATGGCCCCCGCCTGGGACCGGCTGGCGGACACCGTGCGCACCGGCAGACCCGCGTTCCCCGACGTCTACGGTGAGGGCTTCTTCAGCCACCTCGACAGTGACCCGGAACTGCGCTCGGTGTTCGACCGCTCGCAGGAAACGGGACTTGCCCTGGAGTTCGAGGGGGTACGCGCCGCACTCATGCCGTACGGCGTCGGCCCGGCGGACCTCGCCGGCACCGTCGTCGACGTCGGGGGCGGAGACGGGGCGATGCTCGTCGGCCTGCTCGACACGCTGCCCGGACTGCACGGCGTGCTCGTGGACATGGCCGCGGCGCTGCCCGCCGCCCGTCGGCGACTGGCCGCCGCGGGACTGGAGGAACGTTGCACCCTGGTGGAGGGCGACTTCTTCGGCGTACTTCCCCGGGGCGGTGACGTCTATCTGCTCCGGCACATCCTGCACGACTGGGACGACGACTCCTGCCTGGCCGTGCTGCGCAACTGCCGTGCCGCCATGGGCGCCGACGGCCGCCTGATGGTCGTCGACCACCTGCTCGCGGAGGAGGGCGGGGGAGCGGGACCCGAGGCCGGAGGCACTGACGCCGGAAGCGACGACGTTCAGTCGGGCGCCCTGATGGACCTGTACATGATGACCCTGTTCGACGGCGGCCGGGAGCGCAGCCGCGCGGACGTGACCGCGCTCCTGGAGAGCGCGGGGTTCTCGGTCACCACCGTCACCCGCCTGCCCGGCGGCAGTGCCGTCGTCGAGGCGAAGGCGCTGCCGGAGCCGGCCGCGCCGGACGACACCGAAGAGACCGTACGGCGCTGGCTGTGCGACTACGTGACCCAGCCGCACGAACAACTCGGCAGGGATGGCGCGGTGTGCCCGTTCGTCGCTCCCGCCCTCCAGGCGGACACCCTGCGGCTGCGTACCGAGCGGGATCTGCGGGACGCGACCGCCGCGGACCTCACCGCGCTCGTCCACGACATGGTGCGGGAATTCCTGACGGCCCGCTGGGCGCACTCCAACCCCACCCTGCACACCCTCCTGCTGGCCCTGCCCGACCTGCCGCCCTCCCGCTGGCACCTGCTCGACCAGGTGCAGGCAGACGTCAAGAAGGAGCTGGCGGAACAGGGCCTGATGCTCGGCCAGTTCCACCCCGACTGCGCGGAACCGGCCGCCAGGAACCCTTCGTTCCCGGTCTCCCGTTCCCCCGTCCCGCTGCTCGCGCTGCGCCGTATGGCAGTGCACGACGTGCTGTTCCTGCATGAGGACCCCGAACTCTTCGCGCAGTATCAGTGGCGGTTCGCCGCCCGGTACGAACGGGGAGCGGCCGTCGACCCGTTGTTCCGGCACATCTACCAGGCCAGGTCCCGCAAGCTCGAAACCTCCGAAAGGATCTGAGGACGATGAGAGAGTTCGACAAACGGTTCGAGGACTACATGCGTGGCCACACCAGCGAGGCCAGCAGGTGGATGCACGTCGCCGGGATGGCGGCCGCGGCCGTGTCCGCCACACGCGTACGCGGCCGCGGCGCCAAGCGGCTCTGGACCGTGCCGGCCAGCTTCTTCGCCTTCGCCTGGAGCGGGCACTTCCTCTTCGAGCGCAACCTGCCGGTCGGCTTCACGGATCCGGTCGCCGCGTTCTCGGGAGACCTCAAGATGATCTATCTGATGGCGACCGGCAGGAACCGCGAACTCGTCGTGCTGGTCGAGCGGTTGCGTCAGGAGGAGACCCAGGCGGCCGCCTCCACGGACCACACCCCCGCCCCGGCCCGCGTCGGCTGCCCGGTCACGGATGCCTCGGTGTCCGCCTAGGCGATCGGCGCCCTCCGGCCACCCTGCGCGCCGGCCGGAGGGCACCGACGGCCCGGCCGCGCTGCGGGCAAGCCTTGCCACCACCGCCGCGGGCCGGTAACTGGAGCCCCGCACTGCGAAGACGTGCGCGAACTCGTCGAGGAAGTGCTCCCGGTCGTGGGACGGCTCCTGCTGGTGCCAGACGTGCTTGTCGTCGTCGTGCCCGCTAAGGGCTGCTCGCCCCCGAGGTGTCGCGGCAGCGCGCCTCGACCGAACCGTCGGCTGATTCCCTACTGCGGTCTGCTCTCTGGTCCTGTGCCCGGTACGGGATCTGCCAGCCGCACTTCCGAAATCCGCCGGGTGCTCCGGCCCGACAGCCGGCTCTGTTCCTACGAACACGGGCGGGCCCGATGGCCAGCCACAGTGACTGCGTCCCGCGGTCGCGCAAGTGTTCCTCAAGCTGCGTCGGCCCGGCCGGTACCGCCGCTTCTGCGGCGATCACGCAGAACCGGCCCTACCGCGGCGACCGGAGTGCCTCGGCGCTCTCCTGCACCAAGGCAGGTGGCCGGACGGCGGCCCCGAGCGGCACTGTGAGGACCCGGGTGCGCTCGGTGTGCAGTTCCTGGACTCGCCGTGCCCCCGCCCGCCGGTATCCGTCCGGCCAGCAACTCCCTCGTCCGACCGCTCAGGACCCGGGCCTCGGCCGAACAGGGCTGGTGGGACGGTGTCCTGCTCGACCTGTGGCTGCCGGCCGAGTCGCCCACAGAAGCAGAGGAATCCACCGAGTACTCGTTCTCGAACCTTCCCGCCGAAGCCCCCCTCGTCACCGCAGCCCACGCCTTCCTCACCGGGACGTGCTGAGGTGTCGGACCGGCATCTGCACCACCTGCCACTGTGCATTACCGGCCCCACGGGCAGAGGCTTCATCTATGTGAATTCGACGAGCAGACCCGGACGGTACTCATCGCGGTAACGGTCGAGCTGGTGCCGAAGTTCGTCGGCGCCATCCGGTACGTGCACCAGCAGCTCGGACCAACCGGTGAAGCGTATGCGGTCGGGAATTCTGACCAGGCCGGTGACAGCGTCCCAGAACGCAGCCCAGTTCCTGCCGTAGAAGTAAGGGAAGCCGAGCTCTTGCTTCAGCAGGTCGTGCAGTTCCCTCTCCGTGAAGACGGAGGAAACATCGATCGTCACCATGATCCGACATCCTACGGAGACCATCCACCCGGCCGAGATTCGCAGACGTAGCGGACCTAACGGAGTCCTGCTAGGCCCTTCAGCCCTTCGAGGCCGGACCTTCGCCGACTGCCCCCTTGTGCACCACGCGAGCGCCGCCGATGTCGCGCCTTCCGCCAGCGGGGCCACTGACACGTCTGCTGGCGAGCGCCGCGACCGTCGCGAACAGTGCTGCCAGCAGGTAGGCCGCACCGTCGACCCAGAACGCCAGCCGCAGGCCATCGCGCGGCACCGCGGCGGCAGCGACCAGCCCGCCGAGCAGCGCCACGCCGAGCGAATTGCCGATCTGCCGTGCGGTGTTGTTCAGCCCGGACACCAACCCCGCCGGGTGCCCCGGGGCGGCTGCGACGACACATGCGACCAGCGCCGACATGCCCACGCCCACGCCGATGCCGCACACGACGAGCGCGATCGTCATGGAGAGGGTGTTGCCGAAGGACCAAGCGAGCCACCAGATCGCGAGGCCCGAGAGCGCGCAGCCCGAGACCGCCACCGCGGGGCTGCCCCACCGCTTCGAGAGGTGTCCGGCAAAGGGGCTGGCCAGTGCGTGTGCGAGGAAGAGCGGGGCGATGCGCACACCGGCCGAGGCGGCCGAACCCTGCTGCACGTCCACGACGTACAGGCTGGTCAGGAGCAGCAGTCCGAGTGTGCCGAGGCTGACCAGCAGGGCAGCGAGGTTGGTGCCGGCGAACGGCCAGGACCGGAACAGATGCAGGGGTACGAGTGGAGCGGGCGAGCGGGCCTCCACGAGAAGGAACGCGGCCACCAGCACCACCGCCACGCCGACGGAACCCAGCGCCGGCGCCGACGACCAGTCGGTGCTCGTGCCGTGCGCGACACCCCAGGTGAGGGCCAACAGTGCGGTGCAGGCCAGGACTTGACCCGGCCAGTCCAGGCGACGCAGCGGCCCGTGCGATTCCCGCAGGACTCTCCGTCCGAGGGCGATCCCGAGGATTGCCACGGGGAAGTTCAGCCAGAACATCCAGCGCCAGCCGAGCCCGTCCACGATCAGCCCGCCCAGGATCGGCCCGATGGCCAGTGAGGTTCCGGCGACGGCCGCCCACCAGCCGATCGCCCAGGCGTGTTTGTCGGCCGAGAACCAGTCGAGCAGGACAGCCAGGGAGGAGACCAGGACTGCCGCAGCGGCGATGCCCTGTCCGGCGCGCAGGGCGATGAGCCAGCCGATTCCCGGTGCCAGCGCACAGCCCGCCGACGTGAAAGCGAAAGCCGCCAGACCGGCCAGGAACGTTCGTTTCCGGCCGATGCGGTCTCCGAGGACGCCCAGGCCGAGCAGGCACGACGCGAAGGTCACCAGGAAGGCGTCGACGACCCAGATGACGGTCGACGTCGGCGCCTTGAATTCCGTCTTCATCGCACCGAGAGCCACGTTGGTGATCGTCGAGTCCAGCTGCGTCATGAACATTCCCGTGCAGATGGCTGCCAGGACCGCGCGATCCCGCCCGGAGGTAATGCGACTCGGTAGTTCCTTCACGGCAGACCAGACTGGTGGACGGGGAGAGGAGAGGTCAAGGTCAATATTCGGCCCGGACAGGGAACTTGGCGGGAAGGACCTTTGGCTCGATCCGGGCTGGAGGCCGTCGCTTGCTCTCATTAGAGTTTCACGACGCGTGCGCAGGACTCCAACAGCAGCACCCCAACAACAGCACTCCAACTTCAGGGAAACAGCAAGCAACGACCCAAGGGGAACAGGGAATTGATAGGCGCAGCGAGCGGACCCGAACAGGACGTCACACGCATCTTCAACTCGGCGGTCGCCGCGTCCGCTATCAGCGCGGCGTGGGACCTCGGCATTCTCGACGAGCTCCAGAGCAAGGGGGAAATCGACGCGCACGCCTACTCCTCCCTGCGGGATTTCGATGTACGGTCGACGATCGGAGTCCTGCGTGCGCTGGCCTCGGTGGACATCGTGCACCGTGACGACGCGAAAGCCTTTCCCGCGAGGAACTTCCACGAGGTGTACCGCACACGCTCCTTCTTCCACTGGCTGACGCGAGGAAGTGCCCAGCTCTTCCGGGAGATACCCGAGGTGATCGCGGAACAGAACCGGCACGGAGACTTCTACCAACGGGACTCGGCCGCGATCGCACGCGCCTGCCGCGAGATCAGCGAGCTCACCTACGACCCGTGGTTCTACCAGGCCGTCGACGACCTGGACTTTGCCCCCGCCTGCATCGCCGACCTGGGATGCGGCAGCGGTGACCGCCTCCTCCAACTGCTGCGCCGCTTCCCGGACGCCCGCGGAATCGGCATCGATGTCGCGCGCCCCGCTCTGGACGACGCCGTCGGTGATGCCGCCGCGGCCGGACTCGCCGATCGGGTGTCGTTTCTCCAAGCCGACGTGCTCGCTCTGGAACAGCGCGCGGAGTTCGCCGAGGTCGAGCTGCTCACCTGTTTCATGATGGGCCACGACCTCTGGCCCCGGGAGAACTGCGTTCGCCGGCTCCAGAACTTCCGTACTCTCTTCCCTCGGGCCCGGCGATTTCTGCTCGGGGACGCGACCCGTTCTGCAGGAGTTCCGGACCGCGATCTGCGCACCTTTACTCTCGCCTTCGAATTCGCCCACGATTTGATGGGAACCTTCCTGCCTACCCTTTCCGACTGGGAATCCGTCTTCGAGGAAGGCGGCTGGTCCGTGCGGAAGGAGCACCGCATCGACCTTGCGGTCGGGGAAGTCATCTTCGAACTCGAACCCAGCCAAGGGTTTTCCCGTAAGAGTTTGTAACACGATCAGGCTGCAGGCCGAGGAGACAAAAGCGTCGTGGAGTGCGGTTCTGAATTCCCAGTGGACCGCGAGGAGTTCAAACGCGGTGGAGCAGGGCGAAGGCCTGTGCCACTACGTAGCGGAGTTTTCCCATGCCCTGGATGTTCGGCATCCACCGGCCTGGCCCCGGAGGTTGACGAACGGAGCCGGACACCGCCCGTCGTGATCGACGAGTCGCACCTCCTCGACCACCAGGAGCTGGAGGCGATCCCTCTCCAACACGAGCCGGAACAGCAGAAATGCGCCGAACAGTGCCCAGGCGCCTCGGACGGGAGCCGAGGCCGGGCTCCGGGCGGCTCCCTGGCCCGAAGGGGATGTCACAAGCAGCCGGCGGCCCTTCACCCGGAGGAAGGAGGGCCGCCTCATGAAGCTGCGGTGTTCAACGGATCATGGCGGCAGCTTCGGCTCGGGCGTGCGTGCCGGCGAGGCGGTAGGAGTCAGTCTCGGTGAAGGTCTTGGTCCAGCCGTCGAAGGACTCGTTGGAGGCGATGGTGACGCTGTTCTTCTCCTCCTCGCGTACGGTCAGGACCTGGAAGTTCAGTGGGCCATGAGCCAGCCGATGCCCGCAGCTGCCACCACCCCCGCGACTGTCAGCGCGGCAGGGCGCCAGCGCCGCAGGAGATATCCGAGCAGCGTGGCGGTGAGCAGCACGGCCAGCGTCCCGGTCGCACCGCGCACGAGGCCGTTGCTGTAGCCGAACCCACCGAAGTGCTGTGCGAGCCACCCGGCCCAGACGATGCTCATACTTCCCACTCCTCATGAAAGGCAGCCCACAAGGCCGGACGACTGCCGAGGGCAGCCGCCCCACCCGTGCTGCCGAAGCAGAACCGATGGCCACGGCTCCGCCGCAACATGCCTCACACCCAGTGCGTGCTCGCGCGTCTCCGGCCATCCTTGGCGGACACGGCAGGCGCCTGGGGCTCCGCAGGCCGAGGTGGGTGAGTCGTGCGGGGTAGCGGCTCATGGCTGGTGCGAGATTCGGGCGGCTTCGTCGGTTCGGCTGCTGGCGGTCTCGGTGTTCTTGGTGTTCTTGGTGGTGAGCATGGTCGTTGTGTCGGCGGGGCGGGGCTGGGGGATGGTGATGCTCATGGTGGGGGTATCCGGTTTGACGGTTACCGGTGGGGTGCCTGCCCGGCGGCGGCCGACCCGGCGGGCAGGGGTGTTCTTGCGGACGTCGGTGATGCCGCGTTTGAGGGTGGTGTTGAACCACTTGCCGAGCGGGCGTTCCACGGCGCGGTGCAGGATCCAGGCTGCGATGAGCATCAGCACGATCACCCCGGCGACCAGGGGGAGGGCGGGGACCCGGTTGCGGAAGTGGTGGATGATCGTGATGCCGATGTTCATGTGGATCA